>JAEDHB010000055.1 GCA_016297265.1 Butyrivibrio sp.
AATATATATGTATCTATTGCATTTCCACGTTTCTTATACAAAATGGTAGCAAAAATAGGATGGCGTCAAATGATTAAAGGAAATGGTGGAAAAGTCAAAGATTTGAAAAAACGTTGGGATAAGTAAAGCGCTAGTTGTGGGTTCGATTCCCGCTGGGAACATTACGAATATAATCAGGTTAGTTATTATCAATTGTGAATATGGAGAATATATAATGAAGAGACCCCCATTAGATAGGAATTTGGACAGTCAGACTTTTCGTAATTATTATTATCTGAAAGAAGAACTGGTGAATTTTTGCAGAGAGAACCGGTTGCCGTCATCCGGCGGCAAACTGGAAATAACGGACAGGATTGCGCATTTTCTTGATACCGGAGAAATATTGACTGCATCACCCGTAAGAAAAAGAGGTACGGCAATATCAGTCATTCATGAAGATACAGAAATTGAGCCTGATTTTGTCTGCACGGAAAGCCACAGAGCATTCTTTAGAGAACATATCGGAAATAGTTTTTCCTTCAATGTTGTTTTTCAAAAATGGTTGAAAAGTAATGCAGGTAAAACCTATAGAGAAGCGATAGAGGCATATTATCAAATTCTTGAGGATAAGAAGAAAGGAAAAACAGAAATTGACAGGCAGTTTGAGTATAATACCTACATCCGGGATTTTTTTGCAGATAACAAGGGAAAAACTTTGGAGGATGCAATTAAGTGCTGGAAATACAAAAAGCAGCTACAAGGACATAATCGCTATGAAAAAACAGATCTTGCAGCAATAGAAGAAAATAACAGATTAAAATGAACCGTGTCAAAAAATAATCGACATTCGGTTAAGGACGCGCTATAATATAAATATTAGTATTAGGAGGAAGTCATTATGAGATTTTTTATTTGTGAACATTGTGGAAACACTATTGAAATGATTAAGGATAAAGGGGTTCCCGTAATGTGCTGCGGACAGAAGATGACAGAAATTATTCCGGGAACATCGGACGGAGCATTGGAAAAACATGTACCGGTATTTTCAGTTGACGGAAACAAAGTCAGTGTTACAGTCGGAGAAGTGGAGCATCCAATGCTGGAGGCACATTATATTGAATGGATTGCTGTAGAGACATCAAAGGGATTTCAGAGAAAGATGCTAAAACCACAGGAGGCTCCTAAAGCAGAGTTCTTTATAACAGAAGATGAATCTGTGGAAGCTGTATATGCATACTGTAATTTGCATGGTTTGTGGAAAGCATAAATTTTGAGATAATATATTATCGATTAAGCAATAAAACATCGGAAGACAGAGTGTTTTTCGATGTTTTACTCTGTGTACGGAATGAGGTAGAGAATGAATTATATTATCTTTGATTTAGAATGGAATCAATGCCCGTCTGGGAAGGAAAATGAAAATAAAAAACTCCCATTTGAAATCATAGAAATCGGAGCAGTTAAACTCAATGACAAGCTTGAATATGTGGAGGAATTTCATCAGCTGGTTAATCCAACGGTATATAATGAACTTCACAGAATTACGCGTGATATCATTATGCTTGATATGAAGGACTTGAAAAAAGGCAAAAAATTTAAGGATGCCGTGACGGATTTTTTTGAATGGTGCGAGAGCGGCGGAGAATATATTTTTGCCAGCTGGGGCTCCATGGATTTGACAGAACTGCAGAGAAACTGCAAATTTTTCAGAATTAATCACAGCTTTGCCAAACCACTAATATACTATGATATACAGAAGTTATACAGTATTGACAGCAGCGATGGTAAGACAAGAGTGTCCCTGGAGACTGCTATTGATGAACTGGAGCTTGTCAAAGATATTCCGTTTCATTCTGCACTTTCAGATGCCGTATATACCTCCAAGGTAATGCAGGCATTACATTTTGAACAGGTAAAACAGTATTCTTCCATTGATACCTATGTGATTCCAAAGAATTCCGAAGAGGAATTCACACTGAATTATGGTAATTATACCAAATTTGTATCCCACGGTTATCCGGACAAGGATGTCATTATGAGTGACGGAAAAATATTATCTACCAGATGTGTAATTTGTGACAAAAAAGTGCGCAGGAGAATCAGATGGTTTTCAACTAATCAAAAGATGTATTACTGCCTTGCACAGTGTGAAAAGCATGGATATATTAAGGGTAAAATAAAAATACGAAAAACTGAAAACAATCAGTTTTTCGTAACAAAGGTGCTTAAATTGACTGACGAGGCAGGAGCGGATACAATTAGGGAAAAGCAGCGCATCGCCAGAAACAAAAGGCGCGAAAGACGTCATCGCGAGAAACTCAGACACGAATCAGAAATGTAGTTTCTTATTGCGACGATTTTTCTTTCTTGAATTTTTTGTGAGTAGCATTATGAGCAGAACAAATACGGCAATTCCGCCCACGCTATAGAGTATATAAAGTATATTGATATAATGTACCTTTTCCTTGGTACCCTGGTCAATGCTGTAGTCCAGTGCAGGAACACCGCTGTTGTTTTGCAGGGATGAATTTTTTGAATCATTAACATATAAGGTTGCACTTCCTACATCCAGAGATTTGTAGAAGTAGTTTATGCAGGCAAAGCCGCCTTCTTTTCCCTTATATGCAAGATTGTCGGAATAGGTTACTATGCAGGTCAGGTCGGATAGATTTGCTTCTGCAGGAACCAGAAGATATGCATTTTCTTCAAATGCGATGGAAATATCCGAGGATGAGTCAATATTGTCAAGGAGATTCAAAATTTCAATATCGACGTAGGATATGTTTGAATTGCCTGAATCAATATACAACTTTTTGAAATTATTAAAATAATAGTTGAAGAGTGCCGTTGAATCAAGATACCGGTCTTCCTCAGTAGAATTGAGGACAACGCAGATTAATCTTAAATCATCCTTTTGGGCAAAAGCAACGACACAGTTGCCGGCCTCATCAGTGAAACCGGTTTTTCCGCCAACACAGTATTTGTAGGCATATTCACCACCGGTCAGCATCTGAAAACGAGGTTTGTAATACCTTGTAAATTTACTTTTGTTGGTTGGCTCAATTACATACAAATCACTGTAGCCAAGGACCTTCATCAGTGTTTTATTGTTGAAGCATTCTCTGGCAATCAGTGCCATATCATAGGGCGTTGTGTAATGAAGTGTATTGTGAAGTCCGCTTGGCGATATAAAGTGGGAATTCACGGCACCGATTTCCTCCAGCTTGTTGTTCATAAGTGTTGCAAAAGATTGTACATCACCGCCGATGTACTCCGCAAGACCATATGCAACTTCGTTGGCAGAGCGGAGAAGAAGACAGTGCAGCGCCTGATCAATAGTGAGGGTTTCGCCCACAGAAATTGAGGCGTTGGCATCGCCCGGTTCAATACTGTTAACCGCCTTTTTCGAGAAAGTAATTTTGGCCGTTGGTACAGTGTTTTCAACGGTAAGCAGACCGGTAAGCAGTTTGGTGGTACTTGCCGGAAAGCATTTCAAATCAGGATTTTTGGAATAGAGAACCTCGCCGCTATCCGCGTCCATGAGTACGATATTGGAGGATTTGATATTAGGCAATGCCGGAATGACTGACTCCTCCGTATTATTTTCGCTATTTGATTTTGTGTTGACGGGAGAAATTCCTGCAACTATCAGTATAAAAGTAAATATAAATATTTTTATTTTCATAGTTAATTCCTTTAATTTGTGGTATACTTCCACTGTTATAATATCCTTTAAGATGATTAAATGCAACACTACAATATATATATATGGGAGAAAAAGATGAGACTCAGAAATGTACAGGGTGCCAGAGAGGCAATGATTGAAAGCGAATACACAGTTAATGAACCGGTCGAAATGAAGGGCAAATGGAACGAATTGTTCCATAATTGCAATCCGATTCATCTTGAAATTGGGACCGGAAAGGGAAAGTTCCTTATTGAGCTTGCAACAGCTAACCCCGACATTAATTATATTGGTATTGAGAAATATTCGAGTGTATTAATCCGTGCGCTTCAGAAACAGGAGGAGTGTAAACTGCCTAATCTGATTTTTATAAGAATGGAAGCCGAACAGATAGAGGACATATTTGCGAAGGATGAGATTAGCAAAATATACCTGAACTTCTCTGACCCTTGGCCAAAGGACCGCCATGCAAAAAGAAGACTTACATCACGACAGTTTTTTGCCAGATATAACAATATTCTTGCTAAAGAGGGCAGTGTTGAGTTCAAGACGGACAACAGGGCGCTTTTTGATTTTTCGCTTGATGAAATCAAAGAAGCCGCCTGGAATGTTGACGCTGTTACTTACGATTTGCATAATAGCCCTATGAGCGAAGGAAACATTATGACAGAGTACGAAATCCGTTTTTCTGAGATGGGCAATCCAATTAATAAATTAATAGCAAGTCGTTAATGGGGGCGATGGTATCAAAAAGAATATTGATGCGCGGATATGCGAAAAAATAAGCTGCAATAAGAAACTTAACTGTAAATTATTGCAGCTTAAAAAATCTATCAATGAGCTCAAAGAAATAATGAATATTCCCTGCTGTAAAAAGCGCAGGCATTAGAGCAGATATCTGTTAAGAATTTCTTTAAGCTTATCAGGCAGAATTGGTTTGCCGAGATAATCATCAAAGCCAAGGGATATATAGTATTCTTTTGCGTCCGAACCCGTGTTGGCAGTGAGCATTACTATTTTTGCATTGTAACTCTCGTTATTATCCATTTCATTTATCCGGTTAAGGGTTTCCACACCATCCATTCCGGGCATATGATGGTCAAGAAAAATAATGTCAAAGTGGTCCTTGGTTATCAGGTCAAGACATTCAAATCCGCTTGTAACACCGGTGACTGCAATGCCGGTGTTTTTTAATAGGGAGGATAGAACTCTTCGGTTGACTTCCGTGTCATCCACAATCAATGCTTTTTTTCCATAGAAGCTTCCTGCCGGCATGGTGCGGTTGATGTTTGAGAAGATTTTTGCGTCGGGCTTGTGATACGTAAAATCTCCGATAGGTGCATAATTGATAATTTCCTGCAAAATACTGAATGAAAAGGTACTTCCTTTTCCGTATGTACTCTCAACATTGAGCGCACTGTCCATAAGTGACAGAAGCTGGATTGTTATACTGAGGCCCAGACCTGTTCCCTGTATTTTGCCTGTATGCTCATAATCAAATCGCTTGTAGGCCTCAAAGAGGTGGGCTTTATCCTCGTCCTTAATTCCAATGCCTGTGTCGGTAATTGTAAAATGCAAATTAGCAATGTCATCAATTATATCACATTTAATGGACAGGGTGATGCTGCCTTTTTCTGTATATTTGACGGCATTGGACAAAATATTGATGAGTATCTGCTGTATGCGAAGTGTGTCACCCATCAGAACGGAAGGTATTTTCGAATCAATATCAATGTAAAAATCAATATTTTTGTCGTTGGATTTGATGTAGGTTATGCTGATGATATTGGTCAACATGCTTTTAAAATCGTATTTTGATTCCTTGATGGACATTTTGCCGGCTTCCAGTTTGGACAGATCAAGAAAGTCATTGATGAGGTCAATCATCATTTCAGCGGAAGATTTAATGTCATTGGAATACTGCAGTATGCCGGGGTCCGAACATTCCTTCTGAATCATCTCGTTCATTCCGTATATTGCATTTAACGGCGTTCTGATTTCATGGGAAATCTGAGACAGGAAATTATTTTTGTTGCGACTTGACTCCTGAACCATGCTAATCTCGCGCTCAAAGTTCTTCACATTTTCAGTTTCATCAATGATTGAAATGTAACATCCCAGATAATTATTTTTGGAATCAAAAAGCTGCTGGGCTTCAACCGTAAGATACATTTTTTCGCCGTTAATCTCCACAGAATCATTCCATACGATTTTCCGGTTTTCTTCAAAGGGATGTTTTTTCAAGGTGCCGGTGTATATTTCCTCCGCCCTCTCAAAATTTGGCTTGTCATAGCAAAACATATCCCATACGCGCTGATTGCTGTAGAGACATTTGTGATTGTTATCGAAAAACAGAATGCCACTGTTAAGGTCTTCAACGACTAAACCTAACATATCATTAATCACATCTCTGGATGCAATAAAAAGGGCATATATGGTTATTGCAATTGCAAGTATACCATAGAAAATAATGGAGATATTAATGTTGAGCTTAACTGCAAGAGTTGCAGCGTCAAGCAGAATAACAGTCATAAAAATAGTTGCGATGCTGACATATTTTCTTTTGTATACAGAAGCGCATTTAATTATTTTGGCAACAAGAACAACCATGATGAGCGCTACAACAATGTATGATAATGCAAAGTGAACAACATACCAGAAGCTGCTATTGGTTACGGAATATGTATCAACGTAATTAATTACCGTTTTCTTAACTTCATAACAATGATTCCAAATCGGATTGATAAAGTTGTTCGTCATATCAAGAAGCATAAATAAGTGTATCGGAATAGATATATATTTTGGCATCATTCTATCATGTGTGAATATGTACACAAACGAAAAGAATGTCAGCAGCATAGCGCTGATAAGTCCGGTAAAGAAGCTGTATGAAATACAGGCAACAGTCACATTCGGAGCCAGCAAATACACGACATACACACCCATTCCAAGAATTGCCATGGCGTTACAAGCCCTTGTGCATTTTGCCATCAGGGATTTTAGGGGTAATGTTTTAAAGATTACAAAAAAATTGATACCGATAACAATACAAAGTAAGAGTGCAAAAAAGCTTTTTGTCATATATTTTCTCCTAATATTGTAAATTTCATGTTGACAATCCCCTCTTATAGTGATATTATACACAAGTGCTTAAAAGTTAACAACATATTTATGCGCCTTTAGCTCAGTTGGTAGAGCACCTGACTCTTAATCAGGGTGTCCAGGGTTCGA
>JAEDHB010000056.1 GCA_016297265.1 Butyrivibrio sp.
GCAAAGGCGACCCGCCGCAGGCGGAGAATCTCGCATGCGAGATTCTTTGTTCTGCCGACCGTTTATCAGAGAGATTTGCAAAGTGCACTTTGTTTCTGAAATAAAAGGAGGTATTTATGAAAATAGATGGCATATCTAATTCAATATATGGAATAGACAGCGTAGGATATACCAACGATGCAGGATTTAAACCTGAGGAAACCAAAGGCGTAGTCAGTTTCGGAAGTTCGTTTGATGAGATTCTTGGCTTTGACCGTGAGAAAAAATCAATTCTCGGAGACGGAAGTCTTGATTCAATCAGAGAACAGGCGAAGGTTTTGAAGGATAATCTTGCTGCTATATTTAATAAGATGGATACCGGTGTAGCTGTTGAAATGGATGGCCAGGGCGTTGATGTCAACAATACGGAGGTTCACAGAATAGTGACGGTGGTTGAACAGATTCAGATGAAACTTGCCATGTACTGTGATGATTTTGAAGCAACGGCAGATATTGATATCGATGCGGTCAGACAGACCATGGGCAATGGAGCAGCGGCATATAGGATTGCGGAGGAATTCGGAAAGGCTGGTATTCCTGCCACAAAGCAGAATGTGTCGGAAGCACTGGAGGCGCTTAGCAATGCCGCAGGCACGGCACAGGTAAGCGATTCCGCCAAGGCATATCTTATGCAGAACAAGCTTCGCCCTACAATCAACAACATTTATCTGGCTTCCCACGCGGGAACAGTTAACAGCAACAAAGTATTTTCTGAGGGGGAATGGCAGGAGCTTAAGCCCCAGATTGAGAAAATAATTGTAAATGCAGGAATGGAGCCAACCGTGGAATTAACGGATGTAGGCAGATGGATGTTGGAGAGAGGAATAGAAGTAACTGCGGAAAACTTTGCATATTATGAGGAACTTGATAATGTTCAGGAATTCACGGAAAACGGAAATCTATTTGACAGAATTATTGCGACAATGATTGAGGGTTATGCTGCAAAGGATACCTTAAGAACCGGAGAAACCCTTCCGTGGGAAGAAGCCGCCATGGCAATCCAGACAATTAGCGAAGTGCAGCCTGTGGAAGTTATGAGCATCGTTAAGAATCATAGACCATTTACCGTGGATGAGCTCATCATAGCGAAAGAAAAAGAGCCTGTTGAGATTGATGAGAAAAATGTTGATTATATTACTGCGAACAGGAAGTTACAGGAAGCAAGGCTTATAATGACTTTTGATTCGTTGAGAATAATGGAAAAAAGCGGTATCTCTGTCAATACAACGGATATCTCAGAGATGGTTGAAATGCTTAAAGCGCTGGAGTTAAAAAATTTTGACAACAATGTAACAACTATTGAGACCACGCAGGTCAATATGACAATAACGGCTGTGGACAATTTGCGATATGCACATTGTGCAGTTATCGGAAGCGTAATTGAGGCCGGCGAAACGGCAACGGTTAACAGCCTTACATATCATCACAATGAAGTGGTGAGCATGAAAGCCCAAAAAGCTTACGAGGCATTGTCCACCGAGATACGAAGCGACCTTGGTGACAGCAAGGCGCAGGCGATTGCTGCCAGCATGGAAGATATTTTGAGCAATCTTGGATATGATAATAACGAGGAAAACAGGCGTGCGGTAAGAATACTTGCATATAACGATATGGTTATTACAGGGGAATATCTTGATAAAGTTAAAAGTCTGGATACATCAATTCAGCAGCTTTTCAAAAATATTACTCCTGAGAAAACACTCAGGATGATAAGGGACAATATCAATCCGCTGGAAACGGCCGTGGAAGAGCTTAGCGAATATCTGTACAATCTGGAGACAGAGGAACAGAAGGTGGAAAAATACAGCGAATTCCTATATCGCATGGATAAAAACGGAGCAATCACTCCGGAGGAAAGAGAAAAATTCATCGGAGTGTACAGCCTTGTGAGAAGCTTTAATGAAGGCGGTAAATATGCGGTGGGACAGCTTATGAATCAGGGGTTGGAGCTTAATATGGGAAATCTTCTCAGTGCATATTTTTCACAAAAAGGTCGCAATATGGATATGACGGCCGGGGATGATACAAAGCTTGTCTCACTTGAAGACAGGGTAAATTATTACAAGACACTTTTCAGGGAGGCAGGAGCAGGAATTACTCCTGACAAACTGCATAAGCTTGGCACCGTTTTTGACAGTATGAGTGTTGAGGAATTTAGCCGTGCAATAACTGACAGCAGTATCCCGGAAAATGATCCGGTGTACCAAAAATATATCGAGACAGCAATGAATGCTGCCAATGTATCTGAAAGAATACTGAAGGAAATCACAGATTACAGGATTCCGGCAACCTATAATAATATTCTGGCGGCGCAGGCAGTGACTCTGAATTCAGAAGGAGTATTTAAAGATTATAAGAAAAGAACCGGTGATGAGACAATAGAAAACCGAATCATGGAGGCCATGGAGAGCAAAGAAAGCCTAAACAAGGAATATGAAAATGTGTTCTCAACGGTTAAGGAAATGCTCAACAAGGCCGTCAATAGTGAAAAATCCTATGTCGACATGGAAACCATGCGCCAGATTGGCAATAATATGAGATATATTAATTCCATGGCAAAGCAGAATAATTTTATTTTCCCGTATGAAAATGAAAACAGAAGCGGAATCATTAATCTCAAGGTTATCGAGAACAGTGAAAAGAGCGGAGCTCTCAGCATCGAAATCAGAGATTCGCGATACGGAAGAATTACCGTTGACGGCAAGGTTAGGGAGACAGGTTTTAGTGCATCAATAATGTGCTCCGATGACGAAATTCGCATTGAAATCGAGGCAAGAACCCGGGTTATTGAAGAGAGAATGGATATCCTGGGAATGAAAAATATCAATATAAAAGTAAATCATGTGACCAGTCAGCCGCAGGCATTTGCCCATAACGGAGATGTTGAGACACAGGATATTTTGAAAATAGCGAAAATTTTTATTGAAGAACTTACTAAGTAAACGAGGGGTTTGTCCGATATATAATGTAGACAGTAATTCCCTCCGGGGCAACATAAGGAAATGGTGATAGAATGAGAGTTAATTGTAATATTTCAGCTATTATTGCTAACAATCAGTTAAGCAAGGGACAGAAAGCGCTTGATAAATCCATCGAGAGACTTTCATCAGGATATAGAATTAATCATGCTGAGGATGATGCAGCAGGAATGGCGATTTCCAATAGGATGCATACGCAGATAAAGGCATTGGAGCGGGCAAAAAATAATTCCAATGACGGTGTTTATGTAGTTCAGACTGCGGAGGGTGCACTTTCGGAAGTTCACAATATGCTGCAGAGAGCAAGGGAGCTTGCCGTACAGGCAGCGGATGCGACTTACAGTGATGAAGACAGAGCCGCAATCCAGAAGGAAGTCGAGCAGATTCTGGCAGAAGTAGACAGAGTTGCGGAGACAACAGAATATAATACAATGCCGCTTTTGGACGGAACACTCGGAAGAAGAAGTTATTCCGATACTGAGGGCGTGGGTGTGCTGAAGGTTAATGAAGGAGTCAGCGCAGGCGAGTATGAATTGACCGTTACGAAAAAGGCCACCAAAGCGGTTGCCGGAATTACGGAATTTTCAGGAACGGTACCGACAGGTGTTAAGGGCAGTATGAGTATTAATGGTTCCATTGTAAAAGTTGGTGAGGGCGATGATTGGGATACCGTTTATGAGAGAATTGTAAATGCATGTAATTCGGCAGGTGTCGATTATCAGGCAGGCGGAATTCTTGTAAACAAATATTATGGTTCAAAAGAGGAACTCTCAATCGATTTTTCAAACGAGGAGGTCGCCAACTTATTCGGTTACGGAGCGAGCCTTCACAATATAACGGCAGGACAGGATTGCGAGATTGGTTTGGATGCAGGTTTTAGGGATACTGCAACAGTATCATATGACGGAAAAATAGCAACTATCACTGATATCAATAATTTTAAAATGGTGGTTGAAATTGATGACGATGCCAACGTTGGTGATTTGGCAAAGCTTGACGTTACCGACATTGGTGTTATGACCTTACAGATTGGTGCCAATGAAGGTCAGGTGCTTGATCTTGACATTCCTAAATTGGGAACTCATATTCTGGGAATTGATGATTTGAGAGTGGGTTCAACCGTTACCGCAGGAAGAGCTATTGAAAAGCTGGATGCAGCAATTTCCCAGGTTTCTGCGGACAGGGCAAGGCTTGGAGCATATCAGAACCGCCTTGAATCAACCGTTGAAAGTCTTAGCGATTACAAACTTAATATGGATTCAGCCCTTTCAGGAATTGAGGATTGTGATATGGCCGAGGAAATGACCAATTACACGGCTAAAAATGTGCTTACACAGGCATCAACATCAGTGCTTGCACAGGCAAATGAGAGACCTCAGACAGTTCTTCAGCTTTTACAGTAGGAGGCAATAGATGACAAAAGAACGGTTAAAAGATTATGCGGTTAAGGTTACACAGGCTAACAGAGTGGAACTTATCGTGATTATGTATGATGTGGCAATCGAATATATTGAAGATTCAATTGCCTGTTATGGTAAAAATACTGAGGAATTCAGACTTGGTATCAAAAGAGCAAGAAGCATTATTTCAGAATTATCGGCAAGCCTTGATATGCAATATGAGATTTCAGGGCAGTTATTGCAAGTATACATGTTTTTAAACAGAGCATTATTGCAGTGTGATATCCGCAATGAGGCTGTGATTTTGCCAAGGCTCACAGCAATGCTTGAGAATCTTAAGAGCTCCTTCGTAGAATTGAGCAAAACTGTTGAGGAGGCCCCTGTCATGGAAAATACACAGCAGGTATATGCAGGTCTCACTTATTCAAAATCATCATTGAATGAAAATATGTATTCAGACAGCAACAGGGGATTTACAGTGTAATCCCCTGTTAGTTGCTTATTCTATTTTAATCTGCAATCCGGTAAGCCTCGCTCTCTCCACCAGAAACTGATATTTCATCTGCAGGGAGTTTACCTGATAAATGCAATAATCAATAAGATCGGGGTCGGTAACATTGTCAAAATTGGAATATGCCGCCGCCAATGCATTTTTTGCTTCTCTTAGTTCATCTTCGAGATATTTTTCATCATAAGAAATAAGTGTTTTTCTATTTTTCATAAAATTTCCTTTTTTATTTTTGATTATTCCCAGCTTTTTGAAGATGATACATTTATTTGTAATTGACAAGGATTAAAATTGGGAGTAAACTTTATTTAATCAAGTTATAATGATTTAAACCGATGAAGCGGATATGCATGCAATTAAGGATTCACAGAGAGCTCGTGGTGCTGGGATGCGGGTAATATTCTGGTTGCAGGTTGGGCCGCGGAGGGCGCAGAGAAATGTTTTTTCAGAGTAAATTGCGACGTATAAGACAGCGTTAGAGGTCTGGGTTACAACCCGTTGAGTGCACATTTTATGTGAATCGGAGTGGCACCGCGAATTGATTATTCGTCCCCGACAGAGATATTTTTCTGTCAGGGATTTTTTTATTGCAAAATATTATAACACGGAAGGAGATAAAATTATGATTAAAGAAGCCATTGTAAAAATTGTTAACAAAGAGGATTTGACTTATGATGAAGCATACACAGTTATGAATGAAATCATGAGTGGGGAGACAACACCTACACAAAATGCGGCATTTCTTTCAGCTCTATCAACCAAGAGCGCAAAGGCAGAGACCACGGACGAAATTGCCGGCTGTGCAGCAGCGATGAGGGACCACGCAACCAAGGTTGAAACCGGAATGGATGTGTTTGAAATTGTCGGAACCGGTGGGGATAATGCGCAGAGTTTCAATATTTCAACTACTTCTGCATTGGTTGCAGCTGCCGGAGGAATGAAAGTGGCAAAGCATGGCAACCGTGCCGCGTCTTCAAAATGCGGAACTGCTGATTGTCTGGAAGCACTTGGCGTCAATATTGAACAGGATCCGGATATGTGTGTGAAGCTTCTGAATGAAGTGGGAATGTGCTTTTTCTTTGCACAGAAATATCATTCGTCTATGAAATATGTAGGTCCAATTAGAAAAGAACTTGGCTTCCGTACGGTATTCAATATTCTCGGACCGCTTACCAATCCGTCAACGCCTTCTATGCAGCTTCTTGGAGTATATGATGAATATCTTGTTAATCCGCTGGCGCAGGTTCTTATGAGTCTGGGGGTTAAGCGCGGAATGGTTGTATACGGCCAGGATAAGCTTGATGAAATCTCTATGAGCGCACCAACCACCATTTGCGAATTTAAGGACGGCTGGTACAAAACAAGTGTAATTACACCGGAAAAGTTTGGTTTTGAGCGTTGTAAAAAAGAGGACCTTGTCGGAGGAACACCGGAGGAAAATGCGGCAATAACAATGGCAATTCTTAAGGGTGAAAAAGGACACAAGAGAAATGCGGTGCTTATGAATGCCGGAGCTGCTCTCTATATTGGAGGAAAAGCTGACAGTATGGAGGCAGGAATACAGCTTGCGGCAGAGCTTATTAATTCCGGAAAAGCGTTGGAGACTTTGAAGAAATTTATCGAAGTGAGCAACGGATAATATCAGACACAGAGAAAATGCT
>JAEDHB010000017.1 GCA_016297265.1 Butyrivibrio sp.
GAACCCACGTATCCAGCTTGGAAGGCTGGTGTTCTACCATTGAACTACACCCGCTAACTAATATCAAATTGTTTCGACTTGAGTATAATAACACAAGTCGAAATATTTGACAAGTATTTTATAATGGAATATTTCCATGTTTCTTGCTTGGAGCAGATTTACTTTTCTGCTCAAGCATATTAAATGCACTGATGACTCTGTCCCTTGTCTCCTCAGGCCTGATTACTTCATCAATATAACCTCTTTCGGCAGCTACATAAGGATTCATGAATTTCTCTTCATATTCTTCAATAAGCTCGCTGCGCTTTGCCTCAGGGTCTTCTGCAGCATCTATCTGCTTTTTACCGATTATTCCGACTGCGCCTTCTGCGCCCATAACAGCTATTTCCGCAATTGGCCATGAATATACAAAATCTGCTCCGAGACCTTTGCTGTCCATACCGATGTATGCGCCTCCAAATGCTTTTCGTAAAAGAACTGTCACCGTTGGAACGGTTGCTTCACTGTAAGCATAGAGAATCTTTGCTCCGTGACGGATAATTCCGTTAATCTCCTGATTCTTGCCTGGGAGAAATGCCGGCACATCAACAAGAGTAAGAATAGGTATATTAAAACAATCGCAGAATCTGATAAATCTTCCTGCCTTATCCCCTGAGTTAAAATCAAGAGAACCCGCAAGGAAATTTGGCTGATTGGCAACAACGCCGACGGTTTTTCCTTCCATTTTCATAAGTCCTACAATTACATTTCTGGCAAAACCTTCCTGAATCTCAATAAATGAATCCAAATCTGCCATCTCTTCGATTACTTCATGCATATCATAGGACATTTTCATATTAGGAGATACAATGTCACGAAGTCTTTTATGATAATACTTTTTGGCAGGAGCACAAACCGGTGGTTTTTCAAGGTAGTTTTCAGGCAGATATGAAAGCAATCTTCTTACTCCCATAAGACATTCTCTGTCATCATCATATACAAAATGAGCAACACCGCTCTGATTCATATGAACCTCTGCACCGCCAAGTTCCTTTGTCGTAACCACTTCACCTGTAACCTCTTTAATTACCTTTGGTCCCGTGATATACATCTGACCGTTTTCCCTGGTCATAAATATGAAATCACACAAAGCAGGAGAATAGCATGCACCTCCTGCGCATGGTCCCATGATAACAGCAATCTGAGGGGATACTCCTGACATCTGAACATGCCTTCTGAACATTCCGGCATATCCGTTGAGACTGTCGATGCCTTCTTCAATTCTGGCTCCGCCGCTGTCATTGATTTCTACAAAAGGAGCTTTTGCTTCAATTGCTTTTTCCATTACCTTTTTTATTTTCTGTGCGTGGTACTCTCCAAGAGCGCCTCCGCCAACCGTGAAATCCTGTGCAGATGCAAATACAACTCTGCCATTCACTCTGCCGTATCCGGTTACAACGCCGTCTCCCGGTGTTTTTTTCTTATCCATACCAAAGTTTGTAGTTCTGGTAGTCATCAGGCTGTTAATCTCAACAAAGGTTCCCTCATCGAAGAGGATTTCAAGTCTCTCCCTTGCGGTAAGCTTGCCTCTTTCGTGCTGTTTGTCTATTTTTGCCTGACCGCCGCCCATATATGCTTTATTGCGGCGTTCATCCAGATCATTCAATCTTTCATCCCACATGGTAATGCCTTTCTAAGCTAATGCTTCCAAATCTTCCACTGTATTAATTGAAATTACCTTCTTGCTTCTGTCAATTCTCTTCATGAATCCTGCCAAGGTTTTTCCCGGTCCGATTTCATAGAAAGTATCAACACCGTCAGCAAGCATTTTTTCCATTGTCTGCTGCCATCTGACCGGTGAGTATACCTGTTTTTCAAGGGTTTCCTTAATTCCGTCGGCCTCCGTTACTACCTCAGCAGCAACGTTATTGATATATGGAATTACAGGTTTATTGATTGTTGCGCCGGCAAGTTCCACTGCGAGCTTGTCCCCTGCACCCTTAAGCATTGGTGAATGGAACGGACCGCTTACATTAAGCATTGATACCATTTTAGCTCCTGCTTCCTTAAGCATTGGGTCAGCCATCTCAACCGATTCACGATATCCCGAAATAACAATCTGTCCCGGACAGTTATAGTTAGCTGCAGATACCACCTTACCTGTTTCCTCGGTAATTTTTGCACATATGTCGTCAATTATATTCGCATCAAGTGCAATAACTGCCGCCATAGTTCCTTTTCCGGCCGGCACCTCGTTTTCCATATACATACCGCGCTTTCTTACAAGCTTCATTGCATCTGCAAATGAAAGAGTACCGCAGGCAACAAGTGAGGCATATTCGCCAAGGCTCAACCCTGCTGTTATATCAGCCTTGATTCCTTTCATTTCCACTGCTTTGAGAATACAACACTCTGCTGCAAGCATTGCTGCCTGAGTATATTCTGTCTTGTTGATAAGCTCATTTTCATCAAACATAATGTGTTTGAGGTCAAAATCCATAAGTTCATCTGCCTCATCAATGATTGCGCGACATTCCTCGAATTTGTCATAAAAATCCTTTGCCATACCTACATACTGTGCTCCCTGTCCAGGGAAAATAAATGCTGTTTTTGCCATTTAATTTTACCTCCTAGTCTTCAGCGTAGATTGATTCCTTGTCTACTGCTGTGAACATCAATTCACCTTTTGCGCGAACCTTGTCATTGACTGAAATTGTTACTGCAAAAGTAAAAAGTCCTGCGGCTCCCATTGTTTTTTTACAGTCAATAATGAGTGTATCTCCCGGAATAACCGGCTTCACAAATTTGAAATCCTTAACCTTAAGCAAAACATAAATTGTTTTGTCATCAGTTCCGTCCGCCTCAATCGCAAGCGAGCAGGCCTGTGCCGCTGTCTCGATTACAAGCACGCCCGGCATAATTGGTGCATCCGGGAAATGGCCGGTAAAATAAGGCTCGTTGACTGATACATTCTTGAGTGCCTTAACCGATTCCCCCGGAACAACCTCAAGGACTCTTTCTACCATCTGAAAAGGTGGTCTCTGTTTGATTCTTTTATTAATCTCAATAATATTCATTATAAACTAAGTCCTCCGTCTAAAACGATTACCTGACCTGTGATATATGAACTTACGTCCGATGCCAGCATATTTACTACCTCAGCCACTTCATCGACTGTTCCCTGGCGTCCGAGGGGTATATTTTTGATATATTCTCCCATCTTTTCATCAGGAACGGCATCTATCATTTCTGTTTGAATGAATCCGGGAGCAACTGCGTTGACACGGATTCCGTAAGGTCCTAATTCCTTGGCCATTGTAGCAGTCATTGAATTAACAGCACCCTTGGTTCCGGAATATACAACCTGTCCTGCCAGCGCAAGCTTTGAGCTTACCGATGATACATTGACAATGACTCCGCTTTTCTGTTTGAACATCTTGAGGGCCGCCTGCTGTGCACAATAGAGATATCCCTTTACATTCAGTTCAAAACTACGGTCAACAGAATCTTTGTTAATCATCAGCAGATATGCGTCATCCACAACGCCCGCATTGTTGACAAGAATATCAATATGTCCGAAGGTCTTAAATGCTTCGCGGAACATTCCCGATACTTCCTTCTGGTCTGCAACATTTGCCTTGTACGCAATTGCATTCTGACCCATTGCCTTAATCTGCTCAACCACCTCAAGTGCCGGTGCCTCTGAGCTGTTGTAATTTACAACAACATCACAACCAGCCTTTGCAAGTCTTAATGCACAGGCTTTACCAATTCCTCTTGATGCACCTGTAACGATTGCTACTTTACTCATTCCATTAGTCTCCTTAGTTACATTTTTTTAATACAACTGCTGTATATGAACCGCCTGTTGCGAAGCTGGTAACAAGAATATATTTGTATCCTGATACATCAACCGTCTTCTTAACAGCCTTTGTTCCGTCAAATTCAAATGCTTCAAGTTTGTCTCCAAGTTCGCCTGAAAGCATTAATGCTGCTTCCATTGCCTGAAGTGTTGCAGCCGCAGCTCTTGCTTCACCAACAACTTCTTTTACACTGAATACAGGTTTTTTACCATTGAAAATCCTGTTGTATGAATTGATTTCGATATTGTCAACAATCTCATTGCCGTTACCAAATCCCACAACTGCATCGATTTCATCAATGCTGATAGCTGCATTTTGGCAAGCTGCCTTGATTGCCTTATCAAGAGCTATATCACTGCCTGCAAGTGTGCCGACTGATACGGATTCATGAGTCATTGCATATCCTGCAACCTCTGCATATTTCTTAGCGCCACGGGCATCTGCAGAAGCCTTAGATTCCAGCATAACGGAGGTTGCTCCCTCTCCCAGTACAAATGATTTACCGGACTTATTATATGGAGTTGTATCTGCATCCTTTGAAATATATCCAAGCTTTTCATAGAGAAGCTGCATAATATCTGTATTTTCATCCATACCGCAGGCCATCATCATCTTTTCATCGCCGTCGCGAACCACATTGTATGCATAGCACACACTCTGGAGACCGGCCTGCATACCGTTGGTAAGGGTTACATTAACGCCCTTTACGCCCGAATTTATTGAAAGATATCCGCCTGCTGCATTGTAAACAGTGTTAGGGAATACAAACGCACTTCCTGCATGAAGACCGTTTTTGATAAGTCCCTCATGGAAATTAATTATATCTGTCGCAGGACCGTCAGCAGTACCGATAATCATACCGATGTCAGTTTCGTTGTCCGTTGTCACCTCAACGCCTGCATTCTTAAGACATGAGCGTCCTGACACTACCTGAATCTGGCTGAGTTTGTCAAGCTTACGGTAAAATGCAAGCTTAATTCCATGCTCCGCATAGTCATCAGAGCCGACATTTGCAATAAGATTTCCGTCCTGAGCCTGTGTTTTTCCTGATTTTACAGCCTCGATAAATGCATCAACGCTGTTTCCGACAGGGCTTACAAGACCAAATCCGGTAACATATACTTTATTATTCTCCTGTGGTGCGATTTCCTTCTCGTTCTTTGAGAAAATAACACTTGCGTTGCAACCACCAAATGCAAAATTGTTGGTCATTGCTATGTCGATATTTTTTTGCTTCTTGACATTTGGCATCATATCCAGTTTGCCGGCTTTTTCAGGAAGCACTGCAAGGTCTTCTTCCGAATATCCGATGGTTGGCGGTACAACTCCTGTTGTGAGAGCCTTAACAGTGTAGATTGCTTCTACTGAACCGGCAGCTCCAAGGCAATGTCCCACCATTGATTTGGTTGACGATACCGCGGTATTGTCATTATCGCCAAAAATATTCTGCATAGCCTGCATTTCGGTTGTATCGTTCTTAACCGTTCCTGTTGCATGACCATTAATATAATCAATGCTCTTTGGATCAAGATTTGAATGCTTAAGAGCCCATTTCATGGCGTTCATCTGACCCTCTGAATCATCTCTTGGTGCTGTAATATGATGAGCATCAGAGCTGATACCGTTGCCGAGAACATCACAGTAAATCTTTGCACCACGCGCCATAGCGTGTTCATAAGATTCTACGATGAGTACCGCTGCGCCCTCGCCCAAGGTGATTCCCTTACTCTTGTTATATGGCGAACATGGATCCGTATCCAGAGCATGAAGTGCAGTAAATCCTCCGAATGCAAGTGCGGAAAAAGAATCTGCACCGCCGACAATAAATGCATCCCCAACTCCTGCACGGATAAGGTCGCAGGCATATTCAATACTTATTGTACTTGCTGCACATGCGTTACCCACATTGGTAACGACACCCTTTGCTCCGGCAATTTTTGCAATATTATTGGCAATTGCACCGATTGGCATTTTGATAATGTCAAGTGCATCCGTGCTTGCAGGATCTTTTTCCATATCAGTAAAGAATTTCTGTATACTGATTGCTCCGCCAACACAGCTTCCGATAATAACACCGACTCTGTCGGCATTACTGTCATTAATCTCTATTTTTGAATCGGCCAGTGCTTCTCTTGCCGCCTTTACACAGAGAAGGGAAACCCTGTCCATTCTCTCTGCATCTTCGCCTCCGTCAACATCAAAATGTTCTGCTGATTCGGCTCCCAGATGAGCATAACACTCGCTCGTATCTATCGATTTTACTTCCTTAATTCCTGAAACACCATTGATACAGTTGTTCCAGCTTTCTTCTACAGTATTACCAATGGCATTAATCATACCCATTCCGGTAATAACACATCTTTTTTCTGAATTTGCCATATTTTTTTACCTCTTCATCCCACCGGTCTGCTGTCTGCAGAGGGATATTAATCTTTCACGCCATGGGCCAAGGAGGAAATTAATCCTCCAAGTGCTCCATAACATATTTGCTGAGTGCTGCGATATTGAAAAAGTTTTCTCTTGCAACACCTGTCATCTGTACGCCGAATTCCTGATCAATTCCGGCAATAATCTCAAGTGAATCGATTGAATCAAGTCCGATTCCGTCTCCAAAAAGCTCTACTTCGTAGTCAAGCTCCTCAGCAGGGATTCTTAAGTTGTCTACGAGGATTCCCTTAATCTTCTCTGCAATTTCTGTCTGTTTTGCGTCCATTTTGTTATCTCCTTTAAAAAATAATATATAGAACAGTATAAACTGAATCTATCATCTTAATTTACCACTCAATTTCAATCATCCTGTCCCTGACAGTATGATCAAGTGCCTCTGATACAATCGTGGTCCTTGTAACATTTTTGTAGGTCGGAAGACCGTTGTTGGCCTCTTTGATTGCGGCTTTCAAATCAGCCTCAATCTCAGCAATCTCTTTTCCGCTGTAGTATTCTGTATCCGGCAGAACAGCTATTGCCAGTATTGCTCTGCCTCTTAAGGATTCTTCCCTGACAAGGCAGTCCTTAATTCCGTCAAGCTTCATAAAGTATCTCTCAAGCTCCGGCGGAGAAATATTTTCTCCGTTTGGCAGAATAATCAGGTTTTTGCGGAGCCCTGTGATATGCACAAAGCCCTCGTCGTCAATCTCACCTATATCTCCGGTTCTAAGCCAGCCATCCTCGGTGAACACCTCAGCCGTCCTCTCAGGGTCATTGTAGTATCCCTTCATAACGACATCACCTTTTACCTGAATCTCTCCATCCACAATTCTGACCTCTGTTCCGGGATAAACCTGTCCCACAGAATCAGGAACTGTTGCGCTGTCAACATTGCCGGTTACTATATTGGAAGCCTCAGTGAGACCATATCCCGCAAATAGTGTGATGCCCAGTGATTCGGCAAGTTTGATAAGCTTAGGCTGCACATATGCGCCTCCGCAAATCATTGTCTCGATTCCGTCAAGGAATTCCTTGCCCTTAATTCTGGCAACGGAAAGAACCATTTCCGCCAGCCCCGGTACCAGTGTAAGTATTGTAGGTTTCATTTTTGGTATATCAAAAACAATATTGCTCATATCTTCGCATGCATAAACAAGAGCACCCGTGTATATGCAGGTCAGAAGACCTCGGATTGCCCCGAACACATGGGATAAAGGCAAAATTGCAATTGTTCTCTGTCCGAAAGGATTCCCGGGAATAAACAGTCCGTTGTGGGCCGCTCTCATAATTGCTCTGTGGGAAAGCATTGCACCGTATGGATTTGCCGGGTCATCATTAACCGAAAAACAGATAACCGCCGTATCCTCCGGGTCCACATCAGCCATCTCGGCTTTATTATCCGATGTAGCCTTTAGGTCAAATACCTTTGTATCCAATCCCTCTGTAACATCCTGTAATGTGCTATGTACAAATAATCCTTTTATATCAAATTTGCGGATTAACTTACGAATATCCGAATTGTTGAGTGCCATAGGTGCCGAAGGAAGCATGATAACCGTCATCCCTGCTGTCGGAATAGCCATATACAATTCCATTGCATCAAGTCCGTTTGGTGCAAGCACTGCGATGTTATCACCCATTTTAAAGCCCTGCTCATTGAGGAATGCTCTTCTGCGGGCTATAAGCTCATACAGTTCACCATAGGTTACTGTATTAACCATATCACTTATTGCCGGACAGTCTGTAAATTTCTTGCTACAATTCTCAAGTAATTCACAGAAAGTACTGTACAGCGGAAGTTTTTCAAGATCTTCCTTCTTCAAAAGCTTCTCAAAATATTCAACATTCTGATTTGCATAATCTTTCATCAGTCTGCACCGCCTAATACTTCGTCAAGTTTTGCCTGAATTCTGGATTTTACCAGCTCTGCTATCTCGCATTTTCTCATGGAACCGTATTCTTCAAAAGTTATAGGCTCAAGATAATGAATCTGAACTTCAACTTTTTTGAAGGAATTACCGTTGAGTGCCTTATATGAATCAATTAATACGGTTGGTACAATCGGCATTTTGGATTTTAATGCAGCTCTGAAACATCCTGCATTGAACTTGCGGAGCGTATTCTTGTTATCCAAATATCCGCCTTCCGGGAAAATAAGAAATCTTTTCCCGTTTGCTACATCTTCCGCAATTTTGTCAAGAACCTTAATCTGAGATTTTGGGTCTGCAAAATCAAGTCTTTCTCCCTGAACCAGATCAACCACCTGTTTTGAAACTATTTTGTTAGCCTGCTCCTTCTCCATCAAAACAGCAATGTGAGTAGGATGTGACAGAAAAATGGCAATTGCATCATACTTGCCCTGATGGTTAGGGCATACAAAGTATCCGCCTTCCTTCGGAAGGTTATCAAGTCCGAATACTTTATTGGTAGTTCTTCCTCTTTTTCTCATATGTTCCATAAGGCGTATAGCCTCGTTATACATCTGATCTTCTGTGTAGCGCTCAGGATGCGCCATCATCTTTATATGATTATGTCTGGCCCTGAATACGGAAATCCCGCTTGTTGAAGCGACATATGAAAATCTCAGATGTCCCATTCCCTGACCATTTTCTCTCTTTTTCATTGTGGATAATCCTCCCAATAGCCTGTCATCATTTTTTCAACAGCTCGAACAGGAATTAGTGGAGCACAAACCTTCTTTTGTGTATCTTCGCTGACAGTTCCTGTTGTACCAAGCTCAAAGCCTGCCGCTTTTACCTTTTTGAGATAATTGCCAAGTATCGGCTTCATCTGTTCCAGCATAAGAATCTCACCCTGCGGAGTGAATACTTTTGTATAATTTCCTTTACCGCAAATCATATCAAACTGACGAGATACCGAATCATATACAATATCTGTCGATGCGTGTGCACAGGAAGATACAATAACTACTTTCTTGTCGGAAAAATCATATCGGTAATCCATAATTATCAAATCATCCTCTGATGCCAGTTTACCTGCGTAAGGCATCTTGAGCGGTAAGAGTCTGTTAAGCATTGTTGCGGCAATCGACGAAAGCCCAAAGAAGTACAACGGAAATGAAAAAACAATCACATCACTCTCAAGTATTTTGCCGGTAATCATATCCATATCATCCCTGATAACACATTTGCCCGGGCTTACCTTCCAGCATCCGAAACATCCCCTGCAATGAGCGATATTCATTTTGCCGAGGTGAATTGTCTCCACCTCTGTCCCGGTTGCCTCTGCAAGGCCTTCAACAAATTTGCCTGCCACCATGTAGGAATGACTGGCCTCATTTTTCATACTTCCGTTAATAATAAGTGTTTTCATGAACTACACTCCAAAAAATTCCCTGATTTGTCCTATGTTTTCCTCGGCAATCTTTCTGCCGTTCTGGTAGAATTCTTCAACCTTATCATCATTCTGCTCAAATTTGTGAATGCATTCAATGTCCGGTCTGAGCACCATTGCCCTGCCTTCCTCTTCAAGCTTTTTCATAAGCTCAAGCTGTCTGCTGTAAACTTCTGTTCTTTTGAGCAGTGCCTCATAGAACTTTGGATATTTTCTCTTATATTTGAATGCCATAATGAATTTAGCCTTACCATAATTAGTTGGTGATTCTAAAGCATTCTTGGTCATTACTATCAACAATTTGTCGCAGCCTTTTTCCAATGCTCTTTCAATCGGAATCGAGTCGCAAATACTTCCGTCAAGATAGTGATAATCACCCACCTTGACCGGTTTGCACAAAATAGGTACTGAGCAGGATGCCATTCCTAATTTCAGAAATTTATCAATATCTTCTTTTTCACAATGGTATTCGGATTTACCGGTATCACAGTTGGATACCACCACTTCAAGCGGGACCTCGGAATTGATATATCTTTCAAAATCATAAGGAAACTGCTTATACGGATACTCAAAAAACATTTTCTTGAGATTGAGGAAACGGCCTTTAGTAAACAGCTGCTTCATGCCAAAATAATTTTGCTTGTGGTCCTTTGGCTTAATCACATTACGGGTTCTGCCCACCTGATTTGATATATATCCCATTCCGTTTCCAGCACCTGCAGATACACCTACAATATAATCCCACTCTATGTTGTTTTCCATTAGTACATCCAGCACACCGGAAGTAAACACTCCTCTGAATGCGCCGCCTTCAAGTACAAGTGCATTTTTTCCCATAATATCGCTCCTAACTATATGTCAGCCTATTCGAGTCCTGTTTTGGCGCTGATGAAATCAATTACGTCCTGAACAGTATCAAGCTTTGCATCCGCATCGAAGCTCACACCATATTCGTCCTCAATAGACACTGCCAAAAGCATCATTGTAAGAGAGTTAAGTCCCAAATCCTCCAACAAAGTACTGTCCTTGCTGATTTCCGACTGATCAACCTCCGGAATCACGTTTGAAAAAATCTCTAATAATTTATTGAATATCATTGTCTTTCTCCTTTGCACATCTTTTTTCTTAATTCGATTACTTCCTGTCTGAACCGTTCGCTCTCTGCCTTGAGGTAATCAGGTCTGAGACCCTTTCCTTCCGCAGTAAGTTCCATCGGTTCCCCGACTATTACTCTCTGTCTTCCAAAAAACTTATATGTACCATCAACCGCATACGGAACCACCTTTGCACCCGTCATAATCGAAAGCATTACAAATCCCGGCTTGAATTCATCCGGTTCAAACTCCTTACGGGTCTTGCCCTCAGGATATACTATTACGGATTCCTTTTTATCCATTGCCTCCCTGGCAAATTTGAGCCATGCGGTGTCAAGACCAAATCTGTCAATCGGTATGCATCTGTTGTGTTTGAGGAACCAGTTGAATTGTGGTTTCTCATACCAGTCCTTCGCAACCAGTATGCATCCCTTGAATCTTGAAAAAATCACTGTTGTAAGCAGTCCGTCATTATGGCTTGTATGGTTGCCCACCAGAATCACAGGTTCCCTGCCCTTGCGCTTCTTCATTGTCTTGTCAACATATTTTACGGATGGGTGAAAAGCAATATATACATATGCTGTTAATAATCCTCTGCCAATTTTTGCTGCCACCTTTTGAAAAAATCTAATCATAAAAATCTTCCTAGCCAATCAGTATTGAACCAATATTACTAACGATTGTAAGGCCTCCCGCCACAATCAGAATAATGCCTCCGGCCCAGTAGAATCTCTTGTCGAGTTCTCCGTTGCGATATCCGACAAACACTCCGAGTATTACAATAAATACCGTAATGCAGCAAATCATAATTGCCAGTGACAAAAGCTTATGTTCCAACAATCCGCATCCGAATCCTGCAAAAATTGTATAAATACTTGTAGATGATGCAATTCCACAGGTTTTCTTAAAATCTATGTCGGACAATACCTCAGGTATTGCCTTGCGGTAGTGAATCAGCATAACCTTGATACCGCCAAGAATAATGAATAGTATTCCCGCAAGTATTCCCCATACGCGCTTTACTTCTATTGTTTTCTCATCAACATTCGGAATCTGTGCTATTCCATATCCAATTAACAATGCTAAAATCTGCCATGCCACAACCATGAGGCACATCAGAACAATTCCTCTTGCCTTAACATTTCCAAGAACAGATCCCTGTGAAACTGCTATGGCAAAAACGTCAAATGCCAGACCGAATCCAACTAAAATAATTAAAGCTGTGTCCATAAATTTACCTTTCGTTATTTATCCAAATCCTAGACTATTGTACAAACGGTATGAAAATAATTCCATATACAAACCCCGTAATATGTATTTTGCGACTACAAATCGTGCAAAATGTATTTGAAATATACAAAACACGGCAAAATGTATATCTGCGTTTTCCCCATGAAATAGCAAAAAAAGACAAGGCCCTGCTTATTATCACAAACAGATGTCTTGTCTCTTACATTAATTCAATCCTTATAAATATTATGGGCAACCAGATTCTGATAGAAGGAAATCACATCTTCCACAGAGGTTCCCTCCGATGCATCAAATAGCATGTATTTGATAACAATTATTATGCCCGCTGCATAGTAATCAGAAATCAACTTTGCCTTATCCCCGGATTCATGCGTTCTCATGTACCACACGGCAAAGAAATCCGAGAGCCCTTTGAACAGCGTCTCTTCAAACCCGTTCTGTCCCGTAACCTCAAATGCCTTCCTGTAGTATTCCCTGTCCTGATAAAAGCCTTCAAAAATGCATTTTACCGCTTCATCATCCAGGTTGTTATCTATACATTCCTTTGCCTTCTGCAAAACCTCCACTGTCAGAAGCCATTCCATAAGCTCATATTTGTCATGGAAATGGTTGTAGAATGTCGGTCTGATAACATTAGCATGGTCCGTTATCATTTTTATTGTTATTTTTTCAAAAGAATACTGAAGCAGCATATCCTTAAAGCTGTTGGCAATCAGTCTCTTTGTTAATTCTTTTAACTGTTCCATAAGCCTTATTATACCAAATTATTGATGTATTTTTCAAGTATTATTGAACAAGTACAATTGCCGCTCTCGCAGGAACATTTATTGTTATTTTGCCGTTGACAACAGGATAATCAATCCTTTCCAGAGAATATCCTTCCTCGTAGCTCTGAATGACCTGAGTCATATTGCTTCCGTTAAGCGCTCCGCACTCCCATGCCTCAAGAACAACTGTTTTTTCATAGTCATTGTTATTGAGGACCGTGATTGCTCTGTTGTTTCTTGTAAAACGGCAATACGCGATAAGGTTATATTCGCCGTACAGACTCTTGAATGAGCCCCTGACAAGTGCCTCGTTATCACGGTGGATTTTGATAATGTCTCGATGAAAATTAACCAAATCCATGTCCTCATTGCCCCAAGGATAGGTACGCCTGTTGTCCGGATCTGTCCATCCGCATACGCCGGCCTCATCACCATAATATACAGTAGGTGCTCCCGGCCATGTCATCTGAACAATGACCGCTTCCTTGAATACTGATTTCCGGATATTGTCTTCAGCTGCTTTCGGTCCTCGTGATTCTGTTCGACCGACAGTCTGATTAGTTCTTGTAAGGAAACGCGAATGGTCATGATTTGACAATTCATTCATGGCGATTCGTGTTGGTGCACCGCCCATTCTTGACATATTGTGTCTCATTGCATCAAAAAAGAATGCCGGATTACCTATTTTGTGTTGTTCAAAGGAATCACTGTGTTTTTCCATTCCTGTAAGGAACCATGTCAATGGCTCCATAAAGGCGTCGTAGTTCATAATTGTATCCCACTGGTCACCGCAAAGCCACGAATGACAGTCGCCGTAGTGTTCAGCAAGAATAACCGCTTCCGGATTAGCCTCTTTGACGGAATCCCTGAATTTGCGCCAGAACGAATGATTATATTCCTCCGTACATCCCAAATCAGCAGCAACATCAAGTCTCCATCCGTCCGCATTGTACGGTGGTGAAACCCATTTTTTACCAATGTTCAGAATGTACTCCTCAAGAGTCTGTGAGCCCTCGTAATTAAGCTTAGGAAGAGTGTCATGTCCCCACCAGCCGTTATAACTTCCGTTGTATGGCCAGCCGTAAGGATTGTTAAACTGGAAGAAATCTCTGTAAGGACTTTCCGCATCAACAAAAGCTCCCTTGGCAAAATCGTTGCTGTTTTCGTAAATTCTTTCCCTGTCAAGCCATTTATTAAACGAACCGCAGTGGTTGAATACACCGTCGATTATTACTTTAATATCTCTCTTGTGAGCTTCCTCAACAAGCTTTGCAAAGAGAGCATTACTTGCCTCAAGATTCTTAAGGTTGGTAACTCTGTTGATATACTTGGTGGCCTGACTATTGTCCATATTGCCGTATGGAAGCGGCTCGCCGCCGTCCTCAACAATAACGCCCAAGTGTGGGTCAATATAATCGTAATCCTGAATATCATATTTGTGATTTGATGGAGATACAAACAGCGGATTAAAATAAATACACTGAATTCCCAAATCGTGGAGATAGTCAAGCTTCTGGATTACGCCGCTTAAATCTCCGCCGTAAAACTCCCTGACACCCATGGTTGCAGGATATTTATTCCAGTTCTCCACTCTTTTTACATAGTCACCGATATAGGAATATTCATTGTCAACAACATCATTGCTCAAGTCGCCGTTAAAAAATCTGTCCACATAAATCTGGTATATAACAATACCCTTCATCCAGTCAGGAGTCTTAAATCCCGGATAAATGACGAAGTTATAATCCTGATTGATATCCGTTCTTGCCCCCAGCTGGCTGTAATATACAACCGTATTGCCGGATTTTACTTCAAAATAATATCTGACGGCGGATTCACCGATGTTAAATGTGTAGGAATAATAATCGAATTTCTCATCCCTCTCCGTTCTGCTCATTGTATGGGCAATTCCGTCGATAATTACATTCACCTGCTCAACATTGTACTTGAGGGTTCTGAACCTGATTGTTAACTCGCTGTTTTTCTCAGGTTCACACGGAATGAGATAGTCCTCAGTTGCATCATGAAAAAGTGCTCTTGAATTCAGCACAGGTCTCATATTGGTCAGGTACAACCAGTTTTTCTCATATATTGGAAGTTCTTCGAACCGTTTTTTGATTTCCATATGGCGGATTCCTTTCGAACTATTTTGCTCTGTAAAAATATACCAAATTAAAGATAGCTTATTTCGCTCTCAATGTCAATCAAATACGACTTTATGAGACTAATAAATATCCGTAAAAAGTAAAAAGAACAGCTTCCGACAGCTGTTCTTTTTGGAGAAGGTATTTTGTTTCTTATGGGGTGTAATAAAACTATATAATGTATTGGGGGTTACAATGTTAGTATAGCAGAACACAAAAATAAGTGTGCACAAACTTGTACAAATTTGCCTATATTTTTTGTGCAATCTATACAAAAAGAGCCTCAAACTCTTCTCTTGTAATCTTTTCTTTCTCTATAAGGAGTGCTGCACAGGAGTCAAGAACACTTCTGTTCTCGATAATTATATCCTTCGCTTTTGCATAACATTCGTCAATTATTTCCTTAACCTCTGCGTCAATGGTTGCCGCAATATTTTCGCTGTAGCTTCTTGTATGCGCAAGGTCACGTCCAATAAATACCTCATCTTCGTCATTGTCATAATTGACAAGACCAACCTTATCAGAAAAACCGTATTTGGTTATCATTGCTTTTGCCTGGGCAGTACATTGTTTAATATCCTGCGAAGCTCCTGTGGTTACATCATCAAAAACAAGTTCCTCGGCAATACGACCGCCAAGTCCAACCATGATATCCTGAAGCATTCTGCCCTTGGTGTAGAACATGATATCCTTCTCAGGAAGCGGCATTGTATAACCGGCCGCGCCCACTCCGGTCGGAATAATTGAAATTGTATGGACCGGTCCCACATCAGGAAGTACATGGAAAAGAATGGCATGACCTGCTTCGTGATATGCTGTTATTTTCTTTTCTTTATCGGAAACAACTCTGCTTTTCTTCTCAGTTCCCATACCAACTTTGACAAACGCTTTTTCAATATCCGCCTGCACAATATACGGACGTTCCTGTTTTGCCGCAATGATTGCCGACTCGTTCATAAGGTTTTCAAGATCAGCTCCCGTAAATCCTGCGGTAGTCTGCGCAACCACATCAAGGTCCACATCATCCCCAATAGGTTTCGACTTGACATGAACATTGAGAATCTCTCTACGTCCCTTGACATCAGGTCTTCCTACGGCAATCTTTCTGTCAAATCGTCCCGGTCTCAAAATAGCCGGGTCAAGAATATCTGCACGGTTTGTAGCTGCCATTACGATGATTCCGGAATTAACTCCGAATCCGTCCATTTCAACTAACATCTGGTTGAGGGTCTGTTCCCTCTCATCATGGCCGCCGCCCATACCGGTACCACGACGTCTTGCAACAGCATCAATTTCATCGATAAATATGATGCATGGCGCATTTTTCTTGGCATCTTCAAATAAATCCCTAACTCGGGACGCACCGACGCCGACGAACATTTCCACGAAGTCGGAACCTGAAATACTAAAGAAAGGAACACCGGCTTCGCCTGCCACTGCTTTTGCCAGCAGGGTTTTACCTGTTCCCGGAGGGCCTACAAGGATAACGCCCTTAGGAATTCTGGCTCCCAGTTCTACATATTTTTTTGGATTCTTAAGGAAATCAACTATTTCATCCAGTTCTTCCTTCTCTTCCGCAAGCCCGGCAACCTGATCAAATTTAACGCTGCCCTGTCCCGGTGCCAGCATCTTCGCACGACTCTTTCCGAAATTCATCATCTTGGAACCGCTTGAGCTGCCGCCGCCTGCCTGTCTGTTCATAAGAAGGAATAAGAAAATAACCAGCAATCCCACAATTAATACAGGAAGTATTGTAGTGAGAAAAACACTTTCCCTCACAACATCTCCCATTGAATAAGCCACTTTGTTAGTTGCTTTCAAGTTATATTCAATAATTTCATTCTCAACCTTGCTGATATCAGTGCAGTATACCGTCTTTGCCTTATCTTCAAAAAGCAGATACACCTTGAGACTACCTGTAGGCACTTCCCTGTTCTGGGTGATTACAACCTCAGCAACCTTGCCTTCCTTCAAATCCTCCAAAAAACCCTCATAGGTATACACACCCTTATTGGCCAGATTATTTCTGATTGCGAAAATAACAACGAAAACCGTAGCAATTATTATCAGATAGAATATCAGTCCGTTTCCTTTTTGTTTTTTTGTCTCCAAATAATTATCCTCCTGCTAAAATATATTCACCAAACTAATCGAATTTTACTACTCCGATATATGGAAGATTTCTGTATTTCTGATCGTAGTCAAGCCCATATCCCACAACAAATTCGTCAGGGACTTCAAAGCCCACATAGTCCACCGTAACATCATCCACAACTCTTCCCTCAGGTTTATCAAGAAGAGTACACAATTTCAGATCGGCCGGATGTCTCTGTCTGAATATTTCCATCAAATAACTGAGAGTGCGTCCTGAATCAATGATGTCTTCAATAACAATGACATTCTTGCCCTCAAGTTCCTCATCGAGATCCTTTACTATTTTGACCACACCTGAGGATTTTGTACCGCTTCCGTAGCTGGAAACCGACATAAAGTCGAGGGATACCTTTGGAAGTGTTATTCTCTTGGCGAGTTCACACATAAACGGTGCACCGCCCTTTAACACACAGATAAGATGAACCTCCCGGCCCTCAAAATCCTTTGAAATCTGCGCTCCAATATCTGCAATTCTCTTATTAACCGTTGCTTCATCCAACAAAACTTCTACACGTTCCATGTCTGTTCTCCTTCATAACTAACCCGCAAAACCCTTTGCGTTTCATCCGTAATCATATATTCTGCACTGATTCTGCCGCCCGGTATCCACAGAATATGATTACCCTCCGCCAAAAGCGGAATGAAATCTCTTTGTCTTTCCGGAACCTTCTCATCAACAAAATATTGTTTTAACTTCTTGTGATGTCCGCTTTTATCCAATGCAAAAAAGTCGCCTTCCCTGCGTCCTCTGATTTGCATACTAAACTTTATTTTATCATAATCAAATAGTTTAGTATAGACTTCATTCGATATTTTTTTATCTGGGGAGCGCTCAATCACTTCAAAGGAAAAACCGGCAACCCTGGTAATTCCCTTCTCCGAAATGATAACATCGTAGGATTCCATAGTACTTTGTCCGGAATTGATATAGATATACAAACCGTCCTGATTGCAGCTTGCATAGAGTCCGTTTCTTATCTCACTCGGCCGGCTGTCCTTCTTTGACGCAAGCTCATAAGCTTTCTCCACATGCTGTCTTCCGAAATCCTTAAGGCTGTCCGTAAGGCTTTCAAAGCATTTCATAATGAGCCTCTTCGCCATATACGGTTCCATTTCGTCCAATCCCGTCAAAAGAATCCCTCTGTCCGTGCGGCACGCATGTGTGTCCATAAGCCCATTCGTGGTTTTTTCAAGGAAATCCTCTGCTTCCGCAACATCCTCCGACATTGCTACAATATTTTTCACTGAACCGGAATTGATATCCTGCACTAACTCCGGCAAAATAATATTCCTGATTCGGTTTCTTGAATAATCGTTCTCAAAATTGGTATTATCCCTGCAGTAATCCTGCTTTTCCTCCGCAAGGAAATCAAGAATCTCCACCTTGCTGCAACAGAGCAACGGCCTGATAATATTATCATTGACAGGCAGAATGCCTCTTATTCCCTTAAGCGAACTGCCCCTGCACATATTGAAAATAACCGTTTCCGCCCTGTCATCCATATGATGCGCCACAGCTATTCTCGCATTGTCAAAGCCTGATGCAACCTCCTTGAAGGCCATATAACGAAGCTTCCGCCCTGCCTCCTCGCAGGTAAGCCCGTTCTCTGCGGCATATTTTGGCACATCATAACCGAAGCATTCAAAAGCAATTCCCCTTCGTCGGCACAAATCCTCGCAAAAAGCCATATCCCGGTCCGCCTCCTGTCCTCGAATACCATGATGGATATGAACCGCCGTAAGCGCGATATTTTTATGCCTGCACAGTTCATCAAAAATCAGAAGAAGGCACACTGAATCGGCGCCGCCGGATAGTCCCATAACTATACTGCCGCACCCATTCAACATTCCGTATTTATTTATATAGTTAATAATTTTCGTCTTCATCAACTCTAATTTAATATTGCTGTTCAAAATAAGTCAATACTTTTTTATGAATATCGCCATATTCCCAGCACCAGAACGGTCATATCATCCCTTCTCTCATCCTCACAAAAGCCCAGTACCTCTTCCAGTATTTTCGCCGCAAATGCAGAAGGATTCGCCGCACTAATCGACTCCAGTATTTTGCACATCCGTCCCTCCTTATCCGCAAACGGCAAAGCATCGACAACGCCGTCACTCACCAGGATAATATAGCTGCCGTCCACATCCTCGATATACTTTATGTCCGGTTTGGCCTCATATATTATTCCCAAAGGCAGAGATGAGGGAACAATTTCCGTGACATTTCCCCTCCTCTTGATAAAGGAAGTAGTCCCGCCCTGCTTTATTATTTTGAGCGTGCCGGAATACAAATCAACCTCCACACAGTCCATTGCCACGGACTCATCCCTGTTCATAAAGGAATATGCCGAATTAATGGATTTCAGCGAGGTTTCCGCCGAAAAACCTGCCTGCAGATACTGTTCAAAAAGCTCAATAATCTTCTTACTCTGATTGCTTGCCTTTACACCCATCCCCATTCCGTCCGCCAGACTCAGATATGCTTTCCCGCCTATGTATTCAAGAAAGGAAAAGCAATCCCCGGACACACTGTTTTCCATGCCGCTCCGCCCAGCCTGTCCAAAGAGGGTAAAATACTTCGGAGCATCCGCAAAAACAATCTCCACAGGATATCTGGTAATAACGCTGCGGCTGCCCGGTACCGGTTTCATTTCCCGCTGAAGAACAGTGGACAGAAGCTCTGTAATATCAGCAACCTTTACCGACCTTTTCCTGTTCGAGGCTACAAGCATGGTAAAAAAAATCCTGCCCTCACTGTCATATTTTATATGAAAAGCCTCAACATTAATCCCGATGCCGCTAAAACTGTGGCAAAATCTTTTATAGGGAACGGGTATCTCCTCCTCGCAGATGGCTTCCTCAAGTATATTTGCCAGGTCTCCAAATTGAATGCCGAAAAGCTTCGCATCACCTTCCTCATATATTTCATTCATCCTGCGTAAGGCTTTTGCCGTTTCCGTCAAACGTTCCTTTGAACATATCAATTTGTCCATATCTCCCTCCCAATGGAATTATCTAAAAAGGAATTATATAACAGTGGCAGGGAATAATCTGTCGAAAACAGTCCACAAAAGGATATTGTGCAGTGCCATATTTTTTCACAAAAAAAGAACCCTGCCATCCAATACTGAACAAGGTTCTAATTCTCATTTGGTACAACAAGCTTCTCGTCAGGATATACAAGTCCGAATACATCTCTTGCAACTTCCTCCACATAAGGAATTGTATTAACATATTTGCCGTATTCATCAAGTTCTTCCGAACGACGCTTCTCATATTCTATTTTCTTATTAATCTCATCAATTTCCTTCTGTGCCTTGGAATCATTTGCTTTAATTGTTTTGGCTTTACCACCCAGAACAATAGCAATTCCCACAACGACACAGATGATTGCCAGACCTACAAATATATTGGTAGGCTTGCGATCTCTACGTCTTCTTTTTCTCAACATTACCACCCCTGGTTATATTGTGATTTAAGTTTTAAATCTCTTTCTTATTTTAACGGATTTTCCTATATATTTCAACAGGTTTGTCAATAAAAGTGTTGTTTTTTTCAAAATTTTTGCAAAAAAAGGCACAATATGTCTTCCAATCAGCCTCTGCCACAGCAGCCAGCCGAAGATAATTGCCAGAAGCAGATATAATCTCGGAGCGCCCTCGTTGCTTTTTTCAAAGAAAAAGCAAAGCGAAAAAGCCAGCACCAGCATATAGAGGATATCTTCCACGGATACGGCAACAATATTATGATTTATCGCCCGTCTTAGTATTCTCAGCATATCATACAGAAAACCTGCTACCGTCCCAAGAAGTACAAAGAGCAGCAAATCCCGTATCTGTTGTCCGACCATCGGCGCCATTATTTAAAAATCCTTGATATGAAGGATTCATTTTTTTTGGCATAGTTTGCAATCTCTGAATATGATAGTGAATCAATGGTTCCCGAGATATCGACCTCTCCTTTTTCAACCAAAAGCTTGTTCACATGCAAATCCTGCCCCTTAATCAATAACATCCCGCATTCGGTTTCGAGAAGAATTGTCTTAAGATCAAAGGATACACAGTCTTTTACGCCGGTTATCGTTCCTGTATTTCTGTTGAATAAATTGATTCCATGTCCTTCCATGTTTATCCCTCCTGCTAAAATATATGCAGCAGGACGGCGGTTTATTACAAATACTTGAACATGTCTTTTGCATCTTCCTTTTTGGTGCTGTCCACAATCTCCGTAACTTCAACCCTCACAGTCTTTATGCCAAACCCGATTTCAATTACATCGCCGATTTTGACATCAGTTGAAGCCTTTGCCACCTTATCATTAATCATTACTCTTCCGGCATCGCAGGCCTCATTGGCAACGGTTCTTCTCTTAATAAGTCTTGAAACCTTAAGATATTTGTCAAGTCTCATATTTTTACTCCTTAATACTATGATAAAAGCCCCTTACCAAAGTAAGAGGCTTAATAATCATTATAAACAGATTATTCAAAGATTAGTTAAGGCTGTCTTTTAAAGCTTTACCTGCTTTGAATTTAGGTGTCTTTGAAGCAGCAATCTTAATCTTCTTACCTGTAGCTGGGTTACGTCCCTCTCTTGCAGCTCTTTCAGCTACTTCGAATGTACCGAAACCAACTAAAGCGATTTTCTCACCCTTCTTAAGTTCTTCTGCTACAACATCTGTGAAAGCTTTGAGTGCTTTCTCTGCGTCTTTCTTAGAGATTTCTGATTTTTCAGCAATTGCTGCGATTAATTCTGTCTTGTTCATGAATTAACTCCTCCTAAAAATACATATACATTTGGTACCTGCAGATATTATCCGCATACCCACACTATTATATATACATATTTTGTGGCTTTTTGTCAAGAAAAATTGCCATTTTATGCCTAATTTTAGGCTTTTTTCTCTGCATTTTTTTTGTATATGATGTTCAACCCCTTCATAAGAAGCTCCTGGTCAAGCAAAATGTCGTGTTTGCATACCGAAACCAAGGTCTTCGCCATTCCTCCGGTAGCCACAATTTTGACACCATATCCAAGTTCTTTTTCGATTCTGTCTATCATTCCGTCCACCATGGAAGCATTACCATATACAATGCCACTCTTCATGCAGTCGATGGTATTTTTACCGATGGTTTTTCCCGGAGCCTCAGGCTCAATATTAGGAAGTCTGGCAGCACTTCTTATCAGGGAATAAAAGGATGAATTAAAGCCCGGCATAACCGCTCCTCCAATATAGTTTCCTTTTCTATCCACCACTTCAATAGTTGTCGCAGTTCCCATATCCACAATAATCAAAGGAAAACCATACTCGGCAATCCCCGCAACCGCATTGGCAACCAGGTCCGCTCCCATATCCGTCGGATTGTCCAACAGAATATTAAGCCCTGTCTTGACGCCCGGTCCCACAATCATTGCTTTTTTCCCGGTAAGTTTTTCTATGGCCGTTTCAATTGTATTGGTAAGAGAAGGCACTACGGAAGACATAATTACGCCTTCAACAGCATTCAGATTTACGCTGAATAAATTGAGAATCCCCTTAAATGCTATGGTATATTCCAATTCTGTTTTTCGTAAATCAGTACCAATTCTCTCATGGAAAAGAATCTCATCATTATCAACACAGCCCATTTCAAGACTTGTATTGCCGATATCAATCGCTAAAATCATAAAAATATACCTCCGCAGGCTGACAAAAACCGCTGAATTAATATCCTATAATGTCAACGCATCAAGGCCCTCATTATATGCGCGGCCTCTTGCTTCAAAGGCTGATTTGACATGGTTTTTCATCGGTTCATCATCATCAAGCAGTGAAATTCCTGCTGTAACCGATATATCCACTCCGGAATAGTCGGTTCCCACCTGATTAAACAGAGCTTCACTGAGTCTGTTGACTGTTGATGCAGAGACAAGATTGCCCCTGGTGTCAAATGCTTTTACCAGGAAAACATAGTTGTCGGCATTAATACGGCTTCCCATGATAAAACGTTGCTCATTCGTCATAAGATTTGCAAATGCCGTGAGAAGATTGTCACCGGCATCATATCCGAATCTCGAATTGACCGCGAGGAAATTCTTCATTCCCGTATACATAATTGCCAGTCTCTGACCCTTATTCTTATTCACATAGTTCTTTGCCTCCGCAAGGAAGGTCTCATATTTGTACAAACCGGTAAGCGAATCCCTTGTCTCAAAGGCTTCCTTATCAATCAGCATTTCTTCATAAGATCTGGCGTTGAGCAGACATACGGTAATGAGTCTTGTAATAAGTTTTACCGTTCTGATTTCCTTGTCAGTCCACTTATGTTTTGTGCCATAGTTTTCAAAGCCGACACTACCGTATTTCTTATGATTGTCGGTATATGCGCAATGTATTATGGACTTAAGACCCACTGTCATCATTCTCGCCTTAAGGTCACTTGGCATTTCCGTAGTCTCGATATCTTCGCATACAATAAGATCATGTCTCTTAAAAAGCCTGTTATAGTAATCATAGTCCGGAATAATCTTGTGCATATCCATACCTTCAAGGTATTTGACGCTATCGCTCTCCCAGGTGTAGAGAATAATGACATCTTTTTCAACATTATCACCCTCGGTAACAATGATTCTGTCAATGTTGTATTTTTTTCCTACACTTGTAAATATATGTGTGATTGCCTCCTCGACATTACCGCTGTGATACATAATGTCAAGAGTTCGCTCCACGAGGTTGTTGTCAAATTCTGCATCTGAAAACTCCTCATCCGCGGCCAAATCCTTACCTGTGGATGTAATCTTTGCTATATCCGCAGAATATGTATTAATCTCTTCAGTATTATTGAGCCTTGATGCCATCATCGCCATATGGGCTCTTTCTCTAATCTCATATTCCTCTCCGGAAACAAATGGTCCAACATAAACTCCTCCGCTGATGCGAATGTCCTCAACGGTAACAGCGTGAATTTTTTCAATTAATGAGTCCAGCTTGGATAGGAAGGCCTCACCCATATTGGCTCCGAAATACACAATATAGAACTGGTTCTGCTTATTCCTGCCAATTTCAACATCAAAAGGAAATACTCTCTTTAAGCACTGGGCAACATTGACGGTGTCCTCATCGCTTTTCAAACCATTGATTATCAGGTTAAGAAAGCATGCCTCTTCTCCGTTGATTTTGCTACATATTGCCGCAAGCTTGTTTTTGACACCGCTCTTATTCAAAAGTCCTGTCAGTGGGTCCGTAAAATCATAATCCCCTGTCGTAGGTGAATAGATATTTTTCTTAAAATCGATATCCGTCATCTTTCCCACAACATAAACAGGCTCGTTATTGTCATCATACTCCGGTTTACCGATAATGCTGAACCACTTCGGAATCTGTGCAATTCCCGGAAGGCGCGTCTCGCATTCAAAATACCCGTTATCCGGATGCTTTAACAAGTGAATAAAATTACGCGGACCGGATTCATTAGAATTATCCCCATGTCTGTGAAGCACCTGGGAATAATTATTAATCACAGTTCCGTATCTGGCAGCATTTCCCATGCCCGAATAGAAAGATATAGTGTCCTTTGCAATATCATATTTGTACAGAATGTCCCCCGACATAGCCGCAACAGTTTTATATACTTCTAATTCTTCCTGCAAATTATTCAAAGCCCCATTAACCTCCATTGTCAAGACTAGCTCCGCAGCTTTGCGGAGCTTTAGTCAATTATTCTTTAATTTTCATATTGTTATTCTCATAAAGGAAGGCAGCAACCTTATCAGAAGTAAATGTCTCCAAAAGATATGCCTCGCCGTACTTCTCAACAAATTCCTTCTTGGACATTTCAAGTCCGGTCTGTTCAATGTATTTTCCTACATTGGTATCATAATCACTCTGTGAAACGGAAATATTCTGTTTCTTGGCAATCGCACATGTCATAATAACATATTTTACCTGAAGTTCAGCCTGCTCGCGACAGCTCTTTTTAAGATCCTCAAGGCTTGAACCTGATGCTTTGAGAAGCTCCTCATATTCCATTCCATACTGTTCAGCCATGCTCTTGTAGGTTCCGTCGTAATACTCAAAAATAGAATCGTATGCTTCATCAATCTTATCCTGTGGCAAATCCTTGAATTCGCATTTGTCCATTATATCTTTAATAATCTGTGACTGATATGAAGATAACTGATTTTCCTTATTCTGGGCGAGAAGCTTTTCTTTCATATATTCTTCAAATTCTGCGGTGGTTGAATACTGTCCGGAGGAGTAAGTCTTTACAAAATCATCAGTCCACTTCTGTTCAATTTCCTTACCCTGTATATAATCAACTTTTACCTTGAACAAAACTACCTGTCCCTTAAGTTCTTCATCATCGTAATCATCAGGGAATTTGCAATCAAGATCATAATCCTTACCGCACTCAAGTCCAATCAGCTGATCATTAAGGCTCTTAATGTAATTGGTTCCGATTGTATAATCCGTTCCCGCTTCTCCGGTAGTAGCCTTATCAATCTTCTTATCGTTAAGATATCCTGTATACTGCAAATGGATTGTATCTCCATCCTTAACCTTTCTGTTGGTTATCTTCTCATAGTTCGGATTATTATCAAGAATTGTCTGGATATTGTCCTTAAGCTGCTTGTCGGTTACCCTCTCATTGTCAACTTCAACCGTAAGACCCGTATAATCTCCAAGGGTAACATACCCGGAATAATCCGCAAGCTTCTCTGTATATTTGTATGGTTCTTCCCTGCTTTCATCCTCTGAAGCAGCAACTCCTGTTGTCTCATCCGTAGAATTATCTGTTGTATTTTTATCCTTCTTGCAACCTGTGACTGTAGCTAATACTGCAATTGTCACAAGTGAAATTGCAAACAATTTCTTTCTCATTACATATCCTCCAATTTTTTTCTAGGTCTGCCATATACTTATAACATATTTATCAGCAAAAATAAAGTGTTTCACAAAAAATTCATCAATCCAAATCTTCTGCCTCTATTGTCATCAATGTTTTTTCATCAACATTGCTCATCTTAACTATTCTTCCTGCCTGTTTTGCAACCGCTCTTTCAAAATAATTTCGTGCTTCCCTGGCATTGGCAAAATTCTCCTCTTTGTCGGCGCATCTTTGTTCAAAATACTTGAGTATTTTCATTTTTGCTTCTTCCGTAAAGCAATAATCCTGACGCTTTGCAAGACTCTTTGTTATATCCAAAAGTTGTGCCGGAGTATAGTCCTCAAATTTAATGAACTTGTTAAATCTTGAACGCAAGCCCGGATTAGAATCCAGAAACTCTTCCATAAGGTCAGTATAACCTGCGACAATAATAACAAGATTATCCCTATTGTCCTCCATCGCTTTAAGAAGGGTATCCACCGCCTCCTGACCAAAATCGCCTTCGCCCTTGTTGGCAGTCAGCGTGTATGCCTCGTCAATAAAAAGGATTCCACCCATGGCTGATTCAACCACTTCCATCACCCTGGTTGCAGTCTGCCCGATAAAGCCGCTCACAAGACCGGAGCGGTCCACTTCGACCAGATGTCCTTTGGATAGTGCGCCCATCGAATGATATATTCCCGCCAGCATTCTTGCCACAGTTGTTTTACCCGTGCCCGGATTACCGGCAAAAACAAGATGCTTTGACACATTGGGTTGTTTCATTCCATGCTCTTTTCTAAGTTTCTGAACCTGCATGAGATTGACAAGGCTGTTGACATCCGCCTTAACAGTTTCAAGGCCTGTCAGGTCGTTCAATTCCTCCAACGCCTCCTCGAGGCTCTTTTCCTGCACTTCACTTTCCTTGACACTGCCCTTCGGACTAAGCAAACCATATTCCTTGGCATAGCTTTCCATCATTCCAATATATTCCGTCAAAAGCTTAATCTCCCTGTCCGAGGTGATATCGTTGCAGGCAATATAGCCCTGCCCCAACAATCTGAAGGTATTGATAAACAACACCGCATGTCTAACTCCATCCTTCACTTTACCATTGACATCTGCAAGGACAAAATATTTGAAGGAAAAGGACGGTTTACTCAGATATTCCTCCGACAAAACATGTTCACTCTGTGCTATTGCCTTTAACATCCCTTCGCTGGCAGACATTCCGAGTTTTTCCTTAATATACTCAATATTTCGGGTATCAAAATTTTCATCCGCCGTCGTCAGGCAGGACAGGAACTTGAGCATTTCGTATTTTACCTGCTCCGAAAATCCGGTATTTAATCTGTCCGCAATAATACCTGAATTTTCTATTGTTTTGGATGCCTCAATGCATTTATTAATACTTGCTGTGATGTTTTTGCTCATCCGTACCTCCCAGTTATTGAACCACAAAATTCTGTGCGCCGTTCGAGTAGTATATGTTCATATTTTCATCAATAATTATTGCATAGGTATTCTCTGTTTTGTTGATATATTCGAGTGCTTTTTCTTTTCCCATAATAAAACATGCCGTGCTAAGGCAGTCGCATTGGGTTGAATCCGGCGAAATAATTGTGACGGAATAGAGATTATTTTTGCAGGGAAAGCCTGTCCGAACATCAATTATGTGATGATACAGTTCTCCCTTCTCCATAAAATACCGCTCGTATATTCCGGTGGTAACAACTGACATATCGTCAATTTTAAGCGTCACCATTACATCCTGGTCTTTACCGAACGGCTTTTTAATTCCTATTTTGAAATCGCTTCCGTCTGACTTTTTGCCAAGGCACAAAATATTGCCACCCAGATTGATTATTCCGCTTACCACGCCCCTGGATTCAAGATACTCCTTGATTCTGTCGGCGACATATCCCTTCGCCAGGGAGCCCAAATCCAGCCGTGCCCCGTTAAGTCGGATTTCATCGTCCGTTACTTCTATTTTCTCACAGCCGACCTGCGCCAGTCCATCCGCTATCTGTGAATTATCCGGAAGGCTGCAGTCACTTATTGCTTTTTTCCACAAGACTGAAACCGGCTCAACAGAGATATCAAAACAGCCGTCAAATTCTCGGGAATAATCGAGTCCTGTTTTGACCAGCTCGTGCAGATGTCTATCTTCCTCTGTCACAATCTGCATGCTGCCCGTCTTATTCAGCTTATAAAGCAATGCCTCCGGCTTGGTCACACTGAAAATATTTTCATAGTAATCGCAAAGCTCCATTGCGCTATTTACAATTTCCTGACTTCCACCGTACACGGATACTTTGACATAGGTATCAAAATATTTTCCATCGGCAGTATATGGCCTGTTCTTCACAGAACAGCCCGAAATCAGTACAGTTACGGTCATCACTAATATAATATATAATTTCTTCATACTCTTACTCTTCGTCAAAAAAGTCTCTATATTGTACAGTATACTATTCCTTGACATATAATTCAATTCAATATATATTAGTAATAGTTACTATTATTCATAGGAGGTGTTTATGGGCGAACCAGCATTAAAGCATAGCAGGCAGCGGGAAGCAGTCAGGTCTTTTCTCATGTCCCGCAAGGACCATCCTACTGCCGAAACCGTGTACGAAAATCTTCGAAAAGATTTTCCTCGAATAAGCTTAGGTACGGTCTATCGCAATCTTTCACTTCTCGTGGAGCTGGGGGAAGCAATCAAATTTCCCGGCAATGACGGCCACGAGCATTTTGACGGCAATCCTGAACCTCATTATCATTTTATATGTAACAGTTGTTCTGCCGTAATAGATTTGGACATACCTTATATAAAAGAATTTTCAGGAAGTGCAATCAAGAATTTTGGCGGTAAAATTGAGCGTCATGCAACTTATTTTTACGGAATCTGCGAAAAGTGCTGTAAATAGAACTTGTTTTGTACGGCAACACATAAAAAGCAAATTGTGGAAATGCAAATTAACTGCTTGACAAAATAATTTTTGTAAGTTATATTAAAACAGTAATGATTACTATTATTAAAATTTAAAGGAGATATAATTATGGCAAAATATGTATGTAGCGTATGCGGATATGTTCACGAAGGAGACGAACCACCTGCAAACTGTCCTGTATGCGGTGTTCCTGCGGAAAAATTCAATAAGCAGGAGGAGAATGCAGCTTGGGCATCCGAGCATGTTGTAGGTGTTGCTCAGGGCGTATCAGAGGATATCATTAATGATCTTCGTGCAAACTTTAATGGAGAGTGCACTGAAGTAGGTATGTATCTTGCAATGGCAAGAGTTGCTTTCAGGGAAGGATATCCTGAAATCGGAATGTATTATGAAAAAGCTGCTTACGAAGAGGCTGAGCATGCAGCTAAATTTGCGGAATTACTTGGAGAGGTTGTAACAAACAGCACCAAGAAGAATCTTGAATTGAGAGTAGATGCGGAATTTGGTGCAACAGAAGGAAAAACCGACCTCGCAAAACGTGCAAAAGCACAGAATCTTGATGCAATCCATGATACCGTTCATGAGATGGCCAGAGACGAGGCTAGACACGGCAAAGCATTCAAGGGATTACTTGACAGATACTTTGGTTAAGCATTAAAACTGCAAAACAATAAATAAGATGACGCCCTGCAAGTTTACTTGTGAGGGCGTCTATTGCGTAACCGGCACAATTACGATTACAATTGTCTGAATCAACAAATTTATTGTAGTCTGCAATAAGCAATCTCATAACCCACACTTTCTGCAACAAAATACAAATAATCTCTTGGCTCATCTATATTTCACTAAATTTTTCTTCCCATATCAGACATATTGGATTATAATCGAGAAAAA
>JAEDHB010000018.1 GCA_016297265.1 Butyrivibrio sp.
TATACAGTAGACGATGAGGTGGGATCGGTAGCGAGATGTTTATCACGTTAATTAGAAAATATAAAGTATTCATAGGAATTGTTTTATGTACAATTCTTACAATTCCGTTTTGCATCAAAAAAATTAATAAGACGATCGATGCAAGTGAAGTTAGCGAAGTATATGCTGAAAAGATGGAACACCAGAATTATGGGTATTGGAATACTCAAAATAAGATGAGGATGACCGACATAGAGAGAATAAGTGATAATTGCATTTTGAATGAAGTGTGTAATCAGGTAATATCTCTTGATACACTGGAAAGTTCGTCTTTTTGCAGAAAGAAAAACTGTATTCATGAGGATATTAACTGCGTGAATAAAATGGATATTATTTCTATCTGTGTATGCGGTGGTGAAATGTATGTATTATGTATGAGTGATAGGAATGCAATTTACTATATATACAATAATAAAGCGACTCAGATATATAGGGACAAGGAGCAAATCTGCGGCTTGTGGGCATATGATGACGAGCTATACTTTTCAACGGATTATGGCTTGTATACAATGAATATGGGTGATACGAAAGCTGTTAAATGTTTATCCGAGCGTCCTGTACGTTACTATGATTTAGTTATTCATGATGGGAAATTATATTACGCAGATGATAGTAAATACTTGTTTATGATTGATTTGCAAAGTGGGGAAGAGACTAAAATTACTTCACGAAAAATGGACATGCCGGATATATATGACAATACATTGTATTATCGCGGCACTGACTATAAATTGTATTGTAGTAAACTTGATGGAAGTGCAGAGAAGCTGGTTGTTGATATGCCGATACGTACTTACTATTTCTATAAAAATGGGATTGTCTTTCAGAAATTGTATCAAACGTATACATACGAAGGACCTGGAGGGGACTATTCCAGTGATGTGTGTTATATGGATTTGGATACAAAGCAGTGTGAAAAAATACTGTCAAATGTAACAATAATAGATTATATGGATGATGAGGGGAGAATTATATATGAAGACTATAATCAGGAAAAAACAGAACAGTATTATTTAGCTCATCCTACTGACAGCGGAGGTGTTAAGGGGGACTTCGCATGTTACAATATGATGACGAAAGAAAGTAAACCAATAGATATTGTGGAGGAGATGGAAATAAATGATGAGGATTAGTGTCAAGCTGTTAGATATTTCCAAATACTATAAAGATAAGTGTGTGCTGGATGGTATTAATCTTGACCTAAGTAATGGCGTATATGGATTATTGGGACCCAATGGTGCAGGAAAAACAACATTGCTCAATATACTTGCCACAGTATTACAGAAAAATTCGGGAACAATTCTTTGCGATGATAAGGATATATCAGATTCAATTGAAGAATATCATTCTAAATTAGGATTTCTGCCACAGCATCTTTCGATTTATGATAATTTTACGGGACGATATTTTCTTCAGTATATGGCCATGCTTAAGGATGCATCTTCTGAATCAATTGAAGAAGTTTTGAAGGTAACAAATCTTACTGATGTGGCGGATAAAAAGGTTTCAACTTATTCAGGAGGAATGAAACAAAGATTAGGAATTGCCCAGGCATTACTTGGTAACCCCAAAATTTTATTGTTGGATGAACCAACAGTAGGTCTTGATGTTGAAGAACGTGCTGCCTTTAAAAAGAAAGTAAAGGAAATGGGAAAAGAAGCCATAGTTATTCTTTCAACACACATTGTTTCAGATGTAGAAGAAGTAGCGGATAATATTATTTTTATCAATAATGGCAAAATATTAGATATTCTAAGCGGCGAAAATCAAAAAAATATTGAAGAATACTATCTTTCTTTGAACTAAGGTATGGGGGAAAAATGATTAAATATGAACTTAATAAAGTAATGAAAACATTGTTTATTCTATTAGGAATATCAGTGTTAGCAATAATAATATCTTCAATCATTCTGGATGGAAATAAAACATCACGCCATAGTGCAACATTGTTGTCAGAATATAAAGGGGTTGTTTCGAGTACTCAACTTGAAAATTATAAAAAAGATTATAAATATGTTGATTCTCTTGTTGTTATAACTGACCCGGAAAAGGGGATATCTTACAATTTGGAAATACTTAAGGCGAAGGGTGAATATTTCGATACAATCGGTGATGATTGGACATTTCTAGGTGAGATTAACAAAATATGTCGTAAGGTAGATGACCGATTAGCATTTATTGAAAAGGTTGAAAAACAGGATAACTATTCCTCCGAATATTATGATAAGGATTATGACAAGAAATATATTATTGCAGATACAAAGGAAGCGGAATTATTGATTAAGAATTCTAATTACGGTATTGCTGCAGTCATTGCAGCAATTGTTATTGCAATTGTATTAGTGGAGGTTGAAAATAAAAGCAGGCTCTCAATAGTGATATATCCAACAAAGAATGGCGGCGATTTTATTTGCGCAAATAAAGTAACAGTGGGAGTGTTATTATCTATTTCAATGGTGTTATTAGGTTTTGTCACATACTTTTTGACACAATTCATTTTGCTGGGGTATGGAAAAAATGAACTGAGTCTTCCGCTATATTACATTGAAGGTTTTGAGTTTGCTCCGTCCGGGATAACTGTAGGGAAATATATGCTAATAGAATTATTTTCCAATATTGTCATAACTATAACGTTTATGATGCTTACGCTTGGTGCTTCAATGTTAATTAGAAAAGCAGTTTTGACGTCATCAATAGTTGGAATAATTGCATGCACATTTTATGCACTTGAAAAGATTTATTACAGATTATTTAATGGTGGTTTTGACACAACTAACAAATATATTGTTGCAACATCAACCTTCGGTGAAATATATTCCAAATTTAAAGTATGGCTGTTCCTGTCACTTTTGGACATTAAATTCTATTTTGAACAACCGAGATATTTCGCGATTGGAAAGATAGCGTTATACCAGATATTTATTCCAATTCTTTTATGTTCAATAATAAGTATTGGTTTGGGCATATTTTTTACAAAGAAGTATAAATTCCCCAGAAAGGAGTTGATTCTTTGAAATATGAACTAAGGAAAATTCTATCGTGGAAATTGGTTCTTTGTATTGCAATTCTTTTTCTTGTTCCCCAGATTATTCTTATTGTTAATCTGAATGGTGTAAAAAAGGGTGGAGAAACAAGACACTTGTATGAATTAAGTAAGAATCTTGAGGGAATGGTCACAAAAGAAAATAGCGAATATGTTCAGAATTTATATGATGATATGATTGAAACGCTTTCTATAGAAAAGGAGATGGAAGACAGATATAACAATTCAGATATTTCCGATGAAGAATATAGAAAATACAGACAGAAATATCGTGATTATTCTGCGAAGAAAGGTGCAATAACTATTCTCTACGAGAGATATTCCAGATGTGAAGAGTTAAATTGTGAGTATGTATTTGATTCATACTATAATGAGGCACTTAATCCAAAGAAAATACCATGGTTCCTGTTTGCTATAGTATTACTTTTTTCAGTTATGCTTAGTATTGCTGATGTAAAAAATACTATGATAGTTCCGGCAACCACTAAGAAAGGGATAAAGACCGTACATAGAAATAAGTGTAAGCTTATTATTATTTTTATATTAACAACAACAATAGTTTCCAGTCTTTTGGAGATAGCATATCTCAAAATATTTGATGGGATTAATGAATGGAATACCGGAATAGCGAGTGTACCGGTGATTTATGATAATGGATTTCACATGAAAATCTCAATAGGCGGATACATTCTTTTGATGATATTATTCAAATGTGTTGTTTTATTAGTGCTTGGAGTGGGGGTGTTTTTTTGTATGAAACAAAGGTTTAGTAAGCTTGTTAAAGCTTGCGCTATGGTTATTATAGTAATGATTGTTTGTAGCGGTTGTATTAATAAAAATGATAACAATCAACCGAGTGAAAATGATACGAAATATGGTGATGAAAATGACACTGAATATGGTGATGAAATTGCGTTGAACTATAAACTTCAAGATACTAAAGGAAGCTTTATTAAGCCGAAAAGTTCAGTTACATTGAATGACATTTCTTCTTTTAGAATAGGAAATATGTGTAATCACGAATTGGAATATAATGTGTTGTTTTTCCTTGATGGAATAAAACAGTCTGTGGAATATGATGGCAGACTATTGTCTGGGGAAAATTTATCTCAAGAGATTGATTTGTCAGATTTTGGTGGAATTGAAGGTGATAAACACGAGTTACTCGTTCAGGTAATCTTTGATTCTGTTGACAATGAGACAGCTGAAAACAAAGAATATCAAAAATGTGGATATATTTTTGAAAAATATAATTTGACCGGAACGGTTGGCATAAAATCAGCTGAAACGGTAGAATATGAAAGAAAGAAAATTGATTCTGCGGATACGGCTTTATTTTTCGATAATGCCGCCACTACAGAAGAAGCGAAGTTTTATCCTTCAGTTAGTTTTAAAAATGTATATCTGAATTTCAGAGAGCATAAAGGAAACTACAGACTGTATGTCTATCAGGGAGTTGAATTACTTGAGCAAATTAGTGTTGATATGAATGATGGAGAGCAAATATCAATTAGCATAGATAAGTATCTTAAAAGTAAGGCTCCAATATGGGCTGTTGCTTGTGATGTTAACGATGAAGATGCGGCATTTATGTATAGTACATACAAATATAAAGAGAAAGAATAATTGCAACAAAAGACTTTCTGTCATTTTAATTACTGATTTCTTCCTTGTAGGAAGCCGTGCAAAAAGTTCCAACAACTTGCACCATTATGTTGATTTGTGAAATAGCATATGATATATTTCATTTATGAGGAACAAATTCATATGATTAGTCAAAAATGAACGGAGGAATAATATGAAGCGTAAAATATCACTGATATTGATAATTATGATGTTAGCTGTATACCTTACGGCCTGTGCAAAGAAGAACACAAATGCCGAAGATGCAACAGAGCCTGTACAACAAATGCAGGAACCCGGTACACAGAATGAACCGACAACGGCGGATAGTGCAGCTGATAACGGGTATTCAACACGAATTAATATTTCAATCAACCCGGATGCGGATATTCTGACAGACGGTGAAGGTAATGTAATAGAAATCGTATGTAAAAACGATGATGCTAAAACTGCTTACGGCAAGCTTGAACCAAAAGGAAAAAAACTCGATGAGGTTGCAAAAGAAATGGTAGAAGCTGCTGTTTCTGAAGGTTTTTTACAGGATACTAAGCCCGTAACCGTTACTATCCAAGATGCTGATAAAGTCGGTCAGGAATTATTGGATACTGCTCTGGAAGCAAAAAACGGAATACAGAAAGCATTATCAGAGAAAGATTTGCAGAAATCACCAATTGTTGCAGAAATCACAGAAGATGAAGTTGTAGATGATACCTGCGACCTTTGTTATGGAAAAGGTTTATTAGTATGTGATGGATGTAATGGAACTACTTACTTGGATGGCAATGCATGGACCACATGTGGAAAATGCAGCGGGGAAGGAAAAACAACCTGTACTCTGTGCAATGGAAATGGCCAAATGAACTGTGACAGTTGTGGTGGTTCCGGACTGAATGCTGCTGAAAGCGACGGAAAATGTATGGCTTGTCATGGAGAGGGAAAAATGAATTGCGTTCGTTGCGGAGAAGGCGCAGGATATCAGCAGTGTGAGGATTGCAAAGGAGAGGGTAGATTAGGCGGCCTTCCATGCCCAAGATGTGGTGGTACATTATGGGCTATGTGTAATCGTTGCAACGGTTCAGGTAAACGCAACAACTAAAATGTAATATATTTTCCGTTATGTGAATATAATAATAACAAAGAGGGAGTAGTTGCATGCATGGCATGTTTCAGCTTTCGTCAGGACGTCGTGGAGACCGGGAGCTGGATAACATTTGTTAAACAAGACTTTTTGTGTACATTAATTGTGCACAAAAGGTCTTATTTTTTTGTACAGAAAGGAGCAGCTTATGAAGGAAGCATATCAACTCACAAAAGAAGAACTGGCGGAGCAGTACGGAAGTCTCAGCGGGCATACAGGGAAGGAGGCAGAACAACTGTTGCAGATATGCGGTGAGAATAAAATCGAAGATAGTAACAGAAAAGGTGTAATAGTAATCTTTCTTGAACAATTCAAGGATATGTTGGTTATTATACTGATTGCGGCGGCAATCGTATCTATGATTTCAGAAAACATAGAAAGTTCAATTGTGATTTTCGCAGTAATTATTCTTAATGCCATTCTTGGAACAATTCAGTATGTACGGGCACAAAAATCACTCGATTCCCTTAAGGATTTATCGTCACCCCGTGCGAAGGTTATCAGGAACGGATGTGTTGAGGAAATAGAATCAAAACGGATAGTCCCGGGAGATTTGTTATTGCTGGAAGCCGGTGATATGGTTGCGGCAGATGGAAGAATTATTGAGAATTATTCAATTATGGTTGATGAGAGTTCACTTACGGGAGAATCCACGCCTGTTGAAAAAGAGGACATTGTGATTACGGGAGAAAAAACGCCCGGAGACAGGATAAATATGGTTTTTTCAGGGAGTCTCGTTATTTATGGACGAGCATATGTGATGGTTACGGCAACCGGTATGAAAACAGAAATGGGGAAAATTGCGTTTTTGATGAGCAATACCGGGGACAGAAAGACACCATTACAGAAAAGTCTTGATGATTTTAGTAAAAAACTTGCATTGCTCATTTTGGTAATCAGTGGGATTGTATTTACCCTACGTTTGGTTCAGGGGGAACCATTGCTGGAATCGATAATGTTTGCCGTTGCGCTGGCCGTGGCAGCAATTCCTGAGGCATTGGCTTCCATAGTAACAATTGTGCAGTCAATGGGAACGAGGAAGATGGTGGCAGACAAGGCAAAAGACATCTGGGTGGCAACAAGCGATGGCAAGTCTGGGCTGCGTGTCGGTAATTTGTTCCGATAAAACAGGCACACTGACACAGAACAAAATGACAGTTACGGATATATATGCGGATGGTGATGTTATTTTGCCCCAGGAAGCAGATATAGCCAATCCGGTTCAGAAAATGTTGTTTTATAATGCGGTTTTGAATAATGATTCTTCGGTTGAAGACGGAAAAAATATCGGTGACCCTACAGAAACCTGTCTTCTGGGTTATGTTGAGAAATGTGGAATTAATATCAGTGAAATTAGACATATGCTGTGTAGAAAAGGGGAAATTCCATTTGATTCCAATCGCAAGCTGATGACTACTGAATACGAATTTGAAGGCAGGGATGTTGTTTTTACAAAAGGGGCAACGGAGGTTATCCTCAACAAAATTTCGGGGATAGCCACGGGACAGGGATGCAGAGAAATAACGGATGCTGATGTACAAAATATAGCGAAAATAAATGAAAAGTTTTCTGAGCGAGGCTTAAGAGTTCTGGCATTTGCCTACAAGGACAACCCTAGCGGAGAAAGTCTGACAGTGGATTCGGAAGCCGGTTATATTTTCAGTGGTCTCATGGCAATGACGGATCCACCCCGTGATGAGTCGGTAACTGCGGTCGCAGATGCTGCGGACGCAGGAATACGGACAGTGATGATCACTGGAGACCATAAAGTAACAGCGACCGCTATCGCAAAACAGGTAGGCATATTTCGTGAAGGAGATCGGGCCGTGACCGGGGAAGAGCTTGACAGGATGTCGGATGAGACTTTGAATGGGATGCTTGAAAGCATCTCTGTATACGCAAGGGTTTCCCCTGAAAACAAAATACGAATCGTGGATGCGTGGCAGCGCAGGGGCAAAATTGTTGCAATGACGGGGGATGGAGTCAATGATGCGCCTGCGCTCAGAAAAGCAGACATAGGTATTGCGATGGGGATTACCGGCACGGAAGTGTCAAAGGATGCTGCGGATATGATACTTGCGGACGATAATTTTGCAACAATAGTGAAGGCTGTGCTCTATGGCAGAAATGTATACAGAAATATAATCAATTCGATTCAATTTCTTTTGTCAGGAAATTTTGGTGCAATTTTGGTGGTTCTATTTTGCTCAATTGCAGCAGTGGGAAGTCCGTTTGAGGCGGTTCAGCTTCTTTTTATCAATCTGCTGACGGACTCCCTTCCTGCTCTTGCAATTGGAATGGAGCCCTCGGATAAACAGCTTTTGAAGGATAAACCCAGAAATCCGGATGAAGGCATTCTGTCAAAATATTTTGTAAGGAGGCTTGTAATTCATGGAGTGATGATTGCAGGTGTAACGTTGACAGCATATTTTGTTGGGACTGTTTACGGACACAGAATGGCAGTCACAATGGCATTTGCGACATTGACACTTGCCAGATTGTTTCACGGATTTAATTGTAGGAAAGAGAATTCGCTGTTGCGTGCGGGGATAGCAAAAAACAAGTGGAGTCTGGTGGCATTTGCAATAGGCGTACTGCTTTTGGCAGCGGTACTGTTCGTGCCGGTTTTTGGCAGATTAATTATGGTTGAGGCACTTAAGGGTATACAGATAATGTGGATTATTTTACTGGCATTCATTCCAACCTTTATCATTCAGACCGTAAGAATGGTAAAAGAATGTGTTATGCAGAGGAAAGGAGAAAAAAATGGGTGAAACAGTTTTTGTGATTGTGTTGGGAGTTATTGTTTTAGCTTCCGGAATATGGTCATGGTGTCTGGATAACGGAATTTCTTGTGAAAAAAAGCACGAAAAGGGGGATAAAGAATGAAATTAGCAAGCATTATGGGGCTTCTTGGAGGACTGGCTCTGTTTCTGTATGGAATGAAAATGATGAGTAATGGACTTGAGGTGACAGCAGGAAATAAGATAAAAAATATTTTGGAAAAAATGACTTCAAATCGGTTCATCGGAGTATTGATGGGCGCACTTGTTACTGCCATTATTCAATCCTCCTCTGCAACAACCGTTATGGTAGTCGGGTTTGTCAATATCGGGATGATGAATCTTAATCAGGCTATATGGATAATAATGGGCGCCAATATCGGAACAACCATCACCGGGCAGCTGATTGCCCTGGATATAGGTACATTTGCGCCGCTTCTGGCATTTGTGGGAGTGGTGGTCACTCTATTTGTCAAAAAAGAAAAGCTTAAATATCCGGGGGAAATCATTGCCGGATTGGGTATTCTTTTTATTGGTATGAGTATGATGAGTCAGGCAATGAAGCCTTTGGCTGAATCGGAGCGCTTTGTCGGTATGCTTACTGAATTCAAAAATCCGATAGCGGGAATTGCTGCAGGAACAGTATTTACGGCGGTAGTTCAGTCTTCATCGGCATCAGTCGGTATGTTACAGGCACTGGCAGGAAGCGGTGTGATCGGCCTTGAGAGTGCAGCATTTGTGTTATTCGGACAGAATATTGGCACCTGTATCACAGCACTCATTGCCTCCGCAGGTACAACCCAGAATGCAAAAAGAACGACGATTGTACATATTCTTTTTAATGTTTTCGGTACAATTGTTTTCACAATTCTATGTATCAGCACTCCGTTTACGGATATGATCATAGGATGGACCCCGGATAATCCGGAGTTGCAGATAGCCAATCTGCATACCATATTCAATGTTGTAACAACCATTCTTTTGCTGCCTTTCGGAACATGGCTTGGAAAGATTGCAACCTTTACGCTGCGGGATAAAGCTGTTACTGAAAAGGAAGTAGGAATGAAAACTCTGTATCTTGCTGATATACATCACATCAATTCGGACAAACATCGAACATTTATTGTATGTTTTGAAGGAATAAAAATGGAATTACAACGTATGATAAAACTGGCAGGCGAAAATGTTGAAGCCGCATTTGACATTGTCAGAAACAGGAAAAAGGAAAAGCTTTCTGACGTTAAGCAAAGGGAAGAATATGTGGATTTCCTTAACCGGGAAATAACGGGTTACATCACTGATGCAACAGCATATGAAACCACGGCAACAGGTAATATTGTGTATAATTCCCTGTTTTCCATAACAGTAAATATAGAAAGAATAAGTGACCACGCGATGAATATTGCTGAGTATTCGGAAATCATTTCCGAGAAAAAAATTCATTTTTCGGAGCAGACAATCCTCGAGGTAGAGGAGATGAAAAATACGTGCTCCGAGCTCTTTACTTTACTGACGGAAAATAGTGATAATAATAATCTTTGGCATCATAATATAATGTCTATGGAGCAGAAGATGGATGATATGACTGTCCTGTTCAGGGAAAATATGTACAAGCGGATACGGGAAGGGAAATGCACAGATGAGGGTTGTGTTGTATATACGGAGATACTGACTGATTTTGAGAGAATAGGAGATCATGCTCTTAATATTGCAGATGAAATATTAAGAATAAATCGTTTTTAGGGGAAAAGAATATGATTAAAAATATTTTAAAAGGCATAATAATGGGAATTGCAAATATTCTTCCGGGTGTAAGCGGAGGTACAATGGCGGTGTCCATGGGAATATATGACAAGCTTATTCAATGCATCAGCCATTTCTTTTCTGAGTTTAAGAAAAACATAATTTTTCTGATGCCACTTGCACTTGGTATGATAATTGCAATAGTTGCCTGCGCATTCGGAATGGAATATCTGTTTGATACCTTCCCTGTACAGACTGCATTTATGTTTATCGGATTGATTCTCGGAAGTATGCCCTCCATTTATGGTAAAGTTAAAAACACTCCTATTAAAGTAGGCTATGTTCTGTGTGCCGTACTATTTTTTACGGTGGTGGTTGGGATGGCTTTGATAAAAGGAACATCGGAACATACGGTTGTAATTCATCACGGATTAGGACAGGCGTTGCTTTTGTTCCTTATTGGCGTTATTGCAGCGGCAACCATGGTTATACCGGGGGTCAGCGGCTCAATGCTATTGCTGATGTTGGGATATTACAATGTTATTTTGGAAAATATTAAAGGCTTTGCTGTTTCAATAATACATTGGAATATGACGGAAGTAGGGAAACATCTTTTTGTTCTGATTCCGTTTGGTATCGGAGTTGTCACAGGCGTTATCCTGATTTCCAAAGTAATAGAAATGTTGTTCAAAAAATATCCTGTTTATGTTTACTGGGCCATCCTGGGGCTTTTGGTGGCATCGCCTTTTGCAATTTTTGTTTCATTGGGGCTTCCGCCAATCACGGCGGTGAGAATACTTACCGGTGCCGTGACATTTGTTGTTGGATTTCTGATTTCCGGAAGGCTGACAGAAAAATAGCGAATTTTTGCGATGTATTTTTAGTGCGAAAATCTGCCTTTGGTATTAAAATAGTACTATAAGTTATTTTGCAAAAATAATACGAAAGACGGGGATAGCTATGGATAAGTACAGGTTGTTGATAACAGGAAAAAACAAAGCGGTCATAGATGATTTTTTTAATCATACAGGGAATGAATTTGAGACGGTAAGTACTTCCGACAGAATGGATGATATTAATCGCCATCTCGATTTTTTTAAGCCACAGGTAATGGTGCTGGCATTGTATGATGAATCAAGGGATGATGTATTTAAATTTACTGAATTGAAAAGGCGTCTTGCCAAGGAAGAGATAGTGCTTGTGATAATTGGTGAAAAAGAAGATTGTGACATCTTTGAGAAGGTTACATTCCATATGGCTGATTACATAATACACAGGCCGGTGGATGTGTCGGAGATTAGGAACAGAATTGTTAATTATCTTGAGGAGATCGAGAAGCAGAAAGAAGAGGACAGAGAGATTCAGCTTGCGCTGGAGGCCTTGAGAGAGCAGCAGAGAAGAAAGCATGTGCTGGTCATTGATGATGACCCATTAATGCTTAAGCTTATCAAGGAATATCTGCATGAGAATTATGATGTTGCTACGGCGGTCAGCGGCAAGATTGCATACAAATTTCTCGAGAATAAAACAACCGATCTTATTCTGCTCGATTATGAGATGCCGGTTGAAAACGGGCCAATGGTTCTGGAAAACCTTCGTCAGAATAGTGAACTAGCCAATATCCCGGTTGTGTTCCTTACCGGAATATCGGACAAGGAAAAGATAAAACAGGCTTTGATGCTTAAGCCACAGGGCTATCTTCTCAAACCGATTGACAGGGAGACATTGTTAGGTACTATTGAGAAATTCCTTGGTTAGCAGAGGTGTTACTTATGGAAGATGTTAGAGATGATACAATTGAAGATTTATATATTACTGACCTGATTGATGTCTCGGTTCTGCAGCGCATACAGGACATGTTTTCCGATATGTTTGGAATGGCGGCACTGACAACGGATCATCAGGGCAAACCTGTAACTACGGGAAGCGGGTTTACAGAGTTTTGTTCACAGCATGTCAGATGTTCCGCCACCGGTAAACAAAGGTGTGAATACTGCGATTTATTTGGTGCGGAAGAGACAAAGAGCAACGGGCACAGCGTATTTTACAAATGTCATGCCGGACTTTACGATTTTTCGTCACCTATTATGGTCAATGGTAAGCTTATCGGTAGCTTTATCGGGGGACAGGTGCTTATGGTGCCACCGGATAAGGAATATGTATATGATATAGCGAGGGATTTGGATATTGACCCTGAAAGTCTGTGGAAGGCAGCCCAAAAAGTAAAAATGCGCTCTGCTGAAGATATTAACAATGCCTCCACATATTTGCAGACTGTTTCCAATATTTTGACAGATATGGCATATGGCAAATATCAGGCAATACAGGCGGCAAAGGAAATTGAGAGAGTGGCCAATATGAAATCAGACTTCCTTGCCAATATGTCCCATGAGATTCGTACTCCGATGAATGCCGTTATCGGTATGGCGGAGCTGGCACTTCGGGAAAATCTCACGCCTGCGGCAAAGAATTATATTAATCAGATAAAATCGTCCGGAAGGTCCCTTATCAATATCATCAATGATATTCTTGATTTTTCAAAAATTGAATCAGGTAAAATGGATATTATTTGTGATGAATATGAGCCGCTGTCTCTTTTTAATGATGTTGCCAATATAATAATGACAAGACTTCAGGACAAGCCGGTGGAATTAATCCTGGATATTGATCCCGGTTTTCCTAAAAAACTGTACGGCGACAGCCAGAGAATACGACAGATTATTATTAATCTTTTGAATAATGCCGTTAAATTTACCCGACACGGACGAGTGAAATTGAAGGCTATGTTCAAAAAATTTGACGATCAAAGCATTACCATTATGGTGTCGGTAATGGATACCGGAATTGGTATCAAGAAAGAGGACATTGGTAAGCTTTTCCAATCCTTCCAACAGCTGGACAGCAAGCGTAACCGCAATGTTGAGGGAACCGGACTCGGACTTGCAATAACCCAGAAGCTTCTGGAATTGATGGATGGCAGTATTCTGGTTGAAAGTGAGTATGAAAAGGGAAGCACATTTACCTTTGAACTGCCACAAAAGGTTGTTGACTGGTCACCTTCCATTATTGCACACAATGCCGAAGAGCAGGTGGTAATTGGATTCTTCAATAACAAATATCTTGCAAGAGAATTTTATCGGGATTTGAACAGACTAAATGTATATAGTATTGCCCTTATATCAGCTGACAGATTTACGAATCTTATGCAGGAAAATCGCAATGACATAGGGAACAAAAAGCGATATTTCTTTGTTGAAAAGAGAGATTTCACGGAAGAACTTCAAAATCTCGCAAAAATGAATCCGGATATAATTACAGTGGTCATTATTGATTTCTTTGATGATTTCAAATCGGATATTCCGAGTGTTAAGGTTTTGAAAAAGCCTATTTCTGCATTTGCGATTGCAATGCTTCTCAATAATGAGGAATTTCTTTCGAATGCTTCCGAGGGCGCTTTTGAAATGCACTTTAAAGCACCGGATGCCAAGGTTCTGATTGTCGATGACAATGTGATTAATCTTACGGTTGCGGAGGGATTTCTTGAACCGCTTGAGATGCAGTTGTATTCGGCAACCGGAGGTAAGGAAGCAATCGATATGATTGGCAAGGAACATTTTGACCTGATTTTTATGGATCATATGATGCCGGATATTGATGGTGTGGAGACAACAAGAATCATCAGAAGAATGTACCCGGCTTACAATGATGTTCCTATTATTGCACTTACTGCCAATGCTGTTGGCGGTGCCAAGGAGATGTTTTTATCGGAGGGGATGAACGATTTTATTCCAAAGCCGATTGAGGTAAGCAATCTTGTCAGCAAGGTTAAACAGTGGCTCCCTGTTGAAAAGATTCAGAAGGGAAGTACAATTGTTGCCAAAGCGGAGGAAACTGACAGTGGCGAAATCTATGTTGCAGACCTGGATACCGCGGCGGCAATTAAACTGCTGGGAAGTGAAAAACTATTCTGGACCATACTTGAGAAATACTACAATTCAATCAAGAGCACTTCGGAAAAAATTGTCCGTTATATGGATGAGAGCAATTGGGCGGCCTACACTGTAGAAGTACATGCGCTCAAGAGCGTTTCAAAACAGATTGGAGCCATGGAATTATCGGAGATGGCAGCGGAACTTGAGAAGGCGGGCAACGCAAGGGATACAAATTATATTCTCAACAACACGGACAAAATGCTGGAAAAATACAATGCCTACCACGATGCTTTTTCGTTCTATTTTGCAAAGGAGCAGGTTGAGGAACAAAAATCCGGCATTGACAGGGATTCCCTGATTAGTATTTTGGACAAAATGCTTATTGCTGTTGATAATCTTGACATGGATGAGATGGAGGCAGTTATCGGCGAATTGCAAAAATATGAATTTGATGGTGCCAATTATTTTGATGAGCTTGCTCAGGCATCGGAGAATGTAGATGTGGATACGTGTGCTGAAATTGTAAATAAATGGAAAGCAGAATTGTAACAGGGAGGGAAAATATGCAGGAAAACAGAAGTAATAATTTAGGAATACTGTTTACGGATGATGCAGGCAATGGACTGACGCAGGATTTTTTCGCTTCAATTATCAATAGTTTCAAGTGTTATGTCGAGAAAAAGGGCTACAATGTGGTCTTTATCAACTGCACTGATGAGGGGCAGGAAATGTGTTCAATGGTTGCCCAGTGCAAAAAATTGGACTTGGAAGGAATTTTTGTTGCATGCACACATATTGAGGATCCTCGGGTAAAGGAACTTCTGGATTTGGATATTCCGGCAGTATCCGTTGATTTGGAAATGGATCGGGATAAATCCGTATGTATATCTTCGGACAATGTTAATGGAGTGTATAATCTCGTGGACTATATTGTGTCAAAAGGGCATACAAAGATAGCATATATTCACAGTGAATCTAGCAATATAGTTACCCAGATTAGAAAGAAAGCATTCTTTGAAGCTATTGAAAAAAACGGAATTGAGATTCCGGCGGAATACATATGTGAAGGCAAATTCCGCGACATGGATAAGGCAAGCTATTTTACGGACAAGCTTTTGCAGCTTCCGAACCCACCGACATGCATAATTTATTCGGATGATTTTGCAGCAATCGGCGGACTTAATACAGCACATGCCAGAGGCTTGGAGGTTCCGCGTGATGTAGCGATTGCAGGCTACGATGGAATTAGAGTTGCTATGCAGTATGAGCCACGTCTGACTACCGTCCGTCAGCGTTCGGATAAGATGGGTGAGGTATGTGGCAAGATGCTGCTTGAAATAATTCAAAATGAGAGCAATATTACCGACAAACTTATTCTGATTGATACGGATTTGGAAAAGGGAAGAACGGTATAATTTCGATAGGATAAGAATGGCATCTGTTCAATTGTGAGCAGGTGCCATTTTTTGTGAACATTTTTTCACATTTTAAGTAATTGTAAAGGCATAAATACTGTGATATATTGTTTCTGTATTATTGATAAAAGATATTTAGGAGTGTTGAAAATGCATAGCGAAATTACAGACGAAGAATTAAAGAGAGCAATTGAGATAACCAGAAATCTTAACGAGTATTACAATAGTAAGGTTGTAGGACAGCCATATCTTGGATTTGCACTTATGGTTGCTATGATGAGCAACGGGCATATCCTGCTGGAATCTGTTCCGGGCCTTGCCAAAACAACTGCTGCAAAGGTTATGACGGAAGCGGTTGCGGGTACTTTTTCGAGAATTCAGTGTACCCCGGACCTTTTACCAAGTGATATTACAGGTACACAGACCTACAATATGTCAAACAATACTTTTGAAAACAAACTTGGCCCGGTTTTTGCAAATTTTGTTCTGCTCGACGAGATTAACCGTTCCAGTGCTAAGACTCAGAGTGCAATGCTTGAGGCAATGCAGGAACATCAGGTTAGTATCGGCGGTGATATCTATAAGCTTCCTGAAGTATTTGTGGTTATTGCCACCCAGAATCCGATTGAGCAGGAAGGAACATATATGCTTTCAGAAGCACAGCTGGATAGATTTTTGCTTAAGGTTAAGTTGAATTACCCGAATGCGCAGGCTGAGATGGAAGTACTTAACAGAATTGAGAAAGAAGTATTTGATGAATCAGGAGAAGTAGCAACCTTGGAGGATATTATTTTTCTTCAAAATCTTACCAAGAGAGTGTATATGGATGATTCGATTAAACAATACATTGTCAATATTGTTCAGGCAACCCGTAATACTAACAGAATACTCAGACCGGAGATGGCACAGTATGTTGCCATGGGGGCAAGTACCAGAGCCGCGATAGCTTTTATGGAGGTTGCAAAGGCAGTTGCACTTATCAACGGAAGAACACATTGCATTCCTGATGATGTAAAAGCGATGAGATATTCTGTTTTACGCCACAGGTTAGTACTTAACTATGCTGCAACAGCGGACGGAATTAGAGAAGAAAATATTATTGATGAGATATTAGGAGCTGTTCAGACACCATGAAAATGAAGTATATTTCCAGAATCCGTTCGGGTCTGAGAGGATATAACAGAATAGATTCAAAGAAGGCGACAGCACGAATTATTGATGGCTCATACAATTCAGTCTACAAAGGAAGAAGTATGAATTTCGATGAGCTTCGGGAATATGTTCCCGGTGATAATATTAAGGATATGGATTGGAAAGCCTCCGCAAGGAGTGGGCGCCTTCTTGTAAAACAGTATATTGCAGAGAAAAAACATAATATCATGTTTGTGATGGATACTACGAAAAGAATGCTCGCAGATACTATGGCAGGTCAGGAAAAGCGCGATGTTGCCATCATGAGTGCCGGTACACTTGCCTATATGGTTAATCGGCAGAGGGATTATATCGGAGCAGTATTTTCTGAAGGAAAAGGAATTTGTTCCATCCCATTCAGTTCAGAGCTTTTAAGTGTGGAAATTATGCTTCAGAAATATCATGATTATGTAACCATGGATAACAATTCCGATATCAATGATTCATTGGAGTATATTGTATGCAATTTTAAGCAGAGGATGATAGTAGTCATAGTTACCGACATTGACGGAGTTAGCAGAATTCAGGAAAATGTGCTGAGAAGACTTCTGGTAAAACATGATGTTATTTTGATTAATATCGGGGATGTGGATATTGCGGGGAGCAATGTCTATGATGTTGAAACAGGAAGTTATCTTCCGGAATTTTTTACCGGTAATAAAAAACTTATCTGCCGGATTGAGGAGCAGAGGCGGAGAAAGCTTGCGGAGTGTGAGACCAAGCTTAAGCGTTACGGAGTTGCGCATTCCACAATTCAGGATATAAATTGTCTGGATAAGCAATTGGGAGAACTTTTGGATAAACACAGGAGTGAAAAAAGATAGCAATGAAGACAACAGTCAATTTACAGGATTTATTATCATATTCAATGCTGCCAATATATATTGCTGCCGGAGTTATTGTTTTGCTGGTGTTGTGTCTTGTGATAATTCACATTGTACGACGTCCGAAGAAGACTCGTGACAATAATATATTTGTGCCACGAAGTATTGCTGCAATTAAGAAAAAATATCTTTCCAGACTTGCGAAGCTTATGGAATCAGTGGAAAGTAATTCGATTGAAATTCGTATTGCCTACCAGAAGCTTAGCAAAATAATACGAATGTTTATATATGAAGCTACCGGAATCAAGGTTCAAAACTATACTCTGGCAGAGATAAGGGAACAGAATATGACGGTTCTTGCAGAACTGGTTGAAGAATATTATCCGCCGGAATTTGCCAAAATGTCGGTGGGCAACATTGTTGAGTCCTTAGCAAAAACCAAGAAGGTAATTGAAGAATGGAATTAAAAAACGGATTTGTTATATATATAGGAATTGGTGTTTTTGTTTTGCTCATTCTTTTTCTATTCATATATAACAACAAAAAAAGTAAATACAGGGGCGGCAAAAAAGTCGTTCGCGATGAATTGAGTAATGACAATCCGGTTTTCAGAAGAAGAATGAGACTGTACAGGATTCTTTCATTTGTGATAATGATTGCCTGTATGGCAGGAATCGCGGTTTCGTTTGTCATTCTTGCGCGTCCGGTGGAGACTGCCACAAAGGAGAAAACGGATAATAACAGAGATATTATTTTGAGTATTGATGTATCCACTTCCGTTGACAACCTTAATATGAATTTGGTTGAGAAACTTAAGAAAACGGTTATGGAGCTTAAAGGGGAGCGATTTGGAATTCAGATATTTAACACCTCCACGGTTCTGCTCACTCCGCTTACAGATGATTATGAATTTGTTATAAAACAGTTAGATATCATAAAAAATGCGATTGAAAGCCGCAATATGGAATTCAATTATTGGGGCAATATTGATTTTGATGATGAATATTTTTATTACTCAAGTTATATTTCCAGCGGAACACTCGTTGGAGCCGAGGAGAGAGGCAGCTCACTAATCGGGGACGGACTTGCATCTACGGTGCCAAATTTTTCTAAGGATGATGACAGAACCAGAATCGTTATTTTCTCAACGGATAATGATGTGCAGGGAGATTCTCTTTTTTCTTTGCCGGCAGCAGCCCGGTATTGTAAGGAAAATGATGTAATCGTGTACGGAATCGGAACCAAAGAAATGTATGCGGAAAAAAAGCAGGAGATGAAGGAGTGCGTTGAGGCGACAGGAGGAAGATTTTTCCTTGAGGAGGCTTCGGGCAAGAACTTTGACAAGATTGTGAGTGACATTGACAAAATGAGTAAGAGCAAGGTAATCACCGGTTACGAAGTGATAGAAACCGACAAATCAGCGGTGCCGTTCATTATTCTTCTCTGCAGTGTGTGCACAATGTTTGTTATGATTAAAATAACCAGGCGGTAAAAAGATATGAGAATAAATCCAATAATACCCATATGGGTTATGGCGGTTATATCGGTAGTTCTGCTTTTGCTTAAGAGAAAAGGAGTGGCCGCCTATATTAGACAGATTGTGATTGTGGCTTTGGTTTTTCTTATCAATTTGCGAATTGCTATTCCGGACGGAACGGTTACAAAGCGCAATCAGACCATGGAAGCAAGAGTGATTTTTGTAGTAGATAACACAATAAGTATGCTTGCCAGAGATTATGATGGTGATAACGAAAGAATGGAAGGAGTCCGTAAGGATTGTGAGACGATAACCAAGGAATTATTCGGGGCAAAATGTCAGGTAATAAGCTTTGATAACGATGCGAAGCTTCTTTGTCCGGCGACTACGGACACCAATTATGTTAAAAGCGTTATTGATAATATGTATCCGCCGGAATCATATTATGCCAGAGGAACATCCCTCAATACAGCCCAAAAGATGCTGATTTCCACTGCCAAATATGCAGCAGAAAAAAAAGACGGAAAGGTATTTGTTTTTTTTATCAGTGACGGTGAAATTACTGATGGCAGTAAGCTTGAGTCCTTTAAGGATGCGGCAAAATATGTTGACGGAGGAGCAGTGCTGGGATACGGAACAACGGACGGCGGTATTATGTACAGAAAAAACACCTATGGGAACGGCGAAGAGCTTATCAACGACCCGAATACTTATCAGGCTGCTGTTTCCAAAATTGATGAAAATAATCTTAAGGCAATAGCTGATGATATTGGAATAGATTATGTTAATATGAATGAGGGAAGCATTGACGGTATTCTCAATGATATTAAGAAGGATGCTCAAAAACATTCTGAGGAAGTTGAGGAAAAAGGATATCAGGATATCTATTATTTCCTGGCAATTCCGCTTCTGTTATTGTTGGTATATGAAATCATCTGCCTACGACGCAGATAGAACAGAAGCACTGTCCGATTATAGAAGAAAGAGGTGCTGGTATGAGACGTGTTTTTATATCATTGATTGCGCTGGCAGTCATATGCCTGATTGTATTTGGAGTCAATATGATTTCCAACGAGAGAATGAAAAACAAATTTGCCGAGGGCACATATGAAGTTAACAAACTGAGTGTTCTTGGGTTTACGGAGCCATATATTTCCTATTACAATCGTGGCTGTGTATATTATCAGGAAGAAAAATATGATCTTGCAATTAAAGAATTTGAAACTGCGCTAAGTAAGAAACCAAAGGGCGACCATGACTGTATGACAAGAATTAATCTTGCATTGTCCATGGTAAAGTCTTTTAAGGAGGAAGATATTACTGCCGACAATTTGCAGAATATTATTGATTTGCTTAACAGGGCAAGAGATATTTTGACAGAGAACGGATGTGCAAATCCTGACGACGACAATGGTCACAATGAGGATGCCCAGACATTAAAGAATGAAATTGACGAATTCCTGAAGAAGCTGGAAAATATGCAACAGTCAGAATCCCAGAGTGAATCGTCTACCTCCGAGGACCCATCCGAGTCGGAATCCGAAAGCGAATCGGAGTCGGAAAGCGAGTCTTCGACCAGTGAAAATGAGAGCCTGGCACAGCAGCTGCAGCAGCTTCAGAATCAGGGGCAGAGCGAAAGAAACAATGAGATGGGATTTTATGAAAACAGAAATCAGGGATATAATTTCGGAGGAGTGTCCTGGTAAAAGAATATGGCTATATTAATTGATAATTTCGATGCAGAAGAATTGGATATCTATGCAAGATTAACGGAGAATCAACTGTTGAACAGAGCTAATCCGGAAGAGGCTCTGTTTATCGCAGAAAGCCCAAAGGTTATCATGAGGGCATTGGATGCAGGATGTATTCCTGTTTCAATTCTTAACTCCTTTCTCTCGTTATTTATTGCACTAAAAAAGGAATCGCATTTTTTGCGATTCCTCATTCTTATAGCAACTATTATTTTATACTACATCATCATTTAGTTTTAATAGTACATCTCAGACTACACACACGGCTACACGTCCAGTGGAAGTAAAACTAACGCTTTCCCTTGTACAACAATCTCATTGTTTTGATTTGTTACGGTCGTACTTATTTCAGCCCTCCCTTTATCGCTTATTGAAATAATCTCACAAATAGCTGTCACTGTATCATTTACATAAACAGGCTTAATAAACTTGCTTTCTTGAGACATATATATTGTTCCAGGACCTGGCATATACATTCCTAATACAGTTGAAATAAAAGAATTAACTAATGCCCCATGACAAATCCGTTTTCCAAATCTACTCGAAGCTGCCGCGATATCATTAATATGAACCGGATTAAAATCTCCAGATATTCCTGCAAAATTCACAATATCCGTTTCTGTTATAGTTTTAGAAAATGATGCTGATTGACCTATCTCAAATTTCATAAAAGACCATCCTTTTTCATTTTCTGTTCTAATTCAAGTAAATTTTTACTTCTGTCTTTTTTTCTTTTACATGGAATTCCTGCATATATACCCCATTCCTCCAGAGATTTATTAACAAGTGACATACTTCCAACTGCTGTTCCTGTGCCAATATTAACTCCCGGTAAAATTGTTGTACCTGAACCGATAATAACATGCTTTTTTAAAACAACTTCTTCACTAATTATTCCTAGATATTCCGCTGGAACAGTTGGATTAGTTAATTTTTCCCCGGAATAATCATCGCTTTCTGCATAAATCACACATTTTGATGATAACCCTGAAAAATCTTCCATTGTTATCCCCGCATTACCACCAAATAAAGCACTATATACAGCAATGTGAATATAATTACCAAGAGTTATTTTTCCAGACAATACGCAAAAATCATCTACTCTAACATTATTTCCTATCACCATCTTGCTTGCGCCATAAATACTTGCTTTTTTACTAATTAAAACGTTACTACCTATTTTCTTAAATCCTATCGATTTCAATTCTTCTTCAGAGTAAAAACTTGTTGCCATATGTCATCCTCTCCAAAAAGTGTACCTTTTGGACGCTAAAGAACCAGACCAGTTAGTTATCAATTAATGAAGTCGAAAAATATCTAAAAACTAAGATTTTCCTTGAAAAAATTGAGGAGGCGTGTATAATTGGATATGTATATAAAAAAATATGTGTGCAAAACAAAAAGGTACACCTTTTCGTTTATTTTGTCTCCTGCGATAAAGCGGCATTCTTGTAGACCGAAGCTCTATATCTAAAGCTTGATACCGGCATATCCACAAGCCTTGCGGCCTCTGCTGTCGATATTTTGTCAGCCTTCCATTTCTGATAAACTTCGTAAAAATTATCTGGCAATGGTCTTGGTGGTCTGCCCATTCTAATTCCTTTAGCTTTTGCAGCTGCAATTCCCTCTGCCTGTCTCTGATGTATTGTCTGATATTCGGACTCTGCAACATAGGATAACAGTGCCAAAATCAGATCACTGATAAATGTTCCCAACAAGCCTTTCTCTCTTCTTGTATCAAGAATAGGCATATCAATCACCACAACATCAGCCCCTTTTTCTTTAGTAATAATTCTCCATTGTTCGCTGAGATCTCTGTAATTTCTTCCCAAGCGATCAATGGACTTGATAAATAGTACAGAATCCTCATTCAGCTTTCTAAGAAGCTTTTTATACTGAGGTCTTTCAAAATCCTTTCCGGAAAGCTTATCCATATAAATGTTGCCTTCCGGAACTCCCATTTCCTTTAATGCAATAATTTGTCTGTCCTCATTTTGGTCTTTTGTAGAGACCCTTACATAGCCGTAAATCATTTAAAATCCTCCTTTTTTTTCTTTATGATTAGCCACATAGATGCTATAATAATTTGAGGTCGCAAATTGCGACCTCAAATACGAAAACCCTTAAAGGATTCACTATGGATAAAACAGATAAAATACCAACAGAATTAGCTGTTATTGATAATTTCGATGCAGAAGAATTGGATATCTATGCAAGATTAACGGAGAATCAACTGTTGAACAGAGCTAATCCGGAAGAGGCTCTGTTTATCGCAGAAAGCCCAAAGGTTATCATGAGGGCATTGGATGCAGGATGTATTCCTGTTTCAATTCTTGTGGAGGATAAACATATTGATGGTGAGGGCGCTCCTGTTTTGGCAAGATGTAAGGATGTTCCGGTGTATACGGCACCTTTTGACGTGCTTACACAAATTACCGGATTTAAGCTTACCCGTGGAATGCTTTGTGCCATGCGCAGGCCAAAGGATAGAACTCCCGATGAAATTTGTGCCGGCAAAAGACGGGTGGCAGTAATCGATAATGTTGTTAATCCAACTAATGTGGGAGCTATTATACGTTCGGCAGCGGCTCTCAATATGGATGCTGTTTTGCTCACTGAGGGAAGCAGCAATCCTTTGTACAGAAGGGCAATAAGAGTGAGCATGGGAACTGTATTCCAGATTCCGTGGGCATACATTCATAAAGACGATTACATTGATGAACTTCACCGACTGGGATATAAGACGGTTGCAATGGCACTTACCCCAAATTCCGTAAGTATTGATGATGAACAACTTGCAAAAGAAGAAAAACTCGCAGTGATTCTTGGTACGGAAGGGGACGGACTGGCACAAAATAACATAGAAAACAGCGATTATACTGTTATGATACCTATGACTCATGGAGTTGATTCCCTCAATGTTGCTGCCGCAAGCGCTGTAGCCTTCTGGCAGCTTGGGAAGTAATTATTTGCTCCGGGAAGTATTGCGGTTTTCTCTAATTTCAAAAAGATTGGTATTGCGGAATTTGGTTGGCGTGATACCGGTCTTTTTTTTAAATACCTCATTAAAATAACTCTGACTTGAAAATGCAAGAATCGATGCGATTTCCGCAGTGTTGTATTCGGAGTAGAGAAGCATGTTCTTGGCAGTATCAATTTTTTTATCAATTATGTAATCTGTGATGGATATGCCCATCTCCTTTGAAAACAATTTGGACAGGTAGGACCTGTTAAGCCCCACGTGCTCAGAGAGGTCATTCATTGTTATTTTTGTATGGAGATTGTTATAGATATAATCGATGCAGTGGGATACATATTTTGAAAGAATTTTCTTCTTATTGATACTTCTCATTCTTGTTGCATAGTCAATACACATTGCAGGGTGGAGCTCTGAAATCTGGGCAACGGTCAGTGCCTCATCCGCCTTCTGGATGTACATATCACTTATGGTATATGCAGCGGAATGTTCCATTCCTCCTTCAATACAAAATCGTGCAACCAACGCAGTGGTAATAACGAAATGATACTTCATATTCTGCAATTTGTTTCTGGAGAGAATACCCAGACCGGGTTTCTCAATAAGAGGCTCCTCCTCGCAGCAGCGTTTAACCGTATCCACATCCCCGTTCATGACATAATAATAGAATTCCAGTTCCGAATTATATGAGACACGGGGAAGGCCCTCCTCACGCTGAACAAATTCTTTGTAAAACAGTTCCTTATTAAAATTCATATAATATCCTTTCCTCGATATAGCTGTTGTTAATATAATAAAAATAACACAAAAACTAAAAAAAAACAACCAAAATGATATATATTGTTTAGCCGGTGAAATAGAATGGAATTAATCAGAATTGGGGGATAATTCTGGTAAATAAATATTTGAGAGGTATGAAATATGGGAAAGGTAAAAAAAGCGTTAGTATTTTTGCTTGTAGCCGCATTGACTCTGGGTTCTGTATCGATGAGCGCATTTGCCGCTACAACCAAAAAAGCCGTAGTTTCAGTATCTGTTACTAATGTACCTTACAAAGTGATTACACTTAAAAAGGGTACAACCTACACTTTGGCAACAAATGTTGTAGTAACAGGAAATGCGGACAAATCCGTGACTTATTCAACCAGCAACAAGACCGTTGCTACAGTCGGAAGCACGGGCAAGATATATGCCAAGAAAAACGGTACGGCATATATTTATGTTACCAGCAGATTTAACAAAACAAAAAAAGCAACCATCAAGGTTGTAGTCGGAAATCCTGTCAGCAAGGTATATATGAATACACCAAGCGCAACAGTTGTTCTGGGTAACAAATTATCAGTAAAAGCTGTGACTAATTCGTCAGCAAGCGTTAAGAACATTCACTATTTCAGCTCCAACAAGAGCGTTGCAACCGTAGACCCTGTTACAGGTGTTGTATCAGCTAAGAAAGCGGGAAAAGCAATAATCTACGCAAGAGCAAAGGATAATACCGGAAAATATGACAAATGTATTATCACTGTAGTCGGTAAAGTAGATTACGTTACAGCATCAAATGTAAAATATAACCTTACATTGACAAAGGGTTCGTCATACGTACTTAAACCATCGGTTAAAGTATCCGGTGCAAATGTTAATACAGAAGTTGTATATGCATCTTCTAACAAGAGGATTGCAACAGTTAGTTCTTCAGGCGTGATAAAAGCAATTGCCAAAGGCGCATGCAAAATATCAATTATCAGCAAAGCAGATCCTACTGTAAGAAGAATAATCACAGTATTTGTAGGAACTAAGATATCAGCAGTAAAACTTCCTTCAACTTCAAAGGTTGCAATCGGAAGCTCAATTACACTTAAACCAACAATTACACCATCAACCGCATCTTACAAAACTCTTGTATGGAAGAGTAGTGACACATCAATTGCAACTGTTTCAAGCAAGGGTGTTGTAACAGGCAAGAAAGCAGGTACAGTTACAATTACTGCTACATCATTGGACAATACAAATAAAGTTGCAGTATGTAAAGTAACCGTAACCCGCAAATTAATCTTTTCAGATGAGTTTAACGGAACATCACTTGATATGAAAAAGTGGAACTATGAAGTTCATGAAAAGGGATGGGTTAACAATGAATTACAGGAATATGTTGCAGGTACTGACAATACATATCTTGAGAACGGACATCTTGTAATCAAAGCTAACAAGGATGGAGATAGAATAACATCCGGAAGAATTAATACACAGTCAAAATTCAATTTCAAATACGGAAGAGTTGAAGCCAGAATCAAATTCCCTGAAGGAAAAGGACTTCTTCCTGCATTCTGGATGATGCCACAGGATGAGAGCTTATACGGACAGTGGCCAAAATGCGGTGAAATTGATATCGCAGAGGTATTAGGTGACAATACCAAAAAGTTATATTCAACAATTCACTTCGGTGAAGAAAACGGTAGTCAGGTTGAAAAGCAGGGTGCACTTGAACTTAAAGAGGGTTCTTTCTCAGACTCATATCATGTTATTGCATGTGAGTGGCAGCCTGATTCTATCAAAATGTATGTGGATGGAAAATTAGTTGCACAGATGTATGACTGGTTTACAAGAGATCCAAACAGCGGAGAATACACATTCCCAGCTCCATTTGATCAGCCATTCTATATTATTTTCAACCTTGCAGTAGGCGGAAACTGGCCTGGCAATCCTGATGAAACACTGGATTATGACAAGGCAAAACTTGAAGTGGATTATGTAAGAGTATATCAGAATGCAGTATCCACATATAATGAAAATGTTACTAAGCCAATAGAAGAAATTGTATTAAGAGAACCGGTAGACGGTAACTATATCTACAATGGAGATTTTGCAACAGAGGATAAGACATCAGGAAAAAATAACTGGGACTTCTTGACAGCTTTGGGCGGAGAAGCAGAATTTACTGTTGATACAGAGAATAAAGAACTGGTTGTAAATACAATTAATGAAGGTACAGTTGATTATTCGGTACAGGTTGTTCAGCCAAATATGCCTCTTGAGCAGGCAGGCGAATACAAAATCAGCTTTGATGCGTATGCCGAAGAAGAGAGAGATATCTATATTGCACTTTCAGCACCTGACAGAGGCTGGATAAAATATTTTGATGAAAATGGTTCTAACAGGAAGGTAACAGTTGAAACTGCAAAAGAAGGAGAAGAAAATCCATATAATCATTATGAATTCACATTTACAATGAATAAAAGAACCGATGGAAATGCTCGTTTCGAATTGAATCTTGGTAAATGTAATTCTACAGCAAGGCTTCATATTACCAATATCAAATTGGAAAAAACCGGACAGGGCGAAGTTGTTGAAGAACCAAAATCAGTGCTTGGAAATGGAAACTATGTATACAACGGAACCTTCGACCAGGGAGAAAAGAGACTTGGCTACTGGACAGTCGATGGACTTAGTGCAACCGTAACCAATGTTAATAATATTCGCGAGTTTACTGCAACAGGCAACGGTACACTCAGCCAGGATATTGCAGTATCAGAGAACAAAGATTATGGATTAAGCTTCAACGCTCGTTCTACAGTAGCAAAGAAGATTAAAGTAACAGTAGCAGATCAAGAGTTTGAATTTGATCTCACAACAGCAAATAAAAATTTCGAAGTGAAGTTTAAAACAGCAGAGACGATTGACAAAAAGGATATTATTTTCGATATCAGCGGAAGCGGAAGAGTATATCTTGACAATGTCAGAGTTGCTGAACAGGGATTAGTTGTAAACGGAAGTTTTTCAAACGGAAAGTTGGGATGGAAATTCTTCAATAATGCCAGCGCTACATATGAAGTTGATTCTTTGACAGAACCAAGTACTGTAGCAGATATTACAATCAATTCAACAGGAGATCAGAACTGGACTATTCAGCTTAATCAGGATGGCGCAGATCTTAAGAAAGATGTATGGTATAAGTTCTCATATAGGGCAAGAACAACCTATGAGGGCGGAAGAAAGATGGAGGCTGCCATCAAGCACAATGGAGAGTCAGATAATGACTGGTCCGTATATTCAAGCAATGATGTCGTTGATTTGACAAATGAATGGAACACCTATTCATCAGTATTTAAGATGCCAAAGGATGATGTTGTGCGTATCGGTTTCCAGATGGGTAACTGTGGTGAAGAAATCAATACAACACATCATATTTACATCGACGATATAACCCTTGAAGTATATGATCCAAATGTCATTACAAATGGTGATTTTGCAAACGGATTTGACGGATGGTCAGAAGGATATGATCCGGGAGCAGGCGGCGATGCTGTCTGGTCAGTTGCAGAAGACGGAGCAAAGGTTGTAATCAACAATGTTGGTACAGCGAATTATGCAGTACAGCTTTCACAGGTTGTTGCACTTGAAAAAGGTGGAAGATATATCATTTCATTTGATGTTAATGCAGGAGAAGCAAGAAATATTGAAATCGGTATGGGAAAAGCCACATCAGAGGGCTGGACATACTATGGCGGCTTCGTTGCTGAATTAGCAGCAGGAAATAATCACATTGAGAAAGAAGTAACAATTACAGAGAATACAGCTGATGATGTCAACTTCCAGATTAATCTTGGATTAATTGGAGGTGACGCAGAAAAGAGTATCAATACAACTCTTGTTTTCAATAATATCAAAATGGAAAAACAGCTTGCAAAACCTCCTGTTGAATCAGGAACAGAGCTCATTAAATCACCTGATTTTTCAAGTGACTGGGAGGCTAATATTCAGGGAGATGCTACAGGAAGCAAATCCTTAGGAGACGGAAAAGCAGTCTTTGATATTACAGATTATGGTACCGACAGCTGGCATGTACAGCTTTCACAGAAAGGTATTCAGCTGGAGAACGGAGCAACATATACAGTTTCCTTCAAGGTAAAAACCAGTGTTGAAAGAACAATACAGTAT
>JAEDHB010000057.1 GCA_016297265.1 Butyrivibrio sp.
AGATAGCCCTTTTTCTTTTACGGATTTGATTTTCCGGCTCATATCCTTTTTCTCGTAGAGTGCAGTGATTTTGTTAAGTTCCGGTTGTTTTGTTTTCCTAAAATCCTCCATAATGTGACAGTGTCTCTGTTGCAAACTCCGTTCCAACTACCATTGCTTCATAAATGTCTCCATTTATCATATGTGAACATACAAATCCCGCATGATAGCTATCACCACATCCGGTAGTGTCAATAATTTCTTTAACTACAGTAGCCGGGACTATATATTTTTCGCCGTTATCATAAGTAACACTTCCTTTATCTGCTAAAGACATATTAAATAGCCCTTTATACTTTTTAGAAAACTCTTCAAATTTTGGAAGGAGTCTCTCTTCTCCACTTATCATAAAATAATCAACATAAGGAGCATATTTTTCCATATCTTCAAAATCACGATATTCAACAAAATCAACAGCGAGCTTAAAGTTACTATTCTTTTTCAATTCTATGATTTGTTTAAAGCATCCTGCCCAGAAATGGACAAAAACTATATCTGATTTTTTAACCACCTCAAGTTCATTCCGGTTCAATATCATTTTGTCAACAATATCTCCCGCCCACGAATCCTCTTTATAATATCTATCGCCATCCGGAGTAAGATAAGTTCGATTGTTAGCTGTTACTTTTCCCTTTTCAACTCTTATATGACTTACATCAATTTTTTTACCGGAAATAGAATCCATAATGCAGTCGGCATAAGAATCTTGTCCTACTGCACCTATCAATGAAACATTGATTTCCTTAAAGCGTGACGCATGAGCAGCAAAATTAAGTGCCTCACCACCTGCATACATCTCATTAGTTCCATCAAAAACATCAACACAAAGACACGGAAGTGCCACTAAATTTATCAACGCTTACATCCTCCTTAAATAAGAAAATCCCGATTCGGCAGTCTCTTGAACAAGGCTACCATATGTGCGATTTTACCACATATTCGTCCTTTATTCATCAAAATTTTCATGTATTGATAAATTGTTGCGTCACATATATTGTTGACATTGTGCATATGGTTTTGATATAATCCAAATACAACTCTTTGCACTGCATATATATCTACAGTACAAACTGAGCAGGCAGTGAACAGTGATGTTCATGTGGTCGGGCCTAAGGGCAACGGATGAATTGACATCTGTGGGACAGTGGTTTACTAGTGTTCCATAGGTGTTTTTTTGATATCACCCCGGGTTACCTATATCAAAATATCTATCATTGGAATCAGAGAAGTGTCATGGAGTTATCTAATGCATATTACAGGAGGTAACTATTATGAAACAGGATTTAGTCAATGTGAATGTGTGCGACAAGACGGATACCCAAGTCGCCATGCATGTCTCAATCGTTAGCATTATCGTTAATATTTCACTATCAATATTTAAGCTTTTGGCGGGTATTTTTGCAAAATCAGGCGCAATGATATCTGATGCGGTTCATTCTGCGTCGGATGTGTTCAGCACAATTATTGTAATGATTGGTGTGACAATTGCGGGAAAAGAATCCGACAAGGAGCATCCGTACGGACATGAGCGCCTGGAATGTGTGGCATCCCTGTGCCTTGCAGTGGTTCTTGCAATTACGGGAATCGGCATCGGAAAGGCGGGTTTTACAAAGATTATCAGCGGAAATTACTCTGATTTGGCAATACCAGGAGTTCTTGCACTGGTAGCGGCAGGCGTTTCCATTGTGGTAAAGGAATGGATGTACTGGTTCACAAGGGGTGCAGCGAAAAAAATCAATTCCGGCGCGCTGATGGCAGATGCGTGGCATCACCGTTCCGACGCACTGTCTTCCATCGGTGCATTAATCGGTATTTTCGGTTCAAGAATGGGATTTCCGGTTATGGATGCTCTGGCAAGTCTCATTATATGTATATTCATTGAAAAAGCTGCATTCGATATTTTCAAGGATGCAATTGACAAGATGGTTGACAAATCCTGCCCGGAGGAAGTTGTTGACAAGATGAAAAAAGCAGTTATGGAGGTCGGAGAAGTTAAAGGTGTGGACGACATCAAAACAAGACTTTTCGGCGCCAAAATATATGTGGAAGTTGAAATTGCCGTAGATGCAAATGAGACTTTGATAAATGCCCACAGGATTGCGGAGGAAGTACATGACCATATCGAGGAGGTTTTCCCTGAGGTTAAGCACTGCATGGTGCATGTCAATCCGGATATGGAGAAAACGGAGCAGATTCAGGGATAATTGGTATTTACAAAAGTATTCAATTGTAATATAATTTGCATATAGATGTGCGAAAGGAGGCAGCCAATGATTAATTATAACAGTTGGAATTCGATGTCGACATTGTTTTCCGGTATGAAGAATAACAGTAATTTTGGCGTGAATATAGCTGATTATAATAGTATTCGTTCCGGCGGATACGGTAAGCTTATGAAGGCTTATTATAATAAGAATGTTTCTGCTGATTCCACGCACAAAAGCTATCTTGAGAAGGTTAAGGGCTCGATATCCACATCTTCATTATCCAACAGTGAGATTAAGGATATTAAGAGTGAGGTTGCTGACCTTAAGAAGGCAGTGGGTACACTCAATAAGACGGGCTCGCAGTCAGTATTTGCCAAGAAGGACGGCGAATATGATAAGGATTCAATTACCAAGGCAGTTAAGGGCTTTGTTGATTCCTACAATGATGTGATTGCATCGACCGGAAGAACGGAATCCGATTCTGTAGCAAGGGCCGCATCCAGGATGGTTAATAATACAATTGCTAATACAAAGTATCTTAATAAGATAGGTATTACCATGGACAGTAATTATCAGCTTAAGCTTGATGAATCAGCTTTCGCCAAGGCGGATATGAACGAAGTTAAATCCCTGTTTGAAGGCGCGGGAAGCTTTGGATATCAGATTGATGTCAATGCATCGAAGATAGACTCTGCCGCAACAATTGAAGCCGGTAAGTCCAATACATACACCAATATGGGTGCTTATTCTTATAATTACAATTCAGGGATGTTTATTAATCAAGGCCTGTAGAAGGAATGAATATTGATGATTTGGCGATGCTTTATGGCATCGCCTTTGTTATTACCGGAGGACTTTTATGAAAATAATAGCAAGAATGAGGACGGATTTTGATGAAAAATTTGGGATTCCGAGACAGGGGGCATTGGCACCCGAAACTATGGGAAGTATTGTTTTTGAACCTGAATTCAGAGATATCAATGCGTTAAAAGGCCTGGATGGATATTCTCATATATGGATAATATGGTGTTTTTCCGATAATAAGAATGAAAGCCGGAGTTCGACTGTACGGCCGCCGAGGCTGGGAGGTAATGAAAGAGTGGGCGTGTGGGCAACAAGGTCTCCTTACAGACCCAATCCCATCGGACTAACCTGTGTTAAGATAGAAAAGATTGAGATGACATCCGAAGGCCCTGTTATCAATGTGTCCGGTATTGACATGCTCAACGGAACTCCGATATATGACATTAAGCCATATCTTCCTCACGCGGATTGTATGCCGCAGGCAATCGGCGGTTTTGCGGGACAATATACAGAATACCGCCTTGAAGTGGTATGTGATGATGAACTGTTGAACAGACTTCCGAAAGACAGAAGGGCCTCACTTATCAGGGTTTTGTCCATGGATCCAAGACCGGGTTATCAGAATGATGACAGAGAGTATGGATTAAAATACGCAGGATTTAATGTGAAATTCCAAGTCATCAACAATCAGGTAGTCGTCAACGATATCTATAATTGTTAACCAATTACGAAAACTGGTTGACAATATGACCTCTTTAGTATATTCTGTTATTGAAAAATTACTTGGAGGCTGATTATGGATAAGAAAACAAAAGTATTAAATGTGTGTATAATAGGAGTGCTTACAGCATTTATATGCGTGCTGGCACCTTTGTCAGTGCCTATAGGATCGGTGCCAATATCATTGACACCGATGGTAATATATCTTATTGTATATTTGGTAGGTGGAGTGAAAGGTACTATCTGCGTGACAATATACCTGCTTATCGGAATTGCCGGATTGCCGGTATTTTCAGGATTTGGTTCAGGAATAGGCAAACTTGCGGGACCTACCGGCGGCTACATAGTCGGATTTTTATTTGAGGCAGCAATTTGCGGAGTGGCATTGTATTTTGGAAAAGGAAAAATCTACTGGTATATACCGGGTATGATATTGGGAACACTTGTATTGTACCTGTTCGGAAGTGCATGGTTTATGATTTCCCTGCACGCAAACTTTAAGGCGACCATGAAAGTGTGTGTCCTGCCGTTTTTACCTTTTGATGCTGCTAAAATAGCAATTGTTGCAATTGTCGCTCCACTGATTAAAAAACCATTGCGGAGAATCCCTAATATGAACGGAGTGCTTCGCTTTTAACGGAGGAAGCTATGAGCAAATTCAAAATTATCGATGTGAAAAGAAGTATTTTTGAAGATAATGATGCTGATGCCGCCAGACTTCGTGAGGAACTTAAAGAGGAAAATACTTTTCTGCTGAATCTTATGTCCTCCCCCGGAGCCGGCAAAACAACAACATTAAAGAGAACGATTGCATTACTTAAGGACGATTTGAAAATCGGAGTTATGGAAGCGGATATTGATTCGGACGTGGATGCGCAGACGATATCAGAGACAGGCGTAAGGACAATTCAAATTCATACCGGAGGAATGTGTCATCTGGATGCAGATATGACAAGGCAGGGAATCAGGGAATTCGGAACAAAGGATTTGGATTTGGTAGTGCTTGAGAACGTCGGCAATCTTGTATGCCCTGCCGAATTTGATACGGGAAGTACTAAGAATGTCATGATTTTGTCCGTTCCTGAAGGGGATGACAAACCTCTCAAATATCCGCTTATGTTTTCCGTAAGTGATGTTGTTCTGATTAACAAATGTGATACTTTGTCAGTATTTGATGATTTTGATAAACAGAGAGTCAAGGAAAGAATTCTTGCAGTTAATCCTGATGCTGTTGTTATTTTCATCTCGGCAAAAACCGGCGAAGGCTTTGAAGAATGGATTGAATGGTTAAAATCCTCAATTAATAAATATCAAAACAGTAAGGAGATTGAATAATGGCAGTAAAAATATTGAATTCAGCTAATTTTGATGATGAAATAGCAAACGGAGTTACAGTAGTGGATTTTTCGGCTACCTGGTGTGGTCCGTGTAAGATGATGGCACCGGTTTTTGACAGTGCATCCGAGAAGCATAAGGACATCAAATTCGGAAAGATTGATATTGACAGTGACATGGATATTGCAATGAAGTATAAAGTGATGAGCGTCCCTACATTGGTATTGTTCAGAGATGGCGAAGTGGCGGATAAATCAATAGGTTTGATTTCGGCTGCACAACTTGAAGAATTCCTTGCAAAATAGTGTAGCATTTCTGATTTCCTTGTGCTATAATATTAGCGATATATATCTCAAAGGAGGATAAGACATGAAGTTTTGTGGTAAATGTGGTGCGCAGTTAGATGACAATGCAACATTTTGCGGTTCATGCGGAGCAGCACAGGAAGTACAGGCACAGCCTGCAGCGGCACAGACCAATAATGACCCTATTATGGATAAGGTTAATTCAATTACAAAAGGTAATCCGGTAAAAATTATTATTGCAGCCGTAGCAGCAGTTGTAGCAATTTTCGCTATTATTTTTATTACCAGATCTGTAATTGGCAGTGGTGCACTTACAGCAAAGGGTGCAGTTAAGAAGTATGTAAAGGCTGTTGCAGCTCAGGATTTTAAGAAGATTCTTAACTATTCAATGACTAAGCCAATGTATAAGGCTAGTGAAATGACTAAGAAGGAATTTATTGAAGAATATGGCGATTTTTATGACAAAGATGACGCATACAAGATTAAAGACTTCAAGGTTAAGAAGGTTAAGACCTATAGTGGTAAGAAGGTAAAGGATTACAACGAAGATTTCTATGATGAATATGATGTTAAGCCACATATCAAGAAACTCGCAGTAGTTACCGTTACATATAAGGTATACGACGAAGACTCTGAAGATTGGGAAAAAGTTGAGAAACAGTATACAACATATAAGTACCATGGTAACTGGTATGTATTAAGATCATTACCATAATTGAAATTTCTTCCGCCCGCATTTGCGGGCGGTTTTTTTGTG
>JAEDHB010000019.1 GCA_016297265.1 Butyrivibrio sp.
GATTCTCAGCATTGCACGTTCCTGCTGATTCTGAAGAATTATTTTCTGTTCATCAAGCTCGATATTGAGGGCTGTTATCTCTTCAATCTGAGCCTCCTGTTCGGCAGCAAGTTCCTCAGTCCGGCTTTGTTTCTCTATAAGCTGTTCATTGAGAGTTCTAATCTCTTCCAATTGTATCTGCTGTTCCTGCTGTGCATGCACAAGTCTGGCCTCTATTTCCATAAGCTGCTTATTGGCAGCAGCTCCGGCCAGTTTCTTAATAAGCTCTTCCTTTTCTTCCTTGCCCATTTCGTCAAACACCCTGATACCCCGGTTGACGGCAGGTCTGCAGGTCACGGCATATTTTCCGTCTTCCATTTTTGCAAAGACTGCTTCCATCCAGGTATCATAAAACGGGTCGTAATAAATCGGGCAATCACAATCGCTGTTTCCCGCAACCGGACAATGCTTACAAGGTTCATTTCTCTTCATTGTTGCTTTGTAGCAATAGTCTCCGATTTTGATACCCTCCTATGTTTTTGCAACAGATTCGTTAAAATTAATAAGTCTGTAATCCTCAGAAATAATATAAAAGTCGTTGTCAAAAATACTGTTGTCCAAATCCGTTCCCCCTGTGTAACTAACAAATTTATACTATAATTCAATTCCGTTAAGCTTACAAAGTTCTCTCGCTGTATCCACCGAATCAACGCCCGACCTGTTCTTTATCGGTGCAAATTCCTTTTCCCTGATAACCTCGTACGGCAGACAGCTGTCCATAAGATGTATCATATCAAGAATCAATACCTCAAATTTATATCCGTTAGGTTCGGTAGGTTTGATAATCATTCCGTTATCATCAATATATTGAATCTTCTTTTCAACCAGATGATATGGCATTTCCTTATCCAGAATGTTATCGAGGTCTTCCACCTTGAAAAGATAATTGAGAATCACGCCAAAATTATATGCAGGTTCTCCCTTGTCGTTTTTCTCATTAATCATTGCTTCCGTCAATTCATAATACTCAACTATTGAAGGCCTTCCGTCCTCAAGGCACATAACCCCCACCTTTTCATCCGGAGAGCATTTTCTCACAACCTTGGCACCTACACTGCAGTTTTTCGCAATAGTTGCTCCGATAAAACAAGGGTCAGCAATTCTTTGAAGCACATTATCAACAGCAAAAACATTGAGCCATTTGATGCCACTGCGCTTAATTGTATCAAGAATACCATTGGTAGCCATTGAAGAATACCAGCCCCCATTGCCGTTCGGGGAGCACGCTATTTTGCCCTTTTCTTCCATAAATACTTTGCCCTTATAATCCGAAGCAGGTGCCATTCCCTGCCTGAAAAAATGGATAAAGTCCTTGCTGTAACCAAAATAATTCTTTTCCTTAAGAAAATCTGTAGTTCTTGTATGATTCTTATCGCTGGTCATAATAAAGAGATGAATATAGCTTCCGCTACGGTTAACAACCTCCATAAGATTGGCAATTATTCTCTCAAATATGAATACATCCTTAGTTATCCCTATATTGTACATTCCCTTTGGATCATCGGAACCCAGACGTGTTCCCATACCACCGGCCAGCAAAACTGCACCGACTTCTCCGTTACTTATTGCCCTCAATCCGATTTCTTCATACTCTTCCCTTTTACAGTCTATTTCCGCAAGATCCATTGCCTCAATTGGTGTAATAACACCCTTACGGGTTGCAGAATCCTTATTGCTGATTGATTCAAGAACAGAAAAATCCACAAGGTCAATCTGGTCAATAAGATTCTCTTTTTCAATTTCAGAAAGTTCATCATAATATTTCAAAATATGTTCCTGACCAACTTTACTCAATTTGCTCTTTGCTTCATTAAGATTCATAACGTTTCTCCACAATACATTTGTGAACCATATCCGATTCAATGTAATTAATACAATTTTAATACATTTATCTATTTCCGTAAATAGATAAGCACTAAAACTTTATTAATTTTTAATATATTTTGCGTCGAAAGATAATGCAAAAGCGGGAATCCTGTTTTGATTCCCGCTTACAATTTGTTACATCTGCTGAACCTTATTCAGATATCTGTCCCAGCTTATCTCCACTTCATCGCAGCTTACCGTTATCCGGAAAGTATCTGAAGGAAGTGTATCATATTCTTCTTCGCTCGCTTTTTCCAGAAAAAGAACATATTCACCGTTCTCATCTCCGGCTTCAATACCCTGAAGATACATTCCACCGAGGTTGTTGCACAACAAGTCAATCTCATCTGTGCTTAGAACAACATCTTCTATCTCTTCAAGGAGTCTTTCATTGGCGTCATACCTTTTCATTCCGTCTCTGATTCCCATAATAACGGAACCGTTTTTGAAGCTAATCTGAGTCACATCAGCGTAGCTATCTGTATAATTGCCGTTCTGCGAATTGTTACTCCCCACAATCAGGGCTTCCACCTCAAGAACAAGGTCACACTCCGTATTCTTTTTCCTGATAATACAGCAATCGTCATATCTGAATTTGTCAACTTCATTAATTGATTTAAAGCTCATTTCTGTTTCTCTTCTCTGCAAAATATTTTAAATGATCGGTCATATCATCTGTCAAAATATTATAATGGATTCTTTTTCATATGTCCATCATCAAAATATTACAGTGACTGTCGTTCCAACATCCGGGGCACTGTCCAGTTCGATTTTTGCATCGTGAATTTCCACAATATGTTTGACTATGGCAAGGCCCAGACCTGTTCCTCCCGACGCCTTTGAACGACTCTTATCAACCCTGTAAAACCGCTCAAATACTCTTTGCTGGTCCGAGGCAGGTATTCCTATTCCGTTGTCCCTAACAATAAGAACAGGTATTCCCTCCCTGTTTCCTGTTGATATAATAACTTTGCCGCCCTGATTATTGTATCTGATTGCATTCTGGGCAAGGTTTTCCACAAGTTCCTTAAGCATTTCCCTATTGCCATGTACCGGCTCTGATTGCAGTTCAAAATATATATCCACATTCCTTTGCTTTGCATTGACGAGTAATTCCTCCCTGCAATCATTCACTATTTCCTGCAGGTCAATCTCCTCGAAGCCGGTGTTCATTTCTTTTCTGTCAAGATCTGAAAGCCTTATAATGTCATTGATTACGGCAAGAAGTCTTTCAGAATTCTTTTGAATTTCATGGCAAAAATGTATCCTTTGTTCCTCTCTGATCATTCCGCCTCCCAGCAATTCCGCATAGCCCGATATTGCCGTAAGAGGTGTTTTCAACTCATGCGATACATTGGCGGTAAAATCCTGCCTTGCCTTTGCTGCCATCAGAATATCCGTGTGCTGGGTTCTAAGCATTTCCGCCAACGGGTCAAGTTCTCTGTAAGGGGATTCATAATCCGCATTTTCAAGGTTTTCCGCCATGGTTTCTATTGGTTTGAGCAATTGTTTTGTTAGCATATGGGATATTGCAACACATATGGCAATGATAAAAAGAATGATTAATGCAATAATTGGTGACACCGACACAAAAACAGCCCATAAGCTCTGAGCGTTGGTCGCCACACGGAGCACCGTTCCGTTATCCAGGAGAACGGCATAATAGAAAGTATTCTTATTCATCGTATCCGATTTACGAACCGACTCGCCCACTCCGTTATCAAAGGCCTCCTTTATCTCCGGTCTGTCAAGGTGATTGGACAGAAGTTCCGCTGATGTATCGTTGTCATAGAGAACGGTTCCGTCCTTATCAATCCAGGTGACACGGAGTTCATGAATATCCGTGGATAAATCAATCCTGACAGTATCTATGTTAACTGCTTCAAAATAATGGGTATCCCTTAAAATCTTTGCACTTACGGACAGATCCGTACGCACCTGCTTCTTAAAGAGGTTGTAATATATAATTGTAATGCTGATAACCGTGGCAAAAATCGCAAGTACTGCAATTCCCACAAGTCTAACATTGATTTTACTCTTCATTCGATTACATATCCTACATTTCTTATTGTTTTGATTCTGTTGCCATAATTGCCAAGCTTTTGTCTCAATGTTTTCACATGCATATCAATTGTTCTTGTCTCTCCTTCATAATCTGTTCCCCAAACCTGGTCCATAATCGTATCCCTGTTGAGAACGATTCCTTTGTTGAGTACAAACAAAGACAGCAATTCATATTCCTTATAAGTCAGCTCAAGCACCTGTCCGTCCAGAGAAACCTTGTGTTTCTCATTATTAATCACAAGGCCGTCCAAGGTAAGCTCTTTGATTTCCTGCACCTGCGTTCTTCGGAGAATAGCCTTAACTCTCGATATTAATTCCATAACGGAAAAAGGTTTTTTGATATAATCATCAGCTCCGGCATCAATTCCCTTTACAAGGTCCAGCTCCGTTGTTTTTGCAGTAACCATAATAACCGGAAGATGCTTTGTATCAGAATTTCTTCTGAGTTTACGGACTATATCATTTCCGTTTTCATCCGGAAGCATTATATCCACAAGGCACAAATCAGGAATAACATCTTCAAGCTTTTTGTAAAAATCTCTTGCACAGGAAAAACCGATTGCTTTATGTCCCGCATTCATAAGGGCAAATTCTTCAATTTCTCTTATGTTGTCATCATCCTCAATAATGTATATCAATGCCATATTACCAACTCCTAACAATTCATATTATATCATAGCATTTTATCCGGTAATTGGATACTTTTTAATTAATTCTTCATATTCCCTGTTAAAAGAAGCCCTCTCTTCACTGGAGAAATTCTTAAAATACTCATGAGTATTGTAATCATTATCAAAAATAGTAATCATTTCAACAGCGACATTAGAGCAGTGGTCGGATACTCTCTCAAGTCCGTTCAGTACATCCTCAAGAATGAATCCCATCTCAATGGTACATTTTCCTTCCTTGAGTCTCCTGATGTGATTTTCTTTGATTTTCTTGGAAAGGGTATCAATAACCTCCTCCAGAGGTTCAACATGGGTTGCTTTCTCATCATCTCCATTGCAGAAGCTATCCACAGTAAGGTTACAGATATCCGTTACAGCCTTACATAATACTTCTATTTCATGCTTTGCATTGGGAGTAAAAGACAATCCCTTCGCATTAATCTCTTCGGCCGATTTCACTATATCCATCGCATGGTCGGAAATTCGCTCCAAATCGCTTATACTGTGGAGAATTATGGACATACTCCGGCTGTCTGAGGTTGATATATTTTTACTTGACAGCTTAACCAGATATGAACCCAACACATCCTCATAGCTGTCAGCAACCGATTCCATTTTAATAACTTCATCCGCTTTTTTCCTGTCATAATCCAGAAGGACCTGCAAGGCGAGGTCCAGTGATTTCCTTATCAATTCCGCCATTTCACGAGCTTTGCTCCTGCAAAGTTCCATGGCAAATGCCGGTCTTTCCAAAAATCTCTCATCGATGGAAATTCTATCCTCAATCACCTCTGTCTTCTTACCGTCGCGAATTGTAATCTTGGCAAGCCTTACAAGCTTATCGGAAAACGGAAAAAGAATAATCGTAGCACCAATATTGAACAGGCTGTGAATCAGTGCAATTCCAAATGCACCGGCAGGTTCGTTCATAAATCCAAAATCTGCAAAACTGTTGACAATATAAAATACAAGCATAAAAATCACGGTTCCGATAAGGTTAAAATAGAGATGTACCATTGCGGCACGCTTTGCATTTTTGCTGGCACCTACGGAAGAAATAATCGAGGTAACACAGGTTCCGATATTCTGTCCCATGATAATGGGCAATGCTACTGAATAATTGACTGCCCCCGTAACGCACAAAGCCTGAAGAATACCTACGGAAGCCGATGAACTCTGGATTACCGCAGTAAGAACCGCTCCGACGACCATGCCCAGAACAGGATTGCGAAACGCGGTCATAAGCCCGGTAAATGAAGGAACATCAGCAAGTCCTGCCACCGCTGCACTCATGGTTTCCATTCCGAACATAAGCACTGCAAACCCAAGAAGGATATTGCCCACATCCTTTTTCTTAGACTCGCTTTTGCTAACCATAATCAGAATAATTCCGATTGCCGCTAAGACGGGAGAAAACGAAGATGGTTTTAAAAGACTTAACCAAATAGTATTTCCTTCTATCCCTGTCAGCGAGAGCAGCCAGGATGTTATGGTTGTACCAATATTGGCACCCATAATAATTCCCACAGCCTGAGATAACTTCATTATTCCTGAATTGACAAAACCCACCACCATTACCGTTGTTGCAGATGATGACTGAATAACGGAAGTCACGCCTGCTCCAAGCAGGACTGCGGATATTTTTTTTGTTGTAAGCTTTTCAAGAATACTTTCAAGTCTGCCGCCGGCCATCTTGGAAAGCCCGTTTCCCATAACATTCATTCCGTATAAAAATAGAGATAATCCACCTATCAATTTGAGTAAATCAAAAATATCCATACATTTCCTTCTTTCCGACTTATACTTATTCAATAATAAGTTAATTTACAAAAGTAAAATATATGGACTATGTTTTGTAAAATCTATGTAAATTATTCACATGCAGTACTCTACACCGAAGTCTGCAGGGAGTAAATGACCCATTCTGCTATATTGGTGGCATGGTCTCCAATTCGTTCAAAATATTTTGCTATCAGCAACAAATCCGTCTCTTCCTCACCTTCTGACGGACTGTTGTGAATTAACTGTATTACATCCTTTTTTACTTCCGTAAACAGAGCGTCAACCACATCATCATGCTCTATTACACCGATAGCCTTGTGCACATCCTTGTCAACATAGGCTTCGATGCTATGATTGAGCATAAGCATAGTTTCTGTAGCCATTTTACTGATATGTTCGAATTTGTCGATGGAACAGCGTTCTCCCATACATATGGTCATTTCTGAAATATCCGCCGCATGATCCCCGATTCTTTCCATATCCGTAACCATCTTCATTGCAGCTGTGACGGTACGGAGATCCCGGGCAACAGGTTGCTGTTGTATCAAAAGATTAAAACAGATATTCTCTATCTTCTTTTGGAGACTGTCCACCTCCGCATCCCCTTCCATAATTAGGCGGGCTTTCTCCAAATCCCGCGAAACCAATACTTCTATTGCCTGCTTTATGGATTGGATAATTCTGTTGCCCATCTCTATCATCTCTTCATTAAGTTCCTGTAGCTGCTTATCAAATTTGCTCCTCATACTGAATTTCCTTTCTGTTGCTTATCCGAATCTTCCGGTGATATAATCCTCTGTATGCTTGTTTTTTGGATATGAAAATATCTGCTTTGTCTCTCCGAATTCAACCATCTCCCCCACCAGAAAGAAGGCTGTATAATCAGATATTCTGACTGCCTGCTGCATATTGTGCGTAACAACCACCACAGTATATTTTTTCTTCAATTCTTCCATCAAATCCTCAATTTTATTGGTTGATATCGGATCGAGGGCTGATGTGGGTTCATCCATAAGGAGTATTTCCGGTTCAACAGCCAGTGCTCTGGCAATACATAATCTCTGTTGTTGTCCGCCGGAGAGGGAAAGAGCGGATTTTTTCAGTCTGTCCTTAACCTCATCCCATATTGCAGCTCCTCTGAGACTTTCCTCCACAATTCTGTCCAGTGTTTTTTTATCCTTAATTCCATGCACTCTGGGGCCATATGCTACGTTGTCATAAATACTCTTGGGAAAAGGATTTGGCTGCTGAAATACCATTCCTACCTTTTTCCTCAGGAGCGTTGTATCGACTCCTTTGGCATAAATATCCTCTCCGTCTATTATGACTTCACCGTCTATTTTAACTCCGTCCACAAGGTCATTCATCCTGTTCAGGGTTTTAAGGAAAGTCGATTTCCCACATCCCGACGGACCGATAAATGCAGTAATTGCATTTTCATATATATTCATATTTACATTTTTTAAAGCGTGATTATCGCCATAATACAGATTGAGATTACTCACGGACGCTTTTATTCTTCCCATAGCTGTTAATCCTTTCTTGTTACATCAAAATGTTTTGTTAACGCCTTTGTTGCCAGATTAATACCAAGAACAATTACAAGAAGTACCACCGCAATGCCAAAGGCTGTCCTAAAATCGCCCTCACTTGTTGCTGATAAGTACATCTGAACCGTCAATGTTCCGCCTGACTGCATCGGTTTGTTAAGCAATCCCTCAATTCCCTTCGGAAGAAGCTTTGCACTGCCTGCCGTAAAAAGAAGCGCTGCCGATTCGCCAACAATTCTTCCGACTGCCAGTATTACGCCGGTGATTATCCCCGGCATTGCACTTGGAATAAGTATTGTTCTTATCATATGCCACTTACCGCTACCCAGACCTATTGCTCCGTTGCGATAATTTGCCGGCACTGTTTTTAGCGCCTCCTGAGTATTTCTGGTAATAAGCGGCAGAACCATAATAATGAGTGTCAGAGAGCCGGTAAGCAATGAATAGCCAAGTCCCAGCTTTTCTCCAAAAAACATCATTCCAAACAATCCAAATACAATTGAGGGAATCCCTGAAAGAGTTTCTGTTGCATACTCTATAATCGTCACTATTTTTCCGGGTTTCGCATATTCATTAAGGTAGATAGCACTTCCGACACCTATAGGCGTTGCAACAAGCATGGTAATCAGAATAATCAATATGGTATTTACAATATTTCCTGCAATTCCTACCGTTCCCTTAAGCACGCTTGTAACTGATGTCAAAAAAGAGAAATTAACCGCTCTAACGCCTTTGACAAGTATATATACAATAATTCCGATAAGAAGCAGAACTGAAAAGGATGCACACAGATATATCAGATAACGAATAATTCCGTCCCTGAACCTCCTTTTTCTATTTACCATCCTTTTCACCCGCCTTTCTTGCTTTCAGCAATATAAAATTGACAATCATAATAAAGACATATAGTACAAGACCTACAGTAAAAAGCACTTTTCGGTGCAGTCCGCCTGCATAGCTCATTTCACTTACAATCTGAGTCGTAAGTGTTCTGACAGAATTGAAGGGCAGCGGAATATTGACAGCACCTCCTGCCACCATATTTATTGCCATAGCCTCTCCTAATGCTCTTCCGATTCCCAGAACAACACCTGTCAGAATTCCTGATTTCGCCGCCGGAATAACTGTCTTAAAAATAGTCTGTTCCTTCGTTGCTCCCAGTGCCAGTGAAGCAGCCCTCAAATTATCCTGTACTGCCTTTATGGATGATGTACTTACACTGATTACCGTAGGCAGAATCATAATTGCAAGAATAATGATTGCTGATAACATATTTGCACCACCGGTAAACTGATGTGAGCTGTCACCGGCAAACACTATATTTTCAAGTTTAAACATCAGCGGATTCAATACCATCATACCGATCAGACCATATATTACAGAAGGAATCGCCGCTAATAATTCCACTGAACTGCGCACTATTTTTGCTATTTTTTTACCGGCCATTTCGGATATGTATACAGCCGTAAGCAACCCTATAGGAACTCCGATAAGAATGGCCGCACCTGTTCCAAAAAGCGACGCAAGAATAATATAGAGAATTCCGTATGACGGGTTATCCGCAGTAGGTTCCCATATATTGCCAAAAAGTAATTCCGAAACCCCGACTTCCTTTAAAGCCGGGGTTCCCTTTACCAGCATATATATTGTAATTGCACATACTGCAAATATAGCTACTGCTGCACAGGTAAGAAAAATACTTTTTGCAGTCTTTTCTATAAATGCTTTCTTTTTCATATGCTCCCCTTACTGCGGAATAATGAGTCCCACTTTTCTGATAACATCTTTTCCGGCATCTGATTTAATATAGTCAAACCATGCTCTTACAATCTCGTTCTGATCTTTAATCTCGCCCTTGGTTGCCATTACAAACGGTCTTTGAAGAATATATTTTCCTGCAAGTATCTGCTCTTCCGTAGGCTCTGCGCCATCAATTTTAAGTCCTGTTACGCTGTTATCTACAACATCCAGGGATACATATCCGATAGCACCGGGCGTTGTCGCAACTTTTGCAAGCACGGCGCCTGTTGAATCAAGCTGCTGTGCATATTTGCAGGCATCTTTTACCTCCATAAGCTCCTCAAATGCATCCCTTGTTCCTGAACCGGCCTCTCTTCCGATTACAACGATCGGCTGATTTGCACCGCCAAGCTCGCTCCAGTTGGTAATTTCTCCGGTATAGATTTTCGCGAGATTGCCGGCAGATACGTCCTTTACACTATTCTCTGTATCCGTTATTACAGCAATGCCGTCAATTGCAATAATATTCTCAACTGCTCCGTTGTTCTTTTCTTCATCCTTCAATCCTCTTGAAGCATTGCCGATGTCCACCGACCCTGAGGCAAGTGATTCAAGCCCTGCACCGGACCCCGTATATTCAACGGTTACTGTCACTCCCTGATTTGCTTCCATAAAGCTTTCTGACATTGCTTCACATAACTTTTCCATTGATGTAGAACCTGCCAGGGTTAGTTTTCCCGTTAGTTCTCCGCTTTCCGAATTCTTCTTTCCGCATCCGGTAAATGTCACTGCCATAACACAGGCTGCCGCAACAGCAGCAAAAATTTTCTTTTTCATATTTACATACCTCTTTCTGAATCTGATATTTTGTCAACATATGGCGCCTTTTTGTTTTACAGCTTCATCATAATTATGAAATGTAAAATACATCACCGAATTGATGTAAATCTTAAGTAAAAATTAATTATTGAGTCCGGAATCGTCTTTTGTTGTATTAAATTCGTGATTATACAGATAAATCATTCCACCGAAAAAACCAATGAATACTGCCGGATATCCAATAAAACATAACAGCCATTCCACTCCCGGAAGATACAATCGTCCTATAAGTCCCCATAATAAGGCTCCTGCTATGCAGTTTATCAGAATTAATAAGCCTACAAATACTCTGTTTTTTGCTTCACATCCGATATTCATATGATTAACCATTTTCCATACTGTTTTCATATCACATACCTCCGTAAGCTCATACTAGCAATCCTATGTAAAATTGAATGTCCGACTTATGTAAAGGAGATGTAAAACAAAATAATCATTGCCACATACTTTGGATAATGCTATCATTAAATAAACATATTTTGGGAGAATTGTTATGAATATTGTTATAGCACTTAGGGAAGAAATAGTGCTGTTAATCATTCTATTGCTCCTGTTTGGATATTGCTCTTTCGGAGTGAAACGCGTAGATATGAGCAGATTCAACAGACTGTGCATTGCGGCAATTATTCATGTGATACTGGATAGTGTGACTTTGGTTTTGGTAAATAATAAATCAGTTCCTTTTGAAACCAATCGGGCAATTCATCTGCTTTTCTACTATTCGGCTATTGCCTTTTGTATCATGTTTTTGTCCTACACTCTTGATAAGGTTGGCAGCATACTTCAGAAAAGAATATGGATGATTTTGTGCAGTGTATTGTGGATGACATACGCTTTTACAGGACCGTTTTTGGAATTTAAAATTGTTCAGGGTGACAGCATTTGCTATAGTCATGGGATAAGTGTTATCGTTGCCTTTGCCTTTGCATACGGCATTCAGTTCGTGGCAATTTTTCTGCTATTGATTAATTGTAAAAAAATGGACCGCAAATCCTTTATAGTCCTGTTGCAAATGTCGGTAATAATCATTCTTACAACAACAGTACAGATTATCATTCCCGAATTTCTTTTCACCGGTGCCAGCGTTACAATTATCACCCTGAGCGTATTTTTTGCAATTGAGAATCCTTCAAAAATATATATTAAAAAGGCTTATATTGATGTGGATACGGGGGTTAAAAACAGAACCTGTTTTGAGGAGGATTTGGAGAAATACCAGCACAGACTTCAGGATTATGACCAAAATAATCTCCAAATAGGAATTGTCGTATGTGACCTTAACGGATTAAAGCACACCAATGATACATATGGTCATGCTGTCGGTGATATGATGATCAGAACATCCGCAGAAATTCTGCAGGAACAGATGCTTTCCGCCAAGTCAATATACAGAACCGGCGGAGATGAATTTGTTGCCATCTATATTGGCGAAAACTGTATGAACATCGAAAAAGATATATCCAATGTCCAAATCAAATGCCGTCAGGAAAGCACAAAGGTCCCATATCCGATAAGTATTGCCATGGGATATGCTACCACGGCAGACGACCAGAATCTCAAGACTATTCACGAAATTTCTGATGCGAATATGTATAAGAATAAAACACAAATGAAAGAGGGCAATCCGATTTTTAACAGATAAAAGATTAATAAATACAAAAATGGTTATGAGCAAGGCTCATAACCATTTTCTATTATAGGACTTTTCACAGCCCTCCATATTCCCTTTAGCTGAAGAAATCAATCATCTTAACCACCGAATCAGAGGATGCAACTATATCCTGCGTATATGAATTGATATTTTCAATATTAGCTCCCAGTTCCTGGGTACTTGCTGATGTCTCTTCGGTAGATGCAGCATTTTCTTCGGAGATTGAAGAAAGTGTACTGATTTCATCTATTACAGTGTCCTTAGACTTAGCCAGAGTCTCTGTCTGGTTGGAAATGGTATTAACCTGAGTAACCATATCTCCTACGCAACTAACAACCTCGTTAAAGGAATCATCAACTTCCTTAAGGACATTGCCCTCGTTGCTGACAGATTCTTTTATCTTATTGGCAAGTCTGGTATTTTCTTCTGACTTGTTAACAATATCATCAATAATAACTTGAATTTCCTGAGCTGATTTGTTGGACTGGTCAGCAAGCTGCTGAATCTCAGATGCAACCACCGCAAAGCCTCTTCCTGCTTCACCTGCTCTTGCTGCTTCTATGGAAGCGTTAAGTGAAAGAAGGTTGGTCTGACTCGCAATACCGGTAATAGTCTCCGCTGCCTTGCTGATCTCTCTTACAGCATCACTTGCTTCAAGTATTCCCTTGGTAACAGCATCAGTAGCATTCACTGTACTGTGATTTGCGTCAATGAGTTCTTTGAGATTGTCCTGCGCTTTACCGGATATAGCTGATATCCTGCCTGCGCTTTCCGCAGCTTCCTCAGTAATTGTCGTGATAGAATCAATAGCATTGCCCATTTCCATCATAGCAGAAGCTGTATTCTGAACGGATGTTGCCATTTCATTTGCACCATTTGCCATATCCTCAACTGCAGCCGTAATGCCGTCCTTTGCATCATTCGAAATCTTGACAGCACCGGATACCGTATTGACGGTGCCATTAAGTCCGTTCATCTCATTCTTGATTTTGCCCGTCATATCGCTCAGATTGGTCTTTACGGAATATATACAGTCAACAATTGTAACAATTTCTTTAATATGGCTCTTTGCATTAAATCCGCCGCTAACCTGTCCTTTGGAAATCTTCTCAAGTTCATTAGCTGCCGCCTTCATCGGATTGTATATGAGTCTGCAAATCATTAATGCCAGAACAATGAATACTGCAAACAATGCAACAGCAATAATTACTGAAGTTCTGATTACCTTGGTAATTGCAGCCTGAACGGTTTGCTGTTTTTCACCTGCAAATGCCATACCCCAGACTTCTCCGTTATCATCATATACGGGGGTATAGTATGTATAATAATTCTCACCATTAATTTTAATCTTGTCTGCCTTGAAATCCTTGCCGGCCTGAATTGTTTCCCATACCTTAGGGTCACATTTGGTATCGTTGTTACGCGTTCCGTCTTCCTTCTTAACAGAAGTGAGCCATCTTGTATCCTTCTCGAACAGTGTAAGCTCAATATCCTGGTCTTTGAGAGAATCAATGTATTTCTCCGATACATCATCTCTTTCAAGAATATCTTCCCTGATATCCCATTCAAAGTATTCCTTAACCTGAACCGCACATGCCTTCAATCTCTCGTATGTGCTAGTGGTAAGCTCATTCTTCATTGTTATTGAATTGTAAATTGTAAAGGTAAGTATTGATACCGTAAGCGGAATAAGCGCATACAGTAACAATGTCAGCGCAATGCTGAGTTTGGACTTATTATTTGGTTTTTCCATCGTAACCTCCCACATGTTTAGTCTTATGACAGTTACAATTATATCAATTTTCGACTTTTATTGCAATATTATGCAAAAAAAACACAATCCCTCCATACGGCGGAATTGCACTAATTTACACATCATTCTTTCTTATGTATTTTGCACATACATATCTATTCTTACCCACACTATTCTTTCCGTATTCGATTGCTTTCTTCGGGCACCTGTTGATACATGCCATGCAATGAATGCACGATTTATTCCAGACAGGTCTGCCGTCTGCTATTTCTATTGAATTGACCGGGCAAAGTTTTTTGCATAATCCACAGGAAATGCACTCTGTTGTCGCCCTGAATTTGCCGGTTCGGGTAAAAAATTTTATGTACAGCCATTCCACAAACTTTGTAACACCATATTCAAACAGATTTGCCTTCTTCATGGAAAAATATTGGTTATTCCTTATCACATTGGCCATTTCAGTGATTTTTGCCGTGGCGTCGTTCATTCTTTTCTCAATTTCCGGTGCCTCCGTCATTTTGAACAATGCAATGTAATTCTGTGGCATAACAATTTTTTCCGTACCCATATACTGCAAATTTGCATATTTGCAAAGGGAAAGTGCAGCATTTGGACTTGAACCTGCTGCCCCTGCGCAGGTTGCAATGAAATACGCTTTCTTACACCCGGCAAAAGAGGATGCCCTGATAAATCGGGCTAAAACCTTGGGTATTATCGATAAATATACAGGAAATACAACTACATAGGGTGTATCGCTGTTGAATTCCCCCACTTTATTATTCTTGATATAATCATTTACACATACCGTTTCATCGCCCAGCAAGTCGGCGAGTCCGTCAGCCACATATCTGCTGTTCCCCGTACCCGTAAAATATAATATCATCTTCACACTCCTGATTAAATTTCTACATTAATTGATATATTCCGTTGGTGAATCAGAAATGTCAATAATTATATTGTGATTTAATTTTGAATATATAGTGGTGTTTTATCTATTTCAAAGCATATTACAGTATCGCCTTCAAGATTTTCCCTGTGCATATCCACACCGGCAATTCTGCTATTATCATAGGTCCTGTAATAATATATACCATCCTCGGCATTGCAGCAGCTTGTATAGATTGATATCTCATATTCGCCCTCCGCAACTTCACAGCAGCCCCTCGTCTGAATAACCGTATCCATTATATGAAAATACTGGCAAACCCTTTCATTCTCCGTATTTCCTGCAATGGAATTCATATTCGCAAAGGCCGCTCTGACAAATCTTGAGGGTGAACTCAAATCTCCCGGCAGTCCAATAGCTCCCATACCTCTGCTGTAAAGTTCCAACGGCACCTTATCTGAAAAGCAATTCTCCGGTTGCTTTGGCGACAGCGAGCGATATTGATTGAGATTGAACATCTGTTGTCCAAAGGGAGGATTGTTGGTCAGAACTCCCACAGGATTGTTAAAAATATGCATACCATCACTCATAAATTCTACCACAATATCTTCCTTTGCATCTGATATTATCCAATGCAAGGAAGCCGTCGGAAGCCTGTCATTATAGCTTTCGGACAAAAGACAGATATTATCAAGCATCATTCTTGCTTCTGCCACTGTGGCACATCGTGAAAGAATCCGGGGGATGAATTCACATTGCAAAATATTATCCCCCTCACCTAAGGCATCGGAATATTCTGCATTTCCTACAAAATTCAACCCTGCCATACACAGACCCTTTTCATTAACTCCATCATAAAACAAAGGCATACCGTCCGCCATATGCGCCATTCCAAGAATCGCATAATGGTCATTATCAATACCTGCATATCTGTAATTTATTGGATATTTTTTCGGAAGAAAAACCACTTTTTCGCCATATGAATATTCATAGTCCAAAGTTCTGCCAAAATATAATTTCCCCTGTCTGCAAGCCACTGCTGTACACATAAAATTCACCTCAGAAATATATTAACCGTATTTTCGTAATTTAAACATGGCATTTAACTAAATCTTCGGAATCAGTAAATCCATACGGCAGATATGGTTGGAAAGCCATAACAAAAGATAATCCACCAAGTCTTCAAGGTATTCTTCAGCATCGTTATATCCTATTTCATTGTAAGTGTTTTCAATCTTATCAATAAATACTGTATGCGCTTTTGACTGTGCATCATATCCATCGTATGAAATGCTCAGCATATAATTTTCTTCATGATCAAAATGATATTTTGTATAATCCTTAAGCTCATCCAACACATCCATAACACTGTCAAACCGTTCAACATCACTTTCAACGGCATTATTGTGCAATTCATCATATGTCTTTCTAATCAAGTCAAAAAGACATTTGTGCTCCTCATCAATAAAATCAATTCCGCTATAATATTTCGATGTGAATGCAAAAATATCCTCAGTTTCCTCACTGTTCACTGCAGGGACCTTTCCAATCAAAGTATCACTTGAAAGTATGTGTCTGTATAACCACTTTGCAAGAAAAGTCAGAAGTTCCTCCAACATTATCTTTGCCGTATTCTCATCAGCAACATCTACGCTCTTATACTCAGATATTTTTTCTCGGAAAAAATCATGTTCCCTCTTCTGCAAGGAATACTCAGGGTCATTGATTGAAAGCATATATTCTTCTTCATGAGAAAAATGTGTCTCTGCGTAGCTCTCCAGATTCTGAATGAGTTCAATTGCATTTGTCACAGGGCTGTGTCCGCCCGCAATCTGCTTGTGAGCATCATTAATCATATCAAATAACATTCTGTGCTCAGCATCAATCTGTCCGTTTCCAATAAGTAATTCATCGTTAAATATTATCATAGTATTCTCCCTATCTATCTGATGATTTTCGTCCGTAAATTAGGTAGCACAAGACAAAGAGTACTACCAGAAAGGCTATTATCAGTACCGGTGCCGGTATATTCTCCGGGTCAATACCAAATATAGTTATTATAAAAGCAAGTATCAGAAATCCAGCAATTGTGATAACAATCCCGGCAAGTATCGGCGGTTTCCCGTTGTCTCCGCCTCTGCGATAACCTCTGCCGCCCTGTCCTTCAGTCCCTTCATAAATACATCCCGGATAATGATTGCCGTTCTCTCCGTCACAGTCAGGACATCTGTGTTGACTGCTGTCGCACATAAGCTTATACCTCCTTTGTCGCAAAATATATCTTAACTCTCCTTAACGAAGCGGCACAGAATACCTTCAGTTATGATATCTCCGCCGCTACATTCATAAGGTATTTCATCAATATTCTCGTCATTGTATTTTCGGCCAAATATATCAATTTCAATCTGCTTACAGTCTCCAAGTCTATATACAATATTACTACAACTTGTAGAAAATTGCAAAATACTATTGATTTTTTGAGTCCCTCAACATATATGGTTCAAAAAAAATTACAGCTTATACGCATTTTGCATATAAGCTGTAAATCAGTCATTCCGATATTAGTGCAAATCAGTCCTCTTTAACCCTTCTTCTGCGAGTAATTGTAATACCAATCAATCCGCAACCGGCTATTGCACACAAAATACCCAGCAGTGTCATTTTACCATTATCGCCTGCTTCCGGAGAGTTTCCGCTATCCTGCTTGAATTTTGCATATAATGTTACATTTCCTGTCTGTGTAGACGAAATGGAAGTTATCTTACTGTTTTCTTTAAAATCAGGGGATGTATACCAGCCTTCAAATGTATATCCTGCTTTTTGGGCATCTGCCAGTTCGGTCACACCGGTGCCGACTGTATATTTCTGAGGGTTACCCTGGCCGTTTGAGCCTCCGTTAAGTGAATAATTGATGTTGTATTGTTTTGGTGAAAATTTGGCATATAATACAACATCTCCCACTGAATCGGGAGCAATTGAAGTTACCTTTGTAGTAAATGCCGCATCGCTGTACCATCCGTCAAAATTGTAGCCTTCTTTATTCGCATTTTCCAAATTAGGAACACCCACTCTTTCATGATATTCAGAAGGGTTAGCATCACTGTTGCTTCCTCCGTTCAACTGATAGCTGATACTTGAAACAGTGTATTCCACAGCTGTAAGCGCAATATACTCAACCTTACCACCGCTTCTGCCCACAAGGGTTACTTTCCATTCTTTAAATTCGTCATCCGAAATCTGCCTTGGTGATGGCATAGCACTATAATCCATAACGGTATGTGTATCTCCGCCACCTGGTAAACTAACCCCTTTAAGAAATGTTCCGTTCTTGTCATAATATTCGACTGAAGAGTCGGTTGTAACTGTTGTAAGGACATCCCCCGGATGTATAATACTTACTTTTGTCGGTTCGGTTGCCGGATCAACAGTCACGTCGTTAAAACTGTGATTGGCTGCTGATACTGCTATTGGTACAATCTGTATTGCCATAAGCAATGTGACAACAAACACTGCCCAAAAGCTTCTTTTTCTCTTTTTGATTTCCTTGTTCATAAATTCTCCCCTTTCCGGTAGATAATAAATTAGTTGAATATGATGAATTTCAAATGTCGAAAGCCGTCTCTGAAGGTTCTCAGCTTGGACAACTATCGCTTCACCTATTATATTACTATCTGTAATAAATTGTCTAGCTTTTTTTATACATATCCCAACCGCAACCATTGTAGTAATAATAAATGTGTAATGAGTGAAAAAAAAATTACAGCTTATACGCATTTTGCATATAAGCTGTAAATCAGTCATTCCGATATTAGTGCAAATCAGTCCTCTTTAACCCTTCTTCTGCGAGTAATTGTAATACCAATCAATCCGCAACCGGCTATTGCACACAAAATACCCAGCAGTGTCATTTTACCATTATCGCCTGCTTCCGGAGAGTTTCCGCTATCCTGCTTGAATTTTGCATATAATGTTACATTTCCTGTCTGTGTAGACGAAATGGAAGTTATCTTACTGTTTTCTTTAAAATCAGGGGATGTATACCAGCCTTCAAATGTATATCCTGCTTTTTGGGCATCTGCCAGTTCGGTCACACCGGTGCCGACTGTATATTTCTGAGGGTTACCCTGGCCGTTTGAGCCTCCGTTAAGTGAATAATTGATGTTGTATTGTTTTGGTGAAAATTTGGCATATAATACAACATCTCCCACTGAATCGGGAGCAATTGAAGTTACCTTTGTAGTAAATGCCGCATCGCTGTACCATCCGTCAAAATTGTAGCCTTCTTTATTCGCATTTTCCAAATTAGGAACACCCACTCTTTCATGATATTCAGAAGGGTTAGCATCACTGTTGCTTCCTCCGTTCAACTGATAGCTGATACTTGAAACAGTGTATTCCACAGCTGTAAGCGCAATATACTCAACCTTACCACCGCTTCTGCCCACAAGGGTTACTTTCCATTCTTTAAATTCGTCATCCGAAATCTGCCTTGGTGATGGCATAGCACTATAATCCATAACGGTATGTGTATCTCCGCCACCTGGTAAACTAACCCCTTTAAGAAATGTTCCGTTCTTGTCATAATATTCGACTGAAGAGTCGGTTGTAACTGTTGTAAGGACATCCCCCGGATGTATAATACTTACTTTTGTCGGTTCGGTTGCCGGATCAACAGTCACGTCGTTAAAACTGTGATTGGCTGCTGATACTGCTATTGGTACAATCTGTATTGCCATAAGCAATGTGACAACAAACACTGCCCAAAAGCTTCTTTTTCTCTTTTTGATTTCCTTGTTCATAAATTCTCCCCTTTCCGGTAGATAATAAATTAGTTGAATATGATGAATTTCAAATGTCGAAAGCCGTCTCTGAAGGTTCTCAGCTTGGATTTGCGTTTGTAATCACATCTTCCGAGCGAAACAGGTACCTGTTTAATCCGCAGATTATTCTGCGCTGCCTTTGCAATCATTTCTGTAGCAAATTCCATACCATCCGTATTAAAGCAGAGCTTCTCCGATGCTGTTTTTGAAATGGATCTCAGTCCGCAATGAAAATCATATACTTTCACATGATAACGCTTTCTGGCACAGAATGACAGAAACTTCACGCCAATCCTATGTAACAAGGACATAGCGCCGCTTTCCATATTTCCTGCGAAGCGATTACCCATCACCATATCATAAGAGTCATCCGCAATAGGCTGATACAATTCCTCCAAATGCTCAAAATCATAAGTGGTATCCGCATCTCCGACAATAATAACCTTACCGTTACTATGTGCAAGGCCCGTTCGGATTGCTCTTCCATATCCTCTTTCAGGCTCTTCAATTACCCTGGCTCCGCATTCAAGCGCAACTGATTTTGAAGAATCCTCAGAACCGTTATCAACAACTATCACTTCGCCCATTATATTACTATTTGTAATAAATTGTCTAGCTTTTTTTATACATATCCCAACCGTGCTTTCTTCATTCAGGCATGGCATGACAATTGATACATCATTTTTTTCTTTTTTGCACTCTTGCATGTCCATGCCACCTCCTCTCTGTCACTTTACCTAATATCATCACTATTGCAAGAACCGTAGCTGCCTGTGCCCTGTATGTAAAAAAGAAATGAAGATAGGAGTGATTGTGAAGAACAATATATCTTATATACGGTACCAGTCCAATCAATAAATACAGGAGTACTGACTTCTTATCGATATTTTTTCCATGATATACATACCCTGTGTATATTGCAAGAATAATGAGTATTATTCCGCCAAAAAGACCGACAATTCCGTATTCAAACGGGAATATGCACTTAATATTATTCTTAACCGAACCAAATATGTATTGGAAGAATCCTATTCCCAAATCGCCTCCCAGTCTCTCTTCAATGTGTTCTGACACATACGGAAGGACATTTTCGGAAAATACCAGCGACGCCAGCAGCCATTTTGCAACCCACATGCAGGCGTATCCCGCAAGCCAGAATAATGCAGCTTTTACGGCTTCTTTTGCCGCAGTTTTTGCACTCATATCCGGATTCTGTTTTTGTTCAGCGCAAATCATCAAAAGCAGGGGGATTGTAAGGGTAAGCGTTTCCGTCGTGAGGAAATCAAAATAATTTGTCACAATACCGCTGATTAGAAAAAAAACACCCAGTACATTGTATTTCTTTTTCAATATAAGCATGGTGCCTATTATTGACATCAACAACATGATAAAATATGTCCAGAAATATTCCAGAGAAAACGGAACAAACCAGAACGAGGTCAGGATAAGCCCTAAACTTATTCCGACGGCGGCCACATATAGTTTATTCTTTATAAGAATAATGAGCAGAGCAATTATTAAAACTGCCATAATTATTCCGTTCAGAATGTAAATCTGCTTGATATTCAGAAATGTTAAAAGAGGTCTTACCATCGCATTGGAGCCATGCCAATATCTCATATATTGCTGATTTGCATCGCAGTCATTGGCAACAGCATGCAAAAGGTTCTCGTTTTCATTGCGCCACCTATCATTATAATAGGAGGACCACATCACAGATGTAAGCGGTTTATCGCTGTCATACTGATATGCTATTCCAAGCAGTATTGAATCCGCATAACGGTCGATTTTACTGCTATCCACATCTTCAACAATTTCGTAGAATACCTCTTTTTCGCAAAGATATTCGGCGGATTTTTGCATATTTTTCTTAATTGCCGACCGTGGAATCATTGCCGAAAGCACCAGCAAACCACACAGCACTGCCGCTGCAATAAGAAAAGTCGATATATATTTGATACAATTTTTCCATATTTTCAAAGTTCAATCCCTCTTTTCGTAAAATGCTCGGGCCATTATGCTTTTTCTTTAATGAAAATACTTTGCCGGCTAAATATTTCCGCTTCCGTCCACATAACCTACTATATTTTACCATTCGGCACGGGCAATGGCAATCAATATATTATTGATTATCCATTTACTACTTGAAAATAACGTTTGAGCTTGTCGCAGTCACATTGATTGTGCAATTGTCCGTACTTCCCTGATGAATGAAATCATCTATATGTTCATCATTAAACTTTTCACCGAATATATCAAATTCCGAACCGGTGCAGGCAGCCACAAGATTAAAATCGAATTTTTCACCGACTTCAAAAGTAATCATGTCACTAGCCGAATCAATCTCAACCTGTTTGCAGTTTTTCAAAGCATACATAATATTTGCACAGCTTGTTGATGACAGCAAAATACTATTCAATTTATCAACAGTTACATTTGCTGATTCACAGCTGGTCATATTCATTCCCAAATCCGCAATTTCACTCAAATTCAGATTCAACTTACACGAAGTCAGATTTACAGACAACTTACACTGCTTAGCCATTGAAGCCGGAAGCATAAGTGTAACCGATTTTGTAACCTGCTTTTTGAGTGAAACATTTGGAGATGTAGTATAGAAACTGAGCTTGCCGTCTTTCATTTCATAATAAGGCAGTTCCTTTTCAGAGAACTTATCCGCATCATCTGTCAATTCATAGCAAAACATAATTTCATTCTTATCATGCGAAATAATATTTACATCCGCACTTGTCCAGTTCATTTCTATATTTGAATAATTTGCCGTGAAAATTGCATTACTGTTGCTTATGACGCCTGACAGATTGTTTGAATTAGCATCAGGATTCTCCTTAGTAGCTGATTCTGTGATGGCATATTCTGTTTCCGTTTCAAACTGCGTATCATCTTCAGTACCGGCAATGTTTCCTGATTTGTCGCCATTACCGCTTTGCCTGTAATTCATATTGTTGAATACTTTCACCAACTTGATTGTTGTAAAACATAATATTGCACAGACACATAATGTGCAAAAAGAGTATATAACATAATTCTTTTTGCTGCGTGGCTTATACTCAACTCTCGATTCCGGACTGTCGAGAATTCTCTGGTTTAATATACAATCCGGTTCTTCTTCAGGTCGTAAATTATTCTTAAGAAAATCATCAATATTTTTACTCATACAATAATTCCTCCAATTCCTGTTCCAATTTCTTCCTTGCATGAAAGAGTCTGCTTTTCACAGTCCCTTTGGATATTGCTAATGCCTCCGATATAAAATCTATATCTCTATCTTCCATATAAAACAATACCGTAACCAACCTCAATTTATCAGGTAACCTGTCCACAGCCTCCCTTACTTTTGTCTTCTGAATATTGGCAATTACTTCATCCTCAACTGAGATATCCCCCTCTACCTCATCAAAATTCTGCTCGTCATCCATTGAAACGACGGGCGCTATTCGTTGACGACAGGCATATTTTCTCTTCCTATTCTTCCACAAATTGACAGCGATAGTAAGAAGATAATTTTTAGGATTATTGTCAAAATCTACATCGTCTTTTGAAAATGCAACCAGAAATACATCCTGATACAAATCCTCTGCATCACGCCGGTCAAACACCATCTGTCTGCAAAATGAGAAAATATCCTTTCCATATTCAGATATAAACTGATTCATATGTTCTTTGTCCATTTGTCTGCTCCTGTTTTATTAATAAGGCCTTATACTGATATATTGTAACGAGTTAAAATAAGGTTTAAAAAATCCTTAACAGAAATTAATTCTGTCAAGGATAATAGTTGTTTCAAATGAATTATGTCCTTCCGCTGTCGGCTATAATTTATTTGTCGTTATTTATCTTTTTTACTTATAAAATTTAAGACTAATATTCTGTATGCAGGGTATAAATCAATGTCCCCTGATAAATTCGACAAATTCCTTCATAGGCAATGGTTTAGAATAGTAATATCCCTGAATATAATCTATTCCTTCTTCCTGCATGCTCTCATTCTCATCAATTGTCTCAATTCCTTCTGAAACAAGTTTCAAGCCCATTTCATGTGCCATTCCGATAACTGCGCGCACAACATGTCTTGCCTTAGGCGATGTAAAAAAGGCCTTCGACAAGTCATAATCAAGCTTTACAATCGAAACCGGCATTTCTACAACATACATAAGATTTGATTCGCCTTTTCCAAAATCATCCAAAGAAAAAGTAAATCCGTAATCGATAAGTCTTTTCATATTTTCATGTAAGGTATTCCTTGCGCTGATAGATGCTGTTTCGGTAATTTCAAGATTAATCATATTAGGATTGATTCCGTATTTTTCAACAATAGAAATCAGCTGGTCTGCCAAATGCTTATTCTCACATTGGATTACCGAAAGATTAACTTCAATGTAATGAAGTTTGCTTTCTTTTCCTTCACAACTGCCGAGGAACTCGCAAACCTTTTCCATTACGCGCTCACCCAGTGCAAGAATCTGTCCACTGTCTTCAGCTATTGGAATAAACAAGCCGGGAGGTAATAATGTTCCGTCCGTTCTGCGGATACGGACAAGCGCCTCCGCTGAAGTAAATCTTTTCGCATTATTGGAATAAATCGGCTGAAGAAATACTTCCACGCGGTCATCAATAAGCGCCTCCGTAATCTCCTGCTGGATTTCGTACTGCTCATGATATTTGCTGACAATGTTTTCCCCGGCATCAAATATACCAACCTGATCATTCACACATTCAGAACGCGCAAATGAAAGAAATTGTAACAACTCATCCATATTAGAAAATGTAGCGCCCTCTGTTGTAAGAATAAAACGGGTCTGCTTTGCAAATTCCTCGTCCTCAACAAAGTGATTGAGAATATCTTTTGCCCTCTCCCTTAATTTGTCAACATTCTCACTTATCAGAATAAGGCCGTAAGTAGTATTTTTGAATGCAAAAACATCTTTGTCGGAACGAACCAGCCTCAATATTGATGAAATGATTTCGTTGCCGTAAATGCTGTGTTCCTCAAGGTTAATGCGGTTTGAAATTGAAATGTCCAGCACCGCAAACTTTTCTTTATTCTGAAGTAACTCTTTCAAATATTCCGTGAGCGCATATGAATTGAAGCAGTCTGATTTTCTGTCCAGATTAGCCTCCGGATTCTCAATAATTACAAATAGAATAAGCACTCCTATTACGCTGGCAAAACCTACAACCAGAAGCCTATTGTTCAGGAACTGGATAGCTGCACTGATAATCCATATTACCATCCAGAGTATTGTTGCAAATCGTCTCCGTGAATTCAATTTCTTGCGATATTTTCCAACCGTAACCAATGTAGTAATAATATATGTAATGCATACAGCATATACATAAAATACCGCAGGTCCGTATGTATATACCATTTCCCCCTCGTCAAAAATGTGTATCGGAAGCAGGAATGGCACCATACTCAGCAGGAGCGTAGCCACTGACAGCACACAGGTAATCCGTTTATGTCTTTTCTCTTCAACTATATCTGATAAAATATACATAAACGGAGAATATGCCACGCAGATTAATGAAGCAATATATGTGCGGCATACTATTTTTACTGCTGATTCAGGCAGGGAAGCCCTGTAATAAATTGCCATAACGGACACAATATCAAATACAAGACTTAATATCAAGGTACAAAGCACTTGAAAAAACAGTCTCTCTCTATAAAGCTTCAATGTTCTATGCGTTTTGTAAAAAATGTATACCAAAACCAAAATAAGCAACCCGCATATCTGAACCTGTATATTCATAGCATGTCTCCTATCATAACGTAGCTAAACCCATTTTATCATCTTGATGGAACAATATCAATTATTATGTCTTTGTCTATTCGATAATTATCTTTCCTTTTGTAAATTTTCTGCCCATATCATGGCACAATTTTCTATTTTCCACCGAATCAAATATTATTGAGAAATCATAATCCTCCGGATAGAGCTGTTGTCCCGGCACATTAAGTTTCACGCGCTTATGATTAATATATATCTTGCCGTCCGGCATTTGAACTCTGAGTATTCCCTCTTCATTCACAGGTTCACATACAATTCCTATTTTCATATCGGGCATAACATATACACTGTCACCAATGTTGAATTTTTGTGAAAGAGCGACATTGGTTGACGGTATTTTATGTCTCTTGACGCGTGATGTTTTGCGTTTTATCTCCACTTCTCCGAATTGGCAGTCACCATAGGCCGCCTTTTTGGCATTGTCAAGCATATAATCCGGCATTCCCAGTTTCTCCGCAATAAAGAACGCACAGCTTTCTCCTGCCTCGCCCACAATGAGTCGGTAGGTTGGCTGCAGGGTTTCCTTGTTAAACTCCATCCGTGCGTTGATTATGGAGGAAGTTCTGAGTGCATATTCGCCCCATTTTTTCTTTATTTCATTAAATTCCATAAGTGTATTTGTACTCATTCTATATACCTCACAAACTACTAATTTCTAATTATCTGGAGAAAACGCGACACTGCATGAATATAAGAAAACCATAGTTCACACAAGTAACTATGGTCGGAAATCACAATACCATATAAGATGTATGACGAAAAATGGATACACTTCAAGCCCGGCTCTCAATCCATGCATATATTATTATGCTATTTTCTCCATAACATCAACAATTAACATACAAATACTCCTTTTGATAAGTCCATATTACATCCCTCGCGAAGCATTATCAACAAGTTTTGTGCAACGCAGCCACTTGGCCACACCATCTTCATCATTACTTTCTATTACCGCTGTGGCCACATGTTTAAGTTCATCAACTGCATTGCTTACAGCATAAGCCTCATCAGATATTTTAAACATATCAATATCATTTGCTCCATCTCCGAACGAGACAACTTTGTTACAGTTTAATAGTTTTTTTAGTTGCAAAGTAGCATTCGCTTTGGATGCTCCCAACGGCATAATCTCCAGCCATTGCTCTTTAGTATAGATATCCCGCTCAAAAACAAGATGATATTTGTCCCTATATTTTTCAAAGAAAGGTTCCAGCTTTTCTTTTGTGTCGATGCATGTAATATAAAATATGTTGCCCTGCACAAGTTCTTCCGTATTTTGAACCTCTCTCCATCTTCTATCACCTCGTCGAGTATCCAAAAATGCCCACATCCCCTTATTACACTTATCTGTAATAAACGAAAAATACTCAACAGCATCAATGAACGAATATACGATTGGGTATATTTCATTGTCAAATAACTCCGTCAGAACTTCTCTTATTTCATTGCCGAAATAATTCGAAATGAGTATTTCTTCCGAAGCATTATCAATAACAAAAGTTCCATTATATACAATTATCGGTATTTGGGCATCCAATCCCTTTGTAACCTTCTTAGCTGTCACATATGACCTTGCCGTTGCATATGAAAACAAACCACCATTTTCTGTCAGTCTGTTTATCACATCACGAGTATATTCAGATATTGTCTCATCACTTCGAAGCAGTGTGCCGTCCAGGTCTGATACATACAGACATTTTTCCGTTTGATTATCATTTGCTTCTCGTATTTTGACCGGATTATATTTTGTCCCCGTAGCAAAACACAAAAACGGCACTCTGATGCTAATTTCGCAACAGGCGAATGTCGCAAAATATGATAATAATACAGTTCCTGCATATATAATGGACGGGCGGTCTCCCATCAGTTCATACAATAGATATTGAAACAGAACAACCCAGATAAAGTGATATGTATAAAACAGAAAAGACCTCTTTCCCATATATGCAGATATTTTTCCATTGAAATTCAAATATTTTTTTGCCACACCCATTAAGGCAATAATCATAATCCATTCTGATATGCAGTTGGTAATCGTATTGAGTACAATGAATTTCTCATCCGACCAAATATAGAGGTATACATTGAGAATAGTTGCCGCTATTCCAATACCAAACATCAACGGGCTGTTCTTCTCCAATTGACTTTCTGTCTTTTCATCAGTAAATACAAAATAGCCGAGTAGAAATAAATATGTATATTTCATAAGGCTTTTTCCGCCGATTGAAAGACATTCGTTAAGCAATGGTAAAGGTAGACCCAATACCAAAATCAGCCAAAACGGAATTGTTTTTGGGGCTTGTGAATTAGTCTTTTTCAACAGTGATATTACACCGCTGCTCACCACTGAAATGACGAACAGATACAGCAGAAACCAAAACTGTCCTACTGTAAATCCTCCGTCTGCGCCTGATAAATCCGTGAATCTCGTAAAGAACACTTTGTAATGCTCGAAAAATCCACCATTATAGGAGCAATTAATTTTGTCTGCGATATATGACATGACCGGCATAAGGACTATTGTCCCAAATGCGAAGGGAATAAGCAGCCTCTTCACTCTTTCAATAAAGTATTCCTTCATTGTCCTTTTTTGAAGTGCAAACTTTGTACTTATTCCTGCAATTACAAATAGCAGAGGCATAAAATACGGGCTAAAAAATACAACGATACTGCTGATTAATCTGTTCCCCTCAAACATAATATAGTTTGATTCACCCCAGACATTCCACGCCATTGCGGCGTGATATGGTATCAATACCAGAAGTATCATCCATCTTAAGTTGTCTATATATTTCTTACGCGTTGTTGGATTCATATATTACTCCATTAGTGCTTCAATAATATTCTTGTGAACTACCCATTGTCTAAAGCCAATGGGCTTCCTGCTTCATCGACCTCGTAA
>JAEDHB010000058.1 GCA_016297265.1 Butyrivibrio sp.
CTCAGATGCGTGCCGTTGGTGAAGTAATGAGTATCGGTAAGACATATAAAGAAGCATTCCAAAAGGCCATCAGAAGTCTCGAAACCGGACGCTATGGACTTGGACACGCTAAAGATTTTGACAAAAAGAGCAAAAAAGAACTCCTTCTCATGCTTACAACTCCATCAAGTGAACGCCATTTCATAATGTACGAAGCACTCAGAAAAGGAGCAACCGTAGAAGAAATTTTTGAAATCACAAAAGTAAAAAGATATTTTATAGAACAAATGAAAGAGCTTGTTGAGGAAGAAGAAGCACTTATCGCCAACAAGGGCACAATTCCGGCTGACGACAAGCTTATCTCCGCTAAAAAGAATGGTTTCTCAGACAAATACCTGAGTCAGATTCTTGAGATACCTGAAGATGATATCCGCAACAGACGTATAGAACTCGGTGTTGAAGAAGCCTGGGAAGGTGTTCATGTAAGCGGAACAAAGGATAGTGCTTACTACTATTCAACTTACAATGCCGAAGACAAGAATCCAACAAGCAATAACAAAAAAATTATGATTCTTGGCGGTGGTCCTAACAGAATCGGTCAGGGTATCGAATTCGATTACTGTTGTGTCCATGCTTCACTGGCGCTTAAGAAACTCGGTTTTGAAACTATCATTGTTAACTGTAACCCTGAGACAGTTTCAACAGATTATGATACATCCGACAAATTATATTTTGAACCATTGACACTTGAAGATGTTCTTTCAATTTACAAAAAAGAAAAACCTCTTGGAGTTATCGCACAGTTTGGTGGTCAGACCCCACTCAATCTTGCAGCAGACCTTGAGAAAAACGGTGTAAAAATACTTGGCACCTCTCCTGCTGTTATCGATTTAGCAGAAGACCGTGATCTTTTCCGTGCAATGATGGACAAATTGGGAATCCCAATGCCTGAAGCAGGAATGGCTACAACTGTTGATGAAGCACTCAAAATCGCCAACGAAATCGGCTATCCTGTAATGGTTAGACCTTCATATGTTCTTGGTGGTCGCGGAATGGAAGTTGTATATGATGACGAAAGCATGGTTGGATATATGAATGCAGCTGTCGGCGTTACACCTGACAGACCTATCCTGATTGACCGTTTTCTCAATCACGCGCTCGAATGTGAAGCAGATGCCATCAGCGACGGAACAAGTGCATTTGTACCTGCCGTTATGGAACATATCGAGCTTGCCGGCGTGCACTCAGGAGATTCCGCATGTATCATTCCTTCCGTTCACATTACGGAAGAAAATGTAAAAACAATCAAAGAATATACCAAGAAAATCGCTGAAGAAATGCATGTAAAGGGTCTTATGAATATGCAGTATGCTATCGAAAACGGCAAAGTATATGTGCTTGAAGCCAACCCTCGTGCATCCCGTACAGTACCACTCGTATCCAAGGTATGCAATATCCGCATGGTACCTCTGGCAACCGATATTATCACCTCTGAAATTACAGGCAGACCATCGCCGGTACCTGAATTACAGGAACAGGATATTCCATACTACGGCGTAAAAGAAGCTGTTTTCCCATTTAACATGTTCCCTGAGGTTGACCCAATCTTAGGACCTGAAATGAGATCAACGGGTGAAGTACTCGGTCTTTCAAAATACTATGGTGAGGCTTTCTACAAAGCACAGGAAGCAACACAGACCAAACTTCCTTTGTCCGGCAAAGTACTCATCTCCGTTAACAGCAAGGACAAGCCGGAAGTAGTTGAAATTGCAAAACTCTTCGATGAAGCAGGCCTTGAAATTGTTGCAACAGGAAGCACCTATGACACTATTGTAGCTGCAGGGCTTAAAGCCGAAAAGATTAAAAAATTATACGAAGGAAGACCTAATATCCTCGATATGATTACCAACGGTGAGCTCGCACTCATTGTCAACACACCTATAGGCAAGAGCAGCGCCCATGATGACAGCTACCTTCGTATGGCTGCAATCAAAAACAAAATACCATATGTTACTACAATTGCTGCAGCCAGGGCTACTGCAAAAGGAATCAATTATGTCAAGAAAAATGGCAACGCTGATGTAATGTCACTTCAGGAGCTTCACAAATCAATCAAGGCAAAATAATAACTCTCTGTAATTAATCGTCGCATAGCGCATAACAGAGTTATCATCAAATGTCCTTTCATGCTTGAATGAAAGGACATTTTTTTGTCGCCATACCAAAAAAGGAGAGCGACTAATACATCGCTCTCCCTAATTATTATCTATCCAATTAATGCATTGACTTCATCAAGCTTCGGCGGATTAAGCAGAAGCGGAAATTGCATATATACATCACTCAACATATTCAAAATTGTATTTCCCTTCAAAATCTTTACATGTCACCCAAACCTTATACTCGCCGGTCTTTGGAAGATTTACAGTAAAAGAGGCATTGCCAAGATTATTGCCTGTATAAGGTACATCCGAAGCATCATTCACATTTGATATTTTTACATCAATACTTCCTCCGACAGTCTCGGCGGTAACCCTAATGCGACCTGTTTTTCCCTTGGATACCGTGTAAAAACACTGATAATTGCCATTTTCAATCTTATGCGAATTGCCGTTCGCATCCTTTTTCATCTCCACATTCATCACCGGTGAATCCGACTTGGCATCACCATTACCGCTACAGCCCGTAAGAGAAAATGTCATAATTACCAAAAATATAAATAGAAGCTTTCTCACTATTATTCCCTCCAGAAAAATCTGATATCATTATACAAATTTGAAAAAATCAATTCAATATAATACCAAAGTTTTAATAAAGATTTTATATGGAATTAATATATATCCGTTTTGCAATCTGACTGCGACAGGAATTGTGAACACAGATAAATGCTATCTTCTTCACCTTCTCACTTCCTTATACAATTTGATTATTTCGTTTGGTTTCAACACTTTACCATACGCAACAACTCTGTTATCAATTACAAGTGCAGGCGTGGACATAACACCGTAGGATGCAATCACCGAATAATCAGTAATCAGTTCTACATTCTCATTGATTCCGAGTTCTTCAAGTGCCGCCTGTGTGTTAGCCTGAAGTTCATGGCACATACTGCATCCGCCTCCCAGAACCTTAATTCTACCGTTGCATTTGCAACTTTCTGCCGCCTTCATTTCTTCGGCACTGTAATTAGCCTCGCAGCAACATTTTTTCTTTTTCCCAAATAAGCTCATATTTGCATCTCCAATCACATAATTATTTTCTGAAAAAAATTGAACAGATAGCCGACAATTATGATTCCCGTCGCGCATATCGCCACAAAAATCCCAAGTAGTTTGGGTTTTATTGCCTTATTCAGCATTATCATTGACGGCAGTGACAGGGTTGTTACGCCCATCATAAATGCCAGCACCGTACCAAGCATTGCTCCCTTTGCCAATAAAGCTTCCGCGATTGGTATCGTTCCGAAAATATCTGCATACATAGGAATTCCAATCAAGGTCGCAAGGATTACTCCAAATGGATTTTTGCTTCCGAGAAGAGAAATAACAACACTTTCCGGAATGCAATTATGAATCAGTGCGCCGATTGCAACCCCTGCCAGAATATACGGAAACACCTTTTTGAATGTTGTCGCAACCTGTCGCCCGGCGTAAATAAATCTCTCTTTTTGCGTAAGCGCCGGGGAATCAATATCAACTGCAGCAGCATTTCTGATAAATTCCTCCACCTGGTCTTCCATATGAATATGCTCAATAAAGGTTCCCCCGGCTACAGCAATAACCAATCCAAGCACCACATAAATCACTGCAACCTTCCATCCGAAAATGCTCATAAGAAGAACCAGACTTCCCAAATCCACCATCGGGGATGATATCAGAAAAGAGAATGTTACTCCCAAAGGCAAGCCCGCACTGGTAAATCCAATGAATAATGGGATTGATGAACAGGAGCAAAACGGTGTAACGGTTCCAAGCAGCGCTGCAATACAGTTTGCCCATATCCCATGGAACCTGCACATAATCTTTTTGCTTCGTTCCGGCGGAAAATAGCTTTGAATATAGGAAATCAGGAAAATCAAAACACATAACAAAATCGTTATTTTGATTACATCAAACAGAAAGAACTGAAGACATCCGGCCAACCTGCCATTCATATTGATTCCTGTTTTACTAAGCAATGTTCCGATTATATCGTTGAGCCATTTCATTCCCATGATTTGTTCCATGATAAATTTTCCCATCACAAACAACCTCCGTTTCCGCAGGATGAATGCGCTGAGCAGGTAAGCCCACCAATGAATTCCTTATACTTTGTCAAAGTCTCGCAATTCAGCGAATAATGGTGCCACTTTCCTTCTTTGCGGTCATTAACAAGACCGCAATCAACAAGTATCTTCATATGATGGGATAATGTGGGCTGTGTTATTCTGAACCGCTCCAAAAGAACACAACCGCACATCTCGCCGCCTGATAACATCTGTATTATCTCAAGCCTGTTGCCATCGCCCAAAGCTTTGCATATTAATACAAAATTCATCGAATTCATAGCTTTACCTCACATAGATAAGTATCTATGTATAAATATATCAGAATACATAGATACTTGTCAATGTTAATATTGGTGAAGCATCTTAACCTCGCAGCCCTTCTTTTCGTAATATTCAAGCATTTCATCCAGTTTTTTCAAATCATAACTTGTAACACAGTCCGAAATAACATGCACCTTGTAGCCGGACTTAGCCATATTGTAGCAGGTAGATTTTACACAGGCAGTTGCATCCGCTCCGCATACATAGAACTCATCAATTTGATTTTTTTCAATAAATTCTGCAAAACCATCGCTGGTTAACGAATTTGCCTTTGTTTTCACAAAAATATTATCAGATACTACCTTCAGCTCCGGAACCAGTTTCTCACCCTTTGTATCAGGCTTGAAGGTTCTGGTGCCTGCCGTAATATTATTGTGTTTTATATAGACGATATGCATATTCAGCCCTGCTGCCCATTCCACCGCACAATTTATCTTATCAATAATAGTCCTGTAGTTCTTTGTTATGTCATTTTGTAAATCTATAATTACTAAAGCTTTGTTCATACTAATTGTCTGCCTCCTTCTTGCAAATTGGATGTCTGATTACGGTTTTCCATTTTTCCGGAGCAACCTTTCTTGCATCGGACATATAGATTTCGTGATGAAGTCTGCCGCTGCAAAAATCATTTCTATATCCATTCTCCTCTATGAACTGATTCATAATAGTCACAGTTGCCGGCTCATCTTCAAAAGGTCCATGGTGCATAATCTGAACACATAAGCCCTCATCAATTTCCAGAAATTCCGCCGCCGAGCAGTCTGTTTTTTTCTTCAACGATGCAGTTTTCACAGCCCATTCAAAATCCTTTTGGGTCACAAAATCAGGCACTCTGATTACCGATATCCAATTAAATTCCGATTTACTGCTATAATCACATCCATCCACTCCGTCCTGCCACCAGAAGCCCTCCAACGGTGGAACAACATATTCAAAGAAGCCTTCTATCCTGTAGTCAGACTTATAACTCATTTTCAAAGTATATGCCAGTGCATACAGTATTCCCACGGCCTGCTGATATACTCCTCCTTCCTCATTGGGGTTGCCTTTACCTCTGACTGCAATATAATTTGCTTTCGGAACAGTCACGATTTCAGGTTGGTTCTTTGCCATATAGTATTCTTTGTACTCTTTTTTAAAATCAAATGCCATTTTTCTCAAACCTCCTTAAAGGATCCTATTTCAATAAGGTTTCCCTCCGGATCGGCAATATAGCAAGTTCTCTGACCCCAAGGCTCTGTAGTTGGCTCCATAATACTTTCGGCACCGGCTGCAATTACTTCTGCGTAGGTCTTATCAACCGCTGCATAGTTATCTACGCTGAGCGCAATCTCGTAATGTCCATTCACACCTTTACAATACGAGAATGTCCTATTTGTCATTTTTTCGAAATCACTTTTTCGATATAAAAGAAATAGTGTTCCATCCTTTTCAAGAAAGACATTCGAAGTATTCTCATCTTCCTTTATCTCAAACCCCAGAACATCACGATAGAATCTGACCATAACAGCCATGT
>JAEDHB010000003.1 GCA_016297265.1 Butyrivibrio sp.
TTGAAGAAATTTATCGAAGTGAGCAACGGATAATATCAGACACAGAGAAAATGCTACGATAGAGGACTTGAAAGAGAAGCAATATAATAATATTTATATGGTAGCAGATGAACCAGATTATCAAGAAAAAGTTGATGTAACAAACCGTCATATTATGTTATAATGAGGCCTGTAACAGACAAATTAGTAGAAGGGATGAGTTAGGATGATTGAATTTGAAGGAGAATTATTGGAATTATGGAATATGATTGAACCATGGTATGACGGACCAGATCTTAAGCCTGACGCCCCAATTGAAGTTGTTGAAGCAAAAGAAGAGTTCTATAGAAGATTAAGCTTCATTATGGAGGGAGTAATGTAAAATTAGCAAAGTTAATCGATTAAAGGATGGCACTGATTGATATGCCATCCCTTTTTTATTCCGATAAAGATATTTGTCTTTTGGACTGCAGTATTAGAATTATTCTGTGCAGGCATTAATCAATTCCTGAATATGGATTGCAACGCTATCCATGCATGGCAAAACACAATTATCATCATTCAGCAGCAATGGCAATTCCGTACATCCAAGAACAACAGCTTCAATACCATGTTCCTTTTTCATACGGGAAATAATTTCATTGAACTCCACTAATGTACTTTCTTTTACAATTCCTACTTCGAGTTCTTCAAAAATTCTTTTTGCTACCAGTTTTCTGTCTGTTTCGTTTGGTACTATTACTTCTATTCCTGCCTGTACTAAATCTTTTTTCATATAATCGTTTTCCATAGTAAAAATAGTACCGAGAAGCCCTATTTTTCTATAATTGCATCGTATGGCTTCGTTACATACAGACATTGGAATACTTATCAGGTCAGCGCCGGTCTGTTCTATTATTGTATCAAATACAATATGCATAGTAACAGCGGTTAATGCCATTACTTCCGCACCGGATTTTTTAAGCAGGTTTACTTTTTCTGATATGTATTTACTTAACGAATTATAATCTCCGTCGACCAGCATATTCCAGGCTTTTCGGAAATTGACACTTTCGATTACCATGTCCGGCATAGCTTTGTTTTCAGTTAATGAATCAATCAGGGAATTCAGCTTTTTATAATACAGTAGTGTTGATTCGGGACCGGTGCCACCAATCAGGCCTATCTTTTTCATATATTTCCTCCGTTCAATTAATATATTCTGCAATTATTCTTTTGCAAGGGAAGCTTATGACCGGATATTATCCCGCTTCTTATTATTGGATTCAATCAGTATGGTAATGATATATATTATCAATGCATACAGTGGTGTCAGCAGAACAATTGACAGCAGATTGCCTGCTATGGCAGTAAATGAAGTTATGTCCGACAGCGTTGATATTAATGTAAAAATAGTTATGACAAAACTGACGGGAATAACTATTTTGCGAAGAATATGTACAACCTGTCTGAATGAATGCGCTCCGGAAATAAGGACACAGGCGGCGCATATCAGTAAAAGAATTATAAGTGAAGGATAATCCAGATAATTTTTTAGCATCCCCTTATTTTGAAAACCGGAAAAGGACAATAATACTACGGAAAAGATAAGCAGCCCAATTCCTAAGCATAGTTGAATTATCACATATTTGCGCTGCTTGTGATTGCTATTCAGAAGTGACATTATGTTTTCCTCGGTCTTTTTAGATAAATCCTCCTGAGAAATTTCTTCACCCAAAAGCAGTTCGTTGATGCTCACATTAAGAATTTTGCAAAGCTCAGGTATGGAGGAGATATCCGGCATCCCCTTTCCGGTCTCCCATTTTGATACTGTTTTGTCGCTGATGCCAAGCTTATCCGCGAGTTCTTTTTGTGTTAATCCGAGAGCCTTGCGGCGTTGTTGAATAAATTCGCCTACTTTATCCTGATTCATAGAATATCCCCCGTTCTGATAGTATAGTTTAATCATAGCCAGTATAAGCAGATATTTCAATGAATTCTTTGTAAAAATTATCCGGCAAGCTTTTCCTCGTCTAAAAGAGCAGTAATTTTTTCCCGCAAAATTCGAGAGTTTTCGCCATATTGGATGGACAGGATTCCCTCTATTATGAGTTCCATCCCGATATAGTCCTGTTCATGCTTTTTTTCAAGCTTTCTGGAAATCGGCATACACAGCCAATTGGCGATTAATGAGCCGTACAGGGTTGTAATGAGTGCAAGTGCCATGCTCCCGCCGATTGCGGAGGGGTCATTGCCCATGGAATTCATCATGTTAATCAGACCTAAGAGGGTGCCAATCATACCCCATGCCGGAGCAAAGCCGCCCAGGGTCTGCCAGAATTTCACCTGATTTTTACCACGCTCAAAGGAATGATTAAGCTCCGTTTCCAATATATCCTTGGTAAGCTCAGGTTCGGTTCCGTCAACAATCAGTTTCAGTGCCTTATCCAGAAAAGGGGATTCATGGACATCCTCATTTTCCAGGGCAAGCAGACCCTCCTTCCGGGATATATCTGACAGTTGTACAAGCTTATCGGACAATTCGGAAGTATTGAATGCCGGTTTTTTGTAGGCGTCCACGGCACCCTTTAGTCCGTCCCTAAAATCTTTGAAGGAATCGCATGTTCCAAGAACTGCAAACAACGAGCCGCCCAGGGTAATAATCAGCGATGGCAGATGAAGATACCGGGATATGGATGCCAGTCCGCCATTGGTAATTATTCCGTATATTACTGCCGCAAGGCACAGAATAATTCCGGAGGCGCCGGCGAGATTTATTTTTTTCATAGAGAACCCTCCCTTCAAAATAAATCTTATTATTTGCCGGTGAAAACCGCAATCTACTATCAGGCGAAAACGGTATACGCTAAGTGGAATCGGGCGATGATTGACGCAGCGGTAGCGCAATGCTAATATGAAAATATCAAAAATATTTTTTTAAAAAAACTATTGACTCTCACGTTGCGTCATACTTTATGATACAATTATCACGGAAGGGAGGGATGCTTGTGAGAACGGTAAATGAAGTGAGCAAAATTACAGGAGTGAGTATACGCACCCTGCATTATTATGATGAAATCGGACTTTTGCATCCGAGCGAAATCACAGAAGCCGGATACAGACTGTATGACGATACGGCGCTGGAACGACTTCAACAGATTTTATTGTTTCGCGAGCTGGAGTTCCCATTGAAGGAAATTAAGTCGATTCTGGGCAGCAAAAAGTTTGACAGAAAGAAAGCGCTGGAGCAACAGATAGAGCTGCTTATTCTGAAAAAAGAGCACCTGGAAGAATTAATAGAGTTCGCCCGTGAAATTCAAAGTACAGGAGAGATTATAGTGGATTTTACAGCATTTAATAATGAGAAAATTGAGGAGTATAAGAAAGAAGCAAAGAAACAGTGGGGTGACACTGCAGTCTACAAGGAATTTGAGGCAAAGGACAGCATGAGAAGCAATGAGGAGAGACAGAAAATGGGCAATGAGCTGATGGACATTTTTGCAGAATTTGGCAAAGTGAAACATCTCAATGCAGGGGACGAGAAGGTTCAGGCATTGGTTGCAAAGCTCCGGAAAAATATTACCGATAACTGGTACAACTGCGACAATAATATTTTGGCAGGACTTGGTCAGATGTATTGCGCAGGTGGTGAGCTCACTGATAATATTGATAAAGTAGGCGGCGAAGGCTGTGCAGAATTCTGCGCTAAGGCCATTGAAATTTTCACCGCTTAGGAAAGAGGTCTGCTATGGATTATATTTTGGAAGAAGAACAGAAGAAAATTAAGGAAAATCTTGCGGCAAGTTTTATTCGATGCAGAAGAATGCAGAATATGACGCAAAATGAGCTTGCACAGCGTACCGGAATTGCAAGGTCGAATATTGCAAGGTTTGAAAGCGGAAAATATAATCCTACGGTAGAATTTCTGGTTAAAGTGTGCAAGGCACTCGGAAAGGATTTGTCCATCGAATTAATTTAATAGGTTGCATAATATTTTTCCTGCGTATATAATATCAGAGTAACGAGCCCTCCAAGGACAGGAGGGTATGAAAACGGGGTGCCTGCTTAAGCAGGCTGAGATTAAGCTGTATGCTTGGACCCATAACCTGATTTGGATAATGCCAACGTAGGGAAATAGCGAATTTTGCGCAGATACTGACGCTCTTTGTGTGTAATGCACGAAGAATGGTTATGTCCCTTCGTATTTCGGGGGATATAGCGTTGGTATCTGTTTTTATTTTGAAAGGAAAAAAATTATGAGGAATTACACAACGCAGATGGATGCTGCAAGAAAGGGAATTGTGACTCAGGAAATTGAAACAGTTGCCCGCAAGGAAAATATGCCGGTGGAGGAATTAATGAAATATGTCTCCGAAGGAAAGGTCGCAATCTGTGCCAACAAAAATCACAAGTGTCTTGACCCGGAGGGCGTGGGCAGCATGCTTAGAACCAAGATAAATGTCAATCTTGGGGTGTCCAGGGATTGCAAGGATTATGACATCGAAATGCAGAAGGTGATGAGTGCGGTTACGCTTGGCGCGGAGGCGATTATGGATCTTTCCAGTCATGGAAATACCGAACCCTTCAGAAAAAAGCTGGTTGCGGAATGCCCTGCCATGATTGGAACTGTTCCGGTTTATGACAGTGTAATTCATTATCAGAGAGACCTTTCAACTCTGACTGCAAAGGATTTTATTGATGTTGTAAGACTTCATGCAGAGAACGGTGTGGATTTTGTGACCCTCCACTGCGGAATAACAAGAAAGACCATCGAACAGATTAAAAAACATAAACGAAAAATGAATATAGTCAGTCGCGGAGGAAGTCTTATTTTTGCATGGATGAGTATGACCGGGGAAGAAAATCCATTCTATGAATACTATGACGAGATTCTTGATATATGCGAGGAATATGATGTAACCGTATCCCTTGGAGATGCATGTCGTCCGGGATGCCTTGCAGATGCAACGGATGTGTGCCAGATTGAGGAACTGGTCAGACTCGGAGAACTTACCAAACGCGCATGGGAACACAATGTCCAGGTTATGGTTGAGGGTCCGGGACATGTACCTTTGGACCAGATTGCTGCCAACATGCAGGTGCAGAAAACAATCTGTATGGGTGCGCCATTCTATGTTCTGGGACCGCTTGTGACGGATATTGCACCGGGATACGACCATATCACTTCTGCCATCGGAGGTGCCGTTGCGGCAATGAATGGCGCTGCATTCCTGTGCTATGTCACACCGGCGGAGCATCTTGCTCTTCCAAATGTTGAAGATGTTAAGCAGGGAATAATTGCTTCCAAGATTGCTGCTCATGCAGCGGATATTGCCAAGGGCATCAAGGGGGCAAGGGATATTGATGACAGAATGGCAGAGGCAAGACGCAATCTCGACTGGGATGAACAGTATGCCTGCGCTCTTGACCCCGCAACAGCTAAGGCCATCAGGGATAGCAGAAGTCCGGAGGATGACCACAGTGACACCTGCAGTATGTGCGGAAAATTTTGTGCAGTGCGCAGTATGAACAAGGCCCTGGCAGGGGAATATATTGATATTTTGTAGGAGCATAATGTGAAAAAAGAACAGCTATTCCTATATTTAATTACAGACAGACAATGGCTTTTGAACAGAACCCTGTCGGAGGATGTGGAGATTGCACTAAAAAATGGCGTAACGATGGTTCAGCTTAGGGAAAAGAAGCTTTCCGGAGACGCCCTGCTTAAGGAGGCGCTGGAGATTAAGGCGCTATGTAAACAATACTCCGTACCCTTCATCGTTAATGATGATGTTATTTTGGCAGCAAAAACAGATGCCGACGGAGTTCATGTGGGGCAATCCGATATGTCCGTTGCCGATGCAAGAAAAATACTTGGAAGCGGAAAAATAATCGGAGCGACGGCAAAGACCGTGGAGCAGGCAAAAACGGCATATGAACAGGGGGCGGATTACCTTGGAAGCGGTGCTGTTTTTGGCAGTACAACCAAGGAGGACGCAAGGCCAATGAGTGTGGAGCTCCTCAATGAAATATGTGATTCGGTACCGATACCCGTGGTAGCAATCGGCGGGATTACAGGGGACAATGTTTTGGAATTAAAAGGCAGCAGAATATCCGGAGTTGCAGTGATTAGCGGAATACTCGGCGTTGCGGATATTGGTAATGCAGCAAAGGATTTTTGCAATAAATTAAAATATATTGTCTGATTGTTTTCTTAGGGAAAACAAGGGCAATTGAACAGAGCGGCAGATTGGGGGCACCACCTTAGGTCGCTATATAAAATTAATGCATCACAAGGAGGCAACCTATGAAGACAGCATTAACAATCGCCGGAAGTGATTCCTGCGGAGGCGCCGGCATACAGGCAGATATTAAGACAATGACAGCAAATGGCGTATATGCCATGAGTGCTGTTACTGCGCTTACAGCCCAGAATACAACCGGCGTAGAAGATATAATGGAGGTGACGGAGGATTTTTTAGTGAAGCAGCTGGATTGTATTTTTACAGATATCTATCCTGATGCAATAAAAATCGGTATGCTTTCCTCCGGTGGACTCATCAGAGTCATAGCCGCAAAACTCATAGAGTATAAGGCAAAAAATATTGTCTTGGACCCTGTGATGGTGGCCACCAGCGGAGCAAAACTGATAAGCGATGACGCAATCGGAACACTAAAAAAAGAATTATTACCTCTTGCCACAGTGATAACCCCTAATATACCTGAAGCAGAAGTTCTATCCGGAATGAGGATAAAAAACAGCGCGGATATGATTAGTGCGGCGCATAAAATATATAGCGAAAACGGATGCGCGGTCCTGATAAAAGGAGGTCACAGCATCAATGATGCCAATGACCTGTTAGTCAGTGAAAGTGGCGAAACCTGGTTCTATGGGGAACGAATTAACAATAGCAATACCCACGGAACGGGGTGTACACTTTCGTCGGCAATCGCATCCAATCTTGCAAAAGAATACAGCCTTGAGGATTCCGTAAGAAGAGCGAAAAAATATGTTTCCGGAGCACTCGGGGCAATGCTTGATTTGGGAAAGGGCAGCGGCCCGATGAATCATGCTTTTGCAATAGGTGGAGAGTAAGGTAATAGGAAAGAGGACAAAATGAAAAAATCGTATATCAAAAAAATAGCTTTAACAGCTGTTTTTGCAGCCCTTGCAGTTGTGGGAAGCTTTGTATCCTTCCCGGTTTTCGGAGCAAAATGTGCACCGGTACAGCATTTTATTAACATAATATGTGCTGTGATACTAGGACCGGCATACGGAGTTGCAGCAGCATTCGTTTCCAGCCTGATTCGTAATCTTTTGGGACTTGGAACATTGCTTGCATTTCCGGGAAGCATGGTGGGAGCATTGCTCGCGGGACTGCTTTATATGTTTTTCAAAAAACTGCCCTTTGCATATATTGGCGAAGTGGTTGGAACAGGCCTTATCGGCGGAATGCTTGCATATCCAATTGCAGCATTCATAATGGGCAACGCAAAGGCCGCCCTGTTCACCTTTGTTGTGCCATTTTTAATCAGCACCTGTGGTGGTACAATAATTGCGATAGCAGTTACAGTTGCACTTAAGCAGACCGGCGTTCTTTCAAAGATTAAAACGGAATTGAATTCCTAGTCTGGCAGACCGGAAAGGAAGGAAAAATGCAGATTTCAGCAGAGTATATCAATGATATTTTGGGAAAAATAAAATCAAAAAGGCCAATTATTCATTGCATTACCAATTTCATAACGGCAAATGACTGCGCCAATGTTTTGCTTGCATTGGGGGCATCCCCTACCATGGCGCATCATCCGGATGAGGTAGTTGAGATGACCTCCCACTGTGATGCACTGGTGTGCAATATGGGCGCTGTGAGCGATTATGAGGCAATGTGCAATGCGACAGCAGAGGCACGACGACTGGGGCATCCCATCGTGATTGACCCGGTGGGAGTTGCGGCAACCTCTTTTCGCAGGGATAAATGCATTGATTTGATTGAAAAATACAGGCCGGATTGCATCAGGGGTAATGTGTCTGAAATCGAGGCCCTTTACAATCGAAAATCCCTGAAGGTGGGCGTTGATTCAGATTTCAGAGATCGGGATGCGAAAGCACTGTGCAGTAATTATGCAAAACAAATAAACTCCCTTGTAATTACCTCGGGCGTGACAGATTATATATCTGATGGTATAATTACCAGTGCCTATGAATACGGAAGTCGATTGATGTCCGGGATAACCGGTGCCGGATGTATGGCAACTTGTATTGTCGCAGCTTTTCTTTCCTGTGATAACTCGCCGGAATCGGCAGCGGCAGCAATGATTCTCTTGGGGATTTCAGCGGAGATTTCCGAGAAAAAAACCATGATGAAGTGCGGCGGAACGATGACTTTCAGAAATGAACTGATAGATACAATATCGACAATCAAATCGGAAGATATTGCAGAAAGAATGGAGACAAAATGAGTTACGAATTAGCAATTTTTGATATGGACGGAACAATTCTTGATACCCTTACGGATTTGCATGAGTGCACCAACAGAGCGCTCACAGCCTGCAAATTGCCGGAGAGAACATATGATGAAGTAAGACGATTCGTGGGAAACGGCATCCGGGTTCTTATTGAGAGAGCGGTTCCGGAGAATTGTGAACAGGTTGTAATTGACAAGGTTTTCAAAAAGTTTAACAAGATCTATAAAAAGCATTGCGCTGATTTTACGAAGCCCTATGAAGGAATAGTGGATTTGCTAAGTACACTTCGCCAAAAAGGAATCAAAACTGCGGTTGTATCCAATAAGACGGATTATGCTGTTCAGGATTTGTGTGTTAAATATTTTGACGGTCTTTTTGACTGCGCTGTGGGTGTGCGTGAGGGCCTTGAAAAGAAACCTTCGCCGGAGCCAATCAATCTTGTGCTTGACACACTGGGAATTGATAAAAGCAAAGCCGTGTATATCGGAGATTCGGAAGTCGATATTGCAACAGCTGCGAATTCCGGTATGGAGTGTCTCACTGTTTTATGGGGTTTCAGAACAAGGGAAGAGCTGCTCGCAGCAGGCGCAACAATGCTTGTCAACAATGTTGAAGATTTAATACAATTTTTTTAAAAAAATATGTCATAAATTGCACATTGAATTTCTATTGACAATAGGGGAAAAATCCTCTATTGTCTTTTTTACACCTAGGTGTTCAATTTTTCGAAAAATTCTAATTCTTCACTCTCCTTATAAACGATGAATTATAGGAGTGCCGGCATTCCCAATTGTATGAGAGGTGATATTTGTTTCATTTTATTTGATTAATATCATTGTTGGAAGTTCAGTAGTTTTTGATATGTATTCAGGTAAAGTCCCTAACCGGCTGATGCTTACAGCGTATCTTCTGGCTCCGCTGTTTATGTATCTGGATTACGGAGGGATGGGAATTCTGTCCCATTTGCTGCCCGCATTGGGAGCAGGGGTGATTCTGTTCTTTTGCTATATGGTCAATGCCATAGGAGCAGGGGATGTTAAGCTTATGACATTTATATGTCTGTTTCTGGATAGCGGAAATATTTTCAGATTCCTTATTCTTGTATTCGGAATCGGTGCCGTGCTGGGAGTTATCAAGGTTGCATGTAACATTATCGAAAACAGGACGGAACTTTCTTCCATGAGAATAAAATTTACTGTGCCGATTACCATCGGCTATATGATTATTGTTTTATGGGGAGGTTGATTTGAAAGAAAAAGTAATATGCATTGTTGATAGCAATGAAAAATATGTGACAAGGCTGGTTGACTATATCAACGGGCATAAGGGAATTCCTTACAAGGCACATGCATTTACAAGTGCTGATGCCTTCGCGGAATTTGCCGGAAGATATTTTGTAGAGCTGTTGCTGATTGATGAAAATGAATGTGACAGGCTTCCTGAGGATATCAGCTTTTCAACTTTGGTAAAGTTGGTTGACAAAGCCTCAGTGGGTGAAAATGAAATTTATAGATTTCAGGTTGCAGATTATCTGGTAAAAGATATTTTGTCATTTTTGGATGGGGACAAAAGTATTTTTTCCGGGGAAGGAACCATCTGTTCAGTCTATTCGCCGGCGACAAAATGTTTTAAAAGTAGTCTGGCAATCGGGCTTGCGATGAATTGTGCAAAGAGGGGGAAGACACTTTTGTTGAATTTTGAACAGTATTCCGGTCTACACAATGTACTTCCATGCAAAAGGGGAGGTTTGTCAAAGGCTCTCTACTACTATTCTGTCAGCCGGAATAATATGAATGGAAAAATACTTGGCTGCCTTGACAGTACGGAAGAATTTGACTATCTTTCACCCGTCGGCTGTCCGGAGGATATTGCCGAGATATCACAAGAGGAACTGGTGGAATTCTGCAAATATGTAAAGGAACACGGCGGATACAAATATGTGATTATTGATGTCGGGGATTCATTTACAATTCCCTGGGGAATATTTGATATCAGCACGATGGTATTTGTTCCTCAGGCTGTTGATGTCATGGGACGTAATAAACTTTCTTCATTTCTGAATTATCTTGATAAATCCGGTAAATCAGTCTATGCCGACAAAATCAGGCAAATAGAAATTCCTTTTTGTAATGCAATGGCGGGCTATGAAATAAGCCCTGATGCAATCCGTCAGAATCTACTTAACGAAATAGGAAAGAGGTGCGAAATTGGATGATATTTTTGCGCATTTAAAGGAAGATATTATGAGCAGAATTGAGCCCGGCGCAGATATGAGCGAGGATGAGGTCTGGGAGGCTATCGACAGGAGCATGGATGGTCCGGATACGGCAGTTTTAAGCTTTCGTGAAAAGGCTGTATATAGGAAAAAGCTGTTCAATGAAATCCGCAGACTCGATATTTTGCAGGAACTTATAGATGATGATGATATTACGGAAATAATGATAAACGGCTGGGAAAATATATATTTTGAGAAGGACGGAAGAGTTACTAAATGGGATAAGCATTTTGCTGGCATCAAAAATCTCAATAATGTGGTACAGAGGATTGCCGCTAATTCCAATAAGATAATTAATGAGTCTGTTCCGATTTCCGACACCCGCCTTTCGGATGGTTCAAGAGTAAATATCGTTATGAATCCAATTGCAATTGACGGTCCGGTTGTGACAATCCGAAAGTTCTATTCAGAACCCATTTCCATGGAAAAAATGATAGCACTAAAATCCATAACCCGTGAGGCAGCGGATTTTCTTGAGATGCTTGTCAGGGCAAAATATAACCTGTTCATAAGCGGCGGAACCGGCAGCGGCAAGACAACCATGCTGGGCTGCCTGTCGGATTATATTCCGGGCGATGAACGCGTGATAACAATAGAAGATTCAGCGGAGCTGAAGCTGCATAATATTGATAATCTTGTGCGCCTGGAGGCAAGAAATGCAAATATTGAAGGTAACAATGAAATTACGATAAGGGACTTGATAAAGTCGGCACTGCGAATGAGGCCGGACCGGATTATTGTTGGAGAAGTCCGCGGAAAGGAAGCGTTAGATATGTTGCAGGCGATGCAAACAGGGCATGACGGATCCCTGTCTACGGGTCATGCCAACAATCCGGAGGATATGATGCTTCGTCTTGAAACAATGGTTCTGATGGGTATGGATATGCCTGTTGCTGCGATTCGCGGTCAGATTGCATCCGCACTGGATGTGGTGGTTCATCTGGGAAGGTTGAGGGATAAAAGCCGGCGTGTGCTTAGCATCAGCGAAGTTGTGGGAATAGAGAACGGAGTAGTATGCCTTAACCGGCTGTTCAATTTTGAGGAGGAGGGCTGTGATGAAAACGGGAAAATTATTGGCGCGCTTAAGTGGACAGGAAACAAGTTCAATAATACAGAAAAGCTTAAACTTGCCGGCATTAACCTGCCTGTTTTTAGCTGAAGGAGTGGGCATACTTCTTTTATACAGCTGGGTATTCTACGACCGTCTTATTGTTGCGGTAATACTAAGCCCTTATCTGTTTTTTTTCGTAAAAAAGCAGCGTTGTAATGCAATCGTAAAACACAGGGAAAAGCTTGCGTCGGCGTTCACGGATGGGATGGAAGCAGTTACTTCCGCATTAATCGCGGGATATTCAATCGAGAATTCCTTTACGGAGGCATTGCCGGAAATTGAACTTCTGCATGGTAAAAAAAGTGTTATATATGCGAGTTTTGCAAGAATATCAAATCTGCTTAAGCTTAATGTTCAGATTGAGGAAGCCTTTGATGAATTTGCCTCAGAGAGCAGAATTGAGGAGATTCAGACTTTTTCCCAGATACTTAATTATGCAAAAAAAAGCGGTGGAAATCTTGTCAGTATTATCAAAAATACAACCACCAATATCAGTGAAAAAATAGAAGTTAAGCGGGAGATTTCAACCATTATCAGTGCTAAGAAAATGGAGCAGTCCGTAATGAATTTTATGCCCCTGGGAATTGTGGTTTATATGAGGCTTACATCCTCGGATATGTTTGGTGTTCTCTATGGCAATGCTTTGGGAATTATTGTGATGACGGTATGTTTTGCATTGTATCTGGTGGCAAAATATATTGCTGACAAAATAGTTGATATCAGGGTATAGGTGATGATTATAGAATGAAGAATAAAAAATATTTGATAGTCGTAGCGGCGGTCGTATTGGTAATTTTTATTTTGTTTGTTGGTCTCAAATCAGACAAATCATATATTTCGGAAATAGAAAGACCTGATATGGGAGAGGATTGCACAGTATATCCTCTAAATATGGAAATCGACGGAGAAGAAATAGAAGTGGAGGTACCCGTTGAAGCAGAGACAATTGATAAAGAAAATTTGCAATTATATTTTGAAGAGGCGTATGAAATTCTATTTGAAAAGATTAGAGGAGATAATGCGTCCTATGATGAAATATTAACAGATCTGGATTTTTGCACTGCCATTGATAAATTCGGAATGAAGGTGGAATATGAACTCTCGGATTATGAGATTATCGATGTAAACGGAGTGGTTAACAATGAGAACCTTGAGAACAGCTATGAGGATACTCTGACAGTGAGAATCTGCTATGAGGAAATGTCCCAGGAGTATGAGATACGGCTTAAGGTATTGCCCCGCCCCAAAAGTGAGCAGGAAATCTGGAATGAAAAGGTTAAAAACAGTATTGTGGGCAACTCTGACAAGGTGATTTTGCCGAATTCAATTGACGGTAAGGAGGTCAGATTTTCCGGTAAGAAATCCGGAGGATATAAGTCGTTGATTATTTTGCCCATAATTGCCGGAGTAGTCTGGTATTATTTGAAATTTTATAAGCCTAAGAAGGCCGGAGAAGAGGTTGAAATGGAGCTTAGGGAGGACTATTCGGAAATCGTTTCAAAGCTGTCCCTTCTGATGGGAGCAGGGATGAGCGGAAGTAAGGCTTTTGTAAAGCTTGCGGAGGATTATAATCAGAAATCTGATATCGCAAAACCGAGAAAAAGAGCGGCCTACGAGGAGATTAACAGAATGGTAAAGCTGATAGAAAACGGAGTGGCGGAAGAGGATGCCTATGAATCCTTTGGAAGGGCCTGCAGAAATCATTCATATATCAAGCTTGCCAATCTTATGACCCAGAATGTTAAGAAGGGCGGTGCAGAATTCAATTCAATACTGAAAGCAGAAGTTAGCAATGCATTTACGGAGCGCAAGGCACTTGCAAGACAGAGAGGGGAAAAGGCGGGAACCAAGCTGCTTTTACCAATGATTATGATGCTTTCAATTGTCCTGATAATAATACTTGTGCCTGCATTTATGTCATTTTAGATACTTAAGCCTCTATAGGAGGTCTACAAAAATTTATCACACGAGGAGGATTAACTATGAATATTTTTACAAAATTTCTCAAGGAAGAGGATGGAATGGGAGTGGTTGAGATTATTCTGATTATTGTTGTATTGGTTTCTCTTGTTTTGATTTTCAAGGACAAAATAACAGCAATTGTCAATAATCTTTTCAGCAAAATAACAAGCGGCGTCAGTAAGATATAGGGGGCATTATGAGGACCGGAGGAAGTATTTCTCTTTTTATTTCAATGATTTTTCTGTTGGTAATGTCGGTGATCACCATGACAATCAGAAGTGCCATTTCTCAGGCTGCCGCAGTGACGGTGTCAACGGGGGCAACCCTTTCAATTGATTCAGTATTTGCTGAGTATAATAAGGCTTTGTTTGATAAATACGGAATTTTACTGTTTGACGGAGCAAGCGACGGGAGTGAGCCGGATGCAGATATTATTGCGTCAAAAATCGATACTTATCTCAAGTATAATGTATCCCCGGTGAATGGTCCTAATAAAGCAGTATTAAAGGATCTGCTGGGAATTGAGGCCTCTGTGACCGTGAATAAAATAGTTACACCTGTGTACGGGGGTGGAATGCTATGGCAGGACATGGCAGTGGATTTTGAAAAGTATGCAAAACCCATAGACCTGGCTGCAAAATATCTTGACTTAAACGATAAGAATGAGGAGGCTGATACGGCGCAGAAAATTAATACCAAGGTCAACAGCTGCACAAGGGAGGCAATGCTGATAGACCGTGCGGCAGCATCGCTGGTAACCTATGTTGACGGCATAAAGGTTGATAAAAAGGGAATAGATTTCAGCAAGCTTGGACTTAATAAAGCTTTTATCAAGAAGTTAACCTACGAAAAACCAACAATACAAAACATGTATATCAGCAATCAGAATGTTTTCAACAAGGTTACACCCGGCACATTATGCTTTCAGACCATCCGGGATAAGGTTGAACAGGCAGTAAAGAAAAAAGATGACAAGGAAATAAAATACATAATAAAGCTTTTTAAGGATACCTTTCTCGACTGTGCAAAAAGCCTTGACAGTGCAATCAGTATTGTGGACCAGATTAAAAAATCCATGTCGGACCTTGATAAACATATTGACGATACAAATCAGTATTTTAACAGTGAATCTCCGTCTCTTACGGAGGAAATCCGAATATCCCTTAAGGAGGAAGTATCCGCGCTCAATAATTACCGCAAAGTAATTGCAGGGGATATCAGCGATGTTGATGAGGTGGGTAAGTCTCTTAAGAAACTTAAGGAAATATATGACAAAATTTCCGACAGGGTAAAAAATATTTCCGGAGCTGCCAATGTCGTGACGAAGGAGCTGGAGAAAATCGATAATGATTTGAAGAATATTGATTTTGCAGGACTTAGTTTCAATTATTCCAAGTTAAAGCAGTGTGAATATGATGAGGATTTTCTGGACCGGATTCAGCAGTTCCTGGATGAGGGTTTACTGACATTTGTAATTCCGTCAGGACAGAAGGTCTCGGGTTATGAAATTAAGGATTACGATACCAAAATATCTTCGCTATGCGACAATTCTGAGGCAAAAAAGTACCTGAAGGAACGCAGTAAATCCGTTACGGCATCCAAGAAGATAGTATATACGGAATATGTAATGGACAAATTCAAAAGTTTTGTCGATGTCAAGGCCGGGATGCCACCGGATGCAATGCTCAATTATGAAATAGAATATATTCTGTACGGCAAAAACAGCGATAAACAAAATCTTGCTGAAATGACCAAGGAACTTGCGTTAATCAGAAGCGGTTTTAACATGCTATATATTATGACGGACTCGGAGAAAAAAGAGGAGGCTTATACATGGGCAGTATCTTTAGTGGGAGCAACGGGAATTGAGCCCTTGGTAAAGCTTGTGCAATATACAATTATGTATCTGTGGTCCTACGCGGAGGGAATATTTGATGTGAGAACTCTTTTGGGCAAAGGCAAGGTCCCGATTAAAAAAACAGCAGAGGACTGGAAAACAAGTCTGTCGGGGCTTTTGTCAGAGAGCCTGGAGGGCGATGATTCCAAATCCGACAAAGGCCTTGATTATAAAGCATATCTGCGTTTTTTGCTGTATCTAAAAAATGACGGCAAAAAGGCAGCATATACAATGGATATCGTGGATATGTACATGATTAGCAGTGTAGACAAGTCCTTTAGCCTGTCGCGATATGTATATGCCGTTGAAACAGATATAACATATACGATGAAGGGGCTCAAAAATAGCAAAACCTACAGATGCGCGCAGACGTATTAACATAGAGAGGAGGCGGTGAAGGATGCTCTTTTTTCACAACAAAATAAAGAAAGGAGCGCAGAGAGTATTTTCAATTAAACCCAAATGTTCTCCCCCGGGCATGGTTATTATAAACAGAAAAAGAGCATCCTTCGCTGCCTCGTCCTTACAGCTTAAGGCAGGGATGACGCTGGAGGCCGCAATTGTTCTTCCGTTGTTTATAGCCGCACTAATAGCAGTAATTTTTTTTATCCGTGTAATTACCGTTCAAAACAGTCTGCAGAAGGCATTGGTCAACCAGACGATGAAGATTAGCGGTTATTCCTATTACCTCAATATCAAGGGAGAGGAAAGCAAGGCGAAGAATCTGATTAAGAGTGCATATATTAAGTCCCAGGTAATAAAAGAACTGGGAAGGGAATATCTGGATAATTCGGTTATAAAAAAAGGCTCATCAGGTATATCCTTTGGCCTGGAACCCGTCAATGAAAAGGGAATTCTTGATGTACAGCTGATATATTCGGCGGAGGTGCCATGCAATGTTTTCGGTATTAAGCCCATCCGGCTTATATCCCGGGCACGGTGCAGAACCTGGCTGGGAATGAGCGATGAACAAAGGGATAAGATGAGAAAGAATGTGTATGTCGCAAAAAACGGAACAGTGTATCATACCAATATTGACTGTACCTTCATTAAGAAGGATATAAGCAATTGTACTTTTTCAGAGATATCGGGTATTAGAAATACATCCGGAGGAAAATATTATGCCTGCGAGCTCTGCGCCAAAAAGGGAACAGCTGATAAAGTATATTATACAAAATACGGTTCAAGGTATCATTTCAACAAAACCTGTGGAAATCTGCACACAAATGTATATTATATATCGCTTGAGGATGCACAAAAGAAGTACAGGCAATGTTCAAAATGTAAGGAGACAACAAAATGATTAATGGAGTTGTGTTGACAATGCTGTCAATTGAAAGTATTGCGGACATCAGAAGCAGAAGTGTGTCAGTGCTGCGTCAGGCCATATTCTGGGTGTTTGCTGTAGTTTTTAATATTGTGTTTTATTACCAGACGCTGTCGTCTGTTTTGGGAGGTATGGCATTAGGTATTTTTCTGCTTCTTGTTGCCTATGTAACAAGGGAGGGAATAGGATATGGGGATGGTCTGGTTTTTATTGTAACCGGCACATATGTGGGATTAGCCAAAAATGCAAAATTGCTGTTCGCATCCCTTGTGGTGGCAGCGGTGACAGGAATTGGCGTATATCTTTTCAAAAAGAGAGATTTCAAGGCGCAACTTCCCTTTCTTCCGTGTGTCCTTATCGCATATATTATTGAAATGATTATCGAACATATTAAGGGAGGGACAGTATGAGATTAAAAGCCATGTTTACCATTGAAGCAGCATATCTGATTGCATATATTACAGTGTTGGTGGGAAGTATTCTGGGGATTAATTTTTCGCTTCATGATGTATTGCTAAGTGATGCGGCAAAAATACAGGGTGGCATTAGATTATATCAGGCAGAGGCCTTTTTCTATGATTCTACGGAAGAAACCATAGATATGGAGGCAATTATCAACAGTCCGCTCATAGATAATGATGATTTTGTTGATAAAGAGGCGCCCAAGGTTGAGGATGCGGTTAATAAATATTTTGAGGCTAAAAAAATAGCTGTTGCTTCCAAAATCAGCAGCACGGATACCGGAAAGTTTATCAGTATCAAAAGCAATGCAAAAATAACCAGATCGGGACAGAGAGTTGTTAAATTGATTGGAGGATTGAAATGAGAATAGACTATGTCAGGGATTCAAAAACTAATTATCTGCGCATTGAATCCGACACCGGCTGTGAAGATTTTCAGATGAGAATGATTGAAGAAAACAGAATCGATGGACTGCTTGCAATAAGCAGGAAGAGTCTTAACGGACAGGAATATTATCTGTATGATATTTCGTCGCTGATATCGATGGATATTCTTTTTGAAGGGCGTATGATTGGTGCAGAGAATCTTATCAGGATTATTGATTCCCTAAAAAAGCTTTCGAAAAAGCTGGAAGATTATCTTCTGGATCTTGATGGGATTGTACTAAGGCCCGATACGGTCTTTATCAGCAGCGATGAACAGAATATATATTATACTTATTACAGTACTTTGGACAGTAATTTTGAAGATGAGTTAAAGAAATTGTTTGAATACATAATAAAGAAGCTCAATCACAAGGATACCAGAGCGGTCGCAATTGCATATGGAATTTACAAGAGAATATGTGACGGAAATATCAATGTCGATACTGTTTTTGATTATGAGGAAGCGGAAGAACCTAAATGTGAAGTAATTGAAGAAAAGATTGAAGTTAAGGATGTTCTGCCACAGATAGCGGAGGAAGAAAGAGAGGTTGCGGATAAGAGCAGACTTTACATATTTTACGCGATCGCCGGTTTCCTCGGCATGGTGTTCCTTGTATTTTTTGCCGCGATTTTCATTGAAAGAATACGACCGGGCAGAATGCAACGGACCACAAACATAGCAGTTTGCATGATGCTCGGCGTGGCGGGATATTTTGTGTATAACTGGTATGTTAAAAATAAGGATTCGCTGGTAAAAATACAGCACATCAGAGAAAGGATTCCTTATGAAAGAACCGATGTAAGAATTATTGTGCCAAAAGAAAATGAGAGACCTTTATACAGAGAATCAGAACCGGAGACGGAAGGCACTGTATTGCTTGGGGATACGCAAACCAATGTGCAGCATGTTCTGAGATGGGAACAGAATGGCGACTATAAAAGATACGATATTGTTAAGGAAATTACAGTTATCGGAAGTGCCCCTGCTAAATCGGATTGTGTTATCAATCTTCCGGGAGTAAGCCGCATGCATGCAAGAATATCGAAGGTGGGTGAGGAATATTTTATCAAGGATTTGAATTCTACCAACGGAACCAGTGTTAACGGCAGGGAACTGGCCTGCTTTGAAATGTGCCCGATAAGGCGAAATGACAGAATACTTGTCGGAAATATTGAGTGTGTATTTGTTTGACTAAATAGCTAAAAAATGTTAATCTTGTGCTAGGATGTTTGAGGAGGATTATATGGATATTGTTCAGATTGAAGCGACATCAAAGCTCGAGAAAATCGGATACCGTCCATTGAGTATTAATATGCCGGGAGTGGTTATGCATATTAAGATGATTGGAGGGGTCTATACTCTTGTTGGGTTTATTGATTGTATGAATGGAATCCCATACAGCGGAGCACAAATTATTGAACTGGGACGGAATCTGAGTTCGGTATATAATACCGGCAACATTCTGTTTATTGCATTTACCAGGGATTCATATAATACAAGACTTGCATTGCAGGGGAATACTCTGTGGATATTCAATCAGGCAAGTATGAATCTTGAAGTATATGGAACGCCGGACTATATGTTTTCGGATATCAGGGATTGTCTGATCAGGCCGGCCAATACAGGCAAGAAGCTTACGCTTTCTAAAGTATTCAATTTTAATAACCTGATCATTCTTATCAATGCCATTGTATTCATTATTATGGCGCAGGGTGGCAAGACCACCAATCCATATTATCTGTATATCAAAGGTGGTGCGATAGTACCGGGTGTTATTGATTACAATCAATACTGGAGATTGTTCACAAGTATGTTTATGCATGCCGGGATTGTTCATATTCTCAGCAATATGGCAGTGTTGTTTTTCATAGGCGACAATCTTGAAAGAGCTGTTGGACATGTTAAATATATGATTATTTATATGGCATCGGGTATACTCAGCGGATTGTTTACAATGATATATTACAATTTGACAGGTAATTTTAACACTGTCTGCGTAGGTGCATCAGGAGCAATTTTTGGTGTTGTAGGTGCGTTGATATATATCCTTATCAAAAACAAAGGTAAGCTTGAAGATCTGACTTTGCCCGCTATGGGACTTTTTGTCGGATATAATATATATGCAGGATTAAGGAATACCGGTGTATGTATGCCTGCACATATTAGCGGACTTGTTATTGGATTTCTGTTAGCTATGCTTTTATATAGGAGAAGAGGATTAGCATATGAAGATTAATATTTATTATGGCGGAAGAGGATTGATTGATGATCCGACAATTGCAGTAATCAACAGAATGACCGCAGTACTGGAAGAGCTCAGGGTAAATGTCGAAAGATTTAATCTGTATGAGATGAAGAGCAATATTATGTCATTGCCACAGTCACTTAAGGAGGCGGATGCAGTAATTCTTGCATCCACGGTTGAGTGGTTTGGTTTTGGCGGATTTATGCACACTTTTCTTGATGCTTGCTGGTTGTACGGGGACAAGAATAAGATAGCCGGAACATATATGTTCCCTATTGTGATGTCCAAGGCCTACGGAGAAAGGGAGGCAATGCTTGAGCTTACCAATGCATGGGAAATGCTCGGCGGTAAAGCCTGCAATGGCCTTTGTGCATATGTGGATGATACTTCCGATTTTGAACTTAATTCCGGATATATGGAGCTGGTGGAGAAAAAAGCCGAAGAGGTATATCGTGCCGTTTCCCAGAAGTTTATTACACTACCTACAAGTAATAAAGCCATTAAGCAAAATATTGTGGGCGATATTATCGACCTGACTCCACAGGAGACGGAGCAGCTGTCAAAATATGCTTCAGATGACGAATATGTTAAGAAACAGAAGGAAGATGTTAAGGAGCTTGCAAGTATGTTCAAATCCATGCTTGAAGAGCAGGAAAAGGGAGGGGATGAGCATTATACTGCTGCACTTAAATCCCATTTTGTTCCTCAAAACGGATTCAGGGCAACTTATCTGCTAAAAATTGACGGGAAGGATGATTCCCTCATTATTGAGATTAAGGGCCAGGATTTAGATTGCTATTTTGGACAGATAGAACATGCTGATGTTATCGGGAAATTAAGCGTCGGCGTGCTTGATGAGATACTTGAAGGAAGAATGACATTCCAGAGAGCCTTTATGTCAGGTGACATGACTGCCAAGGGCAATTTTAAGACTCTCCGAATGCTGGATGAAAACTTTGTATTCGTCTAAGGTAGTGGAAACTGCATTGTGAAAATACTTCCGGTAGGATTATTTTCGCTGTAGGTCAGGTTGCCGCCATGGGCAATCATGGTCTGGTATGCAGTTGAAAGGGACAGACCGATATGGTTTGTTTTGTCAGTTGTAAATGGCATAAATATTGAATTGTGAACATCGGGAGTTAATCCGATAAGGTTATCACATACCTGAATATGAAGCAGTGAATTCCTTACAAAAATATTGATGTTAATACGACCGGAAGAATCCAGTTCAAGCACATTTTCAATCATATTGTTAATGTTAACGGCAATTTTTTCTTTGTCGATAATAACCGTGGGAAGATTATCGGCACAGGACAGATGAATATCAGCCTCATCATAATTGGCGATAACGGATTCAACTAACCGGCAAATATCCGTTGTGGATTTCTTGAGATCCCTGGCATGACGGTATTTGCTGATGGAGGTCAGAGCATCCGTCAGATAGTTAATATTTTCAGTTATGGTTAGAAGGTGACGGTCATTCTGTAGCTGCGGATTGAAGAGTTCAAGGAGTTGGAGATGACCATTGATTAGTGTTACGATATTGAGAAGGTCATGACAACAGTTGGATATGTCGATATTATTTCTCTTTTGCATATCCAGAATGGAATTGTAAATTTCAGGATTTGTCTGTTCCAATTCATTGAGAAATTGAAAATCTTGTAATGTTAACATTGCTATTCCCCCTAAATAGTATTTTTACCCGCCACTTAAAGAAGTGGGAGTCTTCTTCGTCTTATAAAATCAAGTAATATATGATGTAATAAAATAAGCGTACCACACATTTTTTTCGTATTCAAATATAAAAGAAATATATTTTATTATAAAAAAGGAGTTTTTTCGACATGATTAAGGATGATTGTATTTTTTGTAAACTGGCTAACGGAATCTTTGATACCAACACAGTATATGAGGATGAGAACTTCAGGGTAATTCTTGATATTGCACCTGCAGCAAAGGGACATTGTCTGGTTCTTCCTAAAAAGCATTTTGAGAATGCCTTGGTTGCCGATGAGGATACTCTTGGAAAAGGAATGATTCTTGCCGCAAAAATAGGGAAAAAAGTTAAGGAAGCATACGGATGCGATGGTATCAATATAGTTCAGAATAACGGAGAAGCAGCGGGACAGACCGTATTTCACCTTCATATTCATGTAATTCCAAGATATAATGATGATACAGTTAAATTTGAATATGATTCCCTTGAGTTAAAGGATGAAGACTTTAAGGAAGCACTCACCAAACTGAAGTAGATATTATTGATGGCTGGAGACGGACTCCAGCCATTCTCTATTATTTTTTAAGGAGTTTTGATATGTCTGATAAGAGGAGAATATTGATTATTGACGATGATAAAGAGTTGTCCATGCTTATACAGGATATGCTCGAAGATAATGGTTATGAGGTTGATGTGGCTAATAGTGTATTTGATGCTTATTCCCTGCTTCAGGGCAGGATGCCTCACCTGATACTGCTTGACATAAATCTGCCTGACGCAACGGGATTTGAAATGTGCAGGGAATTAAGAGAACGTTCGGATGTGCCGATTATTTTTGCCAGCGCGAGAACAAGTGAGGATGATAAGGTGGATGCACTTGATATGGGTGGGGATGATTACCTGGCAAAACCATACTCCCTCAAGGAATTATTGTCCAGAATCAATTCGCTTCTGCGTAGGTCATACGGAAGGACTACAGAAAAGAAATATGAGGAAATGATTATCGGAAATCACAAAATATCCGTGGACAGAAATGCCCGGATTGTCAGTAAGGACGGTGTGCAAATCGAATGTGCACCAAGAGAATATGATTTGCTGATGTATCTGATGGATAACCGGGGAAGGGCGCTTACCAAGGATGAGCTAATCAACAATGTGTGGGGAAGCTACAGCGAGGTTGAGCAGTCGACCCTGACAGTACATATAAGATGGCTGAGGGAAAAATTTGAAACCGATCCATCCAATCCGCAGGTAATTAAGACGGTTTGGGGTGTGGGATATATGATGGGTGAATAGTATGAAAAAGAGTGTTAAGAAAAGCATTATCATTATGATGTCAATATGCATATTATTGCTGATGACAGTATATGCAATCATCATTGCCAATTCAAACAAAAAGAAAAATAATATTAAATATAATGATAAAGTAAACAACCACATTGTGGAAATGTGTGAAATTCAGAATAAATATGAAAACGGCGTCAACATTTCAAAAGATATGGAGCTTTTGATAACACAGATGCGCAATGACAGAGTGGACAAGGATTTGGATGATAATACATCCCTTTATGTCGTTGTAGGCTGTAGTGTTGCGTTAATCATTCTGATTTTTGGATTTATCTATCTTGTGCTTCTCAAACCCTTTGATGAACTTGAGGAGTATGCGGATGAGATTGCAAAAGGAAATCTTGATAAAGAATTCAGGTACAGGAGAGTCAATATTTTCGGCAAATTTACATGGGCCTTCGACCATATGAGAACCTCCATTATCAGCGCCAGGCGCAATGAGCAGTCTGCGATTGAAAACAACAAGACTGTAATAGCGACGCTTTCCCATGATATCAAAACTCCGGTTGCGTCAATCAGGGGATATGCGGAGGCTCTTACAATGAATATGGATAGCAATCCGGAGAGAAGGAGCCGTTATGCAGAAGTAATTATGTCCAAATGCGATGAGGTTTCCAAGATTACAAATGATATGTTCATACATTCTCTGCATGATTTGGGACATCTTATGATAAAAAATGAAGAGGTTATGCTTGGGCAGGTTATTGAAAAATCATTGGAAGATATGAATGCGGAGGGCTTGATAAGAGTTCGCGGAGATATTGACGGGGCAGTTTTACATAATGCCGACGCTTCGAGGATTGTACAGGTCATTGAAAATATTATTGGAAATGCAAAAAAATATGCACAGGATTCTCCGATAGATGTCAAAACCACCATTGAAGGCGACCGTTATATATTGACCATCAGGGACAGCGGTCCGGGAATACCCGACAGTGATCTGCCTTTTATATTTGATAAGTTTTACAGGGGGCAGAATGTCAAGGATGCTCCGGGATCAGGACTTGGTCTTTTTATTGTAAAATATATTATGGAAAAAATGGGCGGTAAAGTTGAACTTTATAATGACAACGGACTCGTTGTTAATCTAACTTTTGTAATTTGTTAAGGATTTCATAATAATTTAGATACTATAATGACTTCATAATACAAAAGGTTCAGTTTGACAGACCAATGAACCGGTAAGGAGATATGTATGAAATCAACACTTTTGGAAGCAAAACATCTGTGTAAAAGTTTTGCAAATGAAGGTATTCAGAATCATGTATTAAATGATCTTGACATTACAATTTACGAAGGAGATTTTACCGTTATTATGGGGGCCTCCGGTTCAGGAAAATCAACACTACTCTACAGTCTTTCCGGAATGGATATGCCGACGGCCGGACAAGTATTGTATAAGGGTGAAGAACTTACCGGGATGAATGAAAAAAGGATGTCCGCTCTGAGAGTCAGAGAATTCGGATTTGTATTCCAGCAGGTACATCTTGTCGGAAATCTTTCCATCAAGGAAAACATTCTTATTCCTGCATATATGAACGAAGAACTGTCTGCCAGGGACGCAAAGAATAAGGCAATGGAACTTCTTGAAAAAATGAATATTACAGATACTGCGGACAGACTTCCTTCACAGGTATCCGGTGGTGAGGCACAGCGTGGTGCAATCGCCAGAGCGGTAATTAACAATCCGGGACTTCTGTTTGCAGATGAACCAACCGGAGCCCTTAACAGAAAAAATACACAGGATGTGCTGGATCTTTTGACAGAGCTTAACAATGATGGCCAGAGCATTCTTATGGTTACACATGATATGAAGGCGGCCTTGAGAGCAACCCGCATAATATACCTTGAAGATGGTAAAATTTGCGGAGAACTTGAACTTCCGAAATATGAGCCGGCCCAGAAGAAGAGCCGCGAAACGCAGGTAAATGCATGGCTTACCTCAATGCAGTGGTAGGAGGGCGGTCAAATGAAACATATTACCACAGTAATTAAGGGAAATATTAAGAAAAATAAAGGCGTATACATAAGTGTTTTTGTTCTTATGCTTATTGTATCCGTGGCAATGTTTTCTGTTTTGACATATTATATTGACACACATAAGCGTGATGCGGAAGTTATGAAGGAAAATCATTTTGGCGATATTTTTGCGGCCCTTAGAAATGATGCCTCCCTCAGGATGCTGGATGTGAATCCGGATGACCTGATAAGAAAAATAGAGAGCTGCGATGATGTAAAAGAAGTCGTACAAAGTACCACTGTTTTTGCTAATCTGTATGAATGTGCCGGTACGGAGAATACCAGAAATATTTTTCTGATAGATGGCAATGATGAAAATATTCATTACTCGCAGTATGATGAGAACGGCAATAAGATTGATTACGAAATCAAAGAAGGCGAGATAAGCGTTCCGGTAAGTTTTGAGTCACTGTATCATTGTAAAATTGGCGATACCGTGTCCTTCGGAAAGCGCGGCAACACAAAACAGTTCAAAATCGCTTCATATCTTGAGGACCCGTTCATGGGTTCGTCCGTTATGGGAATTAAGACCTGTCTTCTCAATTCCAAGGATTTTGCAAATATCGTGGAGCAACATGACCGTGTAATTGCAAAAATGACAGATGATGATGAAGAAAATGAAAAACTCTTCGAAGACGAGATTTTTTTCAAGGGAAGAGTACTCAATATTTTTAAGGGTGAGAATTCGAACCTTAATGCGGTGGAGTTTGAAAAAGCCATCAACAAGGTCAGCGGAATGTCAAGCTTTTGCTGGATTACACTGTCACAGGAACAGGCAGTCAAGTATATGATGACTTTGAGCAATATTTACATTGCAATTCTAATGGTGTTTGTATTGGTTCTGCTGGTTGCAACAATGGTAGTTCTGGGACACAACATCGGAAGCAGTATCGAGCTTGATTATACGAATATAGGAATTCTTAAGGCAGTTGGAATGAGAAACAGAGCAGTGCGCGGCACCTTCATTATCGGATACCTGACTATGGTGGTTTTAGCTATGATAGTAGCCATTCCATGCTCTATTCCGCTTGTGAAATTTATCAGCAAAATAACAAGACCAACCTCCGGATTGTATCTGTCCACTGTAATCAACCTTCCGGTAGTATTCATTGTTATGGCTGCCCTGATAGCAATTATTAGCCTGTTCATATATGTTAAGACCATAAGAGTCGGAAGAATAACTCCGCTCAAGGCAATAAACGGAGGAATCGGAAATGTGCATTTTTCAAGTTTTATGAAGCTTCCGATTTCAAAAAAATTTCTCAACCTGTCCATAGCATATCGACAGTTCGTGTCTGAGAAAAAACAGTACCTGTCCGTTATTCTTGTGACGGCGGTGCTCACCCTCTGTATGATTCTTATCAGTAATCTGTGCAGCTGGGCCAATGATAAAAGAACATTGTTGAACATGTTCAATGTAACGGTCTATGATATGGAGGCAAGTTATAAGAGTGATGAAATACAGCATGAGGCTGAGAAAATAATTTCAAAATACACATCCTTTGAAAGCTGCAGAGTGTATCGGGAATATGTGTTATTTGATGATATGCTGACCAACGTTGTGGTGGTGGATGATACTAATCTTTTCAAGGATTTAGTAAAGGGAAGATACTGTAAATATGACAATGAAATTATGATAACCCAGTTCATTTCCGAGGAGTTCAAGCTTGATATCGGTGATGAGGTTGAAGTTGAAAAGAACGGCATCTGTGCAATGTATGTTATTTCGGGAATATATGATGGAGCCAATGACCAGGGGCTTAATTTCACGATGGGTCTGAATGCTTACAAAAGAATTGTGGATGAGGGAAAAATAGATAAACAATTCGGCGCAGTGCAGTACAGGCTTGAGGACGCATCCGTGTATGACGATATTTTCAGGGAAATAGATGCAAAATATGAAAACGAAAAGGATTTTATGCTGTGCAATGTTTATGAGGATGACGGATTTGATACTGGTTCCATTACCGTCGCAATATCAGCATTTACAATTCTTATATATATTATCGGGGCAGTATTCATTTTGGTTACCGTATCGATAGTATGCAGCAAGTTTATCAGAAGAGAAAAGAAGGATTACGGAATTTATAAGGCTGTGGGTGTTCCTTCAAAAAAACTCAGATTACAGCTTGCTTTGAGATTTGCGGTGGCATCCTTTATAGGCGCAGTTATTGGTGTGATATTCAATATTTTGTTTAGTAAGAAAATATTTAATATTTGTTTTCAGGCGTTTGGAATATACAATTACAATGCGAAGCCGTCAATCGGCATTTATGTGATACCGGTTATATTTATGACAGTTCTGTTTACATTATTTACTTATATTTTGTCAAGAAAAGTAAAAAAAGTTGATGTAAGATTATTGATAACCGAATAAAATAATAAACCGGGTTTGCGAAGGATTAATGCGCAAACCCGGTTGTTGCCGTTCCTAGGTATGTATTTCTATTTTGCCCTTACTTCTTCGAGAAGCGCCATAATTGTGCTTATGGAATCGCCCTGTCCGCCTTCTTCCATAGCTTTGACATATTTATCCCTATCCTGATAGAGTGCCATAATAGTGTCATATAAAAGATTATCTGAAAGTTCTTCTTCTTCAATCATGCAGGAAAATCCCTGTTTTGTAAAGGAACGGGCGTTGAGCACCTGATCACCCCTACTGGCTTCAGCGGAAAGCGGAATCAGAAGGTTTGGTTTTTTCATTGCGAGCAGTTCGCAGATTACATTTGCACCGGCTCTTGAAATAACAATGTCGGCAGCGGCAAATAAATCCTTGAGTTCTTCCTTAATATACTCAAACTGGCGATATCCCGTGGTATTGTCAAAGCTGGAATCAGTCTTACCCTGTCCGCAGATATGGATTATCTGGAAATCCTGAAGGAGGCGTGGAAGAATAGCTCTCACAGCCTCATTAACACGGAGGGCGCCAAGGCTTCCGCCGATAATCATAATAACCGGTTTGGAGGTGTTGAAGCCACAGAAGTTAAGGCCTGCGGCACGGTCTCCATGCTTGAGTTCCTCGCGGATTGGGGTTCCGGTTAATACACCCTTTCCGTCAGGTATCATTTTGACAGTTTCAGGGAAATTGCAGCATACCTTGCAGGCATATTTCTGCGCAAGTCTGTTGGCGAGACCCGGCGTCATATCCGATTCATGGATGAGGGTTGGTATTTTGTTTTTCCCGGCAGCTCTCACAACCGGAACCGTTACAAAACCGCCCTTGGAAAATACCACATCGGGCTTGATTTTCTTCACAAGCTTCCCGGCCTGACGCATGCCCTTAAGGATGCGGAAGAGGTCGGTAAAATTCTTCATGGAAAGATATCTGCGAAGCTTTCCTGAGGAGATGCCGTAGTATTTTACTCCGAGTTCCTCTATAAGTGTCTTTTCAATTCCGGTGTATGAACCAATATAGTGTACTTCGTAGCCGGCTTCTTTAAGATGCGGAAGAAGTGCAATATTGGGAGTAACATGGCCGGCAGTACCGCCGCCCGTCAATATAATTTTTTTCATAATATGCCTCTGTAATGTTTTTTTTAAGTATAGCACACATGATGCGAAAGTGGTATAATCAATCTAAAATATGCAGCGGAGGATGTAAAATGTTAGGAATTATTGGAGCAATGGATGAGGAAATCAGCCAGATTGCGGAGCTCATGACGGATGTGGAAGAGACAACAATTGCTGAAATGACTTTCAAAAAAGGTACCATTGGCGGCAAGGAGGTTGTGGCGGTGAGAAGCGGCATCGGAAAGGTTAATGCGGCTATGTGCACACAGATTCTTGCGACATATTTTCATGTGGACAGTGTTATTAATACCGGAGTTGCAGGCTCATTAAGGAATGAAATCAACATCGGAGATATCGTTATTTCAACTGATGCGCTGCAGCATGATATGGATGCAACGGGATTTGGCTATGAGCTCGGCGTGATTCCAAGAATGAAGGTATCGACTTTTGTTGCGGACGACAGGCTTGCAAAGCTTGCCAAGGAGGCGTGCATCGAGGCAAACCTTGGCATCGGCGTTCACTGCGGACGAGTTGTGAGCGGGGACCAGTTTATTACCGATAAAGCGACAAAGCAGCGCCTAATAGATAATTTTGACGGCTATTGCACGGAGATGGAGGGCGCGGCAATCGCACAGGCAGCATATCTTAACGGCATTCCATTCCTTGTTATTAGGGCTATTTCCGACAAAGCTGATGACAGCGCCAATATGGATTACAGCGAATTTGAGAGACATGCCATTGATAATTCAGTTGCACTTATGAAAATACTGATTGCCAATATTTAGCAAATTTTGGGAGAAAAAATCGAAGAATAACGGATACTTTCAGTCCTCTTTTTGGGTATGCTTAATACAGGATATTCAAAAGGAGGATTTTTTATGTATTTCTATATGCTGGCAGCGGCAGCTTTTCTTGTAGGGGTAATTTGCAACAGCATTCTTCGGAGCGGAGTTAACGAGCTGACAAGTAATGCGGAGAATATGGAAACGGCGGATAACGGTTTTTTCAGGCAGATGAAGCTCAAGTACGAAAATACCATAAAGAACGGCAGGGAAATCAACAATATGGAAGCCTTTGCCGAAAAATTTCTGCAAAAGTACAGATTTCGCGGTTTTAAGCTTTCCAGCTTTGAAAAAGGCTCCTCTTTTGCAGCGGGAATGTGCATGATTTTCGGCATTGCCGGCGCAATGATGGATAAAAGTCATGTGGTGGAATATGTGCTTGTAGGTTTTCTTGCCATGTATGTGATAGTCGGAACGAGGAAAATGATTGATGTACAGGGGAAAACTAAAACAGTTGTAGTTGACATTGTGGATTATTTTGAAAACAGATTTTATGCCGCAGCGAAGGAAGATGCTGTAAAGGAACCCGAGAAACCCGCAGAAAAGGTTGAAAAGAAAGCGTGCGAACCTGAGGTGAGATTTACTAAGGAAGAAAAAAAGATTATTGACGAAATTTTGCGTGAATATTTGGGTTGAATATTATAAACAATTCTACTATAATAAAAGGAGTTTTGAAAAATAGTGACAAAGGAGAATGGAAATGAGTAAAGTAACATTTGATTATTCAAAGGCAACCGGTTTTATTTCTGAGGCTGATATTCAGAATATGAAAGAAAAGACACTTGCGGCAAGGGATGTTCTTGTAAGCAGAAGCGGAGCAGGAAATGATTTCCTTGGATGGATTGACCTTCCTGTTAATTATGACAAGGAAGAATTTGACAGAATCAAGGCTGCTGCAAAGAAAATCCAGAATGATTCCGAGGTATTCATTGTAATCGGTATCGGCGGTTCTTATCTTGGTGCCAGAGCTGCAATTGATTTCTTAAGACATGGCTTCTATAACAATGTTGATAAGAGCATCAGAAAAACTCCTGAGATATATTACTGTGGTAACAATATCAGCAGTACATACCTCAAGGGACTTATTGATGTAATCGGAGACAGAGATTTCTCAGTCAATATTATCTCAAAATCCGGAACAACAACTGAGCCGGCTATCGCATTCCGTGTATTTAAGGAAATGCTTGAGAAAAAATATGGTCATGATGAGGCAGTTAAGAGAATTTATGCCACAACAGATAAAGCTAAGGGAGCATTAAAGAATCTTGCGACAGAGGAAGGATACGAGACATTTGTAGTGCCTGATGATGTCGGAGGAAGATTCTCGGTTCTTACAGCAGTAGGTCTTTTACCAATCGCAGTAAGTGGTGCCGATATCACTAAGCTTATGGAGGGCGCTGCTTCAGGAAGAACGCTTGCACTTGAGAATGATTTTGAAGACAATGATGCTCTTTTGTATGCTACAATGCGTAACATTCTCCATATGAATAAGAATAAATCAATCGAAATCGTAGCCAACTACGAGCCAAGCCTTCATTATGTATCAGAGTGGTGGAAACAGCTTTACGGTGAGAGTGAAGGAAAGGATGGAAAGGGTATTTTCCCTACAGCATGCGACTTCACAACAGATTTGCACTCAATGGGACAGTTCATTCAGGAAGGCTCAAGACTTATGTTCGAGACCGTTCTCAATGTTGAAAAACCAACCAATGAGCTTGTTATCGGACTTGAGGATGTTGACCTTGACGGCCTTAATTATCTTGCGGGCAAATCCATCGATTTTGTTAACAAGAGCGCAATGACAGGTGTTATCGTTGCTCATACAGATGGTGACGTTCCAAATCTTGTAGTTAACATTCCTGAGCAGAATGAATACTATCTCGGACAGTTATTCTACTTCTTCGAATTTGCGTGCGGCGTAAGCGGTTATATGCTTGGAGTTAACCCATTCAACCAGCCGGGCGTTGAAAGCTATAAGAAAAATATGTTCGCACTTCTCGGAAAACCGGGATTTGAAAAAGAACGTGAAGAGATTATGGCAAGACTTGGGAAATAATACAAATATCGCCGGAGGAGCAATCCTCCGGTTTGTTTTTTGGAGGAAAAGGCAATGAAAATAGTATTTGCGGACGGAAAGACCCTGGGAAAGGACTGCGATTTGTCAGGCTTTGAGAAATTCGGGCAGCTTACCGTGTATCCGGTTACATCCCATGCAGAGCTTGCAGAGCGCGTTGAGGATGCGGACATTATTTTGACGAATAAGGTGGTAATTGATAAGGAAGTAATGGATTCCTGCAAAAACCTGAAATACATAGGAATTGCAGCAACCGGGTTCAATAATGTTGACATAGCTTATGCAAAATCAAAGAATATCACGGTTACAAATGTAAGGGGTTATTCCACGGATATTGTCGCGCAGCACACCTTTGCCCTTCTGTTTCAGGTTATGGAGCAGATATCATATTTTGACAGTTATGTAAAAAGCGGGGATTATTCAAAGAATGATATTTTTACCCATCTTGACAGACCGTTTATGGAAATCGCCGGCAAAACCTGGGGAATTATCGGTCTTGGCGAAATCGGCCGCAGGGTTGCGGCGATTGCCTCCGCTTTTGGATGCCGCGTAATATACTATTCTACCAGCGGAAATAACAATAATTCTGACTATGAGAGAGTGGATTTTGATGCTCTTCTCAGGGAGTCGGACATTGTATCCATACATGCGCCACTCAATGAAAATACGGAAGGTCTCATGAACAGTTCGGCCTTTGATAAAATGAAAAAAACTGCTTATCTTATTAATGTGGGCAGGGGCCCGATTGTTGTGGATAAAGATCTTGCCGAAGCGATTGACGGTGGGAAAATAGCAGGCGCAGGAATAGATGTTTTCGGTTCAGAACCGATACCTTCCGACAACCCTTTGCCGGGAATTGTGAATAAGGAGAGAATTGTGATGACGCCGCACATTGCCTGGGCAAGTACTGAGGCAAGAAACCGTCTGGTCAATGAGATGATTTGCAATCTGGAAGCTTTCTTAGCAGGGGAAAAAAGAAATGTTGTAAATTAATCCTCTTCTATGACGTGAATTTCAAGATAATCAAAATCAATAGGCTCTATGAAACTATCCTGGGTGAAACGTGCTTTATCATAGCGCTTGAAATCCTTGATAGTTAAGTCGAGCCATATTGGTGTGGATAAATCAAAGTTATGGCAAGCCTCCTCCAGCGCAGCAAAAATTTTCTGTGTGCGGGACATTTTTGCATCAGCATTTTCAATTACTATATCTTTTAACATTCTTGTATCCTTGAATACCTTGAACCAAACTCTGAACATATTGAGAATCCTCTCTGTAATACTTATGGAAAAAGTTTATAACATAAACTCAAATAAATCAAGAAAGCATTAGTGGGGTATTGATTTATTTATTTATGTGTGATAAACTTCGATACATATACAAGTGTCAAGACACTTGTATATACATAAACTTTTGATGGAGATTTAGAAAATGGCAAAAGAAGGAAAAAGTAAGTCAACAAAAAATTATTTGCATCATATTTTTATTGACGGATTTAGCGGAATGGCGTTGGGTTTATTTGCAACGCTGATAATCGGAACAATTCTCGGACAGATTGGTAAGTTCATTCCGGGCGTTGTGGGTGACTATATTACATATGTAAGTAACATAGCAAAAAGCCTTATGGGCGCCGGCATCGGTGTGGGTATTGCCAGCAAATTTAAGGAAGGCCCTCTGGTGACTGTTGCGGCGGCTGTCGCAGGAATGGTGGGTGCGTTCCCTTCAATAATCACTACTGGAGCAATCGCATTGGGCGCGCCGGGTAATCCGTTAAGTGCGTTTGTTGCAGCATTTGTGGCAATAGAAATCGGAAGATTAATAGCAGGCAAAACACCGGTGGATATCATTCTCACACCATTGGTTGTTATTCTTGTCGGTGGTGTTATTGCATATTTTGCCGGTCCGTATATAGCAAAATTCACCAACTGGCTGGGTGAATTGATTACAATTAATGTTGAAGAACATCCTTTGATTGGAGGTATAGTTGTATCCGCACTTATGGGTATTTTCCTCACATTACCGATAAGTTCGGCAGCTATCGGAATCGTATTTGGTCTGAGCGGACTATCTGCCGGTGCGGCAACGGTGGGATGCTGTTGTCAGATGGTAGGATTCGCAGTTATGAGTTTCAGGGAAAATAAATTCGGCGGACTCATATCCCAGGGACTTGGAACTTCCATGATTCAGATGCCGAATATTATCAAGAATCCAAGAGTATGGATTCCGCCGATTGTATCAAGTATTCTTTTGGCACCGCTTTCGACACTTGTATTCAAAATGCACAGCGATGCAGTTGGCTCAGGAATGGGTTCGTCAGGACTTGTAGGACAGTTTGAGGCATATGCAACAATGGTTTCGGAGGGGATGAAACCTATTGTGGCAATCGGAGAAATTGCTCTTATGCATTTTATTTTGCCGGCAGTGCTTACGCTGCTTATCTCTGAAGGATTCAGAAAGGCACAGTGGATTAAGGCGGGCGACCTTAAGGTGGATGCAGAATAACCCAATTCAATATATTTTTTTCAAGGCGGACCATCGTAAATATTGATTGTTTACGATGGTTTTGCTTTTAGTATTTTGTTGAAAAAACAGAGTGGATGATTTATAATTATCTTAGCAATTTTCGTAACAACATAATTGATGGAGGTTAGCAGTTTGGAAGGTAGTACTATTTTATCGGGGGATATCAATAGCCTTAGAATATATCGCAACGTTGTCGAAGAATATGACAAGGTCAAAGAAGCCTGTAACCAGGCGGCAATGGACGAAAAGAAACTGGAGCGGGAGCTCGCTATTAATCAGAAGGACTTAAAGGATACAATCGATTCTACAATTAAGAAAAGGCGTAGCGAGATTGCATCAACATATGATGTTGAGATTGACAGAACTCAGGATAAGATTAAAAAGATTAAGAAAAAGAGAGAGAAAGTAAAAGAGGGTGGTGTCAAGGAACGAATTGCCGATGCCACATCCGGATTATCTTCACAGAACAAGGATATTAAGAAGGATATCAAATTAGCCCTCAAGGAGGAAAAACTTCCTGCCTTTTGCGGAACACATTTTTACTTCATGCTCTATTTTACCAAGGGCGCAAGTGAGGTATTTGGATGTGCATTGATGATTCTCATATTCCTGCTTGCTTTGCCTGCCTTGGTTTGGTGGGCGTTGCCTTGGGAAAAGCTCGGAGATAAATGGCAGATTCCTTCTTTTGCAATAACATATTTTGTAATTATTCTATTCATATTCTTTATATATAAGATTATCGGTGACCGTACTAAGGGAAAACATGCCGATAAGCTTAATGAGATACGCGCATTGAGGGACAGAGTAAGAAGCAATGATAAGGAAATTAACAGAATTTCCACATCGATTACTCACGAGGAGAACGAAGACATAGAAGGCCTTGGTGATTTGGACGAGCAAATTAAGAATGAAGAGGCGGTTCTGCTTAAGACCACATCGGATAAGGAAAACGCACTCCTTAATTTTGATAGAACTGTCAGTGCACAGATTAAGCAGGAAATTGAGACAAGAGAGCTTCCGAGAATCAATGAAATTGAGAAGGCATATAGGGAAGCCTGTGCAAAGCATACCGAATTTGACAACAGGGCTAAAGAGATGGGAATTCAGATATCTTCAGATTATGAAGCATATCTTGGCAAAGAATATACCAATGTCGAAAAGATTGATGAACTGATTTCCATAATGGAAGCAGGAAATGCCGCTACAGTTTCCGAAGCGGTCAACACACATAAGACAATGTAAAATAGCAATTCCCCTTGTATCTTGGAACGATACAGGGGGAATTTTTAGCTAAGACTGTACAGGCTGTACAAAAGCGCCTTGCTGATTGTGTCCGCGAGCTTCATGACATTTGAAAGCTTTGTTGTCTGAAGAAGCAGCGAGTCCATACCTCCGGAAAGATTGACGATACCGGTAATATGGGCATGTCCTACGGAGGGAAGCTCCTTTTTTACGCCCAAACCGGGTCTTAGAGGGCAATTTGATAATGTTACAAAACCCAGATGTTCTTTTTGTCCCAGAGAGGCATCTATTGCAAGAATAAAAGCGTTCGGGTGCAGTCTTCTGATTTCCGATATTTTCTCATTAATGTTTCCGGCATGAATGGGATTGTCCAGAGTGCCATATATATTAACATGTTTCAGACTGTATTTCTGAAGCTTGTATCCGATGAGAGGCCCCAGGCTGTCCCCCGTGGAGCGGTCACTGCCGATGCACATAATTACAATATTTTTGTATGAGGAATAATTATTGAAAAGCTCCTCCAAGTGGGACTGGAGCTGAAATGTACAAAAACTATCTTTGGAATCAAGGTAAATTGTTGAAAAAGTTGGTCGCATAAATAGTCCTTTCTTTTCAATTAATTCTATTCAATTGATGTTTTTTTATGCAAAAATATATTGATAAAATATGACATAATTTTTTATGACACAAAAAATATGTCGCAAATAATAAAAAAATAGATGATTTTAGAAGTGAAAAATGCTAAACTAACTCTATACATTGTGTTAATATGTATAAGGATTGTAATATGGAGGTGACTTCATGGAAGTTATGTATGATGGTAAAACAAAGAAAATCAATCTCCCAAGAAATGTAAAACAGATTGGTGAAGATAATGCCAATAGAAAGATATATATTGAAGATTATGCCTATTCCTTTATCAAGGACATCGTGGTTGATGAGGATGAGGACGGCGCTGTAGGACTCCTGTTAGGAGAGATAAATGAAGCGGAAGACAATACATATGTGTTCATAAAATGTGCGGTTCAGGTTAATAATGCGGCAGTATTTGTGGACAAGGTGGCATTTACCGACGAGACCTGGAATGTGGTTAATAACACAATCAGGCTATATTTTCCCGGAATGGCAATCGTGGGGTGGTATCTGACATCCGGCAAAATTGACGATATCAAAGTTATATCCGAGGCAGATGAAGAAAGTTTTGCAGGCGATAACAAGGTTGTATTCATATATAATCCGGATAATGGGGAAGAGAAATTTTTGGAAAAATCAAAGTCAGGACTTACCGAGGTTTCCGGTTATACGGTTTTTTATGAAAAAAATGAGATGATGCAGGAATATCTCGTGGATTATCGCAAGGAGCATGAGATTCGTGCCACAGCGGAAGACAAGGATGATGAGCAATACAGAAAGCTTATCGAAAAGAGAAAACCCGAGGTATCAAGAGCAGTTAAGAGGCATCTTTCAATTGTATATGCTTTGAGTATGATGTTGATTATCGTTGTGCTGGTAATCGGAATTAATGCGATTAATGATAACAACAAGAAAAAGATTAATAACCCTACAAAGGTTGCTGAAGCCGGAAGTGACGAGACGGTTCCTGTGAACAAAGCGGACGGAGATGTAACTTCAGCAGAACCGGAAACTACACAGGCACAGACAGAAGCACCAACACAGAAGCCAACCGAGAAGCCAACCGAGAAACCAACCGAAAAACCAACCGAGAAGCCAACCGAGGCTCCTTCAGAGGAAAAGTACAAGGTTGAGCAGGGGGATACCTGGTACAGTATTTGCGAGAAATTTTATGGAAGTCAGACTAATAAAGGTGTTAAGAAGCTTCAGGATGCCAATCCGGAGGCTACCGATAATGGTCTTGAACCGGGAATTGTCCTGATTATTCCTGTATAGAGAGGTACTATTAATTGTCAAATCAAACATATAATGATGAAAACAAACATGTAAATATAGATGAAGAGACAGAAACCGCTTCCAAGAATCACAAGCGGCACCGTGGTTCCCGCAGGAAAATCATTGGAATGGTGGCCGGGGCACTTTTGATTATTGCTGTTTTCGTTGTATGTTTTACCAGAGTAAAATCGACCTACAACTCTTATACGGTAAAATCATCCGTTGCCAGAAATGACAATTCTGCAGTTCATTATGTAGCACTTGAAGACGGATACATTTCCTTTGGACATGACGGGGCTGCAAAATACTCCTACAAAGGCGCTAAGGAATGGGAACAGACTTACGAGATAAATAATCCTGTTATTGACAGATGCGGTAATTATATTGCAGTGGCGGATATCGGAGGAAATCTGGTATATGTATTTGATAAGGAAGGGTATGTTAATACGGTTAACACGGCGCTTCCGATTATTCAGATGAATGTGTCCGGAGACGGATATGTGGTGGCTTCCCTTGAAGATGCAAGAGCTACTTTTATCAATATGTATGGTCCGGATAATGAGAAAATATACAGCATCAAAACCGTTATTGAGGGTGACGGGTTTCCGGTAAGTATTGCGGTATCGCCTTCCACCAATCTTTTGATGGTATCATATTCTGCCGTTAAGCAGACGGAATTTTCCAACAGCGTTGTATTTTACAATTTCGACGAAGTGGGACAGAATGAGGTGGAAAGAGTTGTGGCCGGATTTGACGGCTATAAGGATAAAGTGGTTTCGAAGGTTGATTTTATTAGCGGGAACAGGGCAATTGCATATGGTGAAAATACTATCAGCATATTTTCTGTTGATGAATATCCAAAGCTTCTAAAAGAAATTGATGTTGAAAGTCCGATTAAGAAAGTGTTTTATTCTGACAAATATGTTGGATACACATACGCTGCAGGAGACGGTAAGGATGGAGTAATGATTTATTCCGAGGATGGCAAGCTAATATCGGAAAATACCATAGATGATGATTATTCTGACATCGCTTTTGTGGAAGACAAGGTAATGATGTATGGAAACAATAGTTTTGCAATAACAAAGCTCAACGGAAAAACTGTTTTTGACAAAACTCTGGAGGAAGGTATTGTAGCACTAATGCCTATTTCCGGAGAAAATAAATATTTATACGTAAGTGGGAATAAAATACAATATATTGAATTAAAACACGGAGGCTGATATGAACTGGACATTACTGGCAGTTGTTCTGATTCTTGCCATGGTAATTGGAATAGGAGCTGCAAAAGGTCTTATCAAAATGATTTTTTCCGTATTGGTATTGATAGTTACGGTTGTGATTACCACATTGATAACTCCTTGGCTGAGCAATTTTCTCGGTAGGGTGACAAATTGGGATGATGCATTGAGAACCAAGGTGGAAAAATACTACGAAGATAACGATATGCTTCTGTCCAACGGAAAATTTGAAATCGATAATTCAAAATTCCCCAAAATTCTTGCAGATTCCATCAAGGAAGAAGCGAATGATGTGATAAATGACGGGGCGCAAAAATATAACGACTGCGTCATAGATGCTACAACCAAAATTATTTTCCGCGCGATTGTCTACATAGCAACATTTATTGTTCTGTACATTATTTTGAAAGCATTGGGAATGATATTTGATATTATAAGCAGACTTCCTGTACTCAACCAGGTAAATCGAATCGGAGGAGCCCTTGTGGGAATCGTGGGTGGATTGATAGCAATATGGATTTTCTTCATAATTATTACATCTGTGGGAAATACCAAATTCGGTTCAATGGTTACGGAAGAGATTAATGAAAATGCATTTCTGACATTTTTATATGAGAAAAATCTGATACAAATGTTTATTTTCAATCTTTTCTAAAATAAGCTTGACGAAATGGGTTATCCTTGCTATACTGTAATAGCTGTTGAGGGATAACCCTTGATATGGCGAGTTAGCCAAGTGGTAAGGCGTGGGTCTGCAACACCCTGATCGCCGGTTCAAATCCGGCACTCGCCTCTATTAATGCTTGAGAATTATCTCAAGCTTTTTTTATCTGATTTTTATATGGGGGAAGCCATGGATTTTCAAGTAGGCAACATTATCAGAATGAAAAAACCTCATCCTTGCGGAAGTAAGGAGTGGGAGATTCTAAGAGTTGGCGCAGATTTCAGACTTAAATGCGTCGGTTGCGGTCATCAGATTATGGTTGCAAGAAAGCTTGTGGAAAAAAACTGCCGCGAAATCGTAAAGCAGTAATGATTTATCGGAAAAAGCTTGCATTATCCCGAGAACTATGGTATCATATGTTTTCGTGATATATAGATTTATATTCCTTGCTCCCTGCTCGGACAGGGGGCCACAAGACCAGAAGGAGGTGTAGTACAGCATGAACAAATACGAATTAGTAGTCGTTGTTAACGCAATGGTTGAGGACGATGTAAGAGCAGCTGTCATCGAAAAAGTTAAGGATCTTATCGCTCGTTTCGGAGGAAAATTCTCTGATATTGAAGAGTGGGGCAAGAAGAAACTTGCATATGAGATTCAGAAGATGAATGACGGTTTCTATTACTTTATCCACTTTGATGCGGAAGCAACTGTTCCGGCAGAGCTTGAAGCTCAGCTCCGTATCATGGATAATGTTCTTAGATACTTATGCGTTAAGGTAGAAGAATAATCGCTGAATCGATTCTGTTGGAATCGGGATATGGAGGCAGATATGAATAAAGTTATCTTAATGGGTAGATTAACAAGAGATCCGGATGTCCGTTATACAACGGGTGAGAGATCATCAACAATTGCAAGATATACATTAGCAGTTGATAGAAGACGCCGCGCAAATGACGGTGAGCAGACAGCAGATTTCATTTCCTGTGTTGCTTTTGATAAGTCGGCAGAATTTGCTGAGAAATACCTTAAACAGGGTACAAAAGTAGTTATTACGGGAAGAATCCAGACTGGAAGCTACGTTAATAAGGACGGCAATAAGGTATATACAACAGATGTTGTTGTAGAAGATCAGGAATTTGCTGAAAGCAAAGCTTCAGCAGGCGGTGATGGCGCTTATGTTCCTGCAGCTGGAAAGCCATCTGCTTCAAACGCAGGAGATGGATTTATCAATATTCCTGACGGAGTTGAAGATGAGGGCTTACCTTTTTAAATCAATATTATATAAGGAGGTCATGACAAATGTCTAATCCAAGAGATGCTAAGGGCGATTCTCCAATGAAGAAGAGAATGGGTCGTAGAAGAAAAAAAGTTTGTGTATTCTGTGCCGATAGCGCTAATAATGTTATCGATTACAAGGATGTCAATAAATTAAAAAGATATGTATCAGAGAGAGGTAAAATCCTCCCTAGAAGAATTACAGGTACATGTGCAAAACATCAGAGAACTCTTACTGTTGCAGTTAAGAGAGCAAGACATATCGCACTTTTACCTTATACATTGGATTAATTTAAATTTAAGCTTCATCGCATATGCGGTGAAGCTTTTTATGTAATAGGAAATTCCTCGAATTTCCTATTACACAAAAAAACGCTCCGCGGGATCGCACTGCGGCGGAGTGGAAAAATGTCGCAAAGGCGACCCGCCGCAGGCGGAGTATCTCGCATGCGAGATTCTTTGTTCTATATGAAGAATGCAATATGGCAAAAATCCCGGCACCGCTCAGGTGCCGGGATTAATTCATTATGTATTAAGATTAGCCCATTACAACTTCTACATTGTATTCTGTCTTTCCTTCTACAAAAGGAACAACACATCCTTCGATGGATACGCCGTCAACAACAAGTGACTTAACACCTTTGCAGATGTGGTCAGGATTCTTAACGGTGATATTGTAGGTTGCACCACGGAATTTACGGGAAGCAGTAAATCCGTCCCATGCACTTGGGATTGAAGGATTAATCTGAAGTCCGTCGTAATCCGGTTTAATACCGATGATGTACTGTGAAATAGCTACCATATTCCAAGCAGCTGTTCCTGTAAGCCATGAGTTCTTACCCTGTCCAAAATGGTTTCCGGTCATTCCGATATCAGAACCTGCGTCTTTACCGCCGATCATCTGGCCGTATACATAAGGCTCTGTCTTGTGAATATCAGATGTCTCTTCTGTGAAAGCAGGAGCAATCTTTGAATAGTATTCAAATGCTTTATCGCCGCGTCCTGCATAAGCTTCAGCACAGATAATCCATGCATTGTTATGTGTGAAGATACCGGCATTCTCTTTGTATCCGCCAGGATATGTTGAGATTTCACCATACTGAACATAGTATTTTGAGAAGGCAGGATTGTTGAGTACAAGACCGAATTCTGTATTAAGGTATTTGTCTATAGAATCAAGAGTCTTGATATCAGCTCCTACATCTTTACCGATTTCAGACATTACTGCGAAGCCCTGTGGTTCGATGAAAATCTTACCTTCTTCGCATTCTTTTGAGCCCATCTTTTCGCCGTTAGCATCGTATGCTCTTAAGAACCAATCGCCGTCGAAAGCAGATTCCATAACATTCTTCTTCATCTTATCGATTTCAGCCTGAGCTTTGGCAGCTTCTTCGGTTTTGCCTAAGTGCTCAAGAATTCCTACGAAGTTAGGTCCTACATATGTGAAAAGTGTAGCAACCATAACTGATTCAGCAATCTTAGAGTAACCGCCTTCAGCAGCAAACTTAGGATTGGTGTATGTCTGGAAGCTCTCGCCCGGAGTATCAGAGAAACATGAAAGGTTGATACAGTCGTTCCAGTCAGCTCTCATTGCAAGTGGGAGACCATGTGGTCCAAGGTTATTAACTATATGATAGAATGAAGCCATTAAGTGATCAAGCATTGGTTTGGCTTTTGATTCGTCATTATCATATGGAACTAATTCATCAAGAATTGCCCAGTCGCCTGTCTCTTTAATATAAGAAGAAACAGAAAGAATCATCCATAATGGATCGTCTGAGAAATCTCCACCGATGTCAGAGTTACCTTTTTTGGTGAGTGGCTGATACTGATGATAGCATCCACCGTCCTCAAGCTGTGTAGCTGCAAGATCGATAAGTCTTTCTCTTGCACGGTCCGGAATCTGATGTACGAATCCTAAGATATCCTGGTTGGAATCTCTGAATCCCATACCACGGCCGATGCCTGATTCAAAATATGAAGCAGAACGAGAGAGGTTAAATGTAACCATACACTGATACTGATTCCATATATTAACCATTCTGTTAACCTTGTCATCAGGTGTGTCAACACTAAAAATTCCAAGGAGCTTGTCCCAGTTAGCTTTAAGTTCTGCCATTCCTGCAGCAACCTTCTCAGGCGTGTTGAATTTCTCAATCATTTCAAGAGCTTTTACTTTGTTGATTGTCTTTCCGTCTGCTTCGAATTTCTGGTCAACAGGCATTTCAACATAACCAAGAATGAATACAAGAGTTTTTGTCTCGCCGGCAGCAAGAGTAATCTCTTTGTAATGCGAAGCAATTGGAGACCATCCGTCTGCAAAAGAATTGCCCGGTTTGCCTTCAACTACTGCCTGAGGAGCATCAAATCCATTGTAAAGACCGATAAATGCATCACGGTCTGTATCATATCCGTCAATTGTATCATTAACAGAATAGAAGGCGAAATGATCACGTCTGTCTCTGTATTCAGTTTTGTGATAAATTGTTGAGTCTTTAACTTCAACACGTCCTGTTGAGAAGTTTCTCTGGAAGTTAGTGCAGTCATCCTGCGCATCCCACAGACACCATTCAGCGAATGAGAATAATTTGAAAGTCTTGCTTGAAGAACCTTCATTAGTTAATACAACCTGCTGAACCTCTCCGTTGTAATCCTGAGGTACAAAGAAAGTTACTTCGGCCTTTAAATCGTTCTTCTTACCGGTGATTACAGTGTATCCCATACCGTGACGACATTCATAGCTGTCAAGCTCTGTCTTAACAGGGGACCATCCCGGATTCCATATTGTTCCGTTATCATTAATATAGAAATAGCGTCCGCCCATATCGATTGGCACGTTATTGTAACGATAACGGGTAATTCTGCGGAGACGCGCATCTTTGTAGAAGCTGTATCCACCTGCAGTGTTAGAAATTAATGAAAAGAATCCTTGTGTTCCCAGATAGTTAATCCATGGATAAGGAGTTCTTGGGGTGGTAATGACATATTCCTTGCGGGAATCGTCAAAGTAACCGAATTTCATAAAATATTCCTCCTAATATTTATTATTTTCGCATTTATTTTTTTATCCAAAAATAAAACGATAAATACGTGTATGACTTGCTAATTATACCATAAATGAACCGCAAAATACAAGATATTTGGTTAATTTGTATAATGAAATGTTAAAAAAATGTGATGATGGTTGATTTTTGTACAAAGATATAATAATATGTATTACGAATATTGTGATAAGGCAGGGAAAAGGAAATGGCCAACAAAGTATTTGACGCGGATAACAGCTTTAACAGGACACTTTATAAGATAGGAAGTATGATTCTTCTTAATATATATTTTATCATAGGATGCATACCTGTCGTGACTGTGGGAACGTCAATTACCGCATCAATTTCAGTGCTTTTTAAGTTTAAAGAGAATCCGGATATGAAAATTACATCCACTTTCTTTAAAGCGTATAAGAGTAATCTGATAGATACCGTATTAATATGGATAATTCTGGCAGGAATAAGCTCTGCTTCCTTTATGATGGTGATGGCAATAGTAACAGGTGTTGCCGGACTTACCGGGGCTCTCGGAATTGCAGTTATGGTAATATTTGGTATTATATTCCTCATATGTCTTATGATATTTACATTTGTGTTTGTGCTTATTGCCAGATACGAGAATTTTATACTTATGCAGATTAAGAATGCCCTTAAGGTTGCGGTCGCTCATCTTTTTTGGTGTCTTCTTATTTGGATTGTGTGGGGTATTGCAGTTGTTCCGTTTACATTCTGGCCACAGCTGTTTATATATATGGGATGGGTATGGCTTGCATTTGGCTTTGCACTTGTTATGAATATTTCCATGAACATATATATCAGAATCCTGAGAAAATTCGAGAATCACGAAGATTAGAAAAGTAGTACTTTTTTACCACAAAATAAGTGCAACTTGTACAAAAGAGATACAGAAAATAAGTGAAAAAAGTATTTTTTTGTACATTTCTTCTATATTAGATAAAAAAAATATAAAAAAGCAGAATTTTGTCGAAGACCCGGAAATGCCCGTAATTCAAGGCTTTTCGGGGTTTTTGCTTTTTGGAAATAAAGTATTTATAAAATAGGGGTTGTACAAAATTACCTAAAAACGTAAAAAAGTAGTTGCATTTATAGACAAACTGATGTATTATTAGTTTACGAAATCGTTTTTTCGCGATTTCAAAAAAAGAGGAAAGGATTTGTCATCACAAAGTGATGACGGAACGGAGGAGCAATGAGAAAATTAAAAAAATTTGCTGCACTTTCATTAGTTGGAATGTTAGCAGCAAGCGCTTTCGTTGGATGCGGAAAGAAAACAACAAATAATTCCGGATCAAGCGAGGGAAGCGGAGATGTAGCTGGACTTACTGATGGTGGTAAAGTTCTTAACATTTATGTATGGAATGATGAGTTCATCAACAGAATGGTAGACCATTATCCAGGATATGTTAAGGTTGATGACCTTCATGGTAAAATCGGCGATGTTGATGTAGTTTTCACACAGGTAGCTAACCAGGATAACGCTTATCAGGATAACCTTGATAACACATTCAATGCTAATGGTGAGAACCAGAAGAATGCTAAATCTGCTGATGAGAAAGTTGACATCTTCCTTGCAGAAATCGACTACATCACAAAATATGTTAACTCACCATGGTCTGCACCAATTTCTGAGTACGGTGTTACAGATGCTGATCTTGCAAAACAGTATGAGTACACAAAGCAGGCAGCAACTGACAGCAACGGCGTTCTCAAAGGTGTTTCATGGCAGGCATGTTCAGCAGCTATGATCTACAGATCAGATATTGCTGAAAAAGTATTTGGTTCAAGCGAGCCAGATAAAGTACAGGAGCAGGTTAAAGATTGGGATACATTCGCTAAAGCAGCTGATACTCTTAAAGCAGCTGGATATCAGGCAATGGCATCTGCAAACGACAGCTTCCGTGTATTTTCTAACAACGTAACAACAAAATGGGTTGACGATGAAGGAGTTCTTAACATTGATGCTAACATTGAAAAATGGGCTAAATTGTCAAAAGAAATGGTAGACAAGGGACAGTGTAAGACATTCGACCTCTGGTCAAATGAGTGGAATGATGGTATGAAGACATCAAGCAACGTATTCGCTTACTTTGGACCAGCTTGGTTAATCAACTTCTGTATGCATGCTTCAGAAGATGGATATGCAGCAAAAGACGGACTTTGGAAGATCACAGAAGGACCACAGTCATTCTTCTGGGGTGGTACATGGATCCTTGGAGCAGCAGGTGGAGATAACAAGACACTTGTTAAAGACATCATTCTTAAGATGACAACAGATGATGCAGTAATGGAAGGAATCACAAGAAAAGATTCTGACTTCGTAAACAACACAGCAGTTAACGACAAACTTGCTGCAGATGCAAATTACAAGAATGCTATTCTTGGTGGACAGAACCCAACACAGCTTTTCGTTAACGGACTTACAAAGATCGACTTAAGCAACATCACAGCTTACGATCAGGGATGTAACGAGAAATTCCAGGCAGCTATGAAAGACTGGTTCGATGGTAACTATAAGTCATACGAGGAAGCTCTTGCTGACTTCCACAAGAAGATTGGTGATAAGTATTCTGACATCACAATCAAATAATAACTATTAGTTATATATGATTATTTAGTGAGTTGACGTGCCTGCTCTTATGGGCAGGCGCGTTTTTTCTGTATTATTAACATTACTATTGTATCGGGAGTGAGGATATGGCACAAAAAAATACAAGTGCGATTCCTAAGGCTACAAAACATGCAAACGCTAGAGTTGTAAGATACAACAAATGGGGATACATATTTTTGATTCCATTTTTTGCAACATTTCTTGTGTTTACCTTGTATCCATTAGTTAGCACAGTTTATTACAGTTTTACAGATTATAAGAAGACTATTTTCGGAACTATGAATGATCCTAAAGTAGTTGGCTTGGAAAACTACAAATATATTTTCCAAGATGGCAGAATTTGGAAATACGCTGGCAATACAATGATCATGTGGGTCATGGGCTTTATCCCACAGATTCTTGTATCATTACTTTTAGCACAGTGGTTCTCAGATACGAGATTAGGACTTAAAGGAAGTACATTCTTTAAGACAGTTATTTATATGCCAAACCTTATCATGGCAGCAGCTTTTGCAATGCTCTTCTTCGCATTGTTCTCAACAAAAGGACCTATTAATGCCATGCTTATGAAATTTGGTTGGATTGAGAAAGAAATCGAGTTCCTTCAGTATAAATGGGCAACTCGTTCATTGGTAGCGGCGATGAACTTCTTAATGTGGTTTGGTAATACAACCATATTACTTATGGCCGGAATCATGGGTATCGATGGTTCCCTTTATGAAGCAGCGGAAGTTGACGGCGCAAACTCATGGCAGAGATTTACCAAAATTACTCTTCCTTTGTTAAAGCCAATTCTTGTATACGTTATGATTACTTCCCTTATCGGTGGTATTCAGATGTTCGACGTACCTAAGATTTTGACAAAGGATGGACATCCGGCAGATTCAGCAACTACACTTATTATGTGGCTCAACAACTTCGTAGAATCTAAACACTACGGACGTGGTGGTGCGTTATCAGTTGTATTGTTTGTATTTACAGGTGTCTTGAGTTTGGTAGTATACTTTGTTATGTATAGAAAGAAAGGAAAGGGAGCAAGCTAATATGAGTTCACAAGATCATGAAATTAAAAAGAGTGCATCAGTGAAAGCCAGAAGAATAATTGCATATGTTGTTCTTACATTATTATCTATCCTTTGCCTCTTTTGGTTCTATTTATTAATTGTATATGCAACACACAGTCATGGAGAAGTTACAGGAGATTTCTTAGCACTTCCTGGTAAATATTTAGGAGATAACTGGAAAGCAATTAACGGTGGCTCTGAAGATATTCTTAGAGGTCTTCGTAACAGTTTCATTGTATCAGGAGCAAACGCACTTGTCTGCGTATACTTCTCAACAATGACAGCATATGCTATCCATGTATATGATTTCAAAGGCAAGAAGTTTGCTTTTACATTCATCCTTATGATTATGATGATTCCTACACAGGTTACAATCCTTGGTTTCTTAGGACTCATCGGCAAGATGGGATTAACAGAGAACTTCTTACCACTTATTCTTCCGGCAATTGCTTCACCGGTAACATTCTACTACCTGAAGCAGTACATGGAGAGTGCACTTCCTCTTGCGCTTATTGAAGCAGCAAGAATTGATGGTTCAGGCGAGCTTAGAACATTTAATACCATTGCATTACCACTTATGAAACCGGCTATTGCTGTTCAGGCAATATTCTCATTTGTTGGAGCATGGAATAACTACTTCGTTCCAAGTCACGTACTCATCAAGAAGGACCAGTTGAAGACAATTCCTATTTTGATTGCTCAGCTTCGTTCTAAAGACTTTAAATCGTTCAATATGGCATCAATTTACTTGTTTATTGCATTGTCAATTTTCCCAGTAATTATTGTATACCTTGCATTGTCTAAGAACATTGTAGGTGGTACTGCTTTGGGTGCGGTTAAAGGTTAATATTATTGTTTTATCAGCGCAACTGCGAATACGCAGTTGCGCTTTTTTGTTTGAATTGCAAAAAATCAAGAAGACCAAATTATCATTGTAAATTATGATTGAATTGTGGTAAAATAATCATAACCATCGACATTTGAGGTGATAATTATGAGATTTGGCAATAATAAGCTAAAGGGAGCTTTCAAATCATTTTTTGTAATTAATATTATTGCGACTGTAGCATTAGCTTTAGCTACAATTGGAATATACTTTATATCCGTGCTGTCAGGCATAATAATGTCTGCAGTGCTGCTAATTTCGGTTATTACAGTATTTATTGTATACATAGTACAGAAAGCAAGCATTAATGATAGTTTGCTGGCATTTGCATCCGGCTATGCACAGCTGCAGAAACAAATGCTTGATTCCCTTCTTGTGCCATATGGTATTTTGGATGAGCAGGGCAGACTTATCTGGGCAGATTCGGAATTGACATCAATAGTCGGAGAAGATGCCTTGCACAAAGAAATCGGCAGTTATTTTGAGGAATTGTCGGAGTTTTACAATAAGAGAATTGTCGACAGTCTGGATTTTGATACGAAGCTTGATGATAGGGACTATCATCTTATAGTTCAGAAGATATGCATGGACGATGTGGACCCTGTTATTACGGAAAATGTTCTAAACGGGGACGAGAATATTTATGTACTCTATGCATTTGACGATACAGAACTTAAGACCTGTAAACAGGAATTGATTGATGAAAAATTTGTCGCAGGACTTATATATATTGATAACTATGATGAGGCATTGGAAAGCATTGATGAGGTCAGACGTTCATTGTTAATTGCCCTTGTTGAGAGGAAAATCAGCAAATATGTTGCACAGGGAAATGGTATCCTCAAGAAGCTTGAGAAGGATAAATTCCTTGTTGTTTTCAGATACAAGTTCCTTGAACAGCTTAGAAATGACAAATTTACCGTTCTTGAAGATGTCAAATCCGTTAATATCGGTAATGAAATGTCCGTTACTATCAGCATTGGTATCGGCGCAATGAATGGCAGTTATGAGGCAAATTATGAGATGGCAAGAACGGCCATTGATCTTGCGCTTGGACGAGGTGGCGACCAGGCAGTAATTAAAGAAGGCAAGACTGTTACATATTTTGGCGGTAAGACCAACAGCATTGAAAAGAATACCAGAGTAAGGGCACGAGTTAAGGCGCATGCTCTCAGGGAACTTTTGGAAGGTGCAGATAATGTACTGATAATGGGCCATAAGATTAGTGATGTCGATGCTTTAGGCGCAGCTGCAGGTATTTTTGCGGCCGCCAGAATATTTGATAAAAAGGCCAATATCGTACTAAATGAGATTACGACTTCGCTTAAGCCGGTTGTTGATATGTACCATAACAGTGCAGAATATGATAAAGACTTGTTTGTCAAGAGTGAGGATGCATTAACTATGGTGTCCCAGAACACACTCCTGGTAATTGTTGATGTCAACAGGAGGGATTATACGGAATGTCCTGAGCTGATTGGCAAGTGTAAAAATGTTGTGGTTATAGACCATCACCGTCTTGGAAGTGACCCTGTGGAGAATGCAACTCTGTCATACATAGAGCCTTATGCATCATCAGCCAGTGAGATGGTAGCTGAGATTTTGCAATATATCAATGATAAAATCAAGATTAAACCGGTTGAGGCCGATACGCTGTATGCCGGAATACTCATTGATACCAACAATTTTACCACCAAGGCAGGAGCGAGAACCTTTGAGGCGGCAGCATTTATCAGAAGAAGCGGTGCGGATATTGTCCGCGTAAGAAAAATACTCAGAAGCGATATGAGTGAGTATAAGGCAAAAGCAGAGACCGTGCGCCGTGCCGAAGTGTTGCATGATTGCTATGCATTGTCCGTTTGCCCGAGTGCCGGGCTTCATAGCCCGACAGTTGTAGGGGCTCAGGCCGCTAACGATTTGCTGGATATATCAGGAATGAAGGCTTCTTTTGTACTGACATTCCATAATAACGAGATATACATAAGTGCGCGTTCAATAGATGATGTCAATGTGCAGGTTGTAATGGAAAGACTGGGAGGCGGAGGCCATATGTCAATCGCAGGTGCCCAGCTGAAGGATATGGATTTGGAGCAGGCATATGAGCTTGTGAAAAAAACAATTGAAGATATGATTAAGGAGGGAATACTATAATGAAAGTTATTTTGCTTGAAGATGTGAAATCATTGGGGAAAAAAGGACAGACCGTTGAAGTAAGTGACGGATATGCCAGAAATTTTATTCTTCCCAAAAAACTGGGAGTTGAAGCCAATGCAGTTAATGAAAATAATTTGAAACTGCAGAAGGCGCATGAGGAAAAGGTGGCAAAGGAAAAACTTGAAGAGGCAAAGGCTTTAGCTGCAAAAATTGCAGAAATGTCCGTAGAAGTAAGTATCAAAAGCGGAAAAGACGGAAGAACCTTCGGCTCAATCTCGTCAAAGGAAATAGCTACAGCCTTTAAGGCGCAGCATGGAATAGAGATAGATAAGAAGAAAATTGTGATTGACGAGCCAATCAAAATGGCAGGTGTGTCAATTGTATCAATTAAACTGCACAGGGATGTAACAGCTAAATTAACAGTAAAAGTTAAAGAAGCATAGTTGGAAAGGCACTAGCAATGGATGGAGAAATTAAGCAGTCAATGCCGCACAGCCCTGAAGCGGAGATGGCGGTAATCGGCTCTATGCTTATGGACGCCGAGGCTGTATCGACAGCACTTGAAATACTTCATAAAGATGATTTTTATAATGTAAAATATGCAGCATTGTTTGAAGCAATGTCTCAGCTCAATGCGGAGGGCAAGGCCTGTGATTTGATTTTGGTTCAGGATAAATTGAGGCAGAATCAGGTACCGGAAGAAGTATCAAGCATTGAATTTATACGAGGAATAATAGACTTAATGCCAACCTCTGCGCTGGTTGCAGAGTATGCCAAAACAGTCAAAAATCAGTCAGATTTGAGAAAGCTTCTTAAGGCAGCAAGAAACATTGAAAAAATGTGTACTGATGCGAGCCGGGAAACTGAGAGCGTTCTTTCTGAATCAGAGAAAATGATTAATGATATTACCCAGAGCGCGGGAAATGCGGATTTTACGCCTATTGGGGATATCACTCTCGAAGCAATTAGCCGAATAGAGGCGGCTGCAAAAGCAGGGGGCAAAATAACGGGTATTCCTACGGGATTTACCGATTTGGATTACAGACTTGCAGGTCTGCAGAATTCGGATTTGATATTGATTGCCGCTCGTCCGGCAATGGGTAAAACAGCATTTGTACTCAATATTGCACAGTATGCTTCAATAAAGCATGACTATACCACAGTTATTTTCAACCTGGAAATGTCAGCAGTGCAACAGGTGAATCGTATTCTTGCACTGGAATCGAAGGTCAACGCTTCAAATATAAGAACCGGTAACTTAAGCCCTGCGGACTGGCGTAATTTGTCGGAAGGGGCAGCAAGAGTGGGCTCATCCCATCTGATTATTGAGGATAATCCGGATGTAACTGTTGAAAAGCTGCGCAATAAATGCCGCAAGCTGAAAAGGGAGCAGAATCTGGGACTTATAATAATCGACTATATTCAGTTGATGAGCAGCGGTAAAAAGAATGAGTCAAGACAGAACGAGGTTGCGGAAATATCCCGTTCACTTAAAAAGCTTGCCAGGGAATTGAATGTCCCTGTTATTGCACTTTCGCAGTTGAGCCGAAAAGTTGAAGAAAGAGATAATAAGAGACCAATGCTTTCTGATCTGCGTGAATCGGGAGCCATTGAACAGGATGCCGATGTTGTAATGTTTTTATACAGGGATGATTATTACAATAAGGACAAGTCCGATGAAAAAGACATTGCCGAGGTAATAATAGCAAAGCAAAGAGCCGGTTCCATAGGTACCGTAAAACTTGCATGGATTCCTGAGTTGACAAAATTTGCAAATTTGCAGCACGGACACAAGGATAATGACAGGATGGAAGAATAGAAAGATGCAGCAATTCTTAGGGGTTGCTGTATTTTTTTGTCATAATAAGACGAACGAAAATCAATCACAGAGGTATTGCATCCAAGTATAATATTATCAAGAAATATTATGACTGGAGGCAAAGATGGAGGACAAGCGATACATAATTTCAGAAACTGCCGGTATCACAGGGCTGGAACCACATGTTCTGCGATACTGGGAAGAAGAACTTGCGTTGAAAATACCGCGAAACGAGCTGGGACATAGATATTACACAAAGGAATTGATTGATTTATTTTGCTATATTAAGGAGCTTAAGGAAAAAGGTTATCAGCTGAAAGCAATCCGCTCCGAATTGACGAAAAGCACGGAGCTGTCTGCAGTTCAGTCACCGGTTGCGGAGATTAACAATCGTGCAGCGGACGACAGAATGGAAAAATTTCTTGCAATAATCGGAAATGTCGTCACACAGTCACTGAAGGCCAACAACAGCGCTCTTAAGGAAGATATATCCAATGAGGTGAGCGACAGAGTGATAAAGCAGGTGGATTATCTTTTCAGAGTAAATGAAGAAGCGGAAGAGGAAAGATATAAAAGATTCGATGAAACCATTAGAAATTACCAGAAAAGTGCAAAAGAAGTTGCCGCCGGCAGTGATAATAAAGGAAAAAGGAAAAAAAATAAATCCTCATACCGTAAGATATGAGGATTCGTAATAATTGCATTATTCAGCAGAAATAGCGCCAACAGGACATGTTGACTCACATGCTCCGCATGAAAGACATGTATCTTTATCAATTTCGAACTGTGAATCTCCCTGTGAGATAGCTCCAACCGGACATCCGCCTGCGCATGTTCCGCAGCTGATGCATGCATCTGAAATTACATATGCCATGATATTTACCTCCTGATTGTATATATGAGTATTATATAATAGAAATTGCAATAAAACAAGTTAATTATTGCAAGAAAAATACTGTCAAAAGTTGAATATGTATATTTTTTGGTATATAATCAATAATACATCAAAGGATGTTAATAATATGCGTAAGCAGGAGGAATAAAAATGACACAGATAACGAAAGATATGATTATACACGACATCATTCAGGTTGACCCTAATATTGTTCCGGTACTTATGGCTTCAGGAATGCATTGTGTGGGTTGTCCGTCAGCACAGGCAGAGAGCCTTGAAGATGCAGCACTGGTGCACGGAATTAATCCGGATGAATTAGTTGACAGAATCAACGCCTTTCTTTCAGTGGACAAGAAGGATTGATAATTAACCAAGGTTAAGAGATTTAAGGACTTTTCAAATATGTTATATAATTTATTTATTGGAAAAAACATTGAAAAATCCAAAAATGTATTATTTTGGACAGTTGCTTCAGGGATTGTATATTCTTTACAATCCCTTGTCTTTTTGGCTGTAATTCAACAGGTATTGAAGGATGAGACCGCAGGAATCTATTCCGCGGGCTTTGTTGTTGCATCACAGATTTTTACCATTGCAAAATATTGCGTGCGCAATTACCAGGTATCGGATGTAAAGGAAAAATATTCCTTTGATGATTATTTTTCAACCAGAATTCTTACCTGTGGAATTGCACTTATAGTATCCGTCGCCTGGGTTGTAATTGCAGGCTTCAATTTACAGACGGTGATAGTAACGCTTGGTCTTTGTGTATACAAGGTTGCAGATGCTCTTTCTGATTTGTTTGAGGGATTGTATCAGCAGAAATTCAGATTTGATATTAGTGGAAAAAGTCAGTGCATCAAGGACGTGCTCATGATTATTCAGTATGTCGTGATGATTATTGTCACACGCAATCTCGTGCTGTCGACGGTTGTGCTGGCAGTATTTTCCGTATTGTTGGTTGTGATTGTGGATATTCCGTTGTCCAGAAAATTTGTCAGGTGGAAATTCGGAATCAATGCAGGAAATGTGGGATGTATTCTTGCGGCATGCTTTGCTCTGTTTGTGGGTTCTTTTGCACATCAGTACATTCAGCAGGCCCCAAGGTATGCGATTATGGGCCTTCCCGATACAGTGGGGGTACCGATGCTGGCAAAATTTAACGAGCTGTTTATGCCTACCTATATGCTGTATCTTTTTGCGGGATTTACATTGAAAATATGGCTTACAAAACTTGCCGTATATCACAATGAGGGAAATCGGAAAGGCTTTGTATCCATTCTGCATAAGCAGTCGTTGATTATTGTTATCCTGACGATACTGTCCTCGGTCGGAATGTACCTGTTAGGAGGATGGATGCTGACATTGATATACGGAACCGATCTCAACGGTTTTCAGTGGTTTCACGTGATAATAATGATTGCGGGAGCATTTTCGGCATGGTACGAATTGTTTGAAAGTGTTCTTATAATCTACCGGAAACAGACCTTTGGCATATGCGCAAGCATAGCGTCCTGCGGACTTGCCGCAATTGTTTTGCCGTTTTTTGTAAGACATGGCGGATTGATGGGCGCAGCAGTCGGGTATCTGGTGATAAATGCGGTTCGTGCGGCGATATATTTTGTTATGGCGATTATATTTATGAAAAAAGAAAAGAAAGAATGTTAAAAAACCATCATTTCCCTGATTGTATCTGCGGGAGATGATGGTCTTTTATCGTTATTTTAGTATTTTGATTGAACCTAATAACGGAACTTCTTTCTCGGATTCTTCACAAGCTGAAATAAGTCCGAGAATCCAGCATACAAATATGAATACTGCCCAAGCCCAACCTACAAAAGGAATACCTCCAAGCATTCCGAACAGGTTGAGAACCAGTGCCTGATTGAGGTGGAATTTTGCACCCTCCTTATCGCCGGTGCAATATGCAATAATCCAGCCTATCCAGGTAATATAGGCAATAATACCGGTGTTTTTGGTACTCATACTTGAACCGGTGCTGCTTGTCTGCTGTGAAGGCTGGTTGCTCACATTGTTAGTGTTATTGGTTGCAGCTCCGCATTCAGGACAAAATGAAGCATTGTCTGCTATGTTGGCTCCGCATTTACTACAATACATAATTATTCACTCCTTATCATATTTATAGTGCTATTTTAGCATACTCCTTTATAAAAAATCCTTAAATTATTATTAAATAAAGATAAACCGATTACAATCGCGATAATGTAACCGGTTTATTGTTATTTCTTTTTACCGAGTGATGTCTTCTGACCTGATTCAATCTCTTTAGCCTTCTGCTGTGCACGGGCCTGTGATTTGTTCGCCTTGGCAACAAGTTTGGCACGGAACCCCTTTGGTGCTGCAACAGGGACAGCTTTTCCTCTGATGCTTATGATTTCGGTAATGTAGATTCCGCTTACTTTTGCTTTGACTTCCGTCTTGATTGGAAGTGAATCAAAAATCTTGACATCTGAGATAAGTGTGAAAATCTTTGGCCCAACCTTTGCTTTGACCAGAGGCATTTTAGCACCACGCATATATTTCGGAACCTGGTCCAAGACGGCCTTAGGAAGGTTGGAGTCTTTCATTTTCATTCTCTTTTTGTCGATTATCAATAAGGATAATACCTGTGATGCTGCTTCAATGCTTGACTGTGATGCCGCCTGTTTTTTCTGCATTTTTCTTCCCAGAATAATTAGGACGGCAAATAAAACAATGATTACACCAAGGATGATCAGAATTACTTTGACTGCAATTGGCATAGATGCCGCTAAAATTGGCATAGGTTTTCCTCCTAAATGAATAATACTAAAATATTGTATCATTTTTTTATTAAATTGCAAATATTAAATTTCTAAGGTATAATTATTCATAAGTGTAAAATATAGGAGAGTTAGTTATGATACGACTTGTTATAATAGTGATTTTCTTGGTTGTATTTTTTCTGTTCAGTATTCCGATGTTCGGAATTGAGTGGATTATTGGGAAAATAAATAAACGCGCCAAGGACATCAGCTCGCTCAGGATTGTGCAATGGGCATTTAAGGTGATTCTATTTTTGTCCGGAGTAAGAACCAAGGTTATCGGTCTGGAGAATATTCCGAAGGATGAACCGGTGCTTTTTGTGGGCAATCATAAGAGTAATTTTGATATTATAATATCCTATGCGAAAATGCCCAACCTTACAGGCTTTGTTGCTAAGAAGGAGATAGAGAAGATACCACTCCTCAGAACATGGATGAGATATCTCTATTGTCTGTTTTTGGACAGAAAAGATATCAAAGAGGGTCTTAAGACCATTCTCGAGGGAATCGACCAGATTAAACATGGAATATCGATGGTTATTTTTCCCGAGGGCTCAAGAAATTCTTTTGAGGACGGAATGCGTCCGTTCAAGGAAGGAAGCCTTAAACTTGCTGAAAAATCAGGCTGCAAGATTATTCCTATGGTTCAGAATAACACTCAGGAAATTATGGAAACCCATTCTCCGAGAATCAAAAGAACCAGAACCGTGCTGGAGTTTGGTGAGCCGATTGATTTGAAGGAGTTGAGCGCGGAAGACAGGAAGTTTGCCGGAGCTTATATTCAGAAAATAATCGAAGCAAAATATATGGAGAACAAAAAGTTGTTGTAGAGGATATGACGACTATCGGGAGGTATGCATAATGGGATTTTGGGAAAAGTGCCCAAAATTTGCCATTACTGCGGAAACACCGGAATCAATAGGTTGACAAAACCAGTCTGAAAAATTATAATTTAACCGATTAATACTTTGATGGAGACAGTAGTATTTATTTGAACGTCTAAGAGAGCCACAGATGCTGGGATTGTGGTACAAGTAGAATTTATATGAATATCACTCCGGAGTTTCTATCTGAAATCGAAAGAGAGTAGGTGATGACGGATTTCTCCCGTTACAGAGAACGCATATGTTGGTATGCCGAAGTGAGTGTTGAACGCTACGACTGATATTTTCAGGCCTCTGCCAATTGATTTGGGCGGAGGCTTTTCTTAATGTATGGGACTCCACCGGAATTAAAATATTTTGAAAGGATTGCAGAAATGTACGAAAAAGTTTCAACGGACCTGAAGCTTGTTGAGAGAGAAAAGCAGGTCGAAAAATTCTGGAAAGACAACAAGATTTTTGAAAAGAGTATGAAGATTCGTGAAGACTGTCCGTCATATACATTTTATGACGGACCTCCTACAGCGAACGGAATGCCACACATTGGTCACGTGCTTACCCGTGTAATCAAGGATATGATTCCAAGGTACAGAACAATGAAGGGGTATATGGTTCCTCGTAAAGCCGGCTGGGATACACATGGTCTCCCTGTTGAACTCGAGGTTGAGAAGATGCTCGGACTTGACGGAAAAGAGCAGATTGAGGAATACGGACTGGAGCCATTCATCGGATTCTGTAAGGAAAGCGTCTGGAAATATAAGGGAATGTGGGAGGATTTCTCATCAACTGTTGGTTTCTGGGCTGATATGGACAATCCATATGTGACCTATGACAATGACTTCATCGAGTCAGAGTGGTGGGCACTCAAAGAAATCTGGAACAGAAACCTCTTATATAAGGGCTTTAAGATTGTACCCTATTGTCCAAGATGTGGAACCCCTCTTTCGTCACATGAGGTAGCACAAGGCTATAAGAGTGTCAAAGAAAGATCAGCAGTTGTAAGATTCAAGGTTGTGGGCGAGGATGCCTATTTCCTTGCATGGACAACAACTCCTTGGACTCTTCCATCCAATGTTGCGCTCTGCGTTAACCCGGATGAGACATATTGCAAAGTAAAAGCTGCCGACGGATATACCTATTACATGGCAGAAGCTCTTCTTGACAAGGTTCTTGGCGGACTTGCAAAAGAAGACGAGAAGGCATATGAAGTTCTGGAGACATACAAAGGAAAAGAACTTGAATATAAAGAATATGAACCTCTTTTTGCATGTGCGGCAGACGTTGCTGCAAAACAGCACAAAAAAGGACATTTTGTTACCTGCGACAGCTATGTAACAATGTCAGACGGTACAGGTATCGTTCATATTGCACCTGCATTTGGTGAGGATGATGCCAAGGTGGGACGCAAATATGACCTCCCATTTGTACAGTTTGTTAACGGCAAGGGTGAAATGACGGAGGAAACTCCTTACGCAGGTCTTTTTGTTAAGAAGGCCGACCCTGAGGTGTTAAAAGACCTTGATTCAAAGGGCCAGCTTTTTGATGCACCTAAATTTGAACATGATTACCCATTCTGCTGGAGATGCGATACTCCGCTCATCTATTATGCAAGAGAATCATGGTTCATTAAGATGACAGAAGTTAAGGATGATTTAATCCGTAACAATAATACAATTAACTGGATTCCTGAAACCATCGGGACAGGACGTTTTGGAGCATGGCTTGAGAATGTTCAGGACTGGGGTATCAGCCGTAACAGATACTGGGGAACTCCGCTCAATATCTGGCAGTGTGAAGGCTGCGGCAAGATGCATTCCATCGGAAGCATCGCAGAACTGAAGGAGCTTTCCAATAACTGTCCTGACGATATCGAGCTGCACCGCCCATTCATTGACGAAGTAACCTTTGATTGCCCTGATTGCGGTAAAACAATGAAGAGAGTACCGGAAGTTATTGACTGCTGGTTTGATTCAGGTGCTATGCCATTTGCACAGCATCATTATCCATTTGAAAATAAGGAGCTTTTTGAAAAACAGTTCCCGGCTGACTTTATTTCCGAGGCCGTGGACCAGACAAGAGGCTGGTTCTACTCACTTCTTGCAGAATCAACACTCCTCTTCAACAAGGCACCATTCAAAAACGTTATCGTTCTCGGGCATGTTCAGGATGAAAACGGACAGAAGATGAGTAAATCCAAGGGTAACGCAGTTGATCCTTTCGACGCTCTTGCAGAGCATGGCGCGGATGCAATAAGATGGTATTTCTATTCCAATTCAGCACCATGGCTTCCAAACCGTTTTTATGATGATGCGGTTATCGAAGGACAGCGTAAATTCCTCGGAACAATATGGAACACATACGCATTCTTTGTACTGTATGCTAATATTGATGAATTTGATGCAACAAAATATGCACTTGAATATGACAAACTTCCGGTAATGGATAAATGGATTCTTTCAAAATTGAATTCACTTGTCAAATCTGTGGATACATTCCTTAATGATTACAAGATTCCTGAGACAACGAGAGTTCTCGCGGAATTTGTGGATGACTTGAGTAACTGGTATGTAAGACGCTCAAGAGAGAGGTTCTGGGCGAAAGGCATGGAGCAGGATAAAATCAATGCGTATATGACATTGTATACCTGCCTTGTAACTCTCAGTAAAGTTGCTGCACCTATGATTCCGTTTATGACAGAGAGCATATACCAGAATCTTGTGAGAAGTATTGACAGCGGCGCACCGGAGAGTATTCACCTTTGTGAATTCCCAACAGCAAAAGAGGAATGGATTGACAAAGAGCTTGAGCAGAATATGGATGAGGTTCTTAAGACAGTTGTTATCGGCCGTGCATGCCGTAACTCAGCCAACATTAAGAACAGACAGCCAATCGGCAAAATGTATGTCAAAGCACCTTTTGAACTTTCCGAGTATTTCAAGGAAATCATTGAAGATGAGCTTAATGTCAAAGAAGTTGAATTCACTGATGATGTTAGAGCTTACAGCTCATATTCTTTTAAACCACAGCTTAAGACTGTTGGACCAAAATATGGTAAACTTTTAGGTCAGATTCGTCAGGCCCTTTCAGATATAGACGGCAATGCGGCAATGGATGAGTTGAATGCTAAGGGAATGCTTACATTCGATTTTGGCGGCGAGAAGTGCGAGCTTACCAAGGACGACCTTCTCATCGAGATTGCGCAGACAGAAGGCTATGAATCAGGAAGTGACAACGGCGTAACTGTTGTGCTTGACACCAATCTCACAGAAGAGCTTATTGAGGAAGGCTTCATAAGAGAAATAATCAGTAAGATTCAGACCATGAGAAAAGAGGCTGGCTTTGAAGTTATGGATAAGATAATTATCTATGCAAAAGACAATGACAGAATTGTCCAACTTTTGAAAGATAATTGTGATGAGGTTAAAAAAGAGGTTCTTGCCAACGATATTGTTTTAGACAAGGTAAATGGATTTACAAAAGAGTGGAACATTAATGGTGAAACAGTAATCCTTGGTGTTGAAAAAATCTAAGTGAAGGAAAAATAGTATGGAGAAAATGAACTTTGACAAAGAAGAATTTAAAAAAGAAGTAGTCAACAATGTAAAAAACATGTATAGAAAAACATTGGATGAGGCTTCAAAACAGCAGGTTTTTCAGGCAGTTGCTTACACGGTAAAGGATTACATCATTGACAGATGGATTGCTTCACATAAGCAGTTTGAAAAAGATGATGCAAAGACCGTATATTACATGTCAATGGAGTTCCTTATGGGACGTGCTCTCGGCAACAGTATGATAAATCTTACCTGCTATAAGGAGGTTAGAGAAGCTCTTGATGAGCTGGGCTTTGACCTCAATGTAATCGAGGACGAAGAACCGGATGCAGCTTTGGGAAATGGCGGTCTTGGTCGTCTTGCAGCTTGTTTCCTCGACTCATTATCATCTCTCGGATATCCTGCATACGGTTGCGGTATCCGCTACAGATATGGTATGTTTGCCCAGAAAATCGAAGACGGATATCAGAAAGAAATCCCTGATGACTGGTTAAGAGACGGTAATCCGTTTGAAGTTAAGAGAGCGGAATATGCTGAGGAAGTTCGCTTTGGCGGTTATGTTAGAAGCTATACTGATGAAAACGGACGTGAGCATTATGTTCAGGAGAATTACCAGTGCGTAAGAGCCGTGCCATATGATTTGCCTGTAGTAGGATATGGCAATAACATAGTAAATACATTGAGAATCTGGGATGCTGAGCCTATTCAGCAGTTCAATCTTTCTTCTTTTGATAAAGGTGATTATCAGAAGGCAGTTGAGCAGGAGAACCTTGCAAAAACAATCTGCGAAGTGCTCTACCCATGTGATGACCACTATGCAGGAAAAGAATTGAGACTTAAACAGCAGTATTTCTTTGTATCAGCAAGTGTACAAAGAGCAGTTAAAAAATACAAGGAATCACATAGTGATGTCAGAAAACTGTATGAGAAGGTTATTTTCCAGCTTAACGATACACACCCTACAGTTACGGTTGCCGAGCTTATGAGAATCCTTATGGATGAAGAAAAACTCACCTGGGATGAGGCATGGGAAGTAACCGGCAAGGCATGTGCATATACAAATCATACAATCATGGCAGAAGCTCTTGAAAAATGGCCAATTGAGCTGTTCTCAAGACTTTTACCAAGAATTTATCAGATTGTTGAAGAAATCAACAGAAGATTTGTTGAGGAAATCAAAGCAAAATATCCTAATAATCAGGATAAGATTGCCAAGATGGCAATAATTTATGACGGACAGGTTAAGATGGCAAATCTTGCAATCGTTGCAGGCTTCTCTGTCAATGGTGTTGCAGCCCTTCATACAGAGATTCTCAAGAAGCAGGAGCTTAAGGACTTCTACGAGATGATGCCGGACAAGTTCAATAATAAGACAAACGGTATCACACAGAGAAGATTCCTTCTTCACGGTAATCCTCTTCTTGCAGACTGGGTTACAAAAAAGATTGGCGACGAGTGGATTACAGACCTCTCACAGATTAGCAAGCTCAAAGTATATGCTGATGATGAATTAAGCCGCAAGGAATTCATGCAGATAAAATACCGCAACAAAGTCAGACTTGCTGAATATATCAAAGAGCACAACGGCATTGATATTGACCCAAGATCAATATTTGATGTGCAGGTTAAGAGATTGCATGAGTACAAGAGACAGCTTTTGAATATTCTTCATGTTATGTATCTCTATAATCAGATTAAGGCTAATCCAAATATGGAATTCTATCCAAGAACATTCATTTTTGGTGCAAAGGCAGCTGCAGGATACAGAAGAGCAAAGCTTACAATCAAATTAATCAACAATGTTGCAAGAGTAATCAACAACGATAAGTCAATCGATGGTAAAATCAAAGTTGTATTCATCGAAAACTACAGAGTATCAAATGCAGAAATTATTTTTGCCGCAGCTGATGTCAGTGAGCAGATTTCAACAGCAAGTAAGGAAGCATCAGGAACAGGTAATATGAAATTCATGTTAAATGGTGCTGTAACTCTTGGTACAATGGATGGTGCCAATGTTGAAATTGTAAAAGAAGTTGGTGAGGAGAACGCAGTTATCTTTGGTCTCACAGCTGATGAGGTAATAAGATATCAGAATGAGGGAGGATATAATCCTCAGGAGATATTCAACAACGACCAGGAAATCAGACAGGTGCTTATGCAGCTTATCAACGGTTTCTATTCACCTGAAGACCCTGAAATGTTTAGAGAGATTTATAATTCCCTTCTCTACGATAAGAAACCGGATGTATATTTCATCCTCAAGGATTTCCGTTCATATGCAGAAGCTCAGAAAAAGATTGAGAAGATGTATTTGGATGAAACCGGCTGGGCCCGTTCAGCAATGCTTAACACAGCATGCAGCGGTAAATTCTCATCCGACAGAACTATTGAAGAATATGTAAATGATATCTGGAAACTTGATAAAGTCAAAGTTGAATTAGATTAATGAAAAAGCCGGGAAATGCTGAATTAACAGTGTTTTCCGGCTCTTATTTTACATTTCTGACAGAAGTTTTTTGGCAAGGGAAAGAGCATCCTTTGAGGAGCAGTTATTCACTGTTCCAACAACATATGTTTTAAGCTTTGGACTGTACAAAACAACGCAGCCCAGGCTCCCCGTGTGACCGTATGAATCATATATATTGCTAAAATGCATCAGCCCCAGACCGTATTGCTTGTGAAAGCTCAAATCCTTAAAGCTCGTAATGTCCGAAAACAGGGATTCATCAAACAGGGTGTAGCTAAAATATGCCTTTGCAAATTTCATCAGGTCGTCGGCAGTTGAAATAATGCCGCCCGCCGCCTGCTCGCTTGCTTCCATCAAAGGGAATTCCCCGTTGGCGTATTTTCCCCTGATTTCTTCTATATCCCCCCATTTCATATCCGGTTCGTAGAGGTATGTCGATTTCATACCTGAAGGGGTGTAGATATATTTTTTGTAATTGTCATTCAGTGATTTCCTTGTGACAGTCTCAATTATTTTTCCCAGGAGCTGGTAATTGAAGTCGGAGTAATTTGCTTTTCTGCTTTCCCCCGGGATGTTGAGCGCCGGAAGTTCCCTCATCCTTGCAAGAATATTGCTGTATGGATACCGGATATCTTTGTTCTGCTCATAAGCGGTTTCCACAATTGAAGGATACTCTGATGAACTCTCGGAAAAATAATCCGCAAGACCTGAAGTGTGGGATAAAAGCTGACGGATGGTAATCCTGTCCGCATAGTCTGTTCCCTTGTAGACGGCAGTACCTTTATAATAGCTTTTGGGGAGATATTTTGAAATAGGCGCGTCAAAGGAGATTTTGCCCTCGCTTTCGAGATTAAAAATTACAACCGCCGTGAACATTTTGGTGATGCTCGCCATTCCAAAGTGGGAATTATCGTCCACTCCATCGGTGGAGCCGCTCCAGTTGTAGCCGGTTTCCTGATTAAAAAGCCGGAAGCAGGAGGATTCGATGGAGTTTTGGGTTACATATTTGTCAAAGCACTCATTCAACCTTGAATCAAGCTTTTCAAAATCTTTTTTTCTGCTGCATGCGCAACAAAATACCGCACATGCAATCAATAGTGATGTTATAATAATTGCCTGCATTTTTTTCAATTTATCATACCTCATCATTTACTAAGGATATCATATACTTTTTTGAACACAAAATACAAGTAAAAACTTGACATTTTACTATATATTTAGGAAAATATAGGTTAACGGACATTACAAATTTATTGGCAGGAGGCATTATGGCACAGGATATATGTGATATGTGTAATTACTATGAATATGACGAAGAGACAGAATCATATTCCTGCTCAGTGAACCTTGACGAGGACGAGATGTATAGTTTTTTGTCGGGTGGTGTAAGAGAATGCCCTTATTTTCAAAGTAATGACGAGTACAGAATAGTACGTAAGCAGATGTAATGCTTTAGACAGGAGGATTAGTTGATGGATATAAAGGGAACAGAATTGTTCGTTAAAGCACTCAGGGAAGAGGGTGTTGATACAGTTTTTGGTTATCCGGGAGGAATGGCTATCGATCTTTTTGATGCATTGTATGATGCTAAGGATATTGATGTGATTCTGCCAAGACATGAGCAGGCACTGGTTCATGAGGCGGAAGGATATGCGCGTTCAACCGGTAAAGTCGGCGTGTGTCTGGTTACAAGCGGTCCGGGCGCAACCAATACGGTAACAGGTATTGCCGATGCTAATTTTGACAGCGTTCCGCTTGTTGTTTTTACAGGTCAGGTATCAAGGGACCTTATCGGTAATGATGCTTTCCAGGAAGTGGATATGGTCGGCGTAACAAGAAATATTTGCAAGTATGCCGTTACAGTCAGGGATAGAAAAGAACTTGCGACCACCATCAAGAAGGCTTTCTATGTTGCAAGTACGGGTAGACCGGGGCCTGTTGTGGTGGACATTCCTAAGGATATTCAGTGCGAAAAGGGCCCTGATGAATATCCTGAGGATATTGCAATCAGGGGCTATAAGCCATGTACAAGTGTTCATGTGGGTCAGCTCAAAAAAGCTATGACAATGCTTAAGGCGGCCAAGAGACCGGTTATTCTTATCGGCGGCGGTGTCAGAATATCAGGTGCCGGCGCGGAGCTTACCAAGCTTGCCAGCGAGATGCAGATTCCGGTAGTTTCTACCATTATGGGCAAGGGATGCATTCCGACCAATCATCCGATGTTTATCGGTAATATTGGTATGTACGGCAATTATGCTTCTAACAAGGCGGTTACGGAATGTGATGTTCTTTTTGCAATAGGAACAAGATTCAGTGACAGAATTACAGGAAAGATTGAAGATTTTGCACCTAATGCCAAAATTATTCATGTGGATATTGATTCAGCATCAATTTCAAGAAATATTGTTGTTAATGTACCTATAGTTGCGGACGCCAAGATGGCACTCAATGAGATGCTTAACCATGTTGCGAAATGCAACACGGACATCTGGATTGAGCAGATTATGAAATGGAAGGCTGATAAGCCGATTACAATGCAGCATATCAAAGGTCTGACTCCGGAGAAAATAATCAATGTAATCAACGAAATGTATCCGGACGCAACAGTTGTTACTGATGTTGGTCAGAACCAGTTGTGGACAACACAGTACCTTGCAATGAACGGAAAAAGAAAATTCCTTACATCAGGCGGTCTTGGAACCATGGGATACGGACTTCCTGCTGCAATCGGTGCCTGCATTGGCAATCCGGGCGCACCGGTATTCTGCATAAGTGGTGACGGTGGTGCACAGATGAATATTCAGGAGCTTGCGACAGCAGTCGGACTTCATACACCGGTAATTATGTGTATCCTGAATAATACATACCTTGGCAATGTTAAGCAGATGCAGAAAATGTTTTATAATAAGAGATATGCAAGCACATGCCTGAATTACGACAGGGACTGCAAGCGTGCATGCGTTGACACCGGAGTGTGTCCTCGTACCGCAGAACAGTACAGACCGGATTTTGTAAAGCTTGCTGAGAGCTATGGGGCTCTTGGGCTCAGAGTAAAGGACGAGTCAGAGATGGAGGCCGCATTCAAGAAAGCCGGCAAGAATACTGACGGACCAACAATTATTGAATTTTATATCGATTGTGATTTTGATGTATATCCAATGGTTCCGGGCGGAAAAGCTCTTATTGACATGATGTTCGGTTAGGAGGTATCTGAATGAAGACACAGAGTAGTGAATTGAAAAAAAGATGGGTATCAATTTTTGTAGAGAACCAGATTGGTGTTCTTGCAAGAATATCCGGATTATTCTCAAGCAAGGCATATAATATAAGTACTTTGACGGTTGGTAAAACACAGGACCCGACGGTTTCAAGAATGACAATCAGTGTTATCAGTGATGACAAAACCTATGAGCAGATTAAGAAGCAGCTCAACAGAAGTGTTGAGGTAATCAAGGTTATCGACATCACAGACCTCAGTATTCATATGAAAGAACTGATGTTTGTCAAGATTAACAGTTGTTCCGATAAGGATAAGATTGAAGCATTCAGAATTGCGGATGTTTACGGAATTAAGGTTGCTGATTATGATAAAAAAACAGTTCTTCTTGAATGTACACAGACAGAAGATAAGAATGACAGTCTTTTGAATCTGCTCAGCGATACCTTTGGATACCGGCTTGAGGTTGTAAGAGGCGGAGCGGTAGCAGTCGAGTCTGTAAGCTTCGCAGAGAGATAATATATAAAATAAATGCCATTGGCGGATAAGCCAATGGCATTTTTGCTGTAAAACAGGAACCCCGGGGTGCCCGAAAATTCTGTCCTATTGGTTGCGATAACTTTTTTGCAATTGTTTGGTATACCATATTGTAAAAATCATATAGGCAGCAGCTACGATAAACCATACGATTTTAATTGCCATGTAATTGTACATAAGCTTAAATACTGACAGCGGAACAAACAATATCATAACAATAACTCCCACAATAAGCAGGATTTTACCGTCCGGTGCTCCGCTTTTTATCTGTTTGACTGCGAGAGCAACCTGCGCAATAAATAGGATTGCCAGCAACGCAATTATCATAATGTCCAATGATTTTGTTCCCATATTATCTTCCCTGCCTTATTTTCAAAAGTTTTTCTGCAATCCGGATGTAATCGGCATCACTGTTAAATATCTGCACTGAACCCTGTGCAGTACTGTCATTGCAAATATCGTTGATTGTAAGCTGGTGGCGTGTCTCTCTGGCAGTGCCCTCCCCGCCGTCAAATATCTGTGTATTACTTCCAAATATTGTCTTAATGCATTCTCCGACAAAAGGATAATGTGTGCAGCCGAGTACGACACAATCCGGCGGAGTATCAAGATAATCCTTGAATAAATCCGTCAGGTAGGATGTTAATTCAGGACCTTCCGTTATTCCTTTTTCAACAAATTCAACTATGCCGGGACAGGCGAGAGTGTGTATTCTGGCCTGATGGTCGTATTGCGCCATTAATCTTTTAAATTTGTCCTCGGCAAGAGTTACGGCAGTTGCCAGCACAAGCACATATCCATTTCCTTTGTTGAGTACAGCCGGCTTAAGTGCAGGCTCGATACCAATTACAGGAATGTCGGGATGTGCTGCCCTAAGTGGCCTTACTGCAGCGGAGGTTGCCGTATTGCAGGCGATGACAAGACATTTGCAACCCATGGACAGCAATTTGTTCGCCGTTGCAATTGTGAGCTCCTTCACTTCGTCGCAAGGTCTGACACCGTAAGGTGCATTGTGGGAATCGCCGTAATATATATAATTTTCGTTAGGCATGAGACGGAGCAGTTCAGCCAGAACGCTGATTCCGCCGACGCCTGAATCAAATACTCCAATTGGTCTATTATCCGGATACATAATATACCTCGTTATCATTTTTACAATAAAAACATTATACCACATTTTGAAAACAGTGAGTGTATTTTTTTATCGTGTTTTGCATAGAATATGCTTAAGGAGAAGATGTCCTATGAGAAAGAACCTGGTAAAAATAATTGCATATCTGCTCATTATTTTTTGGGCTCCCTTTATTATAACCCTTTGTATGAACGGAGTTAAGGGAAAGGAACCCAAAGCCGTAAGCGAAGGCAGCGGTTCGTCTCATAATACATCAGTTCCGGATTACAGCAGTGTGGCGGAATTTGTCACAGGTACGGTTGCGGCTTACTATACGGCAGGAGACAGTTCGGAATTTCTTAAGTCCATTGCAATTATTGCCGGGACTTATGCAAAATATATTGAAGTTAACGGGGCGGAGAGTATTCCTGCCGACTTCGCCCTTGATTACCTGACCAATGAGGAGATGCGTGAACGCTGGCAGGATAAGTATGAGGAAAATATTAAAATAATCAACGATGTTGTTGCCGAGGTGGGAAAGACATATATTTCATATAAGGAAAAGCCCATTCTTCCCTATGTACATAGTATAAGTGCCGGCTATACCAGAGCCGGCAACTGCGAATATCTGCAGGCGGTGGACTGCCGGGATGATTGCGATGAAAAGGGATATCTTACCAAGCTGAAAATTGCGGAATCGGAGGTGGGCAGTATCCAGATTATCAAGAGGGATGAATCAGGATACATTACGGAGCTTATTCTTGACGGTAAATCAATAAGCGGGGATGAGCTCGCTGTGGGTATTGCGTTGCCCTCCTCCAATTTTTCGATAAGCAGGGAGGGCGGGGATTGTGTGTTTAATGTGAAGGGGGACGGAAGCGGATACGGAATGAGCATCGCCTCCGCCAGAAAGAAGGCAGAGAATGGTGTGAAATGTCAGGATATTCTAAACTATTTTTACAAAAATATTTCGATTGTCAGTGAATAATTTTTTTCATTCGTGGAAAACTACCAGTAGAATATTTTTCTAGTGCAAAGCACGAATGGAGGTAGACGTGGAAAGACCAAGAAAAAGGAAGCCTGATGGTGAAAAAATTTTTTCTATTGTAATAAGTCTGGCAATTGTAGCTGCATTAACAGTGGGCACGGTAGCTATTGTGAGAAGTGCCAAGAAAGGTCGGGACAACAATTATATCGACCTGAATCTTGCGGAGGAGACAAAGGAAACCAAAACAACGGAGAGCGTGACCAAGGTAGCTGAAGTACCTTCAACGATTCCGGAGACTGAGGTTCCTACAGAAGCAACGACACCGAAGGAAACTGCGGCGCAGGTGGATGCACCCATCTACAATTTTGACAACACATCGAGCCTGTTATGGCCTGTGGATGGACAAGTAATACTCGGATACAATATGGATAGCACAATTTATTTTCCAACCCTTAACCAGTACAAATGTAATCCTGCAATTATTGTGGGCGCAGAAGCGGGGACGCCTGTGTTAAGCGCCGCGGCAGGAGTTGTAGAAGATATTTATGACGATGCTATTTTGGGAAAAACAATGGTGGTTTCGGTTGGAGGTGGCTATAAAGTGACCTACGGACAGCTCTCGGAGTTGGCGGTCAATGTATCGGACAAGGTTGAGGCGGGAACTGTGCTGGGCAAGGTCGCCGAGCCAACCAGGTATTTTCAAAAGGAGGGAAGTAATCTCTATTTTGGACTAACCTGTGATGGAAAACCTGTGGATCCTACTACTTTTCTTATAGATGAATAGATTATGCGGAAAGCGTACTCGTAACAGAGTGCGCTTTTTGTATTTTATGGTTGCAAAATATGTTGACAGATATTTCTTTATGTGTATAATTAAACTAACGGTTTAATTAACGGAGGATACAATGGCAAGAAGAATTAAGGAAGAGCCGGAAGTACACAGAATCAGAATTGCGGACGCTGCGGAGCAGATTTTTATGGAAAAGGGAATCGGGAATACCAGTATGGATGCGGTAGCGAAGGCTGCCGGATATAGCAAGGCAACTCTTTATGTGTATTTTAAGAATAAGGAGAAGCTGGTGGACTATCTGGTTCTGCGAAGCATAACTTATCTCAAGGATTACATTGTGGACGGCATTACAAAGTATGCCGGATATGAGGAACGCTTTTATGAGCTTTGCAGGTCGATGGTGCGATACCAGAGGAAATATCCATATTATTTTAGCCTTGTTTTGCAGAAAATTGAGTTCGACACCGGGGATGCGAGCCGGGATAACAATAATGCTGCATATTATATTGGGGAACAGATTAATGAATGTATTCTGCAATTCATCGAGGACGGAATCGAAGCCGGTGAATACAGGGATGGTATTGCAGATGTGCCAACACTGTTTGGACTTTGGGGTATGATTTCCGGAATAATCAATATTGCGGTCAATAAGGAGGAGTACATAGGAAAAACAATGTGTTTGAGTGCGGATGAATTTATGGAAAGGAATTTTGAACTGCTTTATGAATCAATCAGGAAGAAAAATACTTGCGATTAACGGAGGCCCACACAAAAGCGGGGTTACCGCATCAATGCTGCAGATTGCAGTGGAGGAATGCAGAAGAAAGGGGGACGAGGTTACTGAGATTAATCTGTATGACATGAATATCAGATATTGTCTGGGCTGCAGATGCTGCCTTGAGACAAGGGAATGTGTTATGCGCGATGATGACATCGCAGAGCTTACTAAACGGGTGAAGGCTTGCGATATGATTATTCTTGCAACACCGGTATATTGGGCAAATGTGCCGGCAGCTGTCAAAAATCTTTTCGACAGATTGTTGGGTGTATCGATGGAGGAGACGGACAAATTTCCGAAGCCAAGGCTTGAAGGCAAGGAATACCTTGTGCTCTGCGCCTGCAATACGCCAATGCCTTTTGCTGCATGGTGCGGACAATCCACGGGAGCAAAGCGTGCAATTGTTGAATATTTCAAGACATCAGGTATGAAAAAGAGAGGCTTTATTGTTAAGGCAAATACGGGAGTTAATAAGGCAATCAGCGACAGACTTGCAGCAAAAATCAGGAAAAGAGTGTAAAAATGGTAATAACTACAGGATATTTATGTATTATCTGTCTTGCATTGCTTAGCTTTATCCGTCATGTTGAGTGCCGTATATTCCGGCAAAATATGCACAGAACGGTTAACAGCATTTTTCCAGATAGGTCATATCGAGATTATCAGGACCCGGAACTGTTTTATACTGTTTGTAGCCTACGCTTTCATACAAGGCTATGTTGAGCAGGCTTCTTGAACAGGTATAGAGCTCAAGCCTTTTATCCGGGTAGTATTTTTCAACTTCACGGAGGAGCTTTGCAGCATAGCCTTTTCGACGATGGTCGGGATGAACCATAAGTTTGCCGATGCTGACGTAATCATCATTGGCAAAGGCACGAACAGAACCGATTATTCTACCGGTTGAACTGATCATCTTCAGCATTAGTCCATTGTTAAAATCGCGAAGAACATCATCATATTGCTGGTTGAGCGCAGGAATGGCCCTGGTGCCGAGCATATCTGCCTCGGTTTGGAAGGCAAGGTACTGAAGGTCCAGGATTTCGTCAATATCAGTGATATTTGCTTTTAATATGTTGCTCATATAAACTTCCTCCTTAATACTTGATATTATTGAAATATTATATGTATTTACCTGATAATTCAATAAAAAAAATATAAACTTTACATTAAATGTTTATTTATGGTATAAGTAATTATATTCTTGACAATATTTATCATATAAAATATACTCAAGTTAACGCGTTGACGAGAAAAGTACATTGCAGGCGATTATCAGAGAGAGATGCATTTTGCTGTGAGCATCTTTAGTTGCCGGTTTTGGAAAACCACCTCTGAGCGGCCCCAATAAGGTCCGGTGATTACGTTATAATCATAATGAGATGTTCTTTTTTTCGTAGAACAATAAGGGTGGAACCGCGAATGATATTTGCCCCTTATGCAGATGAACTGTCTGCGTAGGGGGATTTTTTATTTTCAAGTAAAAGGAGAATCAAAATGGTAGATTTTAAGAATGAGGAAAGACTCAACACACTCAACCATTCATGCGCTCATGTGATGGCACAGGCAGTAAAGCATTTGTATCCGGATGCAAAATTCTGGGTAGGACCTGTAGTAACAGAAGGTTTCTATTATGATATTGACCTCGGCGATGTTGCGGTCAACGATGAAATTATTGATAATATTGAAAAAGAGATGAAAAAGGTCTGCAAGGAAGGCAAGAAGATTTACAGAAGAGAAATCAGCAAGGCAGAGGCACTTGAACTTTTTGCCGGTGACGAGTACAAGCTTGACCTCATCGAAGGTCTTGAAGACGGCAATATATCCGTGTACGACCAGGGCGATTTTACAGACCTGTGCCGCGGACCTCATGTTGACAATACTAAGCTTTGCAAGAATTTTAAGCTTATAAAATATTCCGGTGTATACTGGAAGGGCGATGCTAACAACCATGTTATGCAGAGAATTTACGGGGTATGTTTCCCAACTCCGGAGGAGCTTGAGGAACATTTGAGACTTTTGCAGGAAGCAAAGGACCGTGACCATAGAAAAATAGGCAAGGAAATGCAGCTTTTCATGACCGACGACCTCATCGGAAGAGGACTTCCTATGTTCCTTCCAAAGGGGTATACGGTATGGCAGGAGCTTGAAGATTATATCAAAGCAAAAGAAAGAAAACTTAATTATCTCCATGTTATGACTCCTTGTGTAGGTACTGTTAATCTCTATAAGACCTCAGGACACTGGGACCACTACAAGGACAATATGTTCCCGGCTATGGAAGTGGAGGGCGAATCCTTTGTATTACGTCCTATGAACTGTCCGCACCATATGATGATATATGCAAACAGAATGCATTCATATAAGGACCTTCCTATCAGAATCGGTGAGATTGCCCATGATTTCCGTTTTGAGGCAAGCGGTACTCTCAAGGGAATTGAGAGAGGCAGACATTTCTGCCAGAATGATGCACATCTTTTTGTAACACCTGAACAAATTGAGTCAGAATTTGCCCAGGTTGTTGACCTTATTTTTGATGTATATAAGGATTTCAATATCACGGATTACCGTTGCGTGCTCTCACTCAGGGATCCTGCTGACAAGGTAAAATATCATGATGATGATGAAATGTGGAATAAGGCTGAGGATGCTCTTAGAAGAACACTTAATAATCTCGGCATTGAATATACGGAGGAAATCGGTGAAGCAGCATTCTACGGACCAAAGCTTGATGTTAATGTTAAGCCTGCGGTTGGTAATGAGTACACACTTTCAACATGTCAGCTTGACTTCTGCCTTCCTGCCAAATTCAATCTTTCATATGTTGACAGGGATGGTGAGAAGAAGACACCGGTTGTTCTCCACAGAGCTATTCTTGGTTCGCTTGACCGTTTTATGGCTTACATTCTTGAGGAAACAAAGGGTAATCTTCCTCTCTGGCTGGCACCGGTTCAGACAAAGATTCTTCCGGTTAAGAATGAGGATGAAGAGCTTATTGCATATGCTAATGAACTTAAATCAATTCTTGAGGATAACGATATCAGAGTTGAATTGGATGACAGAGCCGAAAAGCTCGGTTACAGAATCAGAGAGGCCCAGCTTCAGAAGGCACCTTACATCCTTGTATTAGGAAAAAATGAGGTGGCAGACAGAACAGTTACCTACAGACTTCATGGACAGCAGGCAACAACGACTGTATCGCTGGAAGACTTTGTTGAAAAGCTTAATGATGAAATCAGAACAAAGGCAGTAACAACTAAGTAGAATTTGGACGGATACTATTCGGACATAACTAAAATCCCCGGATTCAGCAATTTTAATCGTAAGGCTAATGACAGGCATTACGATGAATTGCTTGGATTCGGGGATTTTAATCGTAATATTTCGGAAAGAACTATTAGTCGACGGGCTTGCCTTTTTTCTTTGATAACAATATTATCGCAAACAAGATAACGGCTAGTGCACCGGCCACAATAGCAAGAATCTTGATAGTTCCAAAAGAGTTGCCATCCTTATTATCAGCTTCCGCCAGCGATATACTCTCAGCCTCCGATAAGGATTCGGCTTCGGATATGGAAGCTTCTTCGGATTGCCTGATGCTCTCGGATTCGGCTTCCGCAGCAAGCCGGCTTTCCTCTTCCTGCTTTGCCTTGATTTCGGCATAGGAGGTCAGATGCTCAAACATATCATTGCCGGTATCTGCTCCCACGGTTGTCTTATACAGTCCAAAACGGTTGCAGCTGTATTTGTAATCATCGGACACATAGAACCAGCACCATTGCTGTGATTCGTGCTTCTTGTATGCTTCCGTTGCAATTTCCAGTGCAGTGCGGTTTCCCATATTGCTCAGAGGCTTGCGCAAATCCATAGTTATGCAGTTCTGTTCATACAGATGAAGATAGGTCTTTGGAACCTCCCAGGAACCGTATTTTTTGACGGATTCCTCCATGAATGAATTGTCATTGCTCTTGTCAACAGCCTCGCACACTGCTTTTGCGAGAATCATATGACCGCCATGTCCATATTCTCCGTTGAGGTCCTGCGTTACGCAGACCATTGGCTTAAAGCGTCTGATTTGCTCGGAGACAAAGGAGAGAATCTCGTTGTAGCTGTACACACTCATCGCATCTTCAAGGTTTTCTGCATATATGTCAGGGAAGGTTGAATTGACAGGGTATATCTTAACTCCGCTGTGCCATATTCCGTCAAGCTTTTCATGCTCACGAACTTTTGCACCGTCCCAGTAATTGGTCATATATACAACCTGCACATTGAGCTTTTCCTGACCTGCGTAGGTTGCAAGGACTCCGCCGAGAAAAAGAATCTCATCATCTGCATGGGTTGAAAATACGATGAAATCTGCTTCGTTGTCGCAGGGAGGCTGCCAGAGCTGAACGTCCCCGGGAAGCTCGCCCTCGGAATATGCGATGATGTCACATATCTGCGCATCAGCGGAAACAGTAATAGAACATTCATTGGCAGTTTGCGCGAATTTGACATATTCATGCAAAAAACCATTGACGCCTTTGCTTTCAGTGGAGCCGTTGTATGTAATTGTCCACGGCTTAACAGGAGAATTCCATTTGACATATATTCCTGCCATTGGCGTTTCGCTTTTTATTGTAATGACATCGCCGGCCTTGAAGGTGGCAACTGTGTCATATATATTGTCCTTCATGGCTTCGGAGTTATCCGGTGAATTGATTTCAATTGTCAGCGGAGTTGCTTCCGCAGCATTGGCTTTTCCCGCAAAAAAAGCAAAGGATGCGGCAATTACAGTCAAAAAGAGTATATGTTTTATCTTCATTGTATCGTGTTATCTCCTTTCCGTGAATGTTTGATAAAATAAAGTATTATCAGCATAATTACAGCAAATGAAAGTACTGAAGCAAGTATGATAATAAGAATTCTGATATCCTTATCCTTTGTCAGCGAAGCTTTGGTGCTGCTGTCCGTCTCTACAGGTTCAGTGACGGAGGTTTCATCAGCTGTGGTTTCCGCGGCAGTTGTTGAGGCTTCCTCGAGAGCCTTCAAATCAGCAGTGTGAAGTACATAATTGTCCGTATAAGAGTAGCCGCAGGATTTACATGTATATGTAGTGAATCCATAGGAATCATCCGTTTCGGCGGTGATTGCACAAGTGTACTCCGGATTTTCGCACATTTCGGGAAGGAGAACCTTGTCGTATTCAAAGCGCTCATCCTTCTCAAAATTCTCCGTGCATCCGCCCCATTCATAAGTCCAGTTGAGAACTTCGCCACAGTATGGTTCGCAGTAGGCGCGGCGGTCTGTATTATCTTCAAAAAAGGTTATTTTACCCTCAACATGTGTATTGGTAATATATGTATCCGTCATAAATCCCTTAGGATACAGCCCGAACATGCCGGTAATTCCGCCGTTATGAACATATCCGTGGTCAGAATCGAAGCCGTGCACCTTTATTTTGCAGTTGTTAATGCTGACATAACCGGCACCGTAGCCGCCACCAAGGAATTGCTCATCCCTTTCTTCCGCATTTTTATCAATGCATATTAAAGTCATATCGTTAGTGCTTTCCTTAATCTCGCCATTGCCGAAACCGACGAAACCGCCAAGCCCGAACATAGGTGCATTGGCTGTAAGTTTTAGTTCTCCGGTTATGTAGCAGCCTGTGATAACCGACTTGTCCATATATCCGGCAATACCGCCCAGAAAACAAGGCTTGTCCGAATCCACGGTGGCTCTAAGATTGACAATATTGAGATTCGTGATTTCCGCATTTTCAAGACTTGCAAAAAAACCGGCAAATACCGTCTCATATTCCTTCATGTTGCCGTCGTAGGTGGTGGCGGATTTACTGCCCGTGGATACTATTTTGACATTCAAAAGAGAATGACCGTCCCCGTCAAGATATCCGCAGAAATCAAGTGGAATCCACGCTTTGCCGCCCAGGTCAAGATCCTTTGTGAGGCGGAAATGCCCCGTCGGATTCTGCCGCAGCTTAGCAAGCTCCTCCACACTTGAGATTAATATTTCATCCCCGGCAATGTCAAGAGCCTCAATTCTGCGCGCGGTTGGCACAAGGAGAGCGGCCAAAACCAGGGCTGATAAGACTGATTTTATTATTTTCGATATCTTCATTATATATCACCCGTAATCTGTATTTATGCTAACTATACTATATTTTTACATAAAAAACAAATGAACCTTTCAATGTGGTACAATAGAATCATCATACGAAAAGAGAGGTTTGGACATGAATATTTATCTTGCCCCGATGGAAGGTCTGACAGGATATGTTTACAGAAATGCATATAATGAAGTGTTTGGTGATGCGGACAAGTATTTTACCCCATTTATTGCCAACAGAAAGCTGAGTGCCAGGGAAAAAAAGGATGTGGCGCCGGATAATAATGTGGGAATGAGGACCGTACCTCAGATACTTACCAACAAGGCACCGGAGTTTTTGAGTATCACTGCAAAACTGCAATTTCTCGGATATGAAACCGTAAATCTCAATCTGGGATGCCCCTCCATGACCGTTGTCACCAAAAACCGTGGCGCAGGTTTCCTCTCTGTTCCTGATGAACTGAGACGCTTTCTGGATGAGATTTTTGATAAAACACCTGTGAAAATATCAATCAAGACCCGGCTGGGTATGCACTCAGAGGACGAGTGGGAAGCAATTCTTGAGCTGTACAACGAATATCCGTTGGAAGAGCTGATTGTGCATCCGCGTCTTCAGGAGGATTTTTACAATAATGGCTTGCGAATGAATTGTTTTGACAGAGCCTGGGAGCATTGTCCCCATAAAATCTGCTACAACGGCGACATCTGCACTCCGGAGGATTACGAACGTATTGTATCCCGATATGAAGGGATTCATGCTGTCATGATCGGAAGAGGAATACTTGCCAATCCCGGACTGGTAAGGGAGATAAAAGGCGGCAGTCCGATGACGAAGGATGAGTTTTTCAAAATGCACGATTTAGTATTTGAAGGCTATGCCTCTTCCCTGCCCGGACCGCATCCGACCCTGTGCAAGATGAAGGAACTGTGGTTTTACATGGGACGTAATTTTGAAGATGAGAAAAAATTATGCAAAAAAATACGAAAATGTGAGAGCTTTGAACGGTACAAAGCCGTGCTTGAAGAATACAGGGATGCGTATACCGGCCCCGTGATTTAATATTTTTTTAATGAAATCTTAAGAGTTTTTTGATTTAATTAGTATTGTCAAAGTATTATAATGTTACAAGAAAAGTATATAGGAGGTTGTATGGAATACATATTATCAACCAACTCCCTTACAAAACAGTACAAGGGAGTCAAGGTCGTGAATAGTGTTAACATGCATATCAGAAAAGGTGATGTGTATGGTTTTGTAGGCGAAAACGGCGCCGGCAAAACAACAATTATCAGACTGCTTACCGGATTAGCTAATCCCTCAGGCGGAGATTTCGATTTGTTCGGCGTTAACAGTAAAACAGGTGATATCTCCACAATTAAAAGAAAGATGGCAGCGGTGGTGGAATCACCATCAATTTATCTTAATATGAGCGCATATGATAATCTGGTGCTTCAATGCAGACTTCTGGGAATTAAGGATTTTTCAATTATCCCTGATGTTCTTGAGCAGGTTGGGCTTTCGGATGTTCTGAATGATAAGAAGTCGGCCGGAAGATTTTCTCTCGGTATGAGACAGAGACTTGGAATAGCAATGGCGCTTATCGGTAATCCGGAATTCATTATTCTTGATGAGCCAATGAACGGACTTGATCCCGAAGGAATCATCGGAATTCGTGAATTGATTATCAAACTCAATACGGAAAAGGGAATTACATTTCTTATTTCTTCCCACATTCTGGATGAGCTTCAGAAGGTTGCAACGACATTCGGATTTATTCATAAAGGGGAACTGATTCGTGAGCTGACTGTGGAACAGCTTCATGAGGAATGTCGTAAATGCATTGAAATCGTTGTTGAAAATGTTGATTACACACTTAAGGTATTGGAGGAATTGGAAGAAATCAATTCCTACAAAGTATTACAAAACGGCACAATAAGGATATATGACGAAATTACGGTTAACGCATTAGTCAAAATACTTGACACCAAGAATATTATGATTAAAAAGTTTAACTCCAACGATGAAAATATCGAGGAATTTTACCTTAATATGATCAGAGGAGGTGTCAACAATGCTTAATTTAATCAGGAATGATTTTAAGAGATTCAGAAAAGACAAATCAATGGTGGTTATGGGTTGCCTCGTGATTTTCTTTACATTAATGTCAACTGTATTGCTTAAAGTGATTCAGAATTTTGCCGGAGATATGGAAGAAATCGGTCTGGAATATACTGCACAGGATGTGCTTGCATCAGCACTTAATCCTGCCAGCAATATGGGATTGATTATCCTTATTGTTTTGTCCATCGTTCTGGTAAAAGATTATACACACGGAACAATCCGCAACAAGATTATTATTGGAAAAAAGAAAACCAATATCTATGTATCTTCATGGATTACCTTGTTAGTATTTGCCGCAGTGACATATATCATTTATGCAGTTCTCAACTGGGTTGTGGGGGTAGCACTGTTCCAGGGTTTTGGAAGCATCAGTGCCGGTGATGTAACTGATATGATTGTTACAATACTTCTTGCTACGGTTGCATATTTTGCCTATGCTTCGCTATTTGTTTTTTACGCAAATACATTCAGAACCGCCGGAATAACAATTGCCGCCGGTTTTGCGACGATGGTTATTTTTTCAATTCTTTCCGTGGTTGACCAGATTCCGGGGCTTCCTGAATCAGTGACCAACATTAACAAGATTATTCCAACCTACTGGGTAATGAGCATATGCAATGACGGAATTACCACAACCAACATAATCGGATGCTTCGCAGTATTTGCAGCATACAGCGGATTGACATTGTTTGTGGGAACATCATTAATCAAATCAAAGGATATAAAATAATTCATAGGACCGGGGGACCGCAATGATTTTGCGGTCCTTACCATTGTAAAAAAGCTGTCATATGATGCGAATAAAAAGAGTAGACAAGAGATAAAACCATAGTATATAATATCGAATTAGTAGGGATACAGAAGCGAGATGTGACTGTATCACATATACAATGATGAAAATCATACTAAAACGGAAAATTTAGGAGGGTCGTAATGGCTGAAAAATCAAGAGATTCCTGGGCGTCAAGGGGAACCTTTATCCTTGCGTCAATCGGATCTGCAGTTGGACTTGGCAATGCCTGGAGATTTCCGGGGCTTGCCGCAAAACATGGTGGCGGAACATTTCTTTTAGTCTACCTTGTGGCATTATTTGTAATCGGAATACCGCTTCTTATGATGGAGATTTCCATCGCAAGAAAGCTGCACAAGGGGGCCGGCGAAGCAATGCGCGGAGTCAACAAGAAGGCTGAATTCATCGGTTGGGCAGCAACCGGCAACGCCTTTGTAATAGTAACCTATTATGCGGTTGTTTTTGCATGGGTATTGCTGATGGTAGTATATTCTGTCAAATTCGGAAAGATGACCGGAGATGCCGGCGCAGCAAGCCAGGTTTTCTTTAATGCAACACAGACAACAGGAATTATTAAGGGTGCAAAAATACCATGGCCTATGGTTGGCGCGATGATAGCTGCCTGGGGTGCAATTTATTTTTGCATCAGAAAAGGTGCCAGCAGCGTTGGCAAAGTAGTAAAATATACCGTATTCTTGCCGGTTATCCTTCTGCTCATTATGGCAGTAAAAGGATGTACAATGCCGGGAGCAGGAGAGGGTCTCAGCAGATTTTTTGTTCCGCAGATGAGCGCTTTTTCTGATCCGACTCTCTGGATTGATGCTATCGGACAGGTATTTTACAGCTTATCAATTATGATGGCTATTATGTTTGCATATGGTTCATATCTTGATGAAAAGAGTAATGTTGCTACAGATTGTATCATTATTGCACTTTCAGATGCAGCAGTAAGCGTGCTTTCCGGAATTGTTATGTTCTCAACAATGGGCGGCGTAGGAATGCTTGATAATATCACATCATCGGGTATTGCGACAGCATTTATTGTGTATCCGCAGGCAATTGTTAATCTTACCTCCGTGGCCTGGGTTAATGTTGCTTTTGGTATGATATTTTATCTTATGCTTGCCACACTGGCCATAGATTCAGCGTTTTCAATTGTTGAAGGCGTATCCGCTTCTATATCGGATAAATTCAAAATTAATCCAAGGAAGGCAACTTTGGTAATATGCATTGTTGCCGGTCTTATTTCAATCGTATATGCAACCCAGTCAGGACTTGCATGGCTTGATATTGTTGACAACTGGACCAACCAGTACAACCTGATTATCATTGGTATTCTTGAGTGTATTGCCATTGGGTGGTGCTTTAAGACAGATAAGGTTCTTACACAGATTAACAGAAACAGTAAAAAATTCAGGATGCCGGGATGGTGGTTCAAATCTTCAGTTAAGGTAATAGCACCTGTATTACTTTTTGGCCTTTTCTGTTGGAACATATATACACTTATCAAGCAGGGCGGACGATATAACAGCGATTATGCGTTCTGGGCAGAAGTTCTGGCCGGCTGGGTAGTATCCGCATTAGTGTTTATGGCAGGCCCGATTATCAAGCTGATTATTCATTTTAAGAAGAAAAAAGGCTTTGTTGAGAATGAAATCGTCTGGGAAGATAAGGACGAAGAATAATATTAGTGAAATAGGCCGGAAAATAACAGCCATAAAATGATGGGCTGCCATAAAGCAGTCATAATATGAACCATCTGTTCATGAAAGTGGACAGATGGTTTTTTTAGTGTAATAGGAAATTCCTCGAATTTCCTATTACACAAAAAACGCTCCGCGGGATCGCACTGCGGCGGAGTGGAAAAATGTCGCAAAGGCGACCCGCCGCAGGCGGAGAATCTCGC
>JAEDHB010000020.1 GCA_016297265.1 Butyrivibrio sp.
CAGCAGAAAAGGATATGCAACTTGCAAAAATCAAAATAACATTTATAATTTTATTTATATATGCATACATTACTTAGCAAAACAATTGCAACAGGAGGTGACCACCCGGATGAGCGCAGTAATAGCGGAAAAATTAACTAAAATTTATAACGGAGAAAACAAGGCGGTGGACAGTATAAGCTTTTGCCTGGAAAGGGGAGAAATATTTGGCTTCCTTGGACCAAACGGAGCAGGGAAGACAACGACGATTAAGCTGCTTTGCGGAATGCTTAGCCCGTCGGAGGGCAGCTGCAGAGTGCTTGATATCAACCCTTCCGAAGACACGGCAAAATTGCATCAGAGAGCAGGCGTAATTACTGAACACGCCCAGATGTATGACCATTTGACAGGGATGGACAACCTGATATTTTACGGTTCCCTGTTCGGAATGAACCGTACGGATTGCGAAAATCGTGCAAAAGAATTGTTGGAGCGACTGGAATTAACGGAGGCAAAGGACCGCAGGCTGTCCGCATACTCAACCGGTATGCGGCAGAGACTTTCTCTTGCCAGAGCGCTTATGCACAGCCCGGAGATATTGTTTCTGGATGAGCCGACATCGGGACTTGATCCTGAAAGCGCGCAGAATGTCAATATGATGATAAAAGAGCTTGCAGTGGGAGGAACAACTATTTTTTTGTGCACGCACCAGCTTAGGTATGCGCAGGAAATCTGCACTACATACGGGCTGATGAATAAGGGCAATCTGTTTGCCACAGGTAATATCGACGAGCTTCGCACCATGGTTTCGGACAGAGTTAAGGTGCGAGTGAAAACAAATCTTGTACCACAGGATATTGACTGTGAAAAAATTGACGGGAGCACATATGATATCAGCGTGAATTCTGAGAAGGAAATACCTCTGATTGTCAAAAGAATTGTCGAGGCAGGTGGCGATATTTATCATGTTTCTACGGAGAAAATGTCATTGGAGGAAATATATTTTTCCCTCATTGACAAAAATCATGAAGAAATGGGGGTGTAACAGATGAATACACAACAATTTGCCCTTATGAAAAAAGATATACGAAGTATTACCTCCAATAAACAGGTATTTATGGTGATGCTGATTGTGCCGCTTGCACTCACAATTATTTTGCCGTCCATATTCGTATTCATTACGGTATTTGCTCCGAAGTCCGCTTCAAATTTTGACAAACTGCTGGAACTGTTGCCTACGGAAGTTCCGGAGGGAAAACAGATATCCGCAATTCTGGAATTTATGATTAACAAGATTATGCCTCCGTTCTTTTTAATGATTCCTATTATGGCGTCGTCGGTTATGGCATCAAGCTCCTTTGTTGGTGAAAAAGAAAAACATACGCTGGAGACTTTACTCTATTCTCCGCTTTCATTAAGACAGCTCTTTCAGGCAAAAATTCTGGCCGGCTTCGTTGTGGGAATGATGGTTTCGCTTATTTCTTTTGCAGCGATGATGCTTGTGGTTGAAATTGAAATTCTGGCTTTGACCGGCAGCATGATGATACCTGATATCAGCTGGATTGTTGTTATGTTACTTATCGCACCTACAATATCCATTGTTGCAATTGCATTGACTGTTCGCGGTTCGGCAAAAGCACAAACAATAGAGGAAGCACAACAGCGTGCATTGTTTCTGATTTTTCCGATAATTGCACTCGTCATAGGGCAATTCACAGGAATTATTTTGATAAATACCTGGATTCTTCTCGGCGTCGGCGCAGCGTTGGCGTTGCTTGCTGTTTTGCTTATGAGAGGAGCATCCAAGAAATTCACATATGAAAAGATGCTGAGGTAAGCATTCCCTCATTAGAAAATACTATAAATATATCGAATTTTTTACATTGTAATACGAAGGAGACATATTATGAGAAAAATATCATGTTTTATTATCGCATGCATATCAGCTTCATTATTGGTTGGATGCTCATCATCAAAGGAGGATAATGAAGGCACCCAAAATAATGATACAAAACCGGTAATGGAAGTTACTACTGAAAAACCAACCGAGACGGAGGCTTCGACAACAGCTCCCGAGGAAACTGTTGCACAGGAAATTAATGATATACTTCCTGCGGGACCTGCAGAAGCTGCATTTACAACGGACAATATGAGTTTCTATATGGAAGGTGAGGCGTTTACACTTCCTATGTCATACAGTGATTTCCTGAAAAAAGCTACAGCTAAAGGTTTTGCAATTACAAAGGATACAAAATTCAACAAAGAAACAAAATATGGCAGCTGTGTATTGTACAAGATGAAATTTGACCGTGCAGTTGAGGGTCAGGACAAGGCGGAATCATTTGATATTATGATTGTAAACAGTAAAGATACCAATAAATCCGTGGATTTGAAGGATGCTTCAAGTCAGGTGGTAGGCTTTGAAATCAGTATGCATGCAGGCGCAATCGATGCATATGATCCGGACAAGGGAATTTGGGCAACCAATATTAATACTGATGTATACCTCACCCCTGAAATCGGACTTGGCAGAAATATCGATAATCTCTACAAAGCGTGGGGAGGTTCCATGAATGAAATGAACGGAATCTGGGACTGGAAATCAGATAAATTCGGTAATAGTTCAGCCTCATATTCGGCTCCGACAGTATCAATCCGCAGCGTCAAACGCGCGAAGGAATACAAATTGTACAGCGCGTTGGAAGAGGCATATGGTGAATCAAAGAGCACCGAAAATATTATTAACTATATTAACCTCTATAATAATCCTTATATTAAATAATACTGTATTTCATAACAGACTCTGCGCAACTTGGGAGTCTGTTATTTTTTTAGGAACAATTCAATACTTGTACTTTATGAATTGCCGAAGTGTGTTATAATTTGAATATATTAGGTTGATTTGAGAAAGGATAAGCAGCGATATGCGGCAGGTGAGAGAATGAAAGAGCAGACAACGAAAATCGAATACACGCAGGTAATATGGGAAATTACCACCCTATTGCAGCAATCAGAATCCCTTGAGGAAGCACTGCGCACCAGCCTTGGAGAAGTTGTAAAGGCGGTCGGAGCAGAGGCAGGAACAATCTGGTTCTACAATGCATCGGGAGATAAAAGAATATATCCTTCCTTCTGGATTGGAGGGGCAGATTTAACAGGACTCAGTCTGGAACCGGGCGAGGGAATTGCAGGCACCGTAGTCAACGAGGGAAAGTCCCTGGTTGTTAAGGATTGTCAGAAGGATGAACGATGGGCAGGTCGCTTTGATGAGACAACAGGATTTGTGACAAAGAGTATGGTATGCGTGCCCCTGATTAACAAATATGAAGTAATCGGATGCATACAGATTATCAACAAAAAGGACGGCTCTCTGTATGATGATGACGATATCAGTCTATGTGAAAATCTTGCAATGCTGACAGCTATTGCAGTGGACGGGAAGGGCCTGAATCTTGGCTTTGTTGAGAGCGGTAAGGCGATAATTTCATTAAAGAATGTAACCAAAACCTTTGGAACGGGAGAGAATGCCCTACAGGTTCTCAAGGGCGTTAACCTGGATATCAGGGAGGGTGAATTTCTTGTTATTCTGGGTGAATCGGGTTGTGGTAAATCCACTATGCTCAATATCATAGGCGGAATGGATCAGCTTTCCACCGGAACATTTCTTTTCGACGGAAAAGATTATTCCCATGCGGATGAAAATACATTGACAGAATACCGCAGACATTCTGTAGGATTTATTTTCCAGGCATACAATCTGATGCCTACACTTACAGCACAGGAAAATCTTGAATTCATCGGTGAACTCTGCGATGAATCCATGGACTCTGAGGAGGCATTGGAGATGGTCGGACTGTCACAGCGAAAGGATAATTATCCTGCGCAGATGTCCGGAGGGCAGCAACAGCGAGTATCCATAGCCCGCGCACTTGTCAAGAAACCAAGAATCATTCTGGCGGACGAACCTACAGCCGCCCTTGATTATGAAACAAGTATTGAGGTGCTGACGGTCCTTGAGGAAGTAATCAAATCAGGAACAACTCTTTTGATGGTTACGCATAATGAAGAGATTGCAAAAATGGCAAACCGTGTAATTCGTATGAAGGGTGGAGTTGTTGCGGAGGTTATCGTTAACAGACATCCTGCAAGTGCAAAGGAGTTAGTATGGTAAATAATAAGACAAAGAGAAAATATCTGCTCAGGACAATTAAGAAAAGCGGAGTATCCTTTTTTGCAGTTGCATTTATTGCCGCAACCAGCATTGCTATTTTTCTGGGACTTCAATCCTCTGCGACAGCAATTCTAAAAGAAACAGACCGTTATTTTGTATCAAACAAGCTGGAATCCTTTGAAATAACCTGCGCAAACGGTATAACCAAAGACGATATAAGTGTAATCTCCGGATGGGAGGGCGTTGATGCTGTTGAGGGCGGATACTCTGCAATGGCGCTTATGAACAGCGAGGATGAGAAAATAACGATTCAGGCACGCTCCCTGTGCAGCGAAATGAATACTCCTGTGGTTATAGAGGGTACGCTCCCGGCGAATTCAGGGGAAGTTGCTGTGGAGGAAATATTTGCAAAGGACAAGGGTATTAAGGTTGGTGACGAGATTAATCTTGAGCATGAAGGAAATCTTGTTACGAATAAATTCCGGGTATCTGCAATTGTAAATGAACCTTTTTTCTGCTGTGCAGTTATTCAGGATGCCAGAGGAAAAAGCACGGAGGGACTCGGTGCTGCTGATTATTACATAATGCTCACCGGGGATGCCTTCGATGCCTCCTACTATAATGACTGCTATACAACGGCATATATTAAGAATAATGCGCTGGATGACTATTATTATTTTTCTGATGAATACAAAACACAGGAAAAAGAATACAAGGATAAGCTTGAAGAACTGGCAAAAGACCGTGCAGAACTCCGTTATACTTCTCTTGTGCAGGATGCCAATGCAAAAATAGAGGATGCAAAGGCAAAAATTGCGGATGGCGAAAAGAAACTGGACGAGGCGGCTAATGAAATTGAACAGAACAAAGCTAATCTGAATATTATGAGTGAGACGCTGAAGACAAAGCTTGCTGCCGCAGGATTTTCTACTGATTTTGATAAGGCGTTGGAGCAATTGGAAGCATACGGGGAATACGGAGTTGTATTAAAAGCATCAATTATTGAATACAATAAGTCTTTGGATAAAATTCGCGATGCGGAGAACAGCTTTAATATATCAAAAGAGGAACTCGATAATTCCAGGGCAGAGCTTTCTGAGGCAACCGGTAAAGCACAGGATATTCAGCCGAAGGACTGGATTATTTCAGTCAGAAATGATATCGGAGATATTCGTGGTGTGAAGACGATTGTGGACGGAATATACGGATTGAGCTATTCGATGTCCATTATTTTCTTACTGGTGGCAATTGTAGTATGCTATGCAGCTATTTCGAGGATGATTTTTGAACAGAGACCGCTTATCGGAGCGCAAAAAGCACTGGGTTTCCGTCCGGGAGAGATTCTCAGGCATTATATGAGATATAACACCCTGTGTGCTCTTCTAGGAATCATTATCGGATGGGCGGGAAGCGTCGTGATTGTTGAACTTCTGGTGTTACATATTTTCAATCCGAAATTCCTGCTGGGAAGCATTTCTCTTACATTTGCATGGAAGGAAGCACTGATAACGGCAGTAATATGTTTTGCAATATTTTTATCCAACACATATCTGGCCTGTGCTAAACTGGTTAAGATGCCTGCTACCGAGCTGCTGAGAGGCGAGGTTCCGACCAGGGGAAAAAGCTACTTCTTTGAGAAATGGAAAAATTATAAAAAACTTAATCTGTATTCCCGTACAATGGTTAAGAATGTCCTCAGCGATAAGGGACGTATGATGACCACCATAATGGGTGTTGTGGGATGTATTGCACTTCTTGTTATATGTTTTTCACTTAAGCTGGCAATAGAGAATTCTTCAACAACTCAGTTTAAGGATTATTTTAAGTATGATAACAGACTGGTAATTGACAGCAGTGCCGGCACCGGTAAGGAATTTGAGAAGGTATTGCAGGAGGAAAATATTGACTATACCATCGTTCAGGATAAACTGAAGAACTTCAGGGCGGATGGCGGAAACTGGGAGAATGCCCATATTGTTGTAAGCTCTGATTTTGACAAGCTGGGTGAATATATGATACTTCGCGATATTGAGTCCGGGGCAATTGCAGATATTCCTAAGGATGGGGTTCTCGTGTCACGCAAATGTGCAGAGACCTATGACCTGTCGGAGGGAAGCATCGTTGAATTCATGGATTCGGAAGGCAATCCTAAGGAATTTAAAATTGCGGGCGTAATCGAGCATTATCTCGCCTACCATATGTTTGTCACAACCGACAGTTATTACGAAGCGACAATGGGTGAAAATACGGATGAGAGCGTATTTTTACTCAAGGGAGATATTTCGGGACTCTATGAAAAGGTCAGGGGAATTAAAGGGTATCTGTCACTTAAGGACAACAGCAAATATAAGCTGAGTGCTGACGGTGTGGATCTTGTTATTCTGATATGTCTTGCATTGTCGGCTGTTATGGCTTTGCTGGTACTTCTTAACCAGATTGTAATGCATATCAACAGAAAAGCAAGGGAACTTGCGGTTATGAGAATCAACGGCTATACAATTAAGGAGACAAGGGCATATGTCTACAAGGATAATATAATACTTACCGCAATGGGACTTGTTCTCGGCAGCGGATTCGGTATTGCACTTTCTTATGCAGTTGTCCGAATTATTGAAACCGGAGCCAACCGCTATGTGAGAACTCCGAATATTCCGGCATGTCTGTATGCATGCGCTGTTGGTGCCCTGTTTGCATTGATTGTTAACCTGATTGCATTACGCAAAATCAAGCAGCTTAACCTTACAAATGTCAGCGGTAATTAATCGCTAAAACAAATTGACAAACAGGGGAAATGTGTTACGATAGGGATATATAATTCCCTAAATACAGTAAGGGTAGGAACTGTATAGGTACAAACGAGAAAAGAGGACATAATGAATAGTTCAATCAACTTAACAGAGATATTAATTGTAAACTGCGCAGGAATTTTCTGCATGTTGTTTTTATTCTATTCAAAATACTCTAACAAATCCGTGAGGCGAGTTGGGGACATTCTATATAATTGTCTGATTGCACTTACGATTATTATGCTTTCCCTGGAGACCGTTTCATTTTATTGGGACGGAGCTCCGGGAAAAGCAGTATATGTTATGCAGAACATCGTCAATGCCATGCTAATTGTTGGTACAACAATAACAGGTTATTTGTGGTGCCTCTTTGTAGAATTCAAGATTCATCACAGTCTGAAATTAGTGCGTAAAAGAGCATGTTTTCTGGTTATTCCAATACTTATCAATTCTGTTTTTGTAATACTTGACTGTTTCGGAACAGGTATTATGTTTTCCATATCGGAGCAGAATGTTTATCAAAGAGGACGCATCAGTGTTCTTTCCTATATTTTTCTTGCATTCTATTATATATACAGTATATGCATAGTTTATCGTGCAAAACACAGGGGAACTCAGATGCAGTTTTTCCCTGTTTATGCATTTGTGCTTCCATGCGTATTTGGTACATGTGTTCAGGGGCTTCAGTACGGAATTTCAACAGGGTGGTTTGCAGTTGCAATTGCATTGATGTTTGTGGAATTTCAGCTGCAGAAGAAAGAAGCCTTTGTTGATGATTTGTCCGGATTATATAACAGAAAATATCTCGATTTCTATTTTTCGCAGATGCTGCTTAAAAAGAGTTCGGGAATATACGGAATTATGATGGATATCAATCTGTTTAAGAAAATAAATGATGAATATGGGCATACAACGGGTGATGACGCGATAAGGACGGTCGGAAAGCTGCTTTCAAAGTGGGTGGATAATAATGACAGACTGATTCGCTTTGCAGGGGATGAATTTATCATCATCTGCCTTAATAAAACCGAGGAAAGCGTTGTTGAAATGATTGACAGGATTAAGAAGAATATATCTGATTACAATGATTCAAATAAGAAGCCATACCAGCTGTCATTTTCTATCGGATATGCAAAATGTCCGGATGAGAACGCCGACCTTGATAATTTTCTTCGCGAAATGGATAGCAGGATGTATGAGGATAAAGAAAGATTCAGACAGTCCATCGGAATGGCGAACATCAGATAAAGTAATGTAGCGTGTTTTCGGGTAATTTTTATCAGGGACAGTATTATTCAAAAGAGCAATGAACCGGGTTAGGTTCATTGCTCTTTATTTTGTGACTTAACGGACCGAATACCTCATAAATCATACAGAAAATAGGATGGAAATACTATACAGGCAAAATGTAAAAAAGCGTTATTATTATCTGACTTTTCTGTGTTTTTTCACAATGGCGTTAATGGTTTTTTCAAGTTCTGACACAATCGCAAGTCCTAACGCAATTCCCACCGCATATAATGCAAGCAGTTCAATGTTTGCAAAGAATGAGTTCCTGTCAGAGGATATCACGGCAAGTGCTGAATAGTACAGGTTTTTGCCGGGAATAAGGGGGATGCATGCAGGGATGAACAGTATCGTAGTCGGAACCTTCATTCCGTATGCGAAGGCTTCTCCGTATATTCCTACAAGGATTGCGGAGAGAAGCGTTGCCACAAAAATATTCAGACCTGCATTTACAAAGAGCAGGTATGCCGCCCAGCAGATTAGCCCTCCGACAGTTGATACAATCATACATTTTCGTCTTGAATTAAATACCATACAGAGTGCACAGGTGCCAAGTGTTGCGGTGATTAACTGTGTGACAATTCCTATGGCGTCATTGGAAAGTGTGGCATCCACGATATTTCCCTTTATCAGCATAAGTGACAGCATAAAGCCTATTGCGATACCGAAAGCCTGCAGAAGGCTGTCCATAAGCTTTTCAAAGCTTGATATGATGTCGCCGCTCAATATGAACCTTATGGAATTGGTTATTGCAACGCCCGGGATGAGTACCATGATGTCACCGATGATTATCTGGCTTACATGCAGTCCCGGAATAATCAGGTTGGCAAGATTGATGAACACACCCACGGCAAAAGAACATTCCACATTAAAAAATATTTCGGAGTGAGTGTAGGGTTTTATCCATCTTTGCAGTAAAGTGATTATCCCTGCGCCCAGCGCCGCAATAACTGTATCAGCAAAATTGCCGCCAAAAAACAGGGTGAAAGAAATTGCTGCCAGAAGCTGGCCGATTAATATGCTCAGACCTTTCTGGTGCTCATCTAATATGGAAAGCACTCTGTTTTTGAACTCCTTAACATCCATGGGATGAGCTGCACAGTCCCTGCAAAGCTGGTTCAGCTTTTCCATTCTGGTGCAGTCTATTCTGCTGCGCTTGGTGATTCGCCGATGCTGTGTTATCGAATAATTATCTCCGAATTCTGCAGTGATAAGTATGCTTGAGGTCAATGCATGAATGCTGATATGCACTGCTCCGTATGCTTTCCCAAGCCTGTGAAGACTGTCCTCAATGCGGGATATTTCTCCGCCCGACATATACATGGCTTCGCCGATGTTTAACAGCTGTCTCATAAAAATATCCGCATCTTCCTTTGTTGAAATAAAAGTATTATTGATGTCCATATTATTTTTCCATTCAAAGTGTAGTTATTATGTAATATTATACTACATTTTTTCTCATTTTTTTCAATCCCCGATAATCTCTCCCACAAAAAATTAATAAAAATTAATAAATTTTTAATAGAATATATATCTCCTGAGTGATAATATTTTTTCAGAAATTCGCGGAGGAGTATCGAATGAGCAATATTATAGTTGATGCCCATGCCCATGCATGCGGACAATACCTTACAACACAAGATATTGAGAAAAAACTTAATAATGCCGGTTGTGATAAAATACTGCTGACGGCAGGCCAGCTTGGAAGCAGTAAGACATACAAGCTTAAGAATAGAACGCTGAAGGATGCATATGCGGATGTTGTGTCAGCAAATAACAGACTTAACCGCATAATGATGACGATGTTGCGAATGATAAAGAAGGTTCCGGCGGGCAATGAGTATGTCTACGGACTGACGAAGGAATTGCCGGGCAAGGTTTATCAGGTTTACTGGGTGACTCGGGATAATGTTGATGGCTTGGATGCTGATTACGAGAGAATGGGCTTTGTCGGAATCAAGTTGCATCAATGCTGGGAAAATTTTAAGGTCGGAGATTCATATTTTTGCAGAGTCGCAGACTGGGCGGAGAAAAAAGGTCTGCCGCTGTTTGTTCATATGTACAACAGGGAAGAGGTTTCGAAACTCGCGGAATACATCAAGAAGCATCCTGATTTGAAAATAGTAATCGGACACCTGTATTGCGTTGAATGTTTTATCAATATTCCGATGGAAATGTGCCGGAATGTGTATTTTGATTTGTCCAATACATATTTTGTATCTAAGGAGCGTTTTCTGATAGGATATTTCCATTTCGGCGCGGAACATTTTATGCTTGGTTCGGACACCCCTTACGGAATTGATGCTCTGGAGAATGCAATTGCCCAGATTAAGGCATGCGGACTTTCGGAGGATGAAAACACTCTGATTCTCGGGGAAAATGCCAAAAGACTGTATCAACTTTAGGGAAAAAATAAGACCGTCACTATTATGAGCAATGGTATTAAGTTAAGCTCTTGACACAACAAAAAAAAGACAGCTTCAATTTTCAAAAAGAAAAAGGGGCTGTCTTTTTTGAATTTTTAATATGAAAAATCCTCTGGCATAATAACCAGAGGATTTAGTGATTAACATACTTTAAATTTTTCAAGTATTTCAGGAGTTACTTGAGAGTATGAGATTTCGTTTTCTTCAATATATTTTGCATAACCTCTTAAATCAAATTTAAGTGGAGTTAATGGCTGATATGGGTTACATTTTTCTATAAAATGTTCAACCATTTCTTTTTTTTCGCTATATGACTTCATCTGTCCACTCATAAGTATACACCTCCCTTAAACGCTTAGTCGCGTTATCCGATAACATAAATCTGAACGGATTATTTAATGCAGGTAACGGCATAGCTCCAAATTCTTTACAATAATAATTGTAAAGTTCTTCATCCATAGCTTCGCCATAAATAAATCCTTCATATCCGTGTTTTACCGATAAATCTGATGCAATCGCTAATAAATGACCTCCAACACCAGTAAATCTCTGTGTATTATATTGCCAAATATTATTATGTGGTGCAGTACACGCCCATAATACATATACTGCACATGCTTCAGCATCATATTGTAAGGCAATCAAACCTTGAATATCCATGGTACCTTTGAGTACTAAAGCATAAACTTCGGTATCTTTTGAAAATCTGCTCCAATTAATAAACCATCCACTAGATGAATTAAATTTTGATAAATAACTTTTTCTGCGTATTTGTATTATTTCAGTTTCATAAATTTCCCCTGAACTAATTTCCTTTAGGCATGGTACAATTTCGTCAATTTTAAATGTTATCATTTTTTATTTCCTCTACTTTCTTAAATTTGCACATCAAGAAAGCGTATTTGCTTGCCCTGATGTACTATATTAATAGTTACTTTTCAGGACAAATATAGTCCTATTTAATTGTTAATCACTTTTCTCCCTTGCTTAATTTTCCATATTCATAATATGGAACAAAACTATAATTTTAAGCAGGAGAAAACTGTATTTCTATATATATTATAGCATATACAGCATCTTTTTTAAACTCCATTTTATGTTATTTGCTTTAAATATGACAAAAAAGAAAAAAATATTATTTATTCAAATGTTTTAAATACATACCTATTCTTTCCTTAAATTTATTATCGGAAGGAGAAATACTTTCTATAATAAGTGTTTTAGCAGCATTTTTGATTATATCATTTTCGCTATTAACCGATTCTTCCAAGGATATTACCAAATCGGCTGTTTCTTCATATTCAATAAAATAATCCTTAAATGTATCTATATCCTTACTGATATTATATTCAGTATCAGATTCTTTTACACATAAAGATTCATCATTAAACACATTGAACTGATTGGTATAATTTCCCATGATTATATTTGTTGCTTTATTTGCCTTTTCTGTTGTGTCGATATAATCACTTAACTTGAAATTGCAGCTATCACTAATCGCAGGTAAAACCGAAGCTGGCATATCAATAGAACCATTTTCATATTTGCATATAGTTGATTTTGTAACACCTAAATCGACAGCAAGTTCTGTCTGGCTCATTCCAGCCCGTTTTCTTTTTGTTCTAATCACTTTGCCTATTGATTGCAATGTTTTTATTTTATTATACTTATTTTTCATAATATTATCCAACAAAGTTTCTTCACAAGAAACTTTTATATGTAAAAAGGAGAAATTATTTCAATTCCTTTATTTTTGTCATAATTTCCATTAAAATATAATTAGTATCAAAAAAATAGGTACTAGCTCCTGTCTGCAAACTTTAGCTAGTACCTCATACAGAGGATAATCCTCTATGTCTTTGAATTTATAATATCACAGCGTTTCTATAAGTTCAACACATTTTTAGGATAATCCTCAATTATTTTGAGGTGTTCTATGTCTAAAACTAAAAACCTAACTCCTTTAGAACAACTGAATAACGTTATAAATAAAACTGTTGTTAATATTTCAGAATTTAAAAAGAATCCAAGAGATTTTACACGGAATCGCAAATTAAATGCTGCAACTACTATTAAAAAGGTCTTAAATATGCAAGGAAATTCTCTTAATACAGAGCTTATAGACGCTTTTCCAAACATAGATGATAGAATGACTGCATCAGCATTTGAACAAGCTAAAGACAAGTTAAAACCAGAAATATTTGAACACATATTAACTGAATATAATAAGACAATGACAGAACCTAAGTTATTGGATGATAAATACAGAGTTTATGCTATTGATGGAAGTGACTTTAATCCGCCATACAATCCAAACTCTGCTTTTGTGATGCAATCTTCTTTAGGCAGACCTAAAAAGAATGGAGAAGATTGTAAACCTTTTTCATTGATTCATGCAAATCTTTTGTACGACATAGAGAATCGTACTTATGAAGATTGTATTTTAGAACCTAAATCTTCTTGTAGTGAACGTAATGCTGCTATAACTATGCTCAAAAGAATAAATACAGATATTCCATACATAGTTATTTGTGACCGTGGATATGACGGTTTCAATATGATTGAAACATTCAATCGTCTTGATAATTGTAATTATATAATTAGAACCAAAGTGGGCAGAGGTGGAATTAAAGAAATCACTAATCTTCCTAACAATGAATGCGATATGGAAATGGATTTTTATGTTACTACATCTAATCGCTTTTATATGCAGAATAAAGACAAAATGAATATTCATCTTGTTAATAGTCCAAAGAAACATCATAAAAAATACTTTTCTCCAAACACAAAGAATCAGAGATGGGATTTTGAGCAAAGATGTAATGTTAAATGTCGTGTTGTAAAATTCCGTATCAATAATGCTGATACTGGCAAAGAAGAATGGGAAGTTTTGCTTACAAATCTCAATAGATTTGAATTTCCAATAAAAAGAATGAAGATTATGTATAACAAGCGTTGGAATATTGAAACTTCATTCAGAGAACTAAAATATGCTCTTGGTGGGGTGCAATTTCATAGTAAAAAAGATAATTTTATTAGAATGGAATTATTTGCTCACCTTATTATGTATAATACTGTATCAAGGAATATAGCATGTATCAACGTGCCACAACAACACTCTAATAAATACGCTTATGCAGTTAGTTTTAAAGAAGCATGTGTTATTACTAGAAAATATTATAGATTTTATAATACCGAGTCACCAGAACGGATATATGCAGAAATACTGTCATATACAGTTCCTATTCGTGAGGGTAGGACAGATAAGCGAAACTTGAAACCAAAATCGTCTATATGGTTTGTATATCGAGTCGCATAATCAACAGAATATCGAAAATTTTTTAAGGTTGATTATTATTAGTCGGCCTAATTAATATGTCATAATTTTAGAAATAGAAATACCTATCAATAGAAATTCGCTCTACTGATAGGTATTTTTGTTTTGAGTCTCACTTAACTTAATGGTTATTCTCGTATAAGAGTACGTTTTTTGATGTCAATATTCCGAACTACTCTTAACTTAATACCATTGCTATTATGAGTGATGGTCTTTTTGTTTGTTGTTACTATTTTCTGTGCGCTCTCTTATTCAGCCACAGCAAAAGGATTCCGAGCAGAATAAATATTGCGCATAGAATAATTATCATATAGAATGTTCCGATTCCGAGTGTTGTGGAATTGATATTGCCAAGATCAAAACCAAACCATCCGCAAGGTGCTCCGTAGTTGATGAAATTATACGGAGCCATCATATTGTCGCCCCATCTGAAGCCAAAGCATTGTGCCAGAATTACTACGTAGCCCACGTAAATCAGTGGCGGAATAACGGCATAGAGCGCATATCTTTTTTTACTCTTAAAGTTCTTGTCGAAGATAATGAAATCCAGTATTGCCAGCACCGGACCGATAAAGTGAACACACAGACTGCCACAGTAATTTCTTATGTATGCATTGATGAAGCCGTCCTTGTCCGTAGGTGCAAGCACCGCAAGGTATATCAAAAATGTCAGCATAATCGAAATCGTGAACAGATATTTAATTATGTACCAGGCTTTGGCAGGTTTTTTATTCGCAAGTACCAATACCAGGCTGACCGCAAGAACCAGGTCGATGGCGATGTTGGACAGATTGGTGAAGTAGGTAAAATAATCCGATTTGCCGAAGCTCCGGTATAAGCCATAGACGGATACCGCGATAGCAATGATTTTAATTAGTATTGATAATGCTTTTTCTTTTTTCATTGGAACCTCCTTAAAACACTTGATAATTATAGCATAAAAAACTTAATTACACCATAGACAATATATGCTATAATGCATATATGAGGTGATAGTGATGTATCTGAGAGAAAAGAGAATGTTCATCCTGAATATTAAAAATATTATCTTATACATTGTCGGAATGCTATTTTGTGTAAGTTCGATATTTGTGTATATTGCTAATTATATTTCGTATTCTGACAACGCGGAATTGCGCAGCATGGTCAATTCAAAGGATGCGGTATATATCGTCTTTGGAATCGGGTTGGGGCTGTTATGCCTGGCTTTTCTGTCAAGATGGTTGATGGGGGAAGCGAGGTTTTTTTCCAATTATTTCGAAATGGACCTTGACGGATATATCGCGTACAGTGATTTGGGTCTTGTGACGGGCAAGAGCAATACTTTTACAATGCTCCTGCTGAGTATTCTCAAACCGCTTTATATGAAGGGATTTTCTTTTGACAATCTCAACAAGTCATATCAGATTATTCTGAACAGCAAGACCTGTGAGTGTCAGTGCAGAAACTGTGCAGCGGTAATTGAGCAGAAAACATATTTTACCGGAATATGTTCGTATTGCGGAAGCTCCGACCTCAACGCCAAGATTATTTCAGGGGAGAGATTCTACAATATAAGAACTGATTTGTCCCTGGGACATGGGAAACCGGAATTCTATAGGGGCAAGCATGTCATGGGGAAAAGAACTGCATATATCATTTGTGCATTTGGCTGCATCGGAATTGCTTTAATCAACATGATGTATGCATTGGACAGGATAACACATATAAATGACAGAGAATACCTGCGCAAAGAATTCGCCAGATATTTGAGCTACGAACTCCTGCGCAAGGAAGCGCAAAACAGTGCAGCCTTTGGCTTCTGTTTTATGATTGGATTTACCGTGATAGCGGTATTTATGCTGTCTAAGACAGTTAAGCTGTCCAGAGTTGTGAAAGGTTCGCAATTTCTTGCCGGACAGAAGAGTCCGTTTATCACAGAAAGCGTTATGAGAAAGAATTTTCACAGGAATAAGCCGTTTAAGAAACTGAAAGCAATTCAGAAATGCGGTTATATGCGCAGTTTTACTTTTGAGAAGCATAACAGTAAGATGATGCTTGCCGTTGCGAAACAGGTCGTCAAGGATAAATGTCCGAGTTGTGCGGCTCCGATTACCGGTGCAGTATACGAGGATTACATTTGTACATATTGCGGCAACAAAATAATGGGCGTTATCCGTAGGGCACAATAGGAGAATAACGGATAGGAAAGAGGTACAAAATGTCTGCATTGAATGATATTTTTATGGAGACCTACAAAGAAATAGATAAGCATTGCCGGGATATGTTTGTAGACGAAAAGGGCCTGGGAAGATACATTGAGGAGATGAAAAATATTCCCGATATCGGCAAGTATTATCACAAAGCGAAATCGGCATTGTCGAGACTTTCAGAGTATAACAGAATTCGTAATTCACTGGTATATGATGTGGGGACCTCCTACAGCGATATGGTGGAGCAGTCTGATATTACCTGGCTTGTGTCCTTTAAAAACAGTCTGCAAAACTGTACCGACCCCTTGTCTGCGTATCGCAGAAACAAGGAAAACCGTGCAAGCAAAAATGCAAAGAATACCAATTATATCATTATGGATATCGATACCGATAAGGTTAATGTATCCAATGAATATGCCAATACCACACCTGAGGAACCGGAGCATATCATAGAGAGTGCACCGAAGGAACCGGAATACATTGCTGAGAGTGTGTCTGAAACAGTTACAGAGGCAGAGCCGCTTTGCAAATCGGATAATGCAATCAATATTCTGTCCCGGATAAAGCCGGGCGTTGCCATCTGCATTATTCTTTCCCTGGGAATTGTGGGGGGAATAATATCCGCACTGGTAACGATTTTCAAATAAAACTGATATTTTGGCGTTTTTCCTTGAAAAAAGCGCCTAAAAAATATATACTTAAATTTAAGAAATATATACTGAAAATTAAGATTTTGCATAGTAGGAGAAGGTGTATGGCAAAAATCAAAAGGTGTTTAGGTGTATTGCTCATGGCAGCAATGGTTGCCATGTGTTTAAGCGGATGCGCTTTTCAAAAAAGACTGAAATCATTCATATTTGATGCGCTCAAGAATGAAGGCGCAATACAGGTCGGAGAACAGACTTTTAATGATTATACGAGCACCAATATGAATTCAAAGCTTACGGTGACCGGAAAGGAAGAATGTTTTCATTACGAATGTGATGATACGGAATATGTAATCCTTTTTGACAGCCGCAGGGATGAGGAACACGGCAAGGCATATCATGCAAAGGTTCTTACCATCAGAAATAATATGGAGAAAATATCGGATTACTATCTGAAGAGGAGATTTCTTGGCAAGGTTGAGGTAATCGACAAGAAAGAAGACTATTATTCATATTCATTTGATGGTAATAATCCGTATGCGCTTACGGATATTAAGGTGGATGGAAGTACTATCGATATTACTTTTTCCAAAGAAAAAGCATTTCAGAATGTAAGTCCCATCGCAGATTATTATGAAACTTACAAGCTGGACGCGAGTATGTTGCCGGATATTTTTCGTGATGAGGGCGGCAATATGATTAAGCCGAGCAAGGTAAATTTTTATGATACGGAACAGTCCTACAGGCTGAATTTGAAATACGACAATGCCAATGATTTCAAGGCCATATACATTGGCAATATCAGTATTGATTCGGCTTACATAGCAAAATAGCACGGGAGGAAGCGCCATGGGAAGTATTAACGAAGATTTTCTGGAAGCTTACAACCGACTGTTAGAGATATGCGAACCGATATATGGAAGTTCCGACAGCGTACAGAGCTATCTTGATGAGATGAATGAATTGAAAAGCAAAGCTGCTGATAAGGTTGCGGACTGGAGAAATTGCCATCTCAAACTTAATGAGCTATGCAAGCTGGGAACGCAGATGAACAGTGGGGATGCCCCGATTGATTCCTATAAGTGCCATAAGGAAGATATTTTCTGGTTAAAACATTTTGGCACCAGAATCAAAAAACAGGAGGATCCTATTTCATTATACAAGCAGAAAGCGGATTCTAGAGAAGAGAAAGAATTAGATTTTGTTGAGGAAATTGTCGAGGAGCCGCAGGTGACGGAGGATACGGTTGAGCAAAACACATCAACGGATACAGGGAATAAGAAAATAATATATATTATGATTGGTGTGGGGGTTGTATTAATCGTTGTAACATTGGTAGCCTTACATTTATCAGGATATTTTGACCTGTATAAGTAGGAACCGATATGATTAAGTGCTTGTGCAGATTCGCACAGGAGGGGTTTGAAATAGTTAGAATATAATATTAAGTCAAATTGATTTATTTGGAAGGAGACGACGGGATGAAAATGAAAGGAAGATGGTTGGTCAAAGTACTTGCCGTAGCACTAAGTCTGTTTATGGTTATGGGTTCGCTTACTCTTAATGAGGTAAAAGCGGCAGAACAGAAGATTGATGATGACGGTTATGAGATATCAAGTACTATTTGCGGTGGTAGTGCCGGAGCGGTACATTGGTATTGCTATGATGCACCAAGCGGACAGCAGGGTAAAATTGGCGTTAAGCTTGTTATTAAGCCTGAAAGCGGAAACAGGATGACAGATTATTTGTATGACGGTTCGGTATATTATTATGATGATGGCAGTGAACACGGGGATACCAGACATTATGATGTCCCTACGGTTCTTGACTTCCTTCAATTTGTTGATGTTGCATCCGGAATTACATATATCGGTACCAATGCATTTGCGGGATTTGGCACACTTAAGAAGGTCAGAATTCCTTCTTCAGTAACAGCAATCGGAGCAAATGCCATTCCATCAGGTGCATCAATCACTGTGTTGTGTGAAAAAGGTTCATATGCAGATACATATGCAAAGAACAACGGAAATACTATTCAATATTCTGACGGAAGCACGGGCGGAGGAGAATCCGGCGGCGGAGGTGGATCCGGTGGTGGAGGAGAATCCGGTGGCGGAGGTGGATCAAACGAGGGTGTAATACCGGGTGTTCCGCAAAATCTGTGTGTCACTCAGAATGACAATATCGTTAATGTTTCATGGCATGCGGCAGCCAATGCAGAAGAATATGTTGTATGCTTTGAAAAAATGGACGGCATCGGAACTCCAACGTATACTAATAATACCTCGTGTCAGTTCACAGCTGATTACGGTGTTCAATATCAGATATATGTATATGCAGTTAACGGAAACTGCACTTCAGATTATAATGATATAAAATATGCACTGTGCCTTGAGGCCCCTTCATCCTTCAGCGCAGTGACGTCCGCTTCCGGAACCAGTCTCAACTGGTCAGCTGTTACAGGCGCCGAACAATATGTTGTTAAGAGAAACGGAACAGAAATTGCTAAAACGACCTCGACAACAGCTTTTGATGCAGCAGCAAATTCGGCAGGAACAAGCTATTCCTATGAAGTATATGCAACTGCCACCACCAATGATGGCAGCACGGTTTCATCAAAGGCAAAGAACTGCAGTTCACAGTCTTATGCAGAAAAGCCTGCAGCTCCAAGGATTTCAATAATACAGTCTGCGGGAACTATTCAGGTCAAATGGGAAGCTGTTGAAGGAGCATTATCATACAATATCTACAGGGATAATAATTTGATAAAGTCAAATTGTGTTGATACATACTTCAAGGACAGCAACCTGACAAATGCAACGGGATACAGTTATTGTGTCACTGCAGTTAATGCCTCAGGTGAATCAGACAAATCAAATAATGTAAAAGGAATGGCACTGGTTGCCAAACCTTCAATAATCAGAGTTAATTACATCAATAATACATATACCATCAGCTGGAATAAAGTGGATGAAGCAGACGGATATGACATTGTCTGGGACAGTGACAGCGGAGTAATAACAAAATCCGTTGATGGGGAAAATACTACAACTGCTTCATACAGCAGCAGTGTAGCGGGAAGCAATCCAAAGAATTTTAAGGTAAGGGCAAAAAAGAGTTACAACGGCACAATTTACTCCGAATATTCGGATACTGTAAATGCAACCAATATTGTTGCACCGACATTAAAGAGCGTAAAGATTAGCTCCGATAAAGCAACTATCGAATGGCTTTCGGCAGCTGGTGCAACACGGTATAAGGTATATTATTACAGCAATGACATTAGTTATACACTCCTTACGAATACCACTAATACCACGGCAGACATTAATTGGCCATTTAACTCCGGTACGGAATACAAATTCTATGTTGTTGCAGAATATTCCGACGGAACATTATCAAATATATCGAATGAAATTAGCGCAAAATATATTAATGCCGCAAAAATTTCAAGCGTTAGCATATCAGGAAACGATGCATCAGCAGTTTTCAGATTTGATAACGGAGATAGTACAGAGGGCGTTGCAGGCGCGGACGGATATGAGATTCGTTCTAACGGTGCAGTTATAGGTTCAATTACTGCAAGTGATTTGGCAGGCGACAAAAGATCCATCACAGGCGAATTCGAGTGTGGTGTTGCTTATACATTCACAGCATATGCCTACTATCTGAAGGACGGAGTTCGTCAATATGCAGCAGAATCCAATACCTACACGACGGCATGGATTGGAACACCTCAGAATGTAAAAGCTGAAACAAACGCATCGGGAACAACAGTTAAATGGAATTCTGCGCAGGGAGCAACAAACTATATTATTAAGATTAACGGTGTTGAATCCGGACGGGTTTCCTCAGGTAGCACACAGTATTCGGATTATTCAAAGAATGTGGCAGGAACGAAATACTGTTGTGAATTAATATCATGTTACAATGGTGAAGAGAGAAATACAGTCAGAGTAAACTCAATGTATCTCAACAAACCTGCAATAACTAAGGTTGATGCAACAGAAAGTCATACTGATGTATCATGGAATTCTGTTGCAGGAGCAGAAGAATACATTGTATACAAAAATGGAAAGGAATACTGGTCAGTAACTTCAACCTCGTTCAAAGATAATACAGCAAATATTGCGGGACAGAAATGTTCATACATCGTTAAAGCTGTAGCGTATATTGAAAGTGATGCATTTGAATCCGTATCGGACAATGTAGAGGATGTGTATGTTGAAACCCCTGAAATCCGTGAGGTAAAGGTGACCTCAGAAAAGGCTGTAATCAGATGGAATGCTGCAAAGGGTGCGGAAAAATACAAAGTGTACAGAACATTAACAGGCGAATGCATCGGAACAACTGCGGATTGTTCGTTTACGGATACGGGCAGTAAAAATCCTGCAATAGAATACGGATATTATATTGTACCTGTTGTTTCGGATAATGAAATCACTAAGGCAAAATCAACCGCAAAGGGCGGAATGTATATTGATGCTCCGACAAATTGTACAATTAATACGGATAGCATAAATGGAACAACCATAAGCTGGAACACCGTAATCGGAGCGGACGGATACTATGTTCAGAAGGTTGGTTCATCTGCAAAATCGTCAGTTGTAACCTCCAACAGCATTACTCTGGCAGAGGAGAAGGATACAACATGCGGTTATTCATACTATGTTTTTGCAGTAAAGGACTATAACGGACAGAAGATATCCGCATCAACAGTTGTAACATCCGTTGCCAAACTTGATAAACCGGTATTGACAAGTGCCATAACAAGGGAAAACGGAACTGAGGTAAGCTGGAAGCCTGTATATGGCGCCGTTTATTACAAACTCATAGTTGACGGAGTTGAACAGGACGCAGAGATAGCAACATGCACATATCTGGATGAGAATATCAAATTCCCATATGCAAAGCATACCTACAGCGTCAGGGCATATATCACTGCAGAGGTGAAATCAGAAGCATCGGACGGCATTGACACAATCAAGCAATTGTCCAAGCCTGTAATTAGTTCGGTTACGATGGTAAGCGGAAAAGCAGTTGTAAAATGGAATGCTGTAGCAGAAGCAACAAGCTACACCGTAAAATGCGGCAATACAGAATATAATGTAGGCAATGATACCACATTTACAGACCCAAATACATTGGCAGAAGGAAAAGAGTATTCGTACTATGTTACAGCCAATGGTGACGGATGTGAATCCGTAAAAAGTGATGTGAAAACCTTGAATACTCAGGTTGCAATAATCAGTGCCACACTTAAATTGGCCACAGTCGAAATTAAATGGACCAAACCATCATATTCTTTCGGAAAATACATTATCGAGAGAAAAGAGGGTTCCGGTGAATATACGGTTATCGCTTCAAATGTTGCAGCAACCGCGACAAGCTATGTGGACAAATCACTCAAGGCAGGAACAACATATTCATACAGAGTGAGTACGGATGTATCGGCGGCCGGAAGAGATAAACCTGTCAAAATATCAGCATCACCGGTGGTTACAACATCCAATACATCAACCGGAACAGTGGTCAAATGGACAGCAGTATCCGGAGCAAAAAAATACAGACTTGAAAGACGTATCGGTACAGGTTCATATGCAACAATAAGTACAGGCCTTACAGGAACAACATATACTGATAAAGCTGCAAAGGTTGCAGGAACCACATATACCTACAGGGTAATTGTGGACGGAATATCAATCTACGGAACATCCAAATTGCATACATTTGTGCCAACCAATACTGCAAAGGTAACGAATGCAGCAAAAGGTGTTCTGGTAAGCTGGACCCGTGTAAACTGTGCAACAGGATATATCATATATAGAAAAGCAGGCTCAGGCTCCTATGTGAGACTTGCTACAATTACTAAGGGAACTACGCTGTCATACACTGATACAACTGCAAAATCAGGAGTGCTATATACGTATTATACCAGGCCTTTCAGAAATAATTCTGACGGCTCAATCTCATATGCACCGGGATCCAAATCCGTAAAGACATTATTTGTAGCAGTTCCTACGGTAAAGGCCGTTTCAGCAGGCGCGAGCGGCACCACCGTGATATGGAATAAAGTATCAGGTGTCAATGGATACAGAATTTACAGAAAAATAGGCAGCGGAAAGTATGCCTTGATTAAAACAGTAAGTTCTTCCGTATCTTCGTATCTCGATAAAGGGGCAAAGACAAACGGAACAGCATACACATATTGTATTGTTGGTTACAGGGCATACAGCGGTGTTACATATAAGTCGGCAACAGCAGGCTATAAGACAAATATATATCTTACTGCACCTGTAATTAAGATTGCAGTTAACAACGGAACCGGAAAAGTTACCACCACGTGGAGCCGAAATACCAAGGCAACGGGATATATCTTCCGTTACTTTATTGGATCGAAATACAAAGATATTACAATCACATCCAATGCAACCCTTGCAAGAGCAATCACTTCAATTAAGAAGGGTTCGGTTGTCAAGGTATATGTGAGAGCGTATAAAACAGTGAGCGGAGTTAAGTATTATTCAGCTTGGAGTGCAGGAAAGGCACTTAAGACAACGAGATAATCAGGAAAATGAAATGATAAAATCCAGAGCAGAAGCATGTAACATCCTTGGAGTCAGCATATATGCTGACTCCGGGGAAATAAAGCGTGCATACAGAAATTTGGTAAAAATATATCATCCCGACGCAGGGATGGTTAATTCAACAGCTAAATACAACGAGCTTGTCATGGCCTTCGAATATCTTATGGCTAATCCTTATGAATCCCCAATACGCACAGCAAAAATAATAGGAGGCAAAAGCAGAAAAGGTGCTGATTATGATACATTTCAACGCAAAATGGAAGCACAGCGCAATGCCAGGGCACAACAATTCGAAGAAAAAATAGCTGCATACAATAAAGAGATAGAAGAACAGGAAAAAGAATACCAAAAGGCAATGGATGCAATTAATGCGATTAGAATTGCAGAAGCGATTAAAGCAATCATAGAGAATAGCAAAAAGGATTAAGATGTTACTCGATAACAAGCTAATCAAAAAGGAGGAAAAAAATGAATTATAACAAGGAAAGGCATTTTTTACGGACATCTTTACAAGTGAGAGTCAGAAAAGCAATATCAGTTATTTTGACATTTTTATTGGTAGCAGGATTGTTAACTATCCTGCCGGTTAGCGTAACACAGACACAAGCGTCAGAGGTGGCTGATGAAAAAATAAGTTATATCAACAGCGGTGGCAATGAAAGATTTGTTCGTGATTATACTATAGTTGAAAGCTATGAAGGTGACGCATTGCAATGGGGAGCAGATGGTCAGGAAAGCTGGTACGTAGTGAAGTCCGATGTTCAGATTAATGCTACAATTTTTCTTAATGGAAAGGTTAATCTTATTCTCTGCGATAAAGTAACCATGAATGTCGAAGGAAGTATTATTGCCAATCTGAATGTCGATTTTACCATATTTGGACAGACAGAGGACTCAGGATGTCTGAATGTAAATAATACCGGTGACAATGCGGCAATTGGAAGTTTTGTATGGAATCAGGCCGGACATATCGTTATTTGCGGGGGAACTATTAATGCCACATCGACAGGAACAGGAGCTGCAATTGGTGGCGGATATATGAATAACCAAAACAGGGACTCCAACTACTCAGATGCTTCTATTGATCTTGTGATAATGGGAGGCAAAGTTACTGCGTCAGGCACTTCGGTGGCAATCGGTAATGGCGAAGGCGGAGAAAAAATCAATGTACTTACGCCCGGAATGAAGGTTACAGACGGATCACTTTCAGGTACCTCAGTGACATTGGAGAGATGCAATCATATAAACTACTCGCATTTTAGTGGTGATACAATGATTTGCCTCGATTGTGGTGAAACGACTTACCAATTATCTGTTACAGATGATACAAATGACAATGGAGATAGAATTCTGTCAGCTGAATTTTCATATCCGTTAGATGATGTTTCATATCAGTGGTATGAAATGAAGATGAAGGGCAAGAAGTATTCTTTAAATGTGGAATCTGGGAGTGGATTTGAAAAAAACGGTAATCTTTTTCAATCAACCGGTGAAGGATATATGAATATTTCCGGCTCATTTGAGAAGGATGATACCGTCTATCTTAAGATATCAGGCATTTCGGAGAGCACTACGGGAAGGCTTTATTGCTATAGTGCGGATGATATGTATGGTATGGGAGACGAGTATTGGTCATATTATGGTTCATTATCGAACGGAATAACTGAGATTAAAATACCTGAATCAGGAACATTCTATTTCGATCTTGATGCAAGAGGCGCCGGTGTCACAATTGAATTCCTTGGACCTGAGGAAACTGAATATTCTGTTATAGAAGGTGCAACCGGTAAGAGTTATGTACTTCCGAAGGAAGATGCTACAACTGCCAAGAAATATAAGGTTGAAGCAATTTACAATATAAAGGGTATTGGTGATGAAAATAAGACCTTCAGTGCCGCTACTGATGTAATATCCACTTACAGATTATCAATTACAGCTGCTAATGAACTTCAGGAGAATAAGACTTTGCAGATTGACGGAGCGGGAATATATTATGAAGGCGACATAGTAAAACTTAACGCACCGGAAATGAAATATTACAATTTCACGGGATGGTATACATATCGTTACGATTCATATTTTAATGAAATTCATAAACGGAATAAACTTAGTACGGATAGTGAATACAGCCTCGTAATGAATGGAAATTATCGCATTGCTGCACAATATGAAGCTAAGCCGGGTGTTACAATTGATGTTAGTCTAAGTGATACAAGTCTTGAATATAATGGCAAAAATCAATTCCCTGAAGTGACCGTCAAGGATAACAACGGAGATGTTCTGTCAACGGATTATTATTCCGTAGTATATGAGGAAAACAGTAAAGAGATTGGAACGTATAAGCTTAAAGTTACATTTACCAATGTTCCTGTGTCCGACATTGAAAAAACCTATGATATTCTTCCTCAAAGAGCAATTGCTACCCAGACTGTTGAAACAGACGGAATCAGCCTGAAATGGAACAAGGTGGATAATGCCACAGGATATACTATATACAGAAGTGTTAACGGGGGCGAAATGAAACGCCTGTTAAATGTGTATGACAATGATATTCTGAGCTTTAAGGATACGACTGCCAGAGTATACGGAACAAAGTATCAGTATAGGGTGGTATCCTTTACCGAGTCAGAAACAAAAGAATACACTTCTAAGGATTATGTGACGGAGGCGGTTTATGTATTGACTAAACCAACACTTACTGTTGCCAATACAGCAACAGGAGTTAAGTTAAGCTGGAGCAAGACAGCCAATGCATCAGGATACAGCATATACAGGAAAACCGGCTCGGGTGCATATGTAAAAGTTACGGATGTCGGAAGTAATGCAACAGTGAGCTATCTTGACACCGCAGCAAAAACCAGCGGAGCAGTATACAGCTACTATGTAAGACCATTTGTTAAGGAAGAAGATTCAAAAATTGTATTTGCAGTATCATCAAAGACAGCAACTACAGCATATGTATCAGCACCTGCAGTTAAAACACTGACACCATCCGCAAAAGGAACCACGGTAACATGGAACAAGGTAACAGGAGCAACCGGCTACAGTATCTACAGAAGCATCGGAACCGGCAAATATGCATTGGTTAAAACTGTGGGATCAACGGTATCATCATATCTGGATACCGCAGCAAAGATCAACGGAGCCACCTATACCTATTATATAGTTGCCAATAAGCTTTATGGCGGTGTTACCTACAAATCAGTTGCAGGAACCAAGAAGAGAAATGTATATCTTACGGCACCTGTAATTAAGAGCGCAGTAAATAATGCAACCAGAAGAGTGACAACAACCTGGACCCGCAATACCAAGGCGACAGGATATATATTCCGTTACTTCATTGGTTCAAGCTACAAAGATGTTACAATCACCTCCAATGCAACCCTTGCAAGAG
>JAEDHB010000021.1 GCA_016297265.1 Butyrivibrio sp.
ACTCGTAAATTACTTTAGCTTCCCCGGAATTGTAAATCAAATAGAGTTTAAAATCTCTCCTAGCTCTAATATCATTTATTTTGCATGTTGAACCCCTGGAAATTATTTTATATTCATCATTCGTTCCCACTCTTTGATACCATATGCATTCTACGCCTTCTTCCTTATATTCAAGGGTATGGTCAGTTCCGTCATCAACACGGAATGTTCTGATTGAATTTGCATCATAAGTATCAAGACTTGCTGCCTTTCCGTCAAAATAGAAATTGCCCTTTGAAGGAATCATATAATATTTTATAAAGTAATAATCATTCTCAATATAAAAATCACATGTTACCCAATCAATATCCTCACTGTATGCCAAATCAAGTGTGCTGCCGTTCTGATTTTCTCCCAAATCTGAATATTGACTTGTATTCCAATACGCATCTTCCGGCACTTTAATATTAGCAAATTCAGTGCTCGGGTCCAGTGTTATTGGATCACCCTCTGCCCAAAACACCTGCACTTCTGCTTCATAACTATTTTCGCTTGCATTCCTTATGTCGAAATATACATATCGTTCCAGGACTAGTGAATCATTTTCATCCAACACATACATATGTGCTCTGTATCCACTTGTATAGTCATTGGTAACAGTCAACTCCGGTCCCTCTTCAATCATCTCATAGCTGTCATCGACAAAGACGTCCCATTCACAGAGAACATCTTCCTTATTGCCCTTATAATCAGCCATAATACTTAAAGTATGTGATTCATCTTCTATGCCGGTAAAGCATACTTTCGTACCGGTTTTTCCATCAACATATGCTGTATAATTAATGGTTTCTTTAGGTTCCAGTCCAATATCACACCAACTGCTTTCATCTTCATATAAAACATATAATTCAATACAGTCTGCTTTACTCTTAATTATATCTTCAGTGGTTATTTTGAGTTCCTTTGTAGTATATTGTTCATCCCCCATTATCCACTTACAGCTATAATCTTCCGGTGCACAATCTGACAATACAGGCTTGATTATGAATTCTTCCTGCAATTTTGTCTCATCATAGTATATATCGGCGTTATAAGTATTGATTTTTCTGCCATTGCATTCAAAATAATCAACGCTGAGATCATATATCCTTGTAAGCCTTATCAATGAGCTTACATCCGATTTATTCCCATATTCGAATGCGATGATATAGGTCTCTCCCTCTGTTAACCATGCTGTGCTTGAACTACAACCATAACTGCTCCAACTGTCCCATCGGTAATAGTTATAAGATTCGTCCTCACTAGCATTATCTTTCTCGTAGAGTGAATAACTATAAGAATTTTCTTCCGGACCGGATACTTCAATGCGATAATCTCCGGACTTCTCAGGAGTATAAGTAATCCATGCCGTATTACCCGAAAATCTGTAATACTTTTTAAGTTCAACCTCGTTAAGATCAATCTCGTCCGGGTTGATCCACTCTTGCATAGTATAATCGCAAAGCCTCAATTCTGTTGCTTCGATGCTATTCCAATCTGTGCCCGCGTCTCCACTTGCATCACCGCTTGCGTCACCGCTTGCATCGCCGCTTGCGTCACCGCTTGCATCGCCGCTTGCATCATATTGCATACCCTCACCAAACATGGATTTAAATCCTTCATTGGCAAAAGCGTTCTGAGCAAATGTAGCAATGAACAAGCACATTACCAGAAAGCTGGCAACAAATTTTTTCATTTTTCTCATATGTTTCTTTCCCTTCTTTCTCTATTTTTATTCTTATTAATCTCAATCCGCATTACCGCAAAAAAGATTGATAGAATACATACATTAAGCACACCCGGACTATTAATAAAGGCCTGTCCAAGATATGCCGTCAATGGCAACACATATATTACTTCATTACGCTGCCAAAGCCTGTTTTTAAAATATGCTGCAATCACACCCACCCAAATAGCGCAATAGCTGATTACACCCAGAATACCGGTGCTCATAAGATACTGCAAAAATTCACTGTGAGCAACCAGAAGTCTGACTTTCATTGTCTTTTCAAAATACGGAGCAAGCAGCTCGGGTCCCACTCCCAGCAGCTTCTCCTTAATTGAAAATCCTTTAAAACTGTTCCAGCCCCTTATCCATATTTTACCCCTGCCGGTTCCCCATTCCGGACTGAATTCTCTTATAATATTAACCACAACCAATGCAATACTGATGCCCCAGAGTATTTCCAGAATAATAGTTGAAATAAGCGAAAATCTCCCTGACAGTTCCTTTTTATACAATCTCAGAAATACAAAAAAGCCTATTGCAACTGCAAGAAGAGGCAAATATATCATTCTGTTAAGCAACATGCCCGGTATTCCGTCCCCCATAGCAAGCGCCTTATCTCTGAATACCGGCAGCAAATCAACCAGCATCAAAGAGCATCCGAAATATATAAGTATCAGCATAAAGCGTGACAAATTATTCTTATTCTTCATAACAAACGGTATGGCAAAAGCAGCACAAAGAGCTATTGCAATATATGTACCATCGCTTCCGGAAAGAACAACATTCATTGTTCCAAAAGCCACAACCACACCATACAGTACTATCTCAAATTTCTTTGATGATATAATAAATTTACCAACAAAGAATATGTAAATTAGTGATAAATATCCCGACAGCCAGTTCTTCTGGCCAATCGTCGACATGTAGTCAAAATATTGTTGCGGATTAATTCCCTTATGTAATCCGAATATGTCCACCTTCATACTATGCAATATTGTAAAAAGAAATATTGCAATGTTTGCAAATGCCACGGCATACCAGATATTATCCTTGACTTCCAGATTCCGCGAAAGGAAGAAATAGATAGATATCACGCCAAGCAAAGTAAAGCCGCCAACCTTCCAGCCCTTCGTACCCCAGAGTGAAGCAACCGGGTCCGCACTAAGCAGCATGGAAATCAGGACAATTCCGGCAAAAAAAACAGCCGCTATCTCCTGTCGGCATATTCTGATTCCAACGTGTTTTTCTTTACTCTTACCAACAATATAATACAATGGTATTGCTAAAATAAGGGAAATAAAAACCGCAATTAGAAACACATTAAAAAACCGGCTCTTTGCGACTGACATATCAAAATATTTGTTTTTTACAAAGAATGGCATTACACAGAGAATGCCATACAAGATAACCCTTGAAAAAATATTCATCATGTACTCTATCCCTAGTATTTAAATAATATCACTGTATCAGTGCCTCGTCAAGAAAAAAACGACAGGTTTGCATCGCTGCAAACCTGATTGTCGTCTAATACTTGTAAAAACAGTGATTATTAATAATCGTATAATTTGTATATCTTCCGTAATTGGCATGGTCAGCCCCTATGAAGAACATATAATCTCCAATATTATTGACACCTGCCGCTGCCTGTAATGCTACATCATAGCATCCTCTGTAATTGAGTTCCTCATTGCTGAGGCAGAGATATTCATTTCTGAATCTTGCTGACGGACCACCGTCCTCGGCAACACCTGAGAACTGACCCGGAGCATATATTACTTCAGCAATCGTATTCTGTCTGAATTCACTTGATACCATACGGTTCAATACAACATTGGCAACTGCCAGCTGACCTTCCGCAGGCTCCCATCCGGCCTCATAGTAGACGATGGTTGCAAGAAGATGAAGTTCTTCAGCAGATAATGAAAAAGCTCCTCTGTTTGTTGAAGAGGTTGAAGAATACTTTGATTCCGCACTCTCCTCAGCTCTCTTGGCAGCCTCCTCAGCCGCCCTTTTGGCTTCTTCCGCCTGACGTTCTTTTTCTTCTGAAATTGTTATTGCTTTTCCCAGTCCGTAATTATATGCTACATCCTGATTTCTGACATAACCGTATCCCTTGGATGTGGACACCAGAGTCCACTTCGAATTGGATTCGCAGACCTTGAGCTTGGTCCCCTTCTTGAAGGATGTCAGAATATCTGAGTGAGCATCTTCTTCTGAATATACGCACAATGCATCAGTGTTAGCTATTGCTACACGGTTTCCAATGCTTTCTGCCATTATCTGGGCTTCTTCTCCAAAAAGTACATCCGTATTGCGGACATAACCTGTAATCTTTCCTGACTTAATCTGAGTCCATACAGCACCTTTCTTGATGATATTTCCTTCAGTACCGGAATACATAATACCAACAACCGAAGATTTCAAATTCGGTTTACTGTATACACAAAGTTTCTCATTAGTATATGATACTATTTTGTTGTCATAATCACCATTGTCAATACTGCTTTCAAATTCATCGACAACCTCGGTCGAAGTTAAATCACTTCTGTAAACAACATTCAAGTCCGCAGAAACAACTTCTTCTTCGGTGATTGGAATCTTTTTCTCTGAAGATGTACTTTCTTCCGTTGTCTCATTCTCGGCTACTACAACCGCATTCTGAGTTTGAGGTGAGTCATCTGAGCGTCGGATTCCCGAAAAGACTATCTGAACAACCAGGATAAATCCCAGAAGGACAAGCACAGGAGTCTTTCTGTTTTTGAATCTCATATTAACCTCCATTTGCTTACATACATCAAATGTATCAAGCTCATACCACCGGTACATAAGAACTTGCGCCGGTGAATCTAACAAGTACAATCAAATGTTACAAAAATGTTAAATCCTGTGTATTGTAACATACTGCATTATCTTTGTCAAATTTCGTACTCTTAATCCCGTGTTTTGCTATTACATATTTCTCTGTCTTCTTGCCTCATATGCAATAATTGCAGTGGATACCGCTGCATTGAGGGATTCAAGTCCACCACTCATCGGAATCTTAATTCCGGACTTGGAATTCTCAATAGTGTCCCTTGTAAGACCGTTGCCCTCATTGCCTATAATAATTGCTGTTGCACCTCTGTAATCGATAGTGCAATAATCTACGGCGCCGTCAAGACATGCACTGCAGGTATTAAATCCCCTGCAATTCAGGCTATTCAACACCTCCTGAAAATTCTCCGCATAGACAAAAGGCATTCTGAAAAGTGCCCCCATGGTTGAGCGTATTGTTTTGGGATTGTATATATCAACAGTATCCTTTGACATTATTATTCCGTTAACGCCCGCCCCCTCAGAGCTTCTGATTATTGTGCCAAGATTGCCCGGGTCCTGTATATTCTCCAGCATAACCACCAGAGGATTATCCCCGGCAATAATATCTTCAAGTCTGTATGACAGCATCTTAACTGTTGCCATTATTCCCTGAGGTGTTTTAGTATCGGACATCTGTTCAAATACTCTGTCGCTGACAATTTCATATGAATGTCCGTCAAGGATATCCATATTGTTTTTCACAAAGGACTCCGATACATAAATCTTATCAATTCTCTCCGAAGGAATTTCGCTGAACATTCTTATTCCTTCAATAACAAAAAGCCCGCGGCGTTTGCGTTCCCCGGACTTTTTAAGCAAAGATATAATATTTTTGATCTGTGAATTACTGCTACTCGTAATCAAAATCGTTACCTCTGATTATCTGCAAAGAAGCTTACTTACTTCGTACATTTCCTGATCAACATCCTTGGTCATTGCAAGTGCTTCATCGATGTCATAGTCAACAAATTTGCCATTGGTATATGCAACTACTCTGTTTGACTTGCCATCTGCAAGAAGGTCAACTGCGTATGCACCCATCATTGAAGCATACACACGGTCCTTACAGGTTGGGCTTCCGCCTCTCTGCATGTGTCCGAGAATTGTTGCTCTTGTCTCAATGCCGGTTGCTTCTTCAATTCTCTTAGCCATTGATGTTGAATGTCCGATACCTTCTGCATTAACGATGATGTAATGTTTTTTACCTCTCTTCTTGTTCTCAATAATCTTATTGATAATAGCTTCCTCGTTGAAGTCATATTTTCCCGGTAAAAGAATATCCTCTGCACCGTTGGCAATACCGCACCACAAAGCGATGTGTCCTGCATTTCTACCCATTACTTCGATGATTGAACATCTCTCATGTGAGGTTGATGTATCTCTTATTTTATCAATAGCCTGCATTGCTGTATTAATTGCAGTATCAAATCCAATTGTGTATTCCGTACATGCGATATCAAGATCGATTGTTCCCGGAACTCCGATTGTGTTGATTCCAAGCGCGGAAAGTTTTTGAGCTCCCTTGAAAGAACCGTCACCACCGATAACTACGAGGCCTTCAATTCCGTGCTTACGGCAAACCTCTGCACCCTTCTTCTGATATTCAGGGTCAATGAATTCAAGACATCTTGCTGTATAAAGCAATGTACCGCCTCTGTCAATTGTGTCAGATACGCTTGAAGCATCCATATCAATGATTTCTTCATTGAGAAGGCCATTGTATCCCTTAAGAATTCCCTTTACCTTCATTCCCTTTGCAAGTGCTGTTCTGACAACTGCTCTTGTTGCAGCATTCATTCCCGGAGCATCTCCACCGCTGGTAAGAACGGCAATAGTTTTAATTTCTGACATTTTCATACCTCCAAATTATATACTGGCATATCTTCTATGCATTCTTTCACAACATTAAAAATATTTTATGATAAAATCACTTATTTTTCAATAGATTTTTCGACGACTTTTACATTTTTTGCGCCAAAAGCTTCAATTAACTTCATAAGGGTATCGCCCTGTGCTTTAATTGTGTTTGAAAGCGGCATTGTTTTCTTAATTTTTTCAGCCTCACAATATATTATCACGCGGTCGTTACCATCCGAAGACTGAATAATTGAATATAATTCCTTTTCCCTGTCCATGTATTCCTGCTTACTGGCAAATTTTATCCAGCAATCCTTTGGAATATCGTCAAAAGGAATGACCTTGCTGCAGAGGAGCTTGGCATTCTCAATATCCCTGTCGTCTACATTACCCATCATGAATACCTTATTATCCTCGTAAAACAGACTTCTGTAGTTCATATAGGTTTTAGGGAAAACCACAACCTCGATTGTTCCCGTCATATCCTCGATATTGCAGTAAGCCATGGTTTTGCCATCCTTGGTTAACTTCTGCCTGATATTGGATACAATACCTCCCACAACAACTCTGTCCGTGTCCCTGACCTTGATATTGCCGATTTCGTCATCATATTCAAAATCAGAACACATGGCGTTGATGTTTTTCTCCCAGAGTTCTTTGTAATCATCCATTGGATGTCCGCTGATATATATTCCCAGCACTTCCTTTTCCATCGAAAGCCTGTCCTCAAGGTTGTATTCCTCAACCTTTGGCGGAATTGTCTCCATCGGCTTATCCTCGGAGGAAAACATATCAAAAAGACTCATCTGTCCTGCGATGGATTCCTTGCTCTCCTTGACTACGGAATCCACTATCTCGGAATACATTAACATCATCTGCCTTCTGTTGAGACCGAAACCGTCAAAGGCTCCGGATTTAATCAGGCTTTCAAGAGTTCTCTTGTTAACCTCTTTGCCGGAAAGTCTCGTCACAAAATCCCTGATATCCGAATACGGTCCGTTGTCTTCACGCTCCTTAACTATTGCCTCGATAACCGGGCGGCCAAGGCTCTTTATTGAAGACAATCCGTATCTGATTTTGTTGTCACCCACCGTAAAGTCGCCGTCTCCAAGATTAATGTCAGGCGGAAGAATCTCAATTCCCATCTGGCGGCATTCCATAATATATTTTGAGACCTTACCGGTATTGTCCATAACGCTGGTCATAAGCGCTGCCATAAATTCCACCGGATAGTAGTGTTTAAGATAAGCTGTCTGAAATGCCACATAGGCATAGCAGGCCGCATGGGATTTGTTGAATGCATATTTCGCAAAATCCATCATTGCATCATAGATATCGGACGCAACCTTTTCAGGAATGCCGTTGGCGATACATCCCGGCACACCTTCCTCACTGTTACCAAAGATGAAGTTGTGTCGTTCTTTTTCCATAACCGACTGTTTCTTTTTGGACATAGCTCTTCGCACCATATCGCTTCTGCCCATGCTGTATCCGGCAAGGTCACGGACAATCTGCATAACCTGTTCCTGATACACAATACAGCCGTAAGTTGGAGCAAGTATCGGTTCAAGCTGCGGACAGGCATATGTGATGGACTCGTGGTCGTTCTTTCCTTTGATATATCTCGGAATAAAATCCATAGGTCCCGGACGATAGAGGGAAATACCGGCTATCAAATCCTCCAGACAGGTTGGCTTCAAATCCTTCATGAAGCTTTTCATTCCGGCACTTTCAAGCTGGAACACGCCCTCAGTTCTGCCCGTGCCTATCATATCCAGAACTTCCTTGTCATTGTAATCTATTTCATTGATTGAAAAATTCATTCCCGGCCTGTGGTTCACAAGTCTTTCCGCATTCTGAATTACCGTCAGTGTTCTCAGTCCGAGGAAGTCCATCTTGAGAAGTCCCAGCTCCTCAATGGTGGTCATTGTATACTGCGTTGTAAGAGTTCCGTCTGAAGCTCTTGACAAAGGCACAAAATCGTCAATTGCCTGAGGACCGATAACCACACCCGCTGCATGCATTGATGTATGCCTTGGCAATCCCTCCAGTCTCCTGCAGGTATCTATAAGCTGTTTTACTTCAGCATCGTTATCGTACAGAGCCTTGAATTCGCGGTCCCCTGCCAGTGCTTTGTCAATTGTTATTCCTATCTCCATAGGAATCATCTTGGCAAGCTGGTCGGTTCTTGCATAAGGTATCTCAAGGGCACGCCCCACATCCTTGATTACACCTCTCGCCGCCATTGTTCCAAAGGTAACAATCTGCACCACTCTGTCCTTGCCGTATTTGTCCATGACATAGCGGATGACATCCGGACGGCGGACATAGCAGAAATCTATATCAATATCAGGCATCGTAACACGCTCCGGATTAAGGAAGCGTTCAAAGATAAGATTGTATTTTATAGGGTCAATATCCGTGATGGCAAGGCAGTATGCAACAATGGAGCCCGCTGCCGAACCTCGGCCCGGTCCCACTGCAATCCCGTTGCTCTTGGCATAATTGATAAAATCCCACACAATAAGAAAATAATCCACAAAGCCCATTGAAGAAATTACTCCCAACTCATAGGACAATCTCTCCTCATGTGTCGGAGCGAGTTCACCATATCTCTTTACCAGACCCTCCTTGCACAGATGTTCCAGGTAGCTGTAAGAACTAAAACCTTCCGGCACCTCGTAATGAGGAAGCTTATATTCGTTAAATACTATGCTTACATTGCATCTCTCTGCAATTTTGTGAGTATTCTCTATTGCCTCAGGAGCATAGGTGAAAAGTGTCTTCATCTCCTCCTCGGATTTCAGGTAGAACTGACCGCCCTCATAACGCATTCTGTTTTCATCGGATACCTTCATACCCGTCTGGATGCAGAGCAAAACATCATGGGGTCCCGCATCCTCAGCAAGCGTGTAATGGCTGTCGTTGGTAGCCACCAGCTCAATTCCAAGCTCCCTGCTCATCTTAACTAACTGCTGATTAACGAGCTTCTGCTGCGGAATGCCATGGTCCTGCAACTCCAGGAAAAAATTGTTTTTTCCGAAAATCTCCTGATAATGCAAGGCTGATTTGCAGGCTTCTTCATACAACCCGCGGACAAGATATTTGGGTATTTCACCTGCAAGGCAGGCACTCAGAGCGATAATGCCCTCAGAATAAGTCTCAAGCACCTCATAATCTACACGAGGTTTATAATAATAACCATCAACAAAGCCCTTGGATACTATTTTGATAAGATTGCTGTATCCAATGTTGTTTTCAGCCAACAATACTAGATGATAATATTTATCCTCACCGGCCCCCGTTTCCTTATCAAAGCGCGAACCCGGCGATACATAGACCTCGCAGCCGATAATCGGCTTAATTCCCACTTCGTTGGCAGCCTTGTAAAAATCAATGGCGCCATACATAACACCATGGTCAGTAATCGCAAGACTGTCCATACCTAGCTCTTTAGCTCTGGCAACCAGTTCTTTTATTTTACTTGAACCATCCAAAAGACTGTATTCAGTATGCACATGAAGATGGGTAAATGCCATTCTTATATCCCCAACCGGCGTATTGCTACGGCCGGCATTTCCTTTCCGTTTATTCTGGATATTATACCATATTTTCTCTATTTTCCGCAAGATTTCCTGTGGGACGCCTGATTAGCCTTTTTACCGCCTTAAAGACAAAAAAAGCATGCATCTCCGCAGAAATGCATGCTCCGTATATCAAAAATATTATAGTCTATTTTGCTGTGAGATATTTCTCAAGTTCGGCTATAGCCTGAGCCTCATCAGTTCCCTCTGCCATCACTTCAATCTCATCTCCCGCAGTAAAGCCAATTGTCATCATTCCGAGAAGGCTCTTCGCATTTACCTTCTTGCTACCGATAGCAATGTGAATTGAGCTCTCAAACTGGCTTGCAATCTGTACGCATGTAGGAACCGGGCGGTCCTCCATACCCGCATTTACTTCGACTTTAATTACTTTCTGAATCATAATTCTCCTCCTGATGTGACTGTTCTCTGAGTCGCTCGGCAATTTCGCTTATTTTTCTCAAACGATGGTTAACGCCGGATTTACCAACAGGTTCGGACAGCTTTTCGCCCAATTCCTTGAGAGGAATGTCCGTGAACTGCAGCCTCAGTCTCGCAAGCTCCTCCAGATGTGGTTCAAGCTTCGAAAGTCCCATCACTTTATTAATGTAATTTATATCAGCAATCTGCTTATATGCCGCACTGACTGTTTTGTTCAGATTAGCTGTCTCGCAGTTTACTTTCCTGTTAATTGAATTTCGAACATCCTTCAATACACGGACATTCTCCATTTCCAAAAGCGAATGATGCGCTCCCATAACATTAAGCATATCGGTTATCTGTGAACCTTCCTTGAGATATACCACCTGAGAACGTCTTCGTTCCACTATTCGTGCATCCAGGTCAAAGCTGTTGATTGAATCCATCAGCTGTTTTGCTTTTTCTAGGCCAAGAGCGGCAATTTCAAGATGGTACGATTTTTCAGGATCACTGATTGAACCACTTGTGATAAATGCACCTCTCAGGAATGCTCTTTTACAGCAAATATTACTAATTCCAACCGTATCAACCAACGCCATATCCGGTTTAATACGACCATTCACATCCATAATTCTGGTGGAAAGCAGTATCTTATGTGCCACCGAGCTCTGGTTCACCGTTAAAATATATGTCTTGCTTTTTGTCACCGTATTATACCTTACAGCAACTTCGGACTCGTAGTCAAATGATTTTTTGATTAAAATCTGACTTTTATTGATTACATAGTCGTGCTCACTGATTATCTGAATGTAGCGGGCACCCGAATCCGTGGTATATATATCGCCGCAAATTCCAAGTATTGCTGCCAGTTCCGCAAGTCTGCAATGTCTTGCCGGAGCTATTACTGCGGCCAGTTCCTTCTTAACATTGGTCGAAAATGACATCCCATCACCTATTTCTTCGTCTTCGTATCCAAATCAATATCCCTGTGGTCTATTTTGAGGCCAAACTGCTGACCCGAAAGGCGGTGATACAGTTCATTGGCTAGTGTGACGGAGCGATGTTTTCCTCCCGTGCAGCCCACTGCCACCACAAGTCTTGTTTTGCCCTCAAGTATATAGTTAGGAATCAGAAATTCCAGTAAATCAACAGTTTTGGTAACAAAGACCTCCGCCTGCCCGCATTGCAGGACAAAGTCCTGAATCGGCTTATCATTACCCGTCAGGGGTCTCAATTCATCTATATAATACGGATTAGGTAAAAATCTTACATCAAAAACCAAATCGGCATCCTCGGGTATTCCATACTTGAAACCAAAGGACAAAACCGTAACCACTAGATTGTTGAAGCCCTCATTCTCGAAAAAGATTTTTTCAATCTCCTGCTTGAGCTCCCTCGTCAAAAGAGTGGTGGTATCAATAATATAATTCGCGCGCTTTTTAAGAAATGCAATTTCCTCGCGTTCCATTGCAATACCTTCCATAACGCGGTTATCGCCTGCAAGGGGATGATTGCGCCTGGTCTCCTTGTATCGCTTCACAAGCACATCATCTTCCGCCTCAAGGAAAAGAATATCGTACTTGCAATCCTTTTCATCAAGTTCATCAAGAATCCTCTCAAGATTCGGAAACGAATCTCCGCTTCTCACATCAATTCCCATGGCAATATTTTCAATTTTGCTCTTACTTGTCATTGCAAGTTCAACAAATTTAGGTATAAGCTCCACCGGCAAATTGTCAACACAATAGTAATCCGCATCCTCAAATACCTTGAGAGCGGTTCTTTTGCCGGCTCCGGACATACCAGTAACAATTACAATTCTCATCAGTTTATCCTTATCCTGCAGCCTACAAATAAAATTATTACTACACAAATTCTTTTCCGTCAAGTACAAAAACTAAAACATTCCCAGAAACTTAATCTCACATTCCAGCATGACAGAGCTCTTTTTTGCAACCTCTTCCTTCACCAAATTGATTGTATCGAGGATATCTGCGGCGGTTGCGTTATCGTAATTAATAACGAATCCGGCGTGCTTTTCCGACACTCTGGCGCCGCCCACGCCCCTGCCTTTAAGACCTGCTTCTTCTATGAGCGCGCCCGCAAAATAACCGGTCGGACGCTTAAAAGTGCTTCCGGCGCTCGGATATTCCAACGGTTGTTTCTCTCTTCTTTTTGCCGCCAGTTCCTTCATAATGGAAGATATTTCTGCAACGTCGCCCTCTTCCAGTTCAAATACCGCCTCAACAATAATATACTCATTGTCCGCAAAAATACTATGCCTGTAAGAAAGTTCCATTTCATCCACGGTAAAATCAAGGATATTTCCGTCTCTGTCCACTGCTTTTGCACTGACAATTACATCCTTAATCTCCCCACCATAAGCTCCTGCATTCATAACGCAGGCGCCGCCCACCGTGCCGGGAATCCCTGCCGCAAATTCCATTCCCTTAAGGGATGCCTTGAGCGCGGCATTTGCCACCTTAGACAACATCGCACCGGCTCCTGCCGTTATTCTTTTTCCATTAACTTCAACCCTTCCGAGTTCATCCGAAATAAGAATAACAAGACCGTCATAGCCTTTGTCGGACACCAGAATATTGCTTCCGTTTCCTACAACGGTATATGGAACATCATATTTTCTGCACAGTCTGATTGTATCAATTATATGACTGGTCAAAGCCGGTTTAACCAGATATTTCGCTGGTCCGCCGGCTCTGAAGGTCGTATGAATGTTCATGGGTTCATCAGTAAAAATATTTTCTCTATCGTAAATATTATATAATTCGGATAAAAAATCCATGACTACTCCTATTCAATTACAAGCTTTGCTGCTCCGTAAATTCCTGCGCTGTTGCCAAGTGTTGCAAGTTTAATCGGAGTCTTTTTGCACTGTGGGTATGTCTTTTCAACATAGTATTTTGTAATTGTGTCAATCAGGAATCCCCCTGCCTTTGAAACTCCGCCGCCAATGATGAATACATCAGGGTCCACAACGCAGGCGATGTGTCCGAGGGCAATTCCAAGATATTCTCCAAGACGTTCAACAGTCTTAACAGCGATGGCATCGCCTTTTTTAGCTTCATCGAAAACATCTTTTGCTGAGAAATTTTCGATGCTTCGCAATGAAGAATCCTCATTGCCGGATGCAAGAAATCTCTTTGCCTCCTTGACAATTCCCGTTGCGCTGGCAACCTGCTCAAGACAGCCTTTTTTGCCGCAGTTACATGTCTCTGTTTCATCATATACAACTGACATATGCCCGATTTCACCGGCTGCGCCGTTTGCACCGGTGATGATTTTGCCACCAAGTACGATACCGCCGCCAACACCTGTTCCCAGTGTTACCATAACAAGGCTGCTGTTACCTTTTCCGCCGCCCTGCCACAGTTCTCCAAGAGCTGCTACATTGGCATCGTTGCCGGCTTTGACAGGAAATCCTGTTTTATCCTTCAAAAGTTCTTCAACTGCGGTATCTCCCCAGCCGATATTAACGCATCCTTTTACAATTCCCGTAGGAGTTACAGGACCCGGAACACCGATTCCGACACCCACTATATCTTCTCTGTTAAGTGCATTTTCCGTGATTTTATTGAGAATTGACTCCGCAATATCGTCTATGACATATGCACCCTTTTCTTCCTTTCTTGTTGGAATTTCCCAATCCTCAAGCAATGAACCTTCCACTGTGAAAAGTCCCATCTTAACGGTAGTTCCGCCAAGATCCACACCAAAACATAATTTTCCCATTTTCTTTTGTCTCCTTACTTGTTATTCATAAAATTGCCCTGAATTCTGTTATAGAGTTCTTTTGCGGCATTGTAACCCATTTTTTTCTGTCTCCAGTTGACCGCTGCGGATTCAACGATAACCGCAAGATTTCGACCGGGTCTGACCGGAAGATTATGGCATACGACCTTGTTGCCAAGAATCTCCGTATATTCATCCTCCATACCGAATCTGTCATACTGTTTATCCCTGTCCCAGTCCTCCAGATGAATCACGATATCAATTGACTGGGTCTCCTTAACACTTTCAACACCGAAAAGCGTTTTTACATCGATAATACCGATACCTCTAAGCTCGATAAAATGTCTTGTAATCTCCGGTGCCGTACCGATAAGCGTCTCATCACTGACTTTTCTTATCTCAACAACATCATCCGTTACAAGTCTGTGGCCTCTCTTGATAAGCTCCAGTGCCGCCTCGCTTTTACCAATACCACTTTCGCCGGTAATAAGCACGCCTTCGCCGTACACATCCACCAGCACGCCGTGAATTGTCATCATCGGTGCCAGCATTACCTTCATCCATCGGATTATCTCCGCTTCAAAAGAAGATGTTGTTTTGTCTGTCTGCAACAGCGGAATCTGGTATTTTCTCGCCTCCTGAATCATCAATTCATCGGGCTCCTCATTTCTGCAAAATACTATGCAGGGAACATTACTGGAGAGCAGTTTCTCGTACCGCTCACGCTTGGTCTCCCCCTCCAGAGTCTCCAAATATGCCGTTTCGACATGTCCGATAATCTGAACACGTTCACTGTCGAAATGAGTAAAAAATCCTGCCAGCTGCAACGCCGGTCTGTTAATGTCCGGAACCGTAACCTTTTTGTTTTCAGTTGGAATGTCCGGTGTAAGAATCTTGAGATTCATCTTCTCAATTATCTTGTCTACCTTAAGTTCTTCAGCCATCCTGAACCTCCTTTATTTATCCGAGTGAAAAAAATTATATACCTTCAATGCCACCGTCTGATTCATTCCCTGTACCTCAGAGAGCATTTCCACGGAGGCATTCTTTATTGCTTCGATATCTTTGAAATGCTGCATCAACGCTTTTCTTCTTGCCGGTCCGATTCCTTCGATATCATCAAGTATCGAATGAATCTGGGCTTTGCTTCTGAGATTTTTGTGGAAGGTGATGGCAAATCTATGTGCCTCATCCTGAATTCTTGTAATTAATTTGAATTCCTCGCTTCCGGTATCAATCGGAACCTCGCTTCCATTATACCACAAAGCGCGGGTTCTGTGGTTATCATCTTTAACCATACCGCATACAGGAATGTCAATTCCAAGCTTTTCCAACACGGACAGCGCTGTATTAACCTGTCCCTTGCCGCCATCCATCATTATCATGTCCGGTCTGACCTCAAAACCTCCATCGCCTTCATGGGTGAATCTTCTGGTCAATACCTCTCTCATTGACGCATAGTCGTCAGGTCCAATTACTGTCTTTATTCTGAATTTGCGGTAATCATTGCGCCTTGGCATTCCATCGTAAAATACCACCATTGATCCCACCGACAGGACACCGCTTATGTTGGAAATATCATAAGCTTCCATCCTGTGAACATCTGACAATCCGATTAATTCTGATATTCCTCTGACTGCCCCGATGGTACGCGCTTCCTCCCGCAATATTTTTTCCTTATCCTGCAAAAGAATATTCTCGGCATTCTTTCTTGCCAATTCAAGCAATTTTTCTTTGTCCCCTTTTTTTGGTACGACAAATTTGACGGAATGTCCGGTTTTATCTGTAAGCCACCTGCTGATTAATTCTTCGTCCTGCAACGGTTCCTGAATCATAATTGTGGACGGAATATACGGTGTTCCCACGTAGTACTGTTTGGTAAAATTCGTGAGAATATCCGCCATCTGCTCTTCTCCGTTCAAGGTCATATGAAAATGCTCGCGCCCAATAAGCTTGCCGCCCCTGATAAAAAATACCTGAACCACGCAGTCCTTGTCATCCGCTGCCGCTGCAACGATATCCTTATCCTTCATATCGCTGTTGGTTATTTTTTGCTTCTGGGAAATGTATTTTACGCTTTCCAACATATCCCTGTAGCCCGCCGCCTGCTCGAATTCCAATTTATCCGAAGACTCCTGCATCAGCTGTTTAAGTCTTGCCGTGATTCCGTTATATCTTCCCTCAAGGAAATCAATGGCCTTTTCAATCCTGTCATTGTATTCTTCCTTGGAAATATATCCCTGACATACCCCTGAACATTGTCCGATATGATAATTGAGGCAGGTTCTTTCTTTGCCGATATCCTTTGGCAGATTCCTCCTGCAGGTTCTCAGACCATAGGTTTTATTGAGAAGGTCAATCGTATCGTTCACCGCTTTCCCGCTGGTAAAAGGCCCGAAATATCGACATTTGTCCTTCTTAAGTTCCCTCGACGACAAAATTCTCGGATATTCCTCATTGACTGTTATTTTGATATATGGATAGCTCTTGTCATCCTTGAGCATTGTATTATACCTTGGCTGGTGCAGCTTAATCAGATTGCACTCCAATACAAGGGCTTCAAGTTCAGAATCTGTAATAATATATTCAAACCTCTGAACATTATGCACCATCTGCTTTATTTTGGAAGAATGATTTCTGGAGGACTGAAAATACTGTCTCACCCGGTTCTTCAGGCTGATAGCCTTGCCCACATAGATTATCTCATCCGTGGCATCGTGCATAATATACACCCCCGGCTTGGCCGGAAGCTTTTTAAGTTCCTCTTCTATGTCAAAAAATCCCTCGTACAATTCTGACTCCTACTTAATCCTTAAGAAATTTTGCTTTTTGGGAGTATGCAAGCATGGCATCGATATCGTCATCGTCTATGCCGCAATTGGTTTTGATATATTCAATTTCCTTCTCCAATGTTGTGTTGCTCACGGTTCTGTTGTCCGTGTTCAAGGTCACGCAAACCCCGTTAATCAGTAATTCCTTGAGAGGATATGTATCCTGCGCCGAAAATACTCTCGTCTGCATATTGCTAATCGGACATACCTCCAGCGGTATCTCATATCTGGCAAGATAATCCACCAGTGTGGAATCCTCGATACATCTGATTCCATGTCCTATTCTTGTTGCTCCGAATTCCAGCGCACGCCAGATGCTCTCAGGTCCTGCCGCCTCGCCGGCATGGATTGTAAATGGTATATGATATAATTTTGCTTTTTTGAAAACATTGATAAAATTCTCTGTCGGAAAATGTGCCTCATCCCCTGCAAGGTCAAGAGCACATACATACTCTCCCAGATATTTATGTGCGACCTCGACAGTTCTCATATTGTCTTCCTCAGAGCAATGTCTCATGCAGCACAGAATCAAACCGATTCTTAGGTCGCGGAATTCTTTTTCCGCTTTCTTTGCACCGGCTATTGCAGCTTCAACCACTTCATCCATTGTCAATCCTTTTGCAAGATGGAGTATCGGTGCAAACCTTATCTCGGCATATTGTACATCCTGTTCATACAGGTCTTCTGCCAGTTCAAAAACACATCTGGTGATGTTCTCCGCATCCTGAAGCACCTTAAGCGGATAATCAAAACATTTCAAATAATCCTCCAGATTCTCACACTTGTCTGATACCCGGAGATTGTTTACGGCTTCCTCAATAGTCCAGTTAATTCCTTCTTTTTCAAGAAGTTCCCTGACTGTGGACGGTCTCAGTGAACCATCCAGGTGAAGATGCAAATCAATCATTATCTGCTTCAGCCTCCTTATTTTCATCAGTGCCCTTTACCTGATTGACAATTTCCATAAATTCTTTTCCGGTAATTGTCTCTTTCTCAATCAGATATTCGGCAACACGGTCGAGACACATAATATTTTCACTTAAAAGACTCTTTGCTTTCTCATAGTATTCCTTAAGCATTCTGTTAACTTCCTCGTCGAGCCTTGAAGCTGTCTTATCAGAACAGTTGAGAACGCTCCTTCCGTCAAGATACTGGTTCTCAACGGTCTCCAATCCCATAAGTCCGAATTCCTCAGACATACCAAGCTGTGAAACCATGGTTCTGGCAATCTTGGTTGCCCTCTCTATATCGTTAGAAGCACCGCTTGTGGCGGTATTGAATACTATTTCCTCTGCAGCACGTCCGCCAAGAAGTGTTACGATTCTCGCAATGAGTTCATCCTTGGTCTGGAGGAATTTTTCTTCCTCCGGTACCTGCATTGTATATCCCAATGAGCCCATTGTTCTTGGCACAATGGTAATCTTCTGTACGGGTTCTGCATGCTTCATAAGACATGTAATAAGTGCATGTCCGACCTCGTGGTATGCAACCATTCTTTTCTCTTCTTCTCCGAGAATGCGGTCCTTCTTTTCCTTACCTGCGATAACCACTTCAACAGATTCAAAAAGGTCTTCCTGATTGACTGCAATTCTTCTGCATTTTACTGCATTGATTGCCGCCTCATTAATGATATTGGCAAGGTCCGAACCAACAGCACCTGCTGTGGCAAGGGCAATTGCGTCAAGGTCAACGGTATCATCCATACGGACATCCTTGGAATGAACACGGAGTGTTTCAAGTCTTCCTTTGAGGTCCGGTTTGTCAACGATGATTCTTCTGTCAAAACGCCCCGGTCTCAACAGGGCTTTGTCCAGCACTTCCGGACGGTTGGTTGCCGCCATAATCAGAACACCCTTGGAAGAATCGAATCCGTCCATCTCCGCCAGCAGCTGATTCAGTGTCTGTTCTCTTTCGTCATTGCCGCCATATCTTGAATCCCTGCTCTTACCGATGGCATCAATCTCATCTATAAAAATAATACATGGGGCTGACTGCTGTGCCTGCTTGAACAAATCACGCACACGGGATGCGCCCACGCCTACAAACATTTCCACGAAATCAGAGCCGGAAAGTGAGAAGAATGGAACTCCTGCCTCACCTGCAACTGCTTTTGCAAGCAATGTTTTACCGGTTCCCGGAGGGCCTACAAGCAGTGCGCCCTTAGGAAGCTTGGCACCAATCTCGGTATATTTTGCAGGATTGTGAAGAAAGTCCACTATCTCCCTTACGGATTCCTTTGCCTCATCCTGTCCTGCAACATCCGCAAAGGTCACGCCGGTCTTCTGTTCCTTGTATATCTTGGCATTGCTCTTTCCAACGCCCAGCATTCCTCCGCTACCTGACATTTTCCTTGCAAGAAAGCCTAAGAGCAACCAGATAAGGATAAACGGAAGAATATACATAAGTATGAAATCCATTACTCCCGACTTATTCTCTTCGACTGCTGCCGATACCTGAATATCCGGATTATCCTTCAAAAGCTTGAAGGTCTCTTCATCATAGATATATCCCGTATAATAGGATATTTTCATCTTGTCATTTTTCTGCTCCTTAGGAACAATCGTAATCCTTGTGGAGCTGTATTCAACTTCTTTCACCTCATTATTCTTAACCATCTGAATAAATTTGGTGTAGGTTATTTCACTGGTCGTATAGTTCTTTATACAGCTTTTCAAAAAGGTCGAACCAAAATAGGTCAATACGAGTGCCACAATAAGCACAATCATAAATCTACCTATGTTAAATCCCTTTTTGTTATCTTTTCTGTCATTATTATCCATCTATGCACCTCGTGTATTCCAAATAATACTACTCTCAACATTATATAAATTTTACAGTCATAAATCAACCGCTATAATTATGAAAAAATGATGAACTCTTTTTTTACTGTTTGTGTGGAAATAATCCTGTAAAAGTGGTATCATTAGTGTATCTGTGTGATAAAATAAATATTCAAAGAGAATGAGGATTATGAAAGCACAACAATCAAATGACAACAATTTCATAAAACAGGGTGCCATACTTGCAGTCGCTTCGATAATATCAAGAATCATAGGTCTTCTCTACAGAAGCCCAATGACCGCAATCATCGGTGACGAGGCCAACGGACTGTACGGTTATGCCTTTGAAATATATTCCTTTGCGCTTATTCTGTCCTCCTACAGCATGCCTTTGGCAGTGTCCAAGCTTCTGTCGGGCAAATTTGCAAAAAAAGAATATCGCAATGGCTATACTATTTTCAAATATGCATTTGTTTTTTCCGCCGTGGCAGGCGCTTTGATGATGATTATCCTTCTGGCGTTATCCAATGCACTTGAGCGTTTCACAGGATATGACGGGCTCGCGATTCCGTTGAGGGTTCTCGCTCCAACTATTTTTGTCGTATCAGTTCTGGGAACCGTCAGAGGCTTTTTTCAGAGCCGCAAAACAATGATTCCCACAGCTTTTTCCCAGATAATAGAGCAGGTTTTCAATGCCATTATCAGTATTCTTGCTGCCTGGATAATGGTAAGATGTTCCAACCCTCAAAACCACGACGGTATGGGGGCCGCAGGCGGAACCATGGGCACTCTTTTTGGTTCGATTTCAGCGCTTGCATTTGTTGGATTTCTCTATTTTGCATATAAACCAAGAATGGCAAAACACCTTATGCACGACCGCAGCCGCAGTAAAGACAGCCCTTCGGATATTATGAAGATGCTCTTTATCACCATAATTCCGATAATTCTGAGTCAGGCAGTTTATCAGGCCAGCGGAATAATCGACGGTACAATGTGGGGACGCCTCTACACAGGTGCCGATATGAAGACACTCCAGAGTGTATATTCAAAATACCGTACCCTTATCAATATTCCTAATGCGATTTCATCTTCGATGGCATCCTCAATGATACCTACTCTCGTATCTCTGTGGACCCTCGGCAATATAAGGGATTTCAGGGCAAAACTTGCCACCGCAGTCAAGACCAATATGATTATCGCCTTCCCTTGCGCCATCGGACTTTCGGTGTTGGGAACGCCGATAATGAGAACACTTTTCCCTACGACGGATTTCATTATTTCCGGAAGGATGCTGCTCTTTGGCGGTATTGCAGTTGTTTTTTACGCATTGTCAACCATTACCAATGCGGCACTACAGGGACTTGATAAAATGAATATCCCCGTTATCCATGCCGCGATTTCACTGGCACTCCATATTCCTCTTGTTTGGGCTCTGTTAAAATTTACCAACATGGGAATATATGTGCTGCTGATAGGCGCAGTCACCTACCCTCTGGTTGTATGTATTTTGAACTGGTTTGCCGTTGCAAAACACGCCAACTACAGGCAGGAAGTTAAAAACACTTTTCTTGTTCCGCTGCTTGCCTCCATTATTATGGGCGCAGCCGCCTTCGGAATTTATAAGCTCATTGTACTTATTTTGGGAATCTCATACGCAGCAAATCTTGTTGCTGTCGCAATAAGTATTCTGCTTGCAATCATAATATATTTTGTACTTATTATCCTGCTAAAGGGATTGACAGTGAAAGATATGGCCGATTTTCCAATGGGAATGAGAATATACAGACTGGCACGCAAATGCCACCTTATGAAATAAACTCTATGCAAAAGCGGGAACCCACACAACAATATGGGTTCCCGTTATTTACATAGAGTTTTTGTAATTTAAAGCTTGAATATTCCGATACCGATAAGGCCCGGTCCGGTATGAATTGCCATCGTTGCCGTTATCTGTTTCTCAACGACTATTTCACAATCCGGAAGCGCCTCAAGAATCATTGGCTTAACCTCTGCCGCAGTTTCAGTTGCCGCACCATTCATAAGTCCAATCATTACTTTTCCGCCGTCCTCCGCGTATTCCATTGCAGAATTGAATAATTTGTTGAGGCCCTTATGCGTTCCTCTTATCTTGGCAACGGTGTAATATACGCCCTTGTCATTGCAGGATATGATTGGCTTGAGATTCAATGCCTTACCCACGATTGCAACGGCAGGATTGATTCTTCCGCCCTTTCTGAGGTAATCCAGCGTATCCATGTAAAAGAATACCTTGGAATCTCCTATCTTATGCTCCAGGCCGGCAACTACCTCATCAAAGCCTCTGCCCTCTTCAAGCTGTCTTGCTGCCCATATTGCAAAAAGACCTGAACCGATGGATATATTCTTTGTATCAAATGCATAAGTCTTCATATCCTCAATCTCATTGAATGTCATCCGGATGGTATTATATGTTCCGGATAATCCGCTGGATATTGTAATAGCAATTATATTCTCATAACCTTCAGCTCTGATTGATTCAACAACATCAAGTACATCCTGCATATTAGGGGTGGATGTCTTAGGCACCTCATCAGGGAATTTTCTATATACCTCAAGTGGGTCGATGTCCACTCCGTCATCAAACACATCATCCCCGTACATTACCTTGAGGCTCAACATCTTGATGTCATATTTCTTAACCAATTCCATGGATATATCACAACCGGAATCAATCAAAATCGCTGTTTTCGAATCGTTCATATCATTCTTCTCCTCGTGATGTAGTATTAAATACTACGTGTTAAAGTATATAATAGCACCTACCCATTGTCAACCCCTATTTACGTTAGCAAAAGAAGTGAAATAAGGTTATCCGCAGAAAAAACTTTCTTTTTTCCAAGTGTTTTCAACAACCTTGCAAAATTTTCCTCCGAGTGCTCCAGTTCACGGGAATAGATATGCGTCAGCCACACTCTTCTGTCAAAATCAGGCTTCTCCTGTCTGACAATACTGTCAACATAGTAGCTCTGCAAAATCATAAGTATGCTCACAACACACATCTTGATTCTGTCAGTTATCCTATTGTCAAATACCGCCTGCAAAAAATATCTGTACACGAAATATGTCGCAATATTCTCAAATTCAGAGGAATATTGTTCAAGCAGTTCGGGAATTGCTTTACAGTCAAACTCCCCTTTCTTAAGAAGTTCCAAAGCCTTCATTCCTGTGAGTGCCCATTCCTTCTTGATAATCGCCTGTTTAAGATAGTATTTCCAGAACAACCCGTAACTTTTGGCCGCGTCTGTGGCCGGGATTGCAGAAGGCATCTTCACATCAAGATCGGCAAAGCATTCCGGATTGTCCCTGTGTGCCTCAAGAAGTTTTGCATATTCCAGCAAAAGAACCAGTCTGTCCGCCATACTAATGTCCCTGTTCCACAATATACCGTAGACCTTTTCTCTCGCCTTCAGCATATTGATGTAGAACAGTCCGTCTATATCGTTGAGAACCAGAAATAAATCTTCATCTTCATGTTCCACGAATCCTTTTTCGCCCTGCTGCCCCATTATTAGCTCCGCAGCCGTCACGCAGGAGAGTGCAATTCCCATCTCCCTGGTGTTGCCAAAATCCGTAACATAACGGGGATACATCTCGCAGGTAGTGCAAAGTGCATCCTCTCCAAGGGCTGTATACAGGTCACACAGATTGTTTTTATTGAGAAAAGGGCATCGCCCGTCACTACCGATGCGAAAGCGCCCCTCCGCCCCTCTTTTGCCCTTTATCATTACGGAGCGGAGCCGGTCTCCGAATTCCCCGGTGACCGTTTCATAGTATGCATAGGATCTGTCGTCAACATCAACCTGCCAGCCGGCGCAACAGGAATCCGTGCAGGCTCCGGCAATGCATTTAAATTGTAAATAATAATCAGGTGTCCTTACCTGCATTTTAATCGCTCCTTGTATAAGATTTTACTAATATTTTCAATATCTATATGGTGTTACTTTGATTTGATTATACTTCCAAACAGGAATAACATCAACGTATTTATATCAAACAAAACGGAGCGTACCAATAACTGATACGCCCCGATAATAATGATTACTTTACACAGCAAAATCAATATGTGATATTATCCCGGCTGTCCCGTCCTCATTGAGGAACATGCCGCTTCGCTGAATCACGCCGTTGACTGCATTGTCATATGGATCATTGAGACTGAACTTTGTCTCCGCATTGTGCAGACAGATTGCACCGACTCCGCTCTCCGCAAGACTTGTAAGTTCACCATTTCTCCAGATTTTCAACTGCTCAAAGATGGAATCATTCTCATCAATCCAGCCGTTTTTGTCCTCGTCATATGCTGCAAGGTCCTTAAATCCATTGCCCGACTGGGTTCCGAACAATTCCCTGCCGTCATTGATTATTCCATCACGATTCTTATCAAGCGCCAGGAATCCGCAGTTTTCACTGAGAGAAGATATCTCATCAAGTTTACCATCCGCATCCAGGTCGAACATGAATTTCTTCCCTTCAAGCAGGGATGGATTTCCGGAAAAGCTAAGCACCAAAGGGTCGCAGAGCAAATAGCTTTCCTCATAGGTAACTTCACAGTATTCCTCGTATTTTCTCGTCATTTCAAATCCGATTTCAAACTCAATTTCCCTTCCGTCCTCCGTCATAACCTTACCGGTTGACGAAAACGCTGTTGCTTCCTCTTCGTAGTAGTAACTCGATTCCACGCGCTGTGCAACAAAATATCCCGATGAAAAAATAAGTCCGCCGGATGAATTGCGGGACAAATCCGATGCCGGTGAAAAATTGATACCCTTGTTCCTGAACTGTTCCTTTCTCTCCCTGAGGCCCGACAAAATCTGTTCCAGAAGTCTGAGTCTGATTTCCGCAATACTGTTTACCTGCTGTGTTCCGTTCTCATTGTAGCTCGTCCTTGAGTTAACCTGCGCATCAGGGCTTTCGCTGTCCTTAGCCGCCTTCGCACTATCCAAATCAAAGTCCACACTATTTGGTTTGAATACTACCGCGCCGGTTGATTGGTTTCTTGTCTCCTTCATATAAGTTCTTTTGGAAGACATTGCAACCTGTGAGTTTTGAATTCTCATATAAATCCCTCCTGTTTTTATCAGGAAGTTCTTTCATTTACCTGTCAGCACCCAGGCATTAATTATATCGACCTTTCCGGAGGTATTGTTAACTCTATTCTTGATTATTGCGCCACTTGGGAATATAATTTTTTTATCTGATGAAATGAGAGGTTAAACAATGAACAGAAAAGAAGTACTAGAGATTAAAAAGCTTTTCACAGACAGCAAATGCTGTATTTCCCGCATCTGTGGATGTTATGTGGATGGCAACAAAAATAAAGTGACCACTTTCAGGGAGGCTTTCCTCTCCCTGGATCAGGAAGAAATTTTTAAATACTACAAAATCTTCCGCAGTGCGCTGTCAGGCACCTTTGGGAAAAATCTTCTCAACATGGAATTCCCTACAGATGCCGAGACCGAGGAGGGCACCCAGTCCTTCCTATTAAAACTCAGGGACAGTGAGCTTAAAGACGACGATATGCTGGAGCTGTTTTTCAATAAGATAATCGAGAATTACAGCTACGGCGAGAACTACCTCATACTGCTTATTCACGGCGCATATGATGTTCCCGGAAAAGCAGATGACGGAATGAATATGGAGGATGCTTCGGATTATGTTTACAACCACATATTCTGTTGCATATGCCCTGTCAATCTTTCGGAGGAAGGACTGTGTTACAACACTGAGACCAATAGTTTTGAAAACAGAATCCGCAGCTGGATTGTCGAAAAGCCTGCCCACGCCTTTCTTTTTCCGGCATTCAACGACAGAAATTCAGACATACATAATCTCCTCTACTACTCAAAAAAGCCTGAGGAGCTCAATGACAGCTTCATAGACGGAATGCTTGGTGTTAGGATTCCTATGACCTGCAAGGTCCAGAAAGAGACTTTTGCCGGCATTATTGCGGATACTCTGGGTGATGAATGCAGTTTTAACACAATTAAAACTCTCCACGAGGAGCTCAATTCAATGGTCGAAGCAAAGGCTGAGCAGGATCCTAATCCCGTGGAAATCGACAAGTTTGATATGCAGAAAGCATTGGAAAAAAGCGGTGTCAAGGATGAGACAATCAACAGCTTCAAGGAAGAATTTGACGAATCTGCCGGCACCAATGCATGTTTTACAGCCGCCAACATTGTCAACACAAAAACCTTCGATGTCAGAACTCCTGATGTTGTTGTAAAAATCTCCGGAGACCGAACAGAGCTTGTGGAAACAAGAGAAATAGACGGTGTCAAATATCTCATGATTGAATTAACTGACAACATAGAGGTCAACGGCATTAAGGTTACCAATTACTAATACTCTGCCAAAAGGACAGGCACAGTGTACTTTTGGCTCATCACCATAAAAAAGAACATCGGGTAGGATTTCCTTACCCGATGTTCTTTTTATAAGAATTACTTTTTTATTACTGTTCTACTTCGTCTTCTTCTTTTCTTTTCTTGAGGAAAAGAATTACTCCGAAAGCAACAGCTCCAACTGCAGGAATTGCTAAAAGCCACCACAAATTCTTTGATGCAGGTGTGGCAACATTTGCCAATGGCACCTGATTTTCTTCAAGTTCAACTGTGTCAGCGTTATCATCCATTGATGCAAGAGGAACCTCTGTATCATCAATCTGAACAACATCCTGTGCATCTGCTGTAGTTCCTGCGCCATCGCCGGCTCCGTCATTTGCA
>JAEDHB010000059.1 GCA_016297265.1 Butyrivibrio sp.
TTTCTCCTTATCAAGCATTTCCTGCTCACAGGCAAGAAGCATCTCATCCAGCACCTCAACTGCCGAAACACCCTCAAGCAGCTTATCATCAAATGTTATTTCGACGCTTAAAATCTGCATAAGAATATCTTCGGTACAGGAAAAGTGTCTGTAAAGGCCGCCACGGCTGAGACCCGTTGCTTCACAGATGTCCTTCATTGTAACATCCTTGTATCCGTATTTTGCAAAGATTTCATATGCGGTATCCATTATTTTTTGCTTAGTATTATCACCCTTCGCTCCCATCAGATTTCCTCCCGAAGAAGCGAGTACATACAATAGGAATGAAATTCACCATACTTATATACACCTTTTCTCATCTCCCCCTCAAAGGTGAATCCTGCCTTCTCAAGAACCCCCCTTGAACCGGCATTATCAGAATATGGTTCTGCAAAAATTCTCTCGATATCAAACATCTCGAAAGCTTCCCTGCAAATCTCAACCACAGCCCTGCTCATAATTCCCTGTCTCCAATAGGCTTCTCCGAGCCAGTATCCCAGTTCTCCGCTCTTTTCGTATACATCACCCATAGCAAAAATACCTATCGAACCGACCGCCTTACCATCCACAACAATGGCTCTTGTAATCTGATTGTTGTCTCCCTTCTCGACACAGTCATTTACATACCACTTTGCATCCTCAAGAGTGTATGGATTAGGAAAAACATTCCTTAACCTCTTCGCTACATTGATATTGTCTGCCTGTTCTGCAACGCTATCTGCATCACGCAATTCCCATTTTCTCAAAATAAAGTCTGTCATGATAATCCCTCCTAATAATATGCGACACGAATGTCGCTTTTTGTATTATGCAACATTTGTGCCGCTTTGTCAACACTTTATTTTTTTATAAATCACCTGTATAAGCCAGTCTGTTCGGCAGATTCTTCCAAAGTTCCGTTCGAATCATTGAAGGAAAAGCATGACTGTGAAAAGATCATCATAAGTATCAATTCTTGTCTCAACACTTTCTATATTTTTCCTTGTTTCGCAAGAGTTGTTAATCACAAAAATATGCATACCACTTGTTTTTAACCTTGTAGACGGTCACCCATCTTGTTTCAGTTTGCCATGGGGACCACTTTCCATTGTATAGGTAGCACTCATCTCTATTCATATAAGGTGTTGGATCACTATACAATGGATTTTCTCCTCTTAATTGATAAAAACGGCGATATTCTACTGTTACCTTGTAACGACTCTCTCTTTTTACATTAATATTGATGCCGTATTGTTCTTTATAACTCTTTTCCCTCTCGTTTGCTCTGCCAAACGCAAAATCATTTATCTCTATGTTTCTTATTTCGGTCGTGCAATTATAAAACGAATTTCTGCTATCAATAAATTCTTTTCTTTCCTGATATGCCTCACTGCACTTTTCTTTAAATGCATTCTGTATTATTTCTGGTGAGCCAACAGCCAGCATCTCATCATAAGTCGTATCAAGCTCATAAAAACATTTCTCAATCACATCATAAGGAATATATGTATTTTCCCTAAACATACATACTATCCCGAACACTACTAACCCACAAACAAGCAACTTAACTATAGTGATTATTCTTTTTTTCATATTATTTCACCTCACATACTTTTGCTAAGCTTAATTCGCAATATTTGTCACTTCTAATACTTTTATCAACATATTCATAGTATTTTTGCGCCGCAGATTCAAAAATAATAAACATTCCAAAGCCCTTTGGTGAAATCCCCTCCGACATATTTGGTATAGTTATGTCACAAATTCTGCTGCCCTTATGAAAATTTCTATTTGTACTTTTCTTCATTTGTGAAGAGTAGTCGGTTGGAGCATACACAATTAGTGAATGTTCAAAATACTTATTACGATTGCCATCAACACCGTATTCAGTTCTACACCACGAATTTGATGTAATAAAATGCAGTTTACCACTGCTGTTTTTATAGAATGTAACTCCTTGTGTTGCGCGTGGCACCTGCATTGAACCAACCAGAGTAAGCTTTGGTCTGATAATTACTGATTTATCAACTATATATTGTCCCATTTCATCCGGTTCGTATGAATTAAATTTACCACACCATAGATGTCCGTCATAGTAAGAACAAAATGCAGGATCGATACTTAATGATACATACCGAGCCTCAGTGCTTGGAATTGAAAATGAATATGCCTTCCTCTCAACGCACGCATTTATTGCCGCAATAACGACACTTTTTTGTAGATAGTATATACGTTTCTCGCTGGCATCCGGATTACAATTCGTGTCATAATTGGTTGCTCCATTTGCTATCCATAAATATGTTCCGTCATATGTTACTCCGCCAGCATGCATATTTCTATCATACGGTAATACTAATGTTGCGATTAGTTTATTATTTTTCAGGGCATACAGCACCGGTTTATGATTATGTTTTTCATTAGCACAATATGCAGATATTATTGTATAATCATCCATATGACATATTCCCTGTGGTGTCATATAATCGCAATTTTTTCCGGCCACATTTGTATTAACTAATCCCGGTATTCCATAATAACTGCTGCTCGTCCTTAAATAGTAACTAAATTTCTTCACAATTGGATTTCTATTCGGAATAGTTTTAACACACTTATAATTCAAAAACTGATTTTCGTTTGTTACTCCGCTAGATGTCGGTGTTCCGGTTGAATGTGTTTCCGCTGCTGCCTGGTTCGCAAAACCCACAATACACATAAATAACGTACAAAGTACAAACATAACTCTACTAATTCTTTTTTTCATATTATTTTACCTCCTCGATGTAAAAATAGCTTACATTTATAATAAGTACCAATCCATTCATCTTCCTAATACTACATTGTAGTAGTTTTAAGACTTCTCCCCAAGGGATTTGTAGCTCTTAATCCACAGTTTTGTCTTCACCTCCTATATCAATATTTGTATAACTCGCATTTCTTTTACTGTATCACTTTTTTCTAGTTTTTACATAAAATTGTACTGAATGGTAGTAAAAATTGTAGTGAATGGTAGTAAAAATTGTAGTGAATGGTAATTTTTGCTAAAATCACCGGGTCGGAATACATATATACTCACCCATACAATAAAATATATATTTCTATTTGTATGCTATATTTAGTTGCCACTCAATATTACTACCACCTTCAGGAATCAGCAAATTTGAATCTTAGTGAATGCTATTTTCTTATAAATCACCTGTATAAGCCAGTCTTGATGGCAAATTCGCCCAGAGTTCCGTTCTGGTTCCACAACGTTCAAACACCTTTATAATCTCTTTATCCGGTTCTGAAAAAACAGTCTCAATATCAATTTCATTGTATTCTTCCCTAACAGAAAATGCCAGTTTCTCTTCCTCCACCGAAAACTGTGCATTGACATCTGCACGATTTTCTCTGGCATCAAGCCTTATCCATCTGTCGAATTCCGACAAATATACTCCATTCAATCCGTGGTAAATCAGATATGGTGCCGTCTCATCATCAAGTATTAATTTCTGATAACACAATCCGGCCGGAATTCCCTTATAACGCAAAATAGCAGCCAGAAGATGGGATTTGGCAAAACAAATCCCATGTCCCGCTGCAAGCACCTCCGATGCCGTACACAGAAGTTCATCCTTTCCTGCATCCGCAGAGTGAGGGAATTCATCCCTCACATATTCATATGCATTCCTGACAAAATCCGTCTCTGAAGCAGATTTATCATACAATCCATCGGCCACTCTGCGAATATTGTCATTGTTATAATCAATTATTTTACTTGCTTCAAGATATCTGTCGATATCATCAACATATGGTTCAACCATTATTATCCCCCTATTCCCTAATGTATTTTGCAGTAATTGTATTACCCTCATCAATCATCTTGCGCACAGTTCCCGTATATACAATTTCTCCCCCGGCACTTCCGCCATCAGGTCCCACATCAATAATATAATCCGCCATCTTCATTACATCCGTATTGTGTTCGATTACAATTACCGTGTTGCCTCTTTCCACAATACTTTCAAGAAGGTCCATTACCTTTTCAATATCAGAAGCGTGTAATCCCGTAGTAGGTTCATCAAGCACATAAATATTGCCCTTACTGTATAATTCCTTCGCAAGCTTAACCCTCTGCCGCTCCCCACCGCTGAAGGTTGAAAGAGGCTGCCCAAGAGAAAGATATTCCACGCCGGTTTCAATTAGTGCATCCAGGTGTTTTTTGATCTTAGGAGATTCAGCAAAAAATTCTGCGGCATCCTCAATTGTCATATCAAGGACCTCAACGATATTTTTGCCCTTGTATCTGTAATTCAAGGCTTCTTCGCTATATCTTTTTCCGCCACAGGCCTCACATTCAGTGGTAACAGGTTCCATAAACACAAGCTCAGTCGTAATTGCTCCCCTTCCCTTACAGAACGGACATGCTCCCTTACCATTAAATGAAAACAATCCGGCATTCACTCCATGTTGCTTTGCAAAAAGCTTACGAATCTCATCAAAGAACCCAAGGTATGTACATACTGTAGAACGCCCTGTTGCAGTAATCGCACTTTCATCCACAAGTACAACCTTATCCTCATATTCTTTTGCAAAAACATCTCTGATAAGGGTGGATTTACCGCTTCCTGCCACACCGGTAACTACTGTCAGAATTCCAAGAGGTATGTCCACATCCACATTTTTGAGATTGTGAAGGTTAGCTCCTCTGACCGGCAAAAACTCCGTAGGTATTCGTGGATTATCTTTCGCTGTAATAGTTTTTTTCATGGCCTCACCGGTTCTGGTACCGCTTAAGAGCAGATTTTCATAGCTTCCCTGAAATAGAATCTGTCCGCCGTTCCTGCCTGCAAGAGGTCCCACATCAACGATTTCATCGGCAATGCTGATTATATCCTTGTCATGTTCTACAACCAGAACAGTGTTGCCCTTGTCCCTAAGTTTCTTGAGAAGATTACTCATTCTGTATACATCTCTCGGATGCATACCCACGCTTGGTTCGTCGAATATATATGTCATGCCCGTAAGCGAACTTCCCATATATCTGACAAGCTTAAGCCTCTGCGCCTCACCGCCGGAAAGCGTTGTGGTCTCACGATTCATAAACAGATACGGAAGACCGATATCTATCATTCTGGTGAGAGTACTTACAAGGTTATCCACAATACTTTTCGATCTTTTGTCATCAATCTTCAAAAGAACTTCTCTGAGCTCGGTGAATTCCATCTCGCACATATCCATAATGTTATAACCCATTATTTTGCAGGACAGAGCGGCATCATTCAATCTGCGTCCTTTACAGTCAGGACATGTCTCTTCACTCATAAATTTATTAAGCCTTTTGAGCGTAGTATCCTTTTGTTCCTCTGCTCCCTTCATAAGGCAGAGACGCTGGAACATGCATTTAATTCCTTCGATTTTTTTGTTGACCTTAGGTCCGCCAACCTCCTTACTTCCGTACAAAAGAAGATTGCGCTCTTCCTCCGTGTAATCACGATACTTCTTGTCTGGATCATAGAGTCCGGAGGAGGTGTACATCTTCCAGTAATAGTTACCCACACCGCATGCAGGTAATGCAATAAAGCCTTCATTCCACGACTTGTCTTTGTCAATTACTGCATCAATA
>JAEDHB010000060.1 GCA_016297265.1 Butyrivibrio sp.
CCCACAAGGCGGTTCTCCCCGTCCATGCATGACAGTTTTGGGGTTCTTATCTCAGAATGGTTAGGTCCTTTAAAAATCATAAAACATTTTATTGTTTTGATATAATAGAGAAATTATCTGTTCTTCTATGCTATTATATTGCAAACCAATAATCTCAGAAAAACTATATGCTGATAATCCATCATCATCACCTTCCCAGCCGATACTTTGAATTAATATATTTGATGAATCCATCGATATAGGCACACCGGTTGCGTAGTTATTGTTTGTAAATAATAATTTTATCAAAGTCTTATTTTGTATACAATCACTTATTATTTCAGTTAGTTTATCATGTGTGCCAAACACTGAAATTTTCTTTCCCGATCGCAATGATTTTTGATTCAAATAAACACACAGAAGTCTTTTTTGATACCTGTCATTATAATCAACATTAACAATGTCATTTAAATTAATTGATGTCAACCCTTCCTTTTTTCCGTATTGGTCAATTTCTTGTAAAATGACGATCTTGTCATTTAACGTATGCACAAAACCGATGATGGATTCTTCAAACTCCATATTGTTGGTTCTTAATCCAACTAAAATATTCATTTCTTTTGCTTTTGATAAGAGATCGAAAAACATATTTATCTAGATTTAATTAATGATTTTTCTTTATTTTTTCTTTTTTCTGCACCCTTTCTCCTGTTTGGATTTGCAGGACGATTTTTCCCGCCGTGAGCATATTGTTTATCATGTCTGTCTCTGTTTGACTTCCCTGTACTCTGTTTCTTTTTTATATGAGCAAAAAGCATTATACTTCCACTGGTAACAGCTCCCGCAATAAAAACAATAGGAATAAGAGGGTCATCAACAACCCCGACGAGGGTTCCATCATCAGCACCTAATCCTACACACATAATCAGTGTACCAGCCATCACAGCTTCTGATTTTGATGGTGTTTTAGAATAAATAATTGGACCAGAGACAATACCGTCATTCTCTTGTGTATAGATTGGGGAGTCTTCATCTGGTATTTGATATTGAGGTTTTGTATATATTGTGCCTGTTTTCTTATTCTCAATGGTATAATTACCAGAAAATACATCATTTTCTGGAGATTTCTTGATTGCTCCACCAGTATGATGCTCTTTTCGGTATTTCCTTGCCTCCGCGCGAGTGTCAAATTTCCCATTCGGATCCACCAGAATTACGGGATTATTCCTGCAATAAGTATATGGTGACGTTGACGGATATTTGTCACTCATCGGATCGACGCTGAGCCAGACGCTCAAGTCGCTGCTGTAATAGCGTGCGCCAAAGTAGGATAGGCCGGTTTCGGAGTCGCGTTCTTTTGCGGAGAAGGTGTGAGAGGAGTGATCAGTGATCAGTGAAGAGTGATCAGTATGGGAGTGGGTGACGGAGTATGTCACAGGAAACCCATCCCCGTCAGGGGATGCATCTCTGTAGCCGAGGGCGTTTCCCCGCGTGCCCACACATCCCCGTAGGGGATGCACAAAACGGTATGGTCGGCAGCGGTTCATCGGCGGGGGTTTTGATGGGGCGAAAATACGAAAAATCCGGGGTGCTTTGCGGCCCGGGAACAAGAATTCGTTATAGATGTATTATAAAGATGGAACTATTCCTATTAATTCATCATCTTTAAAAATGTACTGAAAGTCAATTAGAAATCCGTCTATGGGCTTCTTCATCTTCGGGTAAGCTTCCCGCAGAAGTTGTTCTGAACAACGACTTTTGCGGGAAATAGATTTCCAAGAATCATTTTTTTTGGCCAAATAGGCAAACATACACTTGTTATGGCATAATTCCATATCTTCAGGAGATTGAACAAGCTTCTGATCTTCTATATCATAATATATGGTGATATGATTGTATAGAACAATATGTTGATCCACAAGGTTAAAAGATTTTTCATCTGGAAAACGAATTTTTGTTTTAGTTTTTTCAAAATAATCATTAAAGTCTGTCTCATCTCCTCTGTTTATTGAATAAAAAAAATAGTTTCCAATTCTTCCTGCAGCTATAAAATGATTTATGTTCGTGTTCAAAAATGATAGGGCATTTCTTGTGACACTATATGGCATAACAGTAATGCCTATGAAATCCTGACCGTAAAACACTATTTTTATAAGAAATGGTGTTTTCAGGACTGAGAAATAGGGACACTTCAATGCCGAATCAATGACCTCTCCGATAGCACGGTCAAGTTCTTTATTAACAACACAATACCGATCATATTGTTTGTTGGTCTGTGCCTGTAATAAGGATATGCAAAAGATGATGAGTGAAAAAACAAGACAGATATATTTTTTTTTCATATACATTGTGAATTAGTCTGTTGTGTAAAAATTATCAAACCCTTCAACTGGCTTTCCTTTCTTAATCCAGCATTTTGTTAATCCTTTGTAACGGATGCCCATTGTAATTTTCGGTTGATTTATCAATATGTCTTTCCAAGCTTTATGATCGGAATTCTTTGAATCGTTTGCTGTATTAAACGTACTGGGGGTCCATCCTGTTGTTGAATATTTATCTGACCAATGGCTGTGAGTGTAATTTCCAACAGTATTGGGTAAAGCATCCATAACCATTTTAGAAATTACACTTTCACCGTCTTGTCCTTCGTCAGTATGGTTGGCACCGATGAAATACTCGCCAGAGTTTGTTCTCATATATCCCCATTCAACATCTGTATTGTCAGCCATAAAATTAAAAACTTTAGCAGCATCTTCCCCAGTCATACCCGTCAAAAGTGTTTGGAAATCATTAGATTGATTTTCATCACCTTTGGCCTGGGCAAAAACGCCATTCCCTGATAAAGTCACTTTATTGGATCCACATATCATAATATCATTACCTTCGGAAACTCTAACATCAGAATATCCAGTCTTTTTATTTACAAATATAGTATCCTCCCCATTCGGGTCCACCAACTTCACCGGGTTGTCCGCGCAATACACATACGGGCTCAGAGACGGATATTTGTCACTCATCGGGTCGACGCTGAGCCAGATGCTTAAATCGCTGCTGTAATACCTTGCCCCAAAGTAAGATAGACCTGTTTCCGCGTCGCGTTCTTTTGCGGAGAAGGTGTGAGAGGAGTGATCAGTGATCAGTGAATAGTGAACAGAGGGTAGATGTGCAAAGGTGTGCGTTGTGGTGATTGCAAACGACCAGTCATCCTCGGCAAGGAATGCAGCCTGACAAGACCGCAAGTACCCCGACCACCACGTCCCGGCAGGGACGGAAGCTTGGTAGGGATGCGCATCCCCCCGCGTGTTCACACATCCCCGTAGGGGATGCACAAAACGGTATGGTCGGCAGCGGTTCATCGGCGGTGGTTTTTAGATGTTGCGAAAATAAGAAAAAAAAGATGTTTGATAAAAAGAATTGGTGTTGGTTTGGCGATAGGTAAAAAATGTTGGATTATATGCTCAAAGACCTTGCAGGAACCGACAAATGGCTCTATATGAAATATTTTCGTTCTGATTGATAAAGAAAATATTGTTTACAATGTCGTTTTCAAAACAACATCGCAAAACAAAAGAGGGGACCTTGTTAATGTCCAGCAAAGGTTCTCCATTTATATCAAGCACATAATCTACGAATGACTCTGTCATAATATAAAAATCTGTGCCCAAATGATCCAGCAATTCGTTCCTGTCTTTTCCGATTAAGATAATTTCACGTTGTGTGGAGGTGTTACGCACGGGCGAACTTTCCTTTTTTTTGATTTCATAAATCGGGGTGTCCTGCACAAAAAAACGAACAAGTTCGTTCGTGGAATCCTTGTCCGAAAAGACCTCCGACGAATCTTGGTAAATGAACAATTGAAAGACTGCAGGAATGTTTATGGGGGCAAATGGTTTTCTGACAGAACTATTCAATGAGGCGGGGGCATATTTGATGATTTTACCCGAGGAATCTATGGCAAAAAACTCCCCTCCAGGTTCATAGTATTTATAATGCATTTGACCGTTTGGCCAATAACCCCGATACTCTCCGTTGCCAACGTCGTTTTTATATGTTGACAACAAGGAGAGGGTCCCGTCCTCTCTATACGAATAATAAAAGCCGTTCCATTTTTTGTTCTCGACAAAAGTAACGACAGCAATGTTATCTGTATTTGGGTAATAGAACATCCACTTCCCATCTTCCAAGTCGTGTTTTGCCACGCAATGGGAATAAAAACCTTTGGAGGCACACTCCATAAAACGTTCATCTCCGAACGCGGCAGTATGCGTTTGTGCAGATACAACACTCAACAAACATAGCACATAAATAAATGCAAATATCTTTTCCATTTTTTCACTCTAAATCAGGATTTCCCTTTCCTTTGGTTTGATGTAACTGTCCATACCCTTCAAAACAAGACCAGCCGCTAGTTCGGTTGTTTTTGTCTGCATCAAAAATAATATCTTGCTCGACGAAACCATCGTCAGAAGTGGAAGTATAGACCTTTAACTTCACATAAGTTCTCCCGTCTTCTTCTATTTGCTCCGGCAGACCTGCTAACATTGCTGCATGTCCAGACATGAAAACAATATCACCAATCTCACCTTTCATAATATCTGTCTCAAATGATCTGCTCAAACCATCTTGATTTGTTGGAGTACTATTCCCTTTTTTAAACCATTCTTTCGAGGAATATCTTCCTATAAAAGAATTATTTTTATCTGAAAAACCAGTTTGAAGATAAGATGTAATTTTATCGCCAGAGTTCATATATGCGTGCCATACAATACCATAACAGGATTCATTAGTAGGGTCTTGTTTTGTTAGGGCACGGTGCTGTCCAGGACCATATCCATACCATGAATCCGTACTGATGTCTCTCACAGAGCCAACCTTATTTAGAAAATGACGTTGTGCATAATGAAATGCATACAAGTTTTCCTCCCCATTCGGATCCACCAGCTTCACCGGGTTGTCCGCGCAATACACATACGGACTTAGCGAGGGATATTTGTCACTCATCGGATCGACGCTGAGCCAAATGCTCAAATCGCTGCTGTAATACCTTGCTCCAAAGTAAGATAGACCGGTTTCGGAATCCTTTTCCTTGGCGGAGAAGGTGTGACGGGCGGAGAAATCCGTAATGCGTTGGTCCACAAACTCCTCGCCCCAAGGCAGGTAGTGCAGATGCTGCACGGCTTCCCCATCCGTATAGGTTATCCACGAGGAGGAGCCCAGGTGGTCGGGGTGGTACCAGTAGCAGTCGGGCTCGCCGTCGTGTTCATCCTCCCACTCCATCAAGT
>JAEDHB010000022.1 GCA_016297265.1 Butyrivibrio sp.
ATGCCTTTATCTCCTAATAAGTAGCCTTACTCTCCGCACTGGTCAAATCCATCTCATCCATATCCAGCTTCACACTCACATGATGCTTAGCCTCATGGAGTTTGGACAAAAGGCACACCGTCTCAACCTTCTCAGTCCATGGGAACATATCAACAGGCTGGCACTTAATCATTTTATACCCTTTATGGGCAAAATACTTCACATCCCTTGCAAGAGTCTCCGGGTTGCAGGAAATATAAACCACCTTCGAAGGAGCGAGTTTTGCTACTGAATCGATGAATTTGTTAGTGCTTCCGGATCTTGGCGGATCCATAAAGACAATATCATATGAACTGTTCTTTTTTGCCTCTTTGAATATAAAATCAGTAGCATCGCCCTGAATATACTTAATCTTTTTGCAATCGTTATATTTTATATTAATCAATGCATCCCGGACCGCATCCTCGTTAAGCTCAATGCCAATCACCTCACCGGCGCCCATGCTTGCAGCGACAATACCGATTGTTCCGATCCCGCTGTAGGCATCAATAATTTTCTCATGCCCCTTAATATCTGCATACTCCATTGCAATATTGTAGAGTATCTCTGTCTGTTCGGAATTAACCTGATAAAATGATTTTGGTGATATTTTAAAACGGCAGCCACAAAGCTCATCAACAATATAGCCCCTGCCGTAAATGGTCTGCTCCCTGTCACCGAGAATCATACTTGTTCTTCTGTTGTTGACATTCATCACAATTGTAGTTATGTATGGGCATTCCTTAAGTAATGCCCTGATAAAATTATTTTTTGAAGGAAAGACATTTGTGCCCAGAACCAGAGTCACCATAACCTCACCGGTTGCATGCGCAGTTCGTACAAGAACGTGACGCACCATTCCGCGTCCGGTATCCTCATTGTATGGCTCATATTTAAAAGATTTCATGAGGGATGCAATTGTTCTGATTATCGCATCCGCCCTCTCGTTGTTCAAAAAGCATTTTTCAACATCCACAATGCGATGACTGTTGCTCTCATAAGTTCCTGCGAGAATGTTACCGTTTTTTGTCCTGCCGAAATTAGCGTTAACCTTATTTCTGTAAAAATAAGGTTTCTCCGCGCCGATTATCGGTTCCACCCTGCAGAATTGTCCGAGGAGTTTTTTCATATACGCATTTTTAGAGGTGAGCGTATCCCTGTATTCAGTTCCAATACTGTTGCATCCGCCGCATCTGGCAGAATATCTGCATTTTTCCATTACTAATTCCTCAACAATTTTAATGCACTGTGAAGGGCAATATTGCCTTCCCCGACTGCCTTTGCAATCTGATATGGTGTACCGGTGCAGTCACCGGCGGCAAAGCATCCCGCTATATTGGTTGCCATATCCCTGTCCACAACTATGTGGCCGTCCTTCGCTTCCAGCCCGGGCAAAAGAATATCTGCGCTCACGGTATTTTTTAGGAAAAATACGCCATCCACCCGATATTCACCCTCAGTTGTGAGAATGCCGGATACAACATCGTTTCCGACAATTTTCTGAACTTGGCCGCTGATTTTTTCCACATTTACCGGAAGGTTATTTTTCGTATACATTGGCAGAAAATATGTTTTTGCGGCAAGTGTTGCAAGGTATTCCGCTTCTTCCTCCATGGACTCACCCTCACAGATTACGGCGATTGTCCTGCCTCTGTAGAGATTTCCGTCGCAAGTCGCACAGTAGCTGACTCCACGGCCAAGAAATTCCTTCTCTCCGGGGATGGTTCTTTTTGCATCAACACCGACCGCCATAATTACGGTTTTCGCCTCATACTGGTTATCAGGGGTCATAATTGCAAAATAATCCTGCATTGGATAAATCTGAGTCACCTTTTCCTCTGTGATATTGATTTCAAGGCTGTCAAGATGTTCCTTCAGTCCGGCATTAAATTCTGCGCCCGACATTCCCTGAAGCCCCGGATAATTGTTAATCAATTCAGCTTTTGCCACCTTATCCGAAAGCATGCCATTGCCAAACAGTATCATGCTCTTATTTCTTATTTTACAATTAATTGCTGCAGAGATGCCGGCAGGGCCGGCACCAACTATCGCAACATCAACTCTATTCATATATTACAATCCTTTCGCTTTGCTAAGCGCTATTCCGTTGCCGCTTTTTCCCAGCGGTATCTTATGGTCAAGTCCGACAAATTTGCCGTTTTCCTGCCATAAAACATCCTTTACAAAATTGTATTTTTCATCATCCCAGGTAGTAAAATCATCCTTTACCATTCCCCCTGTATCACCTGAATTGGCATTAAAGCACCAGAAGGTGTGATTGAGATGGTAATCGCCGATAAGCTGTTTCATATATGTCATCCACTTGAGGTTCGGTTCTTTCATAAATCCGCCCCACTCACCGATAAGAAGTGGTGCAATATTTTTTTCTTTTATGAACAACCAGTTGTCATTCCAACAGTCTTTTTTGAGGGATTCATATGTATAATCACCCTTAAACCATGGTTGTTCAAATACCGTAGGACCGTAGTCGTGTGGAGAATATACCAGCTGATCCTGATATTTTCCCAAATCAATCGGATAGTCTGCAACTCCCCTTAAATTGCCTCCCCACCAGTTGTAATAATAATCCTTCTCATCCGTAGAACTGAAGTTACCGTTTGATTTGATATCAGTTGGGTAGATTTCAATACCTTCAACCATAATCAATACATTCGGATTGATGTTAAGAACCTTGAGAGCGGTTTCCGTAGCAACATATTTCCAATTGTTTTTAGCTTTCGAATCATTCCAGATTGCCTTGTCCTGCTCATGCGGTTTTCCGTGAGGCTCATTTTTCAGGTCAAAAGCAATAATTGTATCGTTGTTTTTATATCTCTTTGCCATCCAGCAGAGGGCCTGCTGGAACTGTTCCGTGCTTACCGAATCTGTGTACCACATATTTGTCATGTGCCCCATGGAATCTGTTTTGGCACTGTGAATATCCACCATGATTTTGATTCCGTTGGTGCGGCATAAATCCACAACATAATCCCAGATTTCCAGGGAGGTTTTTCCCACAAGGTAATCATTGGTTGCCTGGTTAAAATTGGCATTTGGATAGTTGCCTTTTTCCCATTCCAGAATCAGCTCAGCTGAAAATGGCACACGCAAAAGATTAAAGCCGTGGTTTGCGATTGCTTCAATGGATGTATTCAAATCACATGCCCAAAGGCCGTCAAAGGCATTAGTTCCGGTATTGTAACCAAACCAGTTGATTCCGGTGAGCCACACCTGTTTACCGCTCTGGTCGTATATTTTGCTTCCATCCGTATGGAGCCAGTCGTCATTGTTGGTATCAGACTCATCAAATACTTTTTTGCTGTGGTCCCCACTATCCGGTTCCTCCTTCGCAGGCTCCTCCCCGGCAGGTTTCTCCTGTGTAGGCTGCTCCTCCGGAAGCACCTGTTCATCTTCTGAGGTTACTTCATCTCCGTTATTCAGCTCTGCGATAAAATCCGGTGTTGTTTTTTTCTCATCCCCGGTAGTCTTATCAGTTTTTACATTCTCCCTGCTTCTTATATATTTTCCGAAATTGACACCGGTAAATATAAGTGAAATAGCGATAAGCACAGTGAGAACCAATACTATTATCTTTTTCTTATTCTCCGTCATTATGCAACACCTTTATCCCTTTTTCTGTGAAAAATTTTTGGCAGTATTTTTACCAGACAGCACAATCCGATAAAAAGCACGGATGCGCAGGCAGCTGCAATTAGCAGCATAATCATCGATTCCCGGGTGAGTCGTTCAAGAATGAATAGTTTGTTAAGGAAGCAATAGCAAAATACAACCCCCGATACATTCATCAGTATTACAGACAGCCTGAATTTGTTGAGCGGTCTGGAAATTCTGTATACAATCAGGAAACCGACAAATGCAAGACAGAGAGTCGCAACTGTGGAAACCTGTTCGCCGGATATTCCAAGATGCTTACCGATATTGACCACCGCCAGAGCGACAATCACATCCGTAAGCCCGGCCGGCAGTGCACGAAGCAATACATTCCTGATAAATTTTCCTCTGATAATATCATGGTTGGGCTCAAGTGCCAGGAAGAATCCCGGCACGCCGATTGTAAAGGTTCCAATCAATGTCACCTGAGTCGGTTGTAAAGGATAAGTTGAAATGAATATCAGCGATATTATTGCCAACAGGAATGAAAATGTATTTTTTACCAAAAACAAACTTGCTGAACGCTCAATATTGTTAACGGTTCTTCGTCCTTCAAGCACAACTAACGGCATCCTTGAGAAATCCGAATCAAGCAAAACAACCTGTGCACTCTGGGCTGCCGCCTCACTTCCTGAGGCCATGGCAACGGAGCAGTCCGCATCCTTAAGCGCCAGAACATCATTAACGCCATCACCGGTCATAGCAACAGTATGCCCAAGTTCCTTCAAAATTCTCACGAAGGTCCTCTTCTGTTCAGGTGCAACTCTTCCGAAAACAGTATATTTCTGCAGGGCTTCCCTGATATCATCCTCCTCAGTAAGAGTGGTTGCGTCAACATAGTTTTCTGCTCCTTTAATGCAGGCCTCTGTTGCAACCCTCGAAACCGTAAGCGGATTGTCGCCTGATATTACCTTGATGGCAACACCCTGCTCATTAAAATATTTGAAGGTCGGTATCGCATTTGCCCTTATCGGATTGGTCAAGGTCACAAGAGCTAATGGCTTTGCCTCTCCCATCAGTGTTTTACCGTCAAGTTCACCTGAATATTCTGCAAAAACAAGAGTTCGTAAACCCTTGCTTGTAAAATCCTCAATTTTTTCCCTGCAGGAATCATAGCTGTCACGCAGCACATATTCCGGCGCGCCAAGCACCAATGCTCTTCCGTCAAAGCTTGCACCACTGTATTTGAATACGGAGGAAAAAGGAATTATTTTGTCCGGTTTTTTCCCTGAATTGCTCACAAAAAATTCCTTCAACGCCTTCATTGTGATATTATCAGCCTCCATTGCGCCGGCGAAATCACCCAATAGCAGGAATACATCCTCATCCTCCACAAGAGGCTCGACATCATGAACAATCATTGTATTTTCCGTAATAGTTCCGGTTTTATCCACGCACATGACATCAACTCTGGCGAGGGTTTCAATACTTTTCATATCATGCAGAAGGACCTTGCTCTTTGCAAGGCGCATTGCGCTTACCGCAAGTGCAACTGTGGCTAAGAGGTAAAGTCCCTCAGGAATCATTCCAATCAGTGCTGCAACTGTTGATACAACACTTGTTTTCATGCTGAGGTGATTGAACCAATAGCTCTGTGCAAACAGACCGAGTCCCACCGGAATGATTATTATACCGACCCACTTGACCAACTGATTGAGGGAGCGTATCATCTCCGACTGTTCCTTGTTATTCATCGCTTTAGCCTGAACAATCAATTTGGAAATATATGAATCGGCACCGACTTTATCAAGACGTGCGTAGCATTTGCCCGAGACGACGATACTTCCCGACATTAGGGTATCCCCCGCTTTTTTGGTGATTTCATCCGACTCTCCGGTCAAAAGAGATTCGTTAACCTTAACCTCTCCCTCAATTACAATTGCGTCCGCACAAATCTGGTTGCCCGCTGCAAAAATAACGATGTCATCAAGCACCAGCTCTTCCGAATTAACTACGCACTCCGCACCGTCTCTGACAACAATCGAATGCGGAGCATTGAGCATATTCATCTTTTCCAGTACTTTTTTTGACCTTAGCTCTTGGAAAATTCCGATTCCGATATTACAGATTATGACCGGCAAGAAGGTAAGACTCTTGAATGATCCAACCAGAATCACAAGCACGGCTATCACTGCAAAAATAAGATTGAAATATGTAAAAATATTTTCTCTTACAATCGCTCCGTTTGTTTTCATCGTAGAATCTACTGCTGCATTATTGAGTCCCTGTATTTTTCTTTCGTTCACCTGTTCAGAGGTCAAACCCTTATCATAGCCAGCCTCATATCTTATAATTTCATTGTTATTCATACTTTTATCCCACATAATAGATTATTTTGTTCCGAAAATTCTATCTCCGGCATCTCCGAGTCCCGGACAGATATATGCATTTTCATTGAGACATCTGTCAAGATTTCCAATTATTATTTTAACATCCGGATGTTCCTCGGCAAGTCTTTTCACTCCCTCCGGAGCTGCAATAATACATACAAAGGTAATATCCACTCCTCCACGCTGCTTGATAAGATTTATCGCATCAACTGCGGAACCTCCCGTTGCAAGCATTGGATCCACAACAAAAATCTTACGCTGGTCTATAGGATCAGGAAGCTTGCAATAGTATTCATGCGGTTCATGAGTCTCCTCATCCCTGTACATACCGATGTGTCCAACCTTGGCAGCCGGCATAAGTGTCAAAAGGCCTTCCACCATTCCCAGGCCCGCCCTCAGAATCGGCACTATTGCCGGTTTTTTACCTGCCATAATAGGACAACTTGCTCTTTCTATAGGTGTCTCTATTTCCACATTCTCAAGTTTCAAATCCCTGAGTGCCTCATAGCCCTCCAAAACCGCAATTTCCTCAACCAGTTTTCTGAATTCGTTGGTTCCCGTGTTCTTCATCCTAAGCATTGTAATCTTATGCTTGAGAAGAGGATGGTCGCAAATTGTTATTTTATCGTTACCGTTATACATACTTCTTCCTCCTTGACTTATTGCTGTTTCCTCTCTTTTTCTTATGACCTGCATTGCGCTGTATCCTCCGCGGCGGAATAAGACATTTTTTATCAAATCCAATCAAATCTTCGCGATGTTCAATGAGAAGTGCTTCCTTAACCAGCTCATAGTTCTTTGGGTCTCTATACTGAATCAATGCACGCTGCATTGCCTTCTCATGAGGATTGCGCGGAATATATACTTTTTCCATTGTGCGCGGATCCACTCCTGTATAATACATACAGGTGGATATGGTTGAAGGTGTCGGGTAAAAATCCTGTACCTGCTCCGGCATATATCCGATATCCCTGATATATTCTGCCAGTTTAATTGCATCCTTGAGCGTTGAACCGGGATGGGATGACATAAGATACGGAACCAGATACTGTTCTTTTCCGAGGCTCTTATTGATACTCGCACATTTTTTTACAAATTGTTCGTATACCGCATTCTCGGGTTTGCCCATCAGGCGCAAAACATTATCCGCCACATGCTCCGGGGCAACCCGCAGTTGTCCGCTGATATGGTATTTGCATAATTCTTTAATGAACAAATCATTCTTATCCGCAAGAACATAATCAAATCTTACACCGGACCTTACAAATACTTTTTTTACCTTCGGAATACTTCTGAGTCTGCGTAGCAAATCAATATAATCCGAATGATCCGCCTTCATATTAGGGCATGGTTTCGGAAAAAGACATTGCCTGTTTTTACACGCGCCATGCTCGAGTTGTTTGTTGCAGGCAGGATACCTGAAATTAGCTGTCGGTCCTCCGACATCATGAATGTAACCTTTAAAATCAGGGCTTTCTGTCATTTTCTCAGCTTCCCTGACAAGGGATTCCTTGCTTCTCGCCTGTACTATCCTTCCCTGGTGAAAGGTCAGGGCACAGAATGAACATGCTCCGAAGCAGCCTCTGTTGCTGGTCAGGCTGAATTTTATCTCAGATATTGCCGGAACTCCGCCCTCCGCTTCATAGGAAGGATGATAGGTGTTCATATAGGGCAACTCATATATGTCATCAAATTCTAATTGACTCAACGGTTTGGCCGCCGGATTCTGCACTACATATAAGCTGTTGTCATACGGTTCCACTAGTCTTTTGCCGCTGAACGGGTCCGTATTGCTGTACTGAACATTAAAGCTTCTGGCGTATTTAAGTTTATCCGCCTTCATCTCCTCATAGGAAGGGAGCATTGTATAATCATATACATCCTCAATGTTTTTGGTTCTGTATACTGTTCCGTCGATGAAGGTGATGTCCCTTACATCCATGCCGGAATCCAACGCATCTGCTATTTCAACAATGGAATGCTCTCCCATTCCGTAAGATATCAGATCTGCCTGTGAGTCCATAAGTATGGAGCGTTTGAGGCTGTCAGACCAGTAGTCATAATGCGCGAGCCGTCTGAGACTGGCTTCTATCCCTCCGATAATAATCGGGACATCTTTGTATTTTTTTCTGATAAGATTACAATAGACAACTGTTGCGTGGTCAGGTCTTTTTCCAATAGCTCCGCCCGGAGTATAGGCATCAAAGTTTCTCCTTTTCTTCGATACCGTATAGTGATTAACCATGGGATCCATATTGCCGCCGCTTACCAGAAAGCCAAGTCTTGGCTTGCCCAGAATGTCAATACTGTTCTCATCCTTCCAGTCCGGCTGGGCAATAATCCCGACCTTATAGCCTCTGGATTCTAAAACCCTGCTGATTATCGCAGGTCCGAAGGAGGAATGGTCAACATAAGCATCCCCTATCACATAGGCGAAATCCACCTGTTCCCAGTTTCTTTTTTTCATATCCATTTTGCTGATTGGTAAAAAGTCATTCATGGTAACCATTTTAGCATATTTCACGGATATTGACAATTCGGCCGCGCGGCATAAAAGCAATATTATTCAGAAAATATTCTTGCATTTTAATTATTTTATGGTAATAATATATATATAATATTTACCGCCACTAGTTGTGCGGATGCGTAACTGACGGAAGTGGGATAACCCACAGGGAGCGCAATTTTTGTTAAGTCGACCGTCTGGGCTGCCAAAAGGGCACCCAGGCGGTTTTTTGCATGGTGTAAGCCTTATCACTATTATTTTATGGAGGAGAAATTTATGCAGATGAAATCACTTGCAGCAGATCTTAGCGGAACATCTTATCCGGGAAGAGGAATTGTAATCGGAAAAACACCTGATGGAACCAAGGCAGTTATTGCTTACTTTATCATGGGAAGAAGCGAAAACAGCCGTAACCGCGTATTCGTGGAGGACGGTGAAGGAATTCGCACACAGGCCTTTGATCCGTCAAAACTTGAGGACCCAAGCCTTATTATCTATGCTCCTGTAAGAGTTCTTGACAACAAAACAATTGTAACCAACGGCGACCAGACAGACACCGTATATGACCTTATGAAAGATGGATATACTTTTGAGCAGGCTTTAAGAACAAGGGAATTTGAACCTGATGCTCCTAATTACACTCCGAGAATTTCAGGAATTCTTGATTTTAAGGATGGTTCCTTCTGCTATTCAATGTCAATCCTTAAGAGCAATAATGGCAATCCTGATGCCTGCAACCGCTACACATTTTCTTATGATAACCCTATTGCAGGAGAAGGTCATTTCATTCACACATATATGGGCGACGGCAACCCTCTTCCAAGTTATGAAGGCGAGCCGACTCTTGTGGACACAATGGATAACATTGACGAATTTACAGATATGGTATGGAACAATCTCAACGAGGACAACAAGGTATCCCTTTTTGTAAGATTTGTTAATCTTGAGGATTGTACTGCCGAGACAAGAATTGTTAATAAGAATAAATAATGCGAGGAAAATATTATGAAAGAATTTGAATTAAAATACGGATGTAATCCAAATCAGAAGCCATCCAGAGTATATATGCAGGATGGCGAGCTTCCAATTGAAATCCTTAACGGCAGACCGGGATATATCAACCTTCTCGATGCCTTCAACGGATGGCAGCTGGTAAAAGAGCTTAAGAAAGCAACAGGACTCCCTGCCGCAACATCCTTCAAACATGTATCCCCTGCCGGAGCCGCAGTGGGTCTGCCTCTCTCAGACATTGAGAGGAAAATCTACTGGGTGGATGATATGGGAGATTTATCTCCACTTGCTTCAGCTTATGCGAGAGCACGAGGTGCGGACAGAATGTCTTCCTTTGGTGATTTTATTTCGCTTTCAGATGTCTGCGATGTTGATACTGCTAAACTTATAAAAAGAGAAGTTTCTGATGGTATTATCGCACCGGGCTATGAGCCTGAGGCACTTGAAATCCTTGCTGCCAAGAAAAAAGGTAACTATTGTGTAATCAAGATAGACCCTGATTATGTTCCTGCTCCAATCGAAAGAAAGGATGTATTCGGTGTTACATTTGAACAGGGACGCAATGAATTAGTTATCAATGATGAGCTGTTTGCAAATGTGGTAACTGATAATAAAGATATACCTGAGCAGGCAAAGATTGACCTTGCCATTGCAATGATTACCCTTAAATATACTCAGTCAAATTCTGTATGCTATGCCAAGGGCGGACAGGCAATCGGTATTGGTGCAGGTCAGCAGTCAAGAATTCACTGTACAAGACTTGCCGGTCAGAAGGCGGACAACTGGTTCCTTCGTCAGGCACCAAAAGTACTCAATCTTCCTTTCAAAGAAGGAATCGGAAGAGCCGACCGTGACAATACTATAGATGTATACATGGGCGATGAATATATGGATGTTCTCCGCGACGGAACCTGGGAAAATCTTTTCACAGAAAAACCGGAGCCATTCACAGCCGAGGAAAAGCGCGCATGGCTTGATAAAATGCAGGATGTATGCCTTGGCTCGGATGCTTTTTTCCCATTCGGTGACAATATCGAAAGAGCTCACAAGAGCGGTGTAAAATATATTGCACAGCCGGGCGGCTCTGTAAGAGATGACAATGTTATTGAGACATGTAACAAATACGGAATGGCAATGTGCTTTACAGGCATCAGATTATTCCATCACTAATACAAGTCATCAAGAAAAACATCGTAATCCTTTGGGTTGGATTACGATGTTTTTTTGGAATTGCTCTGTCAATTAGCTTTCTGCTGTCTGAATTTAATGATAAACATTGCTATTGCAAAAATTGCTACTGCAAAGAGGAGCTGTACTCCCATTGATTTCCATGCAAGATTGCTGAGTGTTCCATCAAAGAATTTAAGTTCTTCCGTGACATTGATGTACCAGTAAGTAGGAATGCATTTTGAAAAGTTTACCACTGCATCTCCCAAAAGACTTCTTGATACAAACACACCACCAATGAAGGATGTCGACAGTCCGATTACATTTGAGAACACTGCAAGCATCTGTTGCTTGCTGGTAAGGTTTCCTATCAGGAATACCAAAGCAAGACATACAAGCAGATATGCTGTAGTATTGAGCATATAGTATATCGATACCTGGCCGATAAATGCATCCTTGTATACGATGAATGCAAGTAAGCCAAATATTGCAAGTACCCCCAGACTGCAGGTTGTCATTGCTCCAAATACTGCGCCTGTTCTGGTCGAGAATTTCATGCTTGAGATTGCTGTTCTTGTTCTTATCTCAGGTCTGTTCCAAACCATTACCATCGGACCAACAATGTTAAGCAATGCACAGAATAACATATATGGAACGAAGGTGAAGAAGTAACTGAGTGCGTCCGGTTTTGGAGGTTCCTCATTATCAGGGAAGGATACCTTGACATCCTCCAAAACTACATTTTCTGTTTTTCCGAATGCTTCTGATTTTGAATAACCTGCTTTCATATATGTAACCAGAGTGGATACATAGGTATCAATCTGATTGGATACGATATATGAACTGTTGGAACCCGGACTCTCATAAGAAACGATGGCTCCCTCCGTATTTCCGGCCATCACTTTATCCTCAAATCCTTTTTCGAGGATAATAACCTGCATTACATTCTTGAAATACAATTCATCATTGATGGATTCTTCATCATCGCCGATATCCTTAATATTGTGAACCTTATCAAGATAATCATATACTGCCTTTGATGTGTCAGTATTGTCTTTGTCAATAACCGCTATATCAATCTTTGTATCCTCAAAATCAAGAGGATCATTATTCTTGCTTGAGTTAGCAAGTGCAAAAGAAAGTGAAGTAAATATTGAAATATACATTATTGCCAGTCCAAGATTTCTAAGCGCAATCTTGATAAATGTCTTATAAACTTGCATAACTCTTCCTCCTTGTCATAAGATATGAAGCAAAACATAATACCACGGTAATTCCCCCGAGGATGATGAGATTTCCGAAGAAACGCTCATGTGTATCATACACAACCAGTGAATATAAAGCATCTTCAATGAGTGATGCAGGATTTACCTTCATGATAACAGGCATTTTGTGTACCACCCAGGATTTGATATCCGGTACCATAAGTCCTGCAAAGAAAGAAGAACCTAATGATACAGTCAGGAATATTGCTGATTGAACACCTTCGCTGAGTTTTGCAAAACTTCCGATGAACATTCCCAGTGAAATACCCATTGCAGAACCCATTACACACACAAGTGCAATATATCCAATCTGGTTACCCAGATTAATTTTTAATACAAAAATCATGTAGAGTAAAAGAACAACTATTGTCATCAAATGAATCAGATAGCTTGCTAATACCTCTGAGACAATAAGCTTGCCTCTCTTAGCTGATGAAACGCACTTTCTCATTCCCACCGGAGAAGTATTGGCTTTCATCTCTTTTGCACACTGCATACCGAACATTCCGCCGAATAAAAGTGCCATTGCGATAAGTGAAAAATAATATGTTGAGAATGAATCAATCTCGGTGGATGTAAGGCTTTCCGTGCGTACGGTTTCCACGGAAGTCATGATTCCGCTGACCACCTCAGTCATCTTTTCAGGATGGTCCTTCATAATGTCTTTTACCATACTCTGCTTAAGCTCATACTGCTGAATAAAACTCTTAACTGCAGTCTGATTAAGACCATTATTTGCGACTATCATATCTATTTTATCGTTAACTCTGATAATAACTTCAATATCCTCGTTCTCAAGAAGTTCCTTGGCATCTGTCAAATCTGTAACAGTTACATTGAGGAATTCATCTCCCTGAGAATCATCTGAGGCCACTGCCTCGAGTACTGTTTTGAATGCTGCATCTTCTTTTTCATATACCACTGCCACAGGAATTGATTTGAATCCCCATTCCTTCTTGGAAATGTTTGAAAACGCCACTACAAAGCAGGTACATAATAATATTGGAAACAATGCATTCCAGAACAGTATTTCCTTCTGCCTGAACATTGCCTTAAACCTGAATTTGAAAATATGAAAGGACATATTGCACCTCCTAGTCTCTTAATTCTTTTCCGGTAATTTCAAGGAATACATCATTAAGTGTTGGCAACTTGGAATGTACATAACCAAAGGACAAATCCTGTGTTTTCATATAGTCAAGAAGATTGATTACATTGTGTTTTCCGCCTTCATAATATACTGTGAGTGTATTATTTTCATATGTACACTTGTATGCATGAGGAAGTTCCTTGATTTCCTTAAGCTGCGAATCTGTAAGCTCCGGTGTTGTAAGCTCAACTGTCTCCGTGTTACGAATCATACTCTTAATCTCGTCCTTGGTTCCAAGAGCAATGTTTTTACCCTTGTCCATGATTGCGATTCTGCTGCAAATCTGCTCAACCTCTTCCATATAATGTGAGGTGTAAATGATGGTTGCTCCTGCTTTGTTAAGCTCCTGTATTCCCTCAAGAATCTTGTTACGGCTCTGTGGGTCAACTGCAACTGTTGGCTCATCAAGAATGATTAACTCAGGCTTATGTGCAATTCCGCAGGCGATATTAAGTCGTCTCAATAAACCGCCGGAGAGCTTCTTTGGTCTGAATTTTACAAAATCCTCAAGACCGACAAATCTTATTGCTTCATCCACATATTGTTTTCTTGTGTTCTTGTCGGTGATGTACAGACCGCAGAAATAATCAACATTTTCGTATACGGTAAGTTCATCAAACACTGCAACGTTCTGCATTACGACTCCGATTTTTTTCTTTATGTCATAGCTGTCAGGTTTCATCTCTTTTCCAAAAAGAGTAATTGTTCCCTTGTCATATGTAAGCAATGACAGGATGCAGTTGATTGTGGTTGTTTTTCCTGAACCGTTTGGTCCTAAAAGTCCGAACACTTCACCTTTGTTGATTTCGAGGTTGAAATGATCAACTGCAATTAATTCTTTATAACGCTTTACCAAATTTTCAATTTTTAAAATTGTTTCGCTCATAGCTAACCCTCTTTCCTGTTTTATGAGGTTATTATATTTCCGATTAAAAAAAATTTGAAGTGAATATATTCATAAGTAAATATGACAAATGTCATATGGTGTGGTATGATGTCTATAGCAGGCAGGGAGGAATATATGAACAAGGCAATTGACAGAATAATAATCATTCTACTCTTATTTATGAATATGTATGTTTTGGACAGTTCGAGCTGCATTTTTCTTGTGCTGGTCGCAATTATTTATACAGGTTTCAGTTTCTATCTTGCCGACATGCATCAGCATTTCCTTCTCAGCATACTTGTCGCCATTCCCGGGTTGTTTGTCATGTCATACATGCCACTTCTGGCGCTGATAATATATGAATCCATTTCCTACAGCCTGAAATATCCTAACCGACATTCCGAATTGCCAATTATCGGTATTATTTCAATAATATATACAATGAGGGTTATCCTGTTCTGGGAGGGTTCCTACATTCAAAAATGCTGCGAGGCACCCGTATCTTTTGGGTTTATCGGATGTGCAATCGCCCTCGGTGTATACCTTGCAATCTCAACACAGAACAGTGAGAAAATGAAGGAAACGGCCCAGCAGTTCAGGGATGACAGTGAAGAAATCCGCGTTTCCCTTGTGGAAAAGAACAAGTATCTTATGCAACAGCAGAACGACAGGCTGACAATGGCAACCCTTCAGGAACGCAACCGTATCGCAAGAGAAATCCACGACAATGTGGGGCATCTCATTACCAGAAGTATTGTTCAGATGGGTGCGCTGAGAGCCGTATATACTGAAGAGCCTTTGGCTTCCACACTGTCTCAGGTGAGTGCGACCCTTGACGAATCCATGAACAACATAAGAGCAAGTGTCCATGATTTACATAATGATTCATTCAATCTGCAAAAATCAATTTACGATTTGTCCGTCAAAAATGATTTTGTCAAATCCGTTATTAATTACAATATCAGTTCCGGCCTATGCCGTGAGATAAAATACTGCTTCTATTCGATAATTGTTGAAGCCTACCAGAACATCCGCAAGCATTCCAATGCGGACACGGTTTTTATCGATTTAGAAGAGCATAATGCATTCTATAAAATGGTTATCAAAGATAACGGCAGCAACGCCCGGATTAACGAGAATGGAATCGGTCTTCACAATATGGAATCACGAGTCGATGAATTCAACGGAAGCATTACCTTTTCTGTAGAAAACGGCTTCCAGATATATATTTCGATACCAAAAGAAAAGGAGAAGAATGATGAAGGTAATAGTAGTAGATGATGATGCGATTGTTGCAACTTCAATGAATACAATTCTTAGCACGGACCCGGAAATTGATGTGGTTGCCATCGGTTATGACGGAACGGATGCGGTCAGATTGTATGAAGAATACAAACCCGATATTCTTCTGACGGACATACAGATGCAGACCATGTCCGGACTGGAGGCGGCGACTCAGATTATTGCAAAATATCCTGACGCTAAAATAATACTTCTGACCACATTTATGGATGATGAATATGTTAGACAGGCACTTGATACCGGTGCAAAGGGTTATATTCTCAAGCAGGATTTTGCCGGTGTTTTACCCGCAATACGCGCCGTCTTTTCAGGTCAAAGTGTGTTCGGAAGCAAGATTATTGACAGAATTCCGTCCCTAATCTCACAAAAGGACATGTCCGTATATGAGCAGCACGGAATAACGGACAAGGAATATGAAATTATTGAGCTGGTGGCCGAAGGACTCTCCAACAAAGAAATTGCCGCAAAACTGTATCTCAGCGAAGGCACGGTAAGAAATTACATCAGTCTGGTTCTTGAAAAACTGGAATTGAGAGACAGAACTCAGCTCGCTGTGTTCTTCTATAAGCATTAATAACAGAGCCGCTGCACTATGCAGCGGCTTCGGTTTTATATTCTTTTTTCACATACATCAAAAAGACAGCAACTGTCACAATGCGGCGTTGTCCTCGCCGTGCACACATCTCTGCCGTGCAATACAAATCTGTGGCATAAATCATTGCCCTCCTCGGGCGGAACTATTTTCCAAAGTTCCTTCTCGACCTTGCCCGGCTCTTTTATGCCCTTTACAAGTCCGATTCTGTTGGAAAGCCTGATGCAATGGGTATCCGTCACTATTGCAGGCTTGCCGTACACATCTCCCAAAACCAGATTTGCGGATTTACGTCCCACTCCGGGAAGCCTCAATAATTCCTCCATGGTATCAGGGACAACATAGTTAAATTCATCCCTTAACATTGTCATACATGCCTTGATATCCCTTGCCTTCGTGGCTCCAAGTCCGCATGGTCTCACTATTTTTTCTATCTCCTTAACCGGTGCGTCAGCAAGGGAATCCACATCAGGATACTTTGCATACAAATCCTGTACCACCACATTCACGCGGGCATCGGTACACTGCGCCGCAAGTCGCACGCTCACCAGAAGCTTCCATGCGTCCTCGTAATCCAGGGAGCACTCTGCCTCAGGATATTCAATTTTAAGTCGGTCTATTATTTCTTTTACTCGTTCTTTTTTTGTCATATTACTCCGTAACTATTGCAAGAATTGCCTCGATGCACTTTTCGATTCCCAAAGCTTTGCTGTTAAGTGCAATGTGATAATTCTGGCTTTTTCCCCATTCTCTGTTTGTAAAATGTTTATAGTTAACTGCTCGTTTTTTGTTCTTGTCGTTGATTCTGGCCTCCGGCTTTTTCTCACTTTCGCCGTAAAGCCTGACAACTCTGTCAATCTTAAAATCCATATCGGCATGGATAAAAATATGGACTGCATCAGGATTGTCCTTCAATATATAATCCGCACATCTTCCCACAATTACACATGGACCTTTTTGTGCAATTTCCAAAATAACCTGGCGTTGCATTGCCCAGAGAAAATCCGATGTACTCAAACCTACCGAGCCCCCCAAACCAAAGGAAAATAAGGATTTGCCCGGAGCATGTTCGCCGGCTTCCTCAACATATTCAGGATTAAATCCTGTTTTTTCCGCAACTTCTTTGATGATTTCCTTATCATAGTAGGGAATCCCCAAACGCTTTGCAATTTCTTTTGCAATTGTTCTTCCGCCGCTTCCGAATTCACGGCTGACAGTAATTATTTTTCCTTCCATATGCACAATACTCCTTGCATTGTTTAACTGCTTTATCTGTTATTATGTCAATAACTGCCGAACGATATGTCCGGCAGTATAATTTGATTATATGCTGTTTTATGATCTCTTGAGTCCGGTAAAATGTCTTGGAAGTCCATTCTGGGTTATGAAATTGATATCTCCCTGAATAAGCGGAAGGAAATAGTCAATTGCATCATCCGTGACATTGTTTTTACTGTCGTTAATCCATTTAGTAGGGAACTTCTTCTCAAAATTGGCACAGTTGGATGCATCCGTCATTCTGATTACCGTCTCATATGGTGAATCGCTGATTCTCTGGAAATACATCATTTTTCCTGTATTGCCCTCAAGTGCTGCACGAAGTCCCGCACTTCCGATTGCCTCCGCTTCCTCAATATCTGTCTTTGAAAGAAGATGCGATGAGCATCTCTGCATTACATTGAGTTCAACGGAACGAACCTTACAGCCGATTCTCTCGGATACAATATGCTCCAATGCCTTACCTACACCATTCTGGAATTTGTGGCCAAATGCATCAACGCCGGCCATTGCATCCGTCTGAACGCCTTCAATTGACGACAGGTCAACGCCCTCAGATACCGCGACAATGATTGCCTGATGCTTTGCCTGTTCTCTCTGAATATCTTCAATAAATCTGTCGATATCAAAATCCGTCTCAGGAAGATAGATGAGGTGAGGAACCTCTTCCCCGATTGCCCTAAGAACGCATGTTGAGGCTGTGAGCCAGCCCGCATGACGGCCCATAATCTCAATAATGGTGATGGAATCAATGCTGTATACTGAGCTGTCGCGAATAATCTCATGCACTGTGGTTGCTACATATTTTGCAGCAGAACCAAAGCCCGGAGTATGGTCGGTAATAGGAAGGTCGTTATCGATTGTCTTTGGTACTCCGATTACCCTGTAAGGGAGTTTTTTGATTTCAAAATACTTTGACAATTTGACAACTGTATCCATCGAATCATTACCACCGATGTAGATAAAAATATCAATCATATGCTTTTCGAAGCATTTTGCAATTTTCTCATATACTTCTGAATTCTCATCTACATCAGGGAGCTTATACCTGCAGGAACCCAATACCGTAGATGGGGTTTGTCTCAAAAGTTCCAAATCCTCACTAGTACGAATAATTGATTTGAGGTTGATAAGATTGTCCTCAATCATTCCTTCTATTCCGTTGATTGAACCGAAAATAGCATCTATTTCCGAATTCTTATAACCTTCTCTGAACACACCTAATAATGATGCATTAATTGCACAGGTTGGTCCACCTGACTGAGCAACTGCTATATTCATATAATCCTCCTAAATCACAAATCATAATATTATACAATCTATTGCACTAGATACATTACCACAACGGCAAAAATAATTCTATACTAAAATCTAGTAATTTGTTGTATTTTCAAGCGACTTGTATTCTTCAAAAAGTTCCAGACAGGCCTCCCTGTCCTGATTTACAATAAATTCTTCACCGCGTTCCTCTTCATAAAACTGTTTGTCCCTGAATCCAATCTCCTCAGTATCCAATGTATTACAGCCATAATATACCTTGGAAATATTGGCCCATTTGATAGCACCCAGGCACATCGGACATGGCTCCGCAGTGGTGTAAAGTTCACAGTCTGACAAATCAAAATTGTTGATATTGCCGCAGGCATTCCTTATTGCCATAACTTCTCCGTGGCAGGTGGGGTCATTGCGCTTTACAACTTCATTGTGCCCTCTGCCAATTATTTTGCCATCCTTTACAATCACACAACCGAAAGGGCCTCCCTCATTGGCGCGAATACCCGTCTGCGCCTCCTTGATTGCAATTCTCATATATTCCGTCATCACTGCACCTCCACAGATATAATCTATTGTAACACATATCCGGCACAAATAAAAGAAGCACAACCGATTTTCAGCTGTGCCTACTTGAATTCACATTATCCTATTATTTCTTTCATTGCCTTTTGGTATTGCTCATAATTATCCATTGCAGAAAAATGTCCGGCATTCTGAATCAAAAAGCATTTTTTAACCGGCGCCGATATTTTTTCAAGATATTCCTGTGCTATCTCATATGGTGCCTGCCAGTCCTTTTCACCAAGAATAAAGTATACCGGAACCTCATAGCAGTCTGCTCCTTTTAACGAAAGTTTCCACATCTCCTGAAAAAGCAATTTGTTGATGGACATTGCTTTTATAAGAGGAAACATAAGTCTGCCTGAATATGTAGGATTGTTTTTGTACGCCTTAATCAGCTTCATACTGTCAACTCCAAGTCCAAGCTTTGCCTGTATCCTTCTAAATGCACCAAGTTTTTTCTGAAATGTTTTGTCAAATTCATGCGTTGGATATTCACCCAGATTGTCAATTGCATTTATTATTTTGTGATCATTATTAGCCTTGGCAACCTCGACTGCTTTCTTATATCCCAGTACTTCATTGTCATAAAAATCTACCACCTGATTGACGCCTATATACATTAATACATGTTCCGGGTGTTCCTTTGCCAATTCCATTCCCAATACTGAGCCAAAGGAATGTCCGACAATTCCAATCTTGTCTTTGCCGTATTTCTGTTTGAGGTGAAGTACGGTCATCAGCAAATCCTCTTTGAGCATATCCAGTGTCGGACGGACTTTTTTGTTGGCCAGATAAGAATATCCGCAGCCGCTCTGGTCATAAAATACCATGGTATAAGCACCGCTGAATTCCTTTTCGATTATATGCGAAAAGCAGGATTCCGAGCTTCCCGGTCCGCCGTGAATATAGAGAAGAACCGGCTTGTCCGATGCCGCTTTCAGATGCAGCAGGTATTCCTTGTGTCCGTTAATCTCAATATACTCTTCGCTCCAGTTTTCAGGTAAAATTTTTTTCATGCTAAGCCTCCTCATTCATCATTCTTATTACATTATCATATACGATTTCAAGCATTTTCCGCGGGCTGAACAGAGTCTCGACGAATTTGCCTGCCAATGCGTTGTTCTTATTAAATACAGTCTCCGTTTCAACTCCGGTATATGAAAATACTATGAATGAAAAAATCTCTTCCAATGAATATTTCATATTAACACTGTTGCTGAGACGGTTATCAATTTCTGATTTTACAATGGAATATACTGCTTCTCTCAAATAACCCTTATTGCTGGGTATTTTAGCATTGTTAAGAACCTTCTTGATTCTGTCGGGATAATTAAGTGCAAAATTAGTTATTTCACAATTCAGCCTGCCGATTTCAAACAAGTCATCTTCCAGAATCTCTGCAAGAATATCAATACACGCTTTCAGTTTATTCTCAAAAGACTCCTCAGAATGTAATATATCATCAACCTTGGGAATAATACATATCCTGCTTCTGATATCACAAATCATATCTGCAAGAATTTCATCAACATCCTTATAATACCTGTATATTCCGCCCTGACTCAGTCCGCTTTCATTGATTACATCCTGCATGGTAATTGTACACATAGTCTTGCAGAGACTTACACGGTAGGCGGCATCAATTATTTCCTTTCTCTTTGCATCAAGATATTCCTGTGTAACCTTCGGCATAAAAAAACTCCTAAAATGAATATAGTTTCATTTTAGGAGTTGTCTGCTCATTTGTCAATATAAAAAATGAATAATGTTTCATTTTTTATGTTTCACTGAATTTAACCGGTTAATAATTATGAATAGAAGTATGAATAATATCGTCGATACGCCCACAACAATATACATAGCAGGAAGGGTCACCTTGGTGCCGTTAAAATATATATTGCAATCGATGGAATCCTTAATCTTTTCCACCACATCTTCAGGGAAACCTACATTTCCCATCTCTTCAAATACACCGCGCAAGACAATGTTGCGAATCAAACTTGTTCCGTAGGTTCCCGGGAGATACATAAGAACATTTCTAAGTCCCGCTGAAAAACTGTAAATCGGCATATATGCACCGCAGATAAATCCATAACCTGCACTGATAATTGTTCCGATTGCGGATGCCTGTCCCTGTGTTTTGGTAAGTCCGTTGAGAACACAGGATAAGGAGGTTCCGAACATGCACATCAAAAGAACTGTTGCAAGAATTGTAATAACATCATTTCCGTTCATATACCATCCGTTATTGGCAAGATAAATAAAGCAGGCGCCGCAGGCAACAAAACATATGATAATCGTAGACACCAGTGTTGCAACATAGTAACCGGCGGCAACAACTGAATTTTTTACCGGTGAAACGGTGATATCCTTAATTCCGCCGCTGATTTTGTCCTGCACCATCATTGTATTGCAGCAAAACGCAACGGTAATACAGCTTACGGCCAGCAACGAGGTGAACAGCTGTCCGCCCACTGTTGCATTCAAAAGTTTATCCGCAACCGTGACTCCCTCCGGAATTGCTGAAGCGAAAGAATCCTTATATACATTTGCAAGAAAAGTCATATACAGTACTAACAGGATGACCGGTGTTATCAATGATGTAAAAAACAGTGCCTTGTCCTTGAAATACAGCTGGATATTTCTTCTTGTAAGATTTGCAAATCCCATTACTTATTATCCTCCACTTCTATTTTTTTGCCCGTTACAGCAAGGAAAACATCATCCATTTTTCCTTTAATAATTTCATAATCAGTAAATAATTCCGGATGCTCCTGAATTAATTTTGTAGCTGTAGCAGTATCGGGAACTTCTATCCTGATGTTATTACGAATTACTTCATAAGGAAGATTAAACTGTTTTGCAGTTGCCTCATCCATTTCGTAGAATGTAATATAATCACCGGTATATGTATTCTTGAGTTCCAAAGGGCTTCCTTCTGCCACGATTTTTCCGCTGTCAAGAATGACTACATAGTCCGCATCCACGGTTTCTTCCATGTAATGCGTAGTAAGAAATACCGTCATATTTTCTCTGTGACGCAATTCTGATACCACATCCCAGAGAAGTTTTCTGGTCTGAGGGTCAAGACCTGTGGTTGGCTCGTCCAGAATGAGTATCTCAGGCCTGTGAATCAGCGCTCTCGCAATATCAATTCTTCTTCTCTGGCCTCCGGAAAGTTTCCCAACGGTTCTTCCCAGCAAATCCTTAAAATCCAGCAATTCTGCAAGTTCATCAAGTCTCTTTTTAAAGGCATCACCGGTTATTCCGTACAATGCTGCTCTGCTTCTCAGATTATCTTTTACCGTGAGCGGCTGGTCGAGAACCGAATTCTGAAATACAACACCGATTCTACGCGCTGTCTCCTCAAACCCTCCATCAACATCTTTGCCACAAATTTTAACAACTCCGCTATCCTTAGAAAGCTGTCCGCACATGATGGAAATCGTTGTGGATTTGCCTGCGCCGTTCACACCGAGAAATGCAAACAATTCGCCCTGCTTAACTCGGAAAGACAAATCTCTTACTGCGTTAACTGCCCCGAAGCTCTTGTTAAGATTGTCAATTTCAATAATATTTTCCATATTTCCCCCTACATAAAATAATAGGAATCCACTTTATCCGGATTCCTATTAAGAATACACTATATTGTACAACTTAACAAATTAAATTATTATAAATTGTTTTATTGATTTTTAATTTGTAATTCCTGCTCCTTGGCAGTCACCCTTGAACAATCACCGATGGACTGTGTAACAAAGGTATTACCACCCACAACAACATAGTCCCCGATAACGGTATCTCCGCCAAGAATGGATGCACCCGAATAGATGGTAACATAGTCCCCGATGGTAGGATGTCTTTTGACACCGCGCAGATTCTGTCCGCCCTTGGTCGAAAGGCCGCCAAGCGTCACGCCCTGATATATTTTCACATGTTCGCCGATTACGGTAGTCTCTCCGATTACAATTCCTGTTCCGTGGTCAATGCAAAAATATTTTCCAATCGTTGCACCCGGGTGAATATCAATTCCCGTTCTGCTGTGAGCATACTCCGTCATAATTCTCGGAATCATCGGAACTCCCAGAAGTTCGAGTTCATGTGCCATTCTGTATACTGAAATTGCCAGAATTCCCGGATACGATATGATAATTTCATCCTTGCTCGGAGCCGCAGGATCCCCTTCAAAAGTCGCCTGGATGTCAGTATCAAGGTATTCCCTTATCTGTGGTATTCTCTCCATAAAGTTGAAGGTTATCTCCCTCGCCTTATCATCAAGGGTCTCATCGCAGCACTCCGGATACATATTACAATATTTCATAACAATCATAATCTGCTTGTTCAGATGGTAAATAATATCCTCTATGGTCGCAGACATATTGTTCCTGAGGCTGTATATCTTATATACCTTATCACTGAAATATCCCGGATACAGTATTTTGAAAAGCTTGCCGATTATATCAATTATTGCCTTCTTATCCGGCTGATTAATCAAATCAGTCTTATTGATTGCCCTGTCATCCTCATAATCCGCGAGCACCCTGCAAACAATGCTCTCTATTCTCTCTTCGTTATTCATTCTCACAATCCTCGTCAAATTATTCTAAAAACATTGTATCTGTATTGTGTGATTTTGTAAATAGGCAACACAGCCCGCAAGGACGATATATGAGCTGTAGGCCACACAATGATTGCTCCAACCTCCGGAAGGGATTCTTACCGCGATGTCGTCGAGGTTTCCATCTTTGTTGACAAAGATCATACAAAATAGGCAGATGTCATATCAACATCTGTCTTATTCCCACAATAATATTATGTGCCGTATCCGGACCCAGATTCATTACTCCGGACCACATGCACACGCCCTGATATGAATACAGAATCAGCTCCGCCACCGTGCGGGGATCAACCTTCTTGAATTCCCCTCTGTCCATGCCGTACTGAATTAATCTGCACCAGCGGTTGATGGCTCTGTTGTTAATCTCTGCGAAAAAATCCTGTTTTCCCGTACTGGCTAATTCATAAATTGCCAGACTCAGACTTTTCTCCTTATCAAGCATTTCCTGCTCACAGGCAAGAAGCATCTCATCCAGCACC
>JAEDHB010000061.1 GCA_016297265.1 Butyrivibrio sp.
GTGCTGTTTTTGAAGATGGCGGGCTGTACTTTGAGGTACAGTCCGTTCTTCCTGACGGCAACTACATTTCTAAGAGAATTGATAAACAGGAACAGTTGAAAGAGGAAGAACACGTGGAATCAGCAGATGAATCTCCTAAGAATATTCCGGAGGAAACAATTCTTGATAAACCAGAAGAAAAAGCTCCTGTGACAGCTCCTGTTGAGAAGAAGGTAACAAGAAACGTTCAGAGAAAGACAACGAGAGGTAGGAAAAAGTAATGACCTGGAAAGATGTGAAATTAGCCACACTGCAAAAGATGTTTGCGGCGGAAGGCACTACAATACCAACAGATGAATCTACTACGGACTATCTGGCAGGAATGCCGCATGTGGCTAATGAAGCATTGCTAAGGCTTTCTACTGTCGGAAAATTTATTACAAAGAGTTTTGTGATTGCGCATAACCCATTGGAAAACATTTTATCTGACAGTGATGCTATGGGCATTCACAAATTAGGAGAGAAGTCTTTTTCATCAGGAAATGCAGGAAGCTATTATTTTGAATTTTCTGGGAAAGGAACCTTGACGATTGATGTAGGAGACGGAAGTCCTACTGTTAAGGAACTGGAAAGTAAGGACACATACACAGAATACAGAGGAGTGCTTACAAAAACAGGAAAGGCAACACTCACTTTATCATGCACATATCCGAGTACAGTTAAGAATATTGCACTTTATTCGGAGAGATTTGACAATGCGGATGAAGTACCGGAGTATGCTACTTTTGTAAGATACTACCTGAAAAAGATTGCAAAAGACTTTTACCAGTTGGGAGATAACTCAATCTATTATGAGGGACCATGCGGTAAAAGATATATTCAGACGAGCGAGTATTACCGTGAAAGTGATAATGTGCTTGTATTAAGGAGAGATGCTCCCGGGAGTTATACGGTATATTACAGAGCATACCCGCCAGAAATAACGGCAAGTACAGAGGATGATTACGAACTCCCGCTCGACAGGGAAGTTGCCGTGTTGATGCCTCTGTATATGGCATCTCAGCTTTACAAGGATGATGACAACGGAATTGCTACGTCCTACAGGAATGAATTTGAAGCAGGTCTCGAAAGTCTGATTGACAACAGTTCATCTTCTGGTTACGAAGAGTTCACGAGTGAGGGAGGTTGGATTTAATTGGCTGTAAAATTCTCAATACCTTCAAGCCCGAGCAGAAGCGTTTTGACGATGAGTAATTTCCTCGGTGCAGATTTTACGAATAGCCCAGCAGCTGTTGATGAATCAAGAAGCCCGAACTGCGTAAATATGATACGAGATGTCCCTGGGAAAGTAAGAAAGTGTATGGGGTATCATACCATTGAGACATATGATGGAAAAATCAACGGATATCATATGATACATGGTGATGAATACGGCCTTGTTCATGCCGGAACGAAAATGTATCACAACGGAGCTTTGGTTTACAGTGATGCAAATGATGCGAGAAGTAAGAGTTGGCAGTTTGGAGACAATGTCTATATTGTGGATGGAAAGGCATTGCTCTTGTGGGACGGTACGGAAGTAAAGAAGGTATCAGATGTTGCGAAAATACCTGTCATTACGATTGCTAAATCTCCGTCCGGTGGTGGAACAAGCTACGAGGATTTGAACCTGCTTCAGCCCGGATTTACCGAATTGTTCTTAGGAACAGAATCAGATACAGCATATCATCTGACATTCAGCGGATTAGATGAAACGGCTGTAAAGGCATATGTATTAAATTCTTCTGGAACATGGGTAGAGAAAACGGAGAATACAGATTTTACTGTTGACCGTGTTAATGGTGTTGTGAGTTTTACGACAGCACCCGGAGTAAGTCCAGTGACAGGAGAAGATAATGTAAAAATTACTGCTTACCGGACCGTGGAAGGATATGCAGATAGAATAAATAAGTGTTCTATCGGAATCCAATATGGTATTAAGGGCGCGATGGATAGACTGTTTTTGAGTGGAAATACAGATTATCCGAATCAGGACTGGTTCAGCGGACAGAATGACCCTACCTATTTTGCGGATACGAGCTACAGCAATTTGGGGAGTTCTAAGTCTGCAATTATGGGGTACAGCATCATCAATAATTATCTGGCAACCCATAAGGACGAGATGGAGACAGACCAGTTTATTGTGTTGCGTGAAGGTACAATTGTAGATGATTCTCCGGCATTCAGAACCGTGAACACGCTACAAGGCGCAGGAGCGATTGCTAAAGATTCATTTGGATATTTGTCCAGTGAACCTCTTTTCCTTACCAGATTAGGCGTATACGCAATCACAGCGCAGGATATTACAGGAGAGAAGTACGGACAAAACAGGAGCTTCTTTCTGAATGGGAAATTGCTAAACGAATACGGACTTGAGAAAGCATTTTGCTTCATATACAAGGATATGTACTGGCTTTGTCTGAATGATGTTGCATATATTCTAGACGGATTACAGCCGTTGCAGACTGATAAATCTCTCCCGTACTCTACACGACAATATGCCGGATTTTACAGAACGAATCTTCCGGCAAATTGCATGTGGAGTAAAGAAGGTTCGTTGTTCTTTGGAACAAAAGACGGTAGAATCTGCAAGTTTTATGAAGACCCAAATTCTCCTGAATCTTATAACGATGACGGAAAGGCAATAGAATCAATATGGGAGACTCCTGATATAAACGGAAGATTGTTTTATAAGAATAAGACTTTCCGATATATGGCAGTTAGATTGAAGGCTGCAAGTGTTGCGACATTGGAGATATATGCGAAAAAGAATAACAAGTGGTCTTTTATAAAAAAGGACTCTTCTTCAGGTAGACAGTTTTCTTTTTCAAGTATTTCCTTTTCAAACTTTATTTTCAGTTCTGATAAAGTACAGAAAATCATATCTACTAAGCTGAGAATAAAAAAGGTTGATAGCACAAGCTATAGACTTTTCAATTCTGAACTGAATGAACCGTTTGGGATTTTTGACATTGCGTTAGAATATGTGGAAAACGGAAACCACAAGTAAGGAGTGTATATGGTTAATAAGATAACAGCAGAGGATTTAATTAATAAGGGAGTAATTGGACTCCCTGATGTCCCTGGTCTTACAACAATTGAAATGCAGAAGAAGCTTGATGAGATTTCAATAGATGTCATTATTCCGCGTTTTAATGAATTGATTGATAATACTGTTAGTGCAAGTGATGAGTTTAGTAAACTGAATACATATAATGTGGGAGATTATTGCATATATCAAGGTGTTCTTTACAAATGTACTACAGCAATTACTACTGCAGGAGAATGGGATTCTACGAAATGGGAAGCAACTTCTATTGATAAGGAATTAAAGGAAATAAGTTCTTATACTGAAAGCAAAGATGTAATCAGTGATAAATATGATTCTTCAAAAACTTATTCTGTTGGTGATTACTGTATTTATGATGACACACTGTATAAGTGTAAAACTGAAATTACATCTGCTGAGGAATTTGATTCAAGCAAATGGGAACCTACAAACTGTGGTAAAGAATTTGAGGTGCTAAATAGCAATTTGAGTGAATTATTTGTAATCAAAGAGTGCAAAAATACATCTGCTGTAACAGTTGGAGCAAATACATCTGCCTTTGTTGAGATTGTTGCTCCAGATGTAGATGGTTACACTCCTGTTGCTGTAATGTCCACTGGAACAGCTAACACAAATGTCAGCATCGTCAATTTTAATATCGGCGGTATACGTGTGCTAAATCGCATGACTAGCAGTACAACAGTTGGCGTTGGTGTAGCTGTCATGAAAATATTATATGCAAAGATCGCAACGGTGGCAGAATAACCAATAAATAATCATTTTATCCCAAGCAAAAGCGCCTGATATGATGCCGCTGTGTTTGTCCCTATCCACACATGTGTATCATCAACATATTTGCATTGAGCATATACAGATCCGTCTTTTGCAAATATTGCACCTGTCATACGCTTAAAAACCCATGTCGGCATCATAGTGCTGGCATAGACAATATTATTTGTGTTGACATCGGTCAACAGCAGACAGACAAAGCGGTAATCAGATATTTTGGCATCTGGATATACAGGATTATTTGCCAGATCAAATGCGCCATATGCAGCTTGACCTGCAATCCAGTAAGTGCCAGTGTCCATGATTGATTCTAAGGTTTCTAAATTGCTATTTGGCCGCTTTTCTGTTTGAGCGTATCAAGCGGATACGTGCTGGTCTATACGATAACCAGAGTCCCCGTAGTGGGAATTTTGTGAAGAAAAAACCGGAAGTTGCACCGGTGCAACAAAACAAAGAAAGGGGGAATCCTATGTATATTAAGTTTAATGTGCATAACCAGATTATAAAAAGAACGGACACAAACAGGGTTGTGGCGGACAGCCGAAATTATCTGTATGCCGCGTTTACCTTTTCCGAGGAATGGCATGGCGTGAAGACTGCCATATTTAAAAATGGTGATGTGGTAAAGCACGTAATCCTTGAAAATGATGAATGCCTTGTGCCGTGGGAAGTCATTAGTTACGGTAAACTCAGTGTGTCTGTATTTTGCGGTGATTTGATTACCGCGGATGAGGATAGCGTGTATATTTCAGAGTCCGGCTACAAGGACGGCGGAGAGCCAGAGCCACCAACGCCAACAGTCTATGAGCAGATTATTTCCATGCTGAACGAGATTGAGACAG
>JAEDHB010000023.1 GCA_016297265.1 Butyrivibrio sp.
ACCGATGCTTTGTAAACAGATATCAAGTGAGCAATTTATGACAAGGAATTTGCACAAATTTGCTTAAGAATATTAAGCACGGTGCCCATTTTCCTCGTCGCCATACAGGAGCTTCGCTTCGCTCGCTCTGAATTCTCAATAATCCACAGGGCTATACGGAAAACTTCGTAAATATGGATGCAAGGAATAAGTATTATTCCCAATGTAAGATTAGGAAACAAGGATAATTAATAAAAATAAACCACTCGACATCAGACAATAATCTGAATTATCGAGTGGTTCCTTTTCTATAATCGAATTCAAAACAAAATTCTAATTCCTACTCATCCAGTTTGAATGTAGAAATAATTGCATTAAGGTCTGCAACATATTTTTTACACTCATCAACCTTATCAGCAGTTGTTGATGTACCGGCCACCATATCTGAGGTTTTACCTGCGATATCAGATACACCGCTTGCAGCCTCACCCATCGTTGAATTAATTGCCGAAATAGAATCAACAATTACTTCAAGAGTTTCATTGAGAGAATCAATCTGAGTCTTAATCTGATTCATACTGTTACCAAAGTCGGAAGCATCATTCTGATACTGAACGCTTACATTTCCGAAGTTCTTATAATCGTCAATAACCTTTGTTTCAAGGAAGTTGATGATATCGGACAGACATTCTGTCATTCCGCCCACTGCACTGTTAACTTCTGCAACGATAGAATTGATGCTGTTAACAGCACTTGTGGTCTGTGTAGCCAGATTACCAATCTCTGTAGCAACTACTGAGAAGCCTCTTCCTGCTTCACCGGCTCTCGCTGCCTCAATTGAAGCATTGAGTGCAAGAAGGCTTGTCTGCGCTGAAATAGCCATAACCGTTTCAGTAAGTGCATTAATCTTTTCGACAGATTCGGATGCCTTCATTGCGACAGTTGATTTTTCTTTTACATCTGTATATATCTGCATTGTATTTGATGTAGCGTTTTCAGTTGATTTGTGAAGTTCAGCGGCTCTGTTCTTAACCTCTGTCGAAAGCTCTGCACCGTCATTGGCGAGTTTAACAATATCTTTTGCATTGTTCTTAATCTCTCCGATGTTAGCAGCAATTGTCGTAGTTGATGCAGATGTTTCCTGCATTCCTGCTGCAAGTTCCTCGCTTGTAGCTGAATTGTCAGCACACATATCATTAACACTCTGTGATACTTCCAGTAATTCATCGACATTCGCATCGATACTTTCGCTTGCAAAACCAATTCGGCCAACCATCTTACTGAGGCTCTCTCTCATTATCGAAACCTCTCTTGCGATTACGCCGATTTCATCCTTTCTTCGTGCAAGTTTTGCCGTAGCAGGATTTTTCTTAAAATCAAAATTAGCAGTATTCTGAATTTCAGGTACCACCTTGCCAATTGGTGCCATCATCATTGATACAAAAATAATACCGATCAATGCACTGACTACAACCATTGCAATTCCTATGAGAATCAATTCCTTCTTCAATGAAGTAACCGGTTTGAGGAAGGTATTGTAATCCGCTGTTACAATAACAATATTGCCCTTATCTGTGAGACAGTAGCCGGCGATTTTGTCTTCTCCCTTGTATTCGTATACAACGGAACCAGGTTTGATTTCCTTACCTGCTTCAAGGTCTGCAACCAGACCTTTTACAGCTGCATTCTCAACAGGCTGACCGATTTTCTCAGCATTGGTATGGAATAACATTGTTCCGTCACCGCTTACAAGATATCCGTATGAACCTTCAACATCCGTGATTTCAATTGCACCGATAAGCAAATCATAATCAATCTTCATAAAGTCATCATAATCCGCTGTTACGATAACAATGTTTTTATCCGGAGTAAGTGCATATCCGGCAAGCTTGTTAGCACCCTTATATTCATAAATTGTATATCCGTCTGCAACATCTTTTCCTGATTCAAGGTCTGCAACAATCTGTTTTACTGCTGCATTCTCAACAGGTTTGCCTATCTTATCGGTCGTCGGATGATAGAGCATAACTCCCTTTGGACTTACCATATAGGCATATGAACTTTCAACGCCCTCAAGCTTAATCTGTCCAAGTATCATATCAAGTTTATCAACATCCGTTGTTGTTGTTTTGCCGGATACAAGTCCGACACCGATTGCTACTGTTTCTGCCAGATTCTGTGCGTATGTGCCATATGTTTTCTCACCAAATTCAACTGCGAAATTAACGCCTGCCGCAGCTTCCTCTGCCAGATTCTGTGCATATGCCATGTACGTCTTCTTCATCGCATTTGTTGTTCTGCCTGAGGATATCAAGATTAAAACTACAATTGGAATAAGAACCATTGCCAATACAAGATATCCCACTTTTGTACCCATTTTAGCAAAAAAATTTACTTTTTTGCTGCTTTTCTTTAATTGTTTCATTCCTGTTTACGCCTCCATAAAAAACACTACAAATATAATACCCTATTTTGACATTTTTTTCAATGTTTTTGACAAGATATTTACAAATTGCAACACCGGGTATATAATGGGTAAAAATAATCTTCGGGGCAGGGTGCAATTCCCTACCGGCGGTACAGCCCGCGACTCTTGTTATAAGATTGATTCGGTGTAATTCCGAAGCCGACAGTATAGTCTGGATGGAAGAAGACGATATTACATGATATTCCTGCATTTCTGCGCAGAATATCATCTGTTTCAATTAGGGACATTCGTCCTCTTTTTCCCGATAATGAAAGGATTTTATATGGATGATCAATATATGCTTCGTGCTATCGAATTGGCAAAACGGGGCGAAGGCTATACCTCTCCCAACCCATTAGTCGGAGCAATAATTGTAAAAGACAATCGAATACTTGCAGAAGGCTTCCATGAAAAATACGGCGAATTGCATGCAGAAAGAAATGCCATACTAAATCTTAGGGAGGATGCACACGGAGCAACCATTTATGTAACTTTGGAGCCCTGCTGTCACCATGGCAAACAACCGCCCTGCACGGAAGCAATTCTGGAATGTGGAATAAGCAGGGTTGTAATCGGTTCAAGGGACCCCAATCCCCTTGTTGCCGGCAAGGGAGTTTCTTTTCTGAGGGAACATGGCATAGAGGTTATAGAAGATGTATTAAGAGAAGAATGTGACAGGCTTAATCCGATTTTTTTTCATTACATCACAACGGGAAAACCTTATATCACGCTTAAATATGCCATGACTATGGATGGTAAAATCGCAACCACCGACGGCGAATCCCAATGGATTACAGATGTTACAGCAAGAAACATTGTCCATTCCATGCGGCACAAATACAGAGGAATCCTTGTGGGAATCAATACCGTTCTTGCGGACGACCCTATGTTAAACTGTAGACTCAGTGAAAAAAGAAGTCCTGTCAGAATCATCTGTGACAGCGGGCTTCGCCTGCCGACGGACAGCCGGATTGCCCGGACTGCCGGCGAGTATCAGACCATCGTTGCCTGCTGCAATCCGGACCAAGCCAAAATGACAGAACTTCAAAACATGGGAATTCAGATTATTACTACCTCATCCTGTGAGGGACATGTCAATATGGAAGAGCTTTTTAACGAGCTTGGCAAAATGAAAATTGACAGTATTCTGGTAGAAGGCGGAGGTGAAATAAATGACTCTCTGATAAGACATAATCTCGTCAATCAGGTGGAAGTATTCATCGGACCAAAAATTTTCGGCGGAGCAACCGCCAAGACTCCGGTAACAGGCATTGGAATTCCTTCAATTGCCGATTCCTGCGACTTCATTCTCGATGAGGTACACAGACTGGACCAGGATGTTCAACTTACATACAGGAGGAAAATATGTTCACAGGAATAGTAGAAGAAACAGGAATAATTAAGAAGTTCAAAATATCCGGTCATTCCGGTGAAATAACAATAAAAGCAGAGAAAGTACTCGAAGGCACACAGCTTGGAGACAGCATTGCCGTCAACGGAATCTGTCTTACTGTGACATCGCTGGGAAGTGATTATTTTACAGCAGATGTCATGGCTGAAACCGTCAGAAGAAGCAGTCTCAAAGAGGCATCTTCCGGCGACAGTGTCAACCTTGAGCGGGCTATGGCAGCAGACGGACGTTTCGGTGGCCATATCGTATCGGGCCATATTGACGGAACCGGTACAATAACCAAGCTTTTCCGGGAAGAAAATGCGGTGTGGATTACCATCAGTGCGAAACCTGAACTCCTCAAATATATAGTGGAAAAGGGTTCTGTTTGTCTTGATGGAGTAAGCCTCACGGTTGCATCCGTCAGTGACACGGACTTCAAAGTATCCGTCATTCCCCACACAGGAAGCGAGACTACTCTTCTCCGAAAGAAAACCGGCTCAACAATCAATATTGAGAACGATATTCTGGCAAAATATATAGAAAAAATCTTCTCTTTCAAATCCGTAAATAAAGAAACCCTGACCATGGATTTGCTCAGAGAACTGGATTATTAAGGAGGCAAAATGAACAGAGAATACAATACAATCGATGAAGCACTGGACGATCTTCGCGCCGGCAAAATAATCCTCGTAACAGATGACGAAGATCGCGAGAATGAAGGCGACATGATTTGTGCAGCAGAATTTGCCACACAGGACAATATTAATTTCATGGCCTGCCACGCAAAGGGATTGATTTGCACACCGATGAGCGAGGAAATAGCAAACCGTCTCGGACTTCCGCCAATGGTTGCCAACAATACGGACAACCACCAGACGGCATTTACCGTATCCATCGACCATATCGACACAACAACCGGTATTTCAGCCGCAGAACGCTCCCTCACAATGATGCGTTGTGCTGACGAAAACACAAAACCCTACGAACTCAGAAGACCCGGTCATGTATTTCCGCTCATATCAAGAAAAGGCGGTGTCCTCGTCCGCAACGGACATACCGAAGCAACCGTTGACCTTATGCGTCTTGCGGGCCTAAAGCAGTGTGGTGTATGCTGCGAGATTATGAGGGAAGACGGAACCATGATGAGAACCCCTGAACTCTGGGAACTGGCGGAAAAATACCAGCTTAAATTCATCACCATCAAAGCACTCCAGGATTACTGCAGAATACACGAAAAACATGTAAGCAGGGAAGCCTGTGCTGATTTTCCGAATAAATACGGCCATTTCAAAATCTGCGGATATGTCAACGATATTACCGGAGAACACCATGTCGCCCTGGTAAAAGGAGACATCGGCGACGGCAAAAACGTACTTTGCCGTGTTCATTCCGAATGTCTTACCGGCGACGCATTCGGTTCCCTCCGCTGCGACTGCGGACTGCAGCTCCAATCCGCAATGCAGATGATTGAAAAAGAGGGCCGTGGCATTGTCCTCTATATGAGACAGGAAGGACGAGGCATCGGATTAATCAACAAGCTCAAGGCATACGAGCTTCAGGAACAGGGATTTGACACAGTTGATGCCAATATCAAATTAGGATTTGCCCCGGACCTCAGAGAATACTGGGTGGGCGCACAAATCCTCAAAGATCTCGGGGTTGAGTCAATCCGGTTGCTTACCAACAATCCATCCAAGATATATGGACTGAACGGTCTGGGTCTTGAGATAACGGAACGAATTCCTATCGAGCTTCCGACTCAGGAATACGACGAATTTTATATGAAAACAAAAAAAGTCCGCATGGGACATTATTTAAAAAATATTTAATGAAAGTGAGAAAAAACATGAGAGAAATTAATGTACTTGAAGGAAATGTTGTAGCTAAAGAAGGAATGAGGGTTGCCATCGTTGCATCCCGTTTCAACGAAATTATCGTCAACAAGCTTCTCGGTGGCGCAGTTGACGGACTTGTCCGTCATGGTGTGGATGAAAACAATATCACCGCTGCCTGGGTGCCGGGTGCTTTTGAGATTCCGCTCACTGCCGACAAACTTGCAAAATCAGGAAAATATGATGCAGTTATCTGCGTGGGTGCAGTAATCCGCGGTGACACCACTCATTACGATTATGTATGTAACGAAGTATCAAAGGGCGTTGCATCAGTAAGCCTTAACACAGGTGTTCCTGTTCTTTTCGGAGTTATCACAACGGAAAACATCGAGCAGGCAATTGCCCGTGCCGGAAGCAAAGCAGGCAACAAGGGTTACGACTGTGCACTTTCAGCAATCGAGATGGTAAATCTTTTGAACCATATTTAATATGTATGCAATGCAGATGCGGCCAATCGTCATACGGCAATGACGATTGACCGCGTTATATATTAATTAGTTGCCATAATATTGGTTGCAAATTTGCTGAGTTTGTCCGCTGTACCGCCAAGAATTTGACTTTGGGACAGTTCATCAAATACATTCTTAACCTTCTTTTGCTGTGAAGCATCCAGTTTTCTGATATCAAGCGTTCCGGCGCTTCTCTCAACACCAACCAGCTCACCGATTGCCGCGGCAAGAATTTCTGCCTCGTCAATAAGCTGCGGTAGTGTCAGTCCTTCCGACTTGATTCGCTCAAATTCAGCCTGAGCAAAACTGCCTATTTTCTTGGCAGTAAGAAGCATTGCCTGTTCAAATACAACCGGAATCAGTTCACGCATGTTTTCATTGTAGAATAATACTTCCACCAGCCTGTTCAAAAAATCAGAATCCGAAAACACTTCAAACAAGTGCGCCGTACTGTTGTCTTCCAAAAGGTCGTAATCCTGAAGCAGCTCTACAAAATCCACCAACGTATCAAAATCTTCTTCCACATCCTCACTTGTCCATCGCTTGAATATTTTCAAAGCATTAACATATACAATTCGGGAATAATCGGATTCAATCTTAGGACTGACTCCCCAGAAATCTTCCCCGCTATCCCAGCAAGTAGCTGCCATCTGACCTGTTTTGGCCACAAAAGGCGGCAGAATATCGGAAGAATGAAAGGAATTCTTCGCATTATCCGCTCTGTCGTTATAATCATCAACATCCTTATCCATCATATCAATAACAGAAAAACACAATCTGGTAATATCACTGAATTCGCGGGCAGCACTGTATTTGTGTCCGTCATATCGGAAGGTTGTCAGTCCGTCATAAAACTGCTTACCGCCAATATTCCTTGATATAAAAATAATCGGATTGTATGCCAGTTTGTCGACTGCTTTGCCGTAGTTCTCTGAGTAGCTGTAGGAGTTAATTGATTTGCTGGAATATCGTACAGACACTGAGGCCACCGGTGAAAGCAGCAATATCATAGTAATTGCGCCGGACAAAAATCGGATTCCCGCTGCTGCAATTCTATGAGGTCTGCTGTCATCCTCGTCATCTTTTTCCTTAAATCTGGTCTTGTATATATGATTGACCGGAATATGTAAAACAAGGTTGACTATTCCATATACAACAATAAAAAAGATAAATGGGAAAAAGAAATATGCAACTGTCTGTACAATTATCTCCGTCTCATTCGCCATAAGAACCTCCACACCGTTCTGTTCAGTGAACAGTCCCTGAAGTTTCTTAAGTGTCGAAGCTGTAAGTCCATGCAAAAATGCTCTGGTAAACAGCTTTGAAATACCAAACGCAATCAAAGCAGAAATTATATTATTGCCGAGGCAAATTGCTGAACGCCGGATTCCTTTTTTCCATCCGAAAACAACATTGATTACAATCAGGGAAACTGAAATAACAATGCTGTAAATAAACAATACTGTAATTAATCTCATATATATTCCTTTGTTATTTTCTCAAAATATCCACGGTATGGGCGGTTGCACCCATAAGTTCCATCCTCTCACACACACTCAGATGATATCTTATAAATGCTTCATACACCTCGTCGCTCATGGCATTGAGTTCTGTTCTCATATAGTTGGCCGGTCCGTCCGCTGCAATAATCTTGATCCGTGTAAGCCCTGACCTCTGATTAAGTTCAGAAATATCTTCAAGGCGCATATAGTCGTATAAATCCTTTTCCTCCGAGTGACATTGAAAATTCTCATCAAGCCGTCCGTCCTCAAGGCATTCCAGCACATGCCCTTCCTTGAAGCCATAGGTCAGCACTCCGTATTCATTCATAAGATATGCCACCATAATTATACCGCCCGGCCTTGTAATCCTTGCAGCTTCGTTAAGTGCTTTCAGCTTGTCCTCTGCCGTATACAGATGGTACATCGGCCCAAATAAAAGTGTAAGATCAAAGCTGTCATTCGCAAATCTTTTGAGCCTGAGCGCATTGCCCTGATATGCCTTAACATTGGCATTCTTTGCCTTAAGAAGTCCAAGATTATGCTTAACCAGTTCCACCGCCGTCACATCATATCCTTCCTCCGCAAGTGCCACACTGTATCTTCCTGTTCCGGCTCCCACATCGATTATACGGATATCACCCGAGCCTTCATTCTTAAGTCTCTCAATGCTCTCATGAATGTATTGCAGGGTTGTAACATATTCCACATTGCCATGCCTTCTGAGGAGTCTCTTATCTTCATTAAATTTGTTATAATGCTCTTCAAGATTAGTCATTGCGTTCTCCGTTTCGTTTTATATGCTATATTTTTCCATATAACGGCTCAATCGTCAACACCGAGAATCTGACATATTTTTTCTGACAAAAAATCCGGATTCTGCAAATGAATGTAATGTCCGCATCCCTCCGCAATACAATGCCTTGAATTACTGCTGAAATCAAGATATCCCTTCATCATGTCCTGCCACATCTTCTCGATTTTTTCTGCAAATTCCCTGCTGTTACCCCCATATTCCATACTTTCCGCAATGGCAATTTCCGAATCGTGGGTGATAAGCATAATCGGCAGTTCCGGAAAAGAAGCCGCATCAGCAAGCTCTTTCACATTTTCTTCAACATGGGAAAATTCATACTCACTATAGGAATTCCTGAGATGTTTTATTTTGGTATAGCTTTTAAGAATACTCTTTATGTCCTCCCGGGTAAAATGTTCCGAATAACATATCGGCGGTGCGTTTTTCATGATTTTTCTCACCAGAAAACCCAATCCCATCCGGCTCATTCTTTTCATAATCAAAATATTCTTACTCTTATCCACACCGGACTGCACATATTCTTTTTCCGTAAGCATGGTTCTGAATTCCGAATCACGCGGAGATAACGGGTCTGTCAAAACAAGGGCCTCAACCATCTCCGGATACAATCTGGCAAATTGTCCCGCATAAAGGCCGCCCTGCGAATGAGCCACCAGCACTATTTTGTCAGTGTGCGGAACCTCCTCCAGTAGTGCCCTCAGTTCCATGGCAATATTCAAAGGAGTTCTCTCCTGTCCATTGTCTCTGCTTCGATTTATTCCATATCGCTCGTACAAAAGTACACCGCCGAACCGGCTCAGCTTGCCGGCGGCATGAAGCCATTCCTCCACGCAGGAGCCCAATCCCATCTCCACAACTATTCTTACATTCTGTTCACCGATTATTCTGTGGTATTGCATATTTTACTCCTCTCTAAAACTTCCTGCAGTATTGTATAATCTTCCCTGCAAAACAAATCAAGAAATTCCTTAAGATATTCCTCTTCATATCTATGGTGCAGCCTATTGACTGCGTCTCCCTTAGATGTGAGCGCAAGAAACTGCTCCCTGCCGTCTTGCGGATTCTTTTGCCTAATTATATACCCCCTCTTCTCAAGTCTGCTAACAGCGGATACAATGGTGGACTTGGGTGAATTTGATTTTATGCTAATCTGTCTGGCTGTAATAATATCACTGCCTCCCACCATGTCGATAATCCCAATATCCTTGGCACACAGGGATAGGAATTCGCAATAATCATTCTCCGACAATATTTTCTCGTTAACATATACCATATGATGCATTACCTTCAGCATTAATTCCGACAATCTGTTCATAGCGCCTCCCAATAGAACGATATTCGTTCTATATTTTCAAAATACACCCGACAACACACATCGTCAATAAAAAAATTCTTAAAAAAGCATAAAATAAGAGCCGGACAAATTGATATGTCCGGCCCCACGAGCTATTTTTTTACCATTTTTACAATGAATCCGGCTATCCACATGACTACCGATGCCACAAGGAAAATAAGTACAAATGAATTGACGTACTCCTTCCATCTCATTGCCAGAACAATTGCATCGCCGATAATTGCCACAACTATCGGGCAAATAAAGAAGAGATTAACTGCCTGCCCTGCAAACACTCTGTAGGACAGATAAGCAAAACCTGCCACAAGTACAAGGGATGTAACCGCTTCAATGATATGGAATAAACCGGCATTTTTTATTTCTGATTCGTACACAACCGGAATTGCCATTGAGAAAAATATCAGATATACCAATGACATCCATAACAGCAGGCTGTTGCCTGAGCTTGCATTATTCTTCGCCGTACAAATTACCAAAGCAACAATAAGAAGTCCGTATGAGCCAAACTGAATCGCCGGAATTGTATGCTCTGTGTGCACCATTCCCGATATCAGAATAACACCGATTGTAATGCACAGCATCTTATAATTAACCGCTGTATCCTTAACAAAAAGCGATTTAAGAAAATCCCTGTTAATTGCTAACAAAAGAATAAGGAATGCTGCCAGCGACAGAATACATATTCCATTGACATATCTGCTGAATCCGCTGCCCCATACTGACACATTCGAATCCGCAAAGGAACGGATAAGACTCTGTGCTCTCTCTGCAAACAGGATAATAAAATATCCCATAATAAACCAATTCATTACCATATTTTTGCCTCCATTCAATAATTATTAAATAAATCAGTATGCTAAAACTTACAAATCTTCATAGCAGACAGCACGGTTTTTGCCCCTGTCCTTCGCCTGATACATTGCTTCGTCCGCTTTATCTATCATTTTTTCATATCGGCTGTTGTCCGTTGTATATCCAAGGCTTACGGTAACTGCCTTAGTCGGCAGATCATCACGTTTGATATTAAGCTTATATATAAGCTCTACAAGCTCATTGGCTATTACCGAAGCCTCCTTATGAGCATCCATGCATATTCCAAGGATTTCTTCACCGCCGTAACGGTAGAAATAGAGGTTGTTCTTTCTGCCGTAATCCCTTAGCGCGTCGCCGATTCTTTTGAGACATTCGTCTCCATAGGTATGTCCGTAATGGTCATTGAGCATTTTAAAATTATCTATGTCCATCATAAACATGTATCTAATTTTCTCACGCTTACCTGACAGCACATCCTGAAGCAGTTCAAACATATCCTGACGATTTCTAAGTCCTGTCAGGAAATCTCTTCGCCTGTCATAATCAGCTTCTTTATAATTATCAAGTGCCTCCTGAAGAAGCTGTTTCTGTATTTTAACCTCTTCAAGCGCATCCTCAAGAAGCTGTTTCTGCTTTGTATCATTATTAACAACCTCTGTAATATCACTGTGATATCCGCGCAGAATATAACCCTTTCCCTCAACCTTTGTAGCTGTTCCGCCACAATGGACAAATATTTCTTTTTTAACCGGATGTATCCATGCGTATGTTCTTTCAGCAAAACCCTCCGCTATCATTTGCTTTACGCCCATATCCACATAAGGTCTGGAGGACGGTTTGATTCTCGAATACCAGTCTTCGTATATCTCTTCCTCCGTCATCCCCTCCGGTTTGATTCCCAGAAGTTCGCACATTTTAGGGCTTGCCTTCATTCTTGGCCGTTCGCCATCAAATAAATATATATGCCAGATTCCCATCTGCGCCGTGGCAATAATATCGTCCGTCTCATCCATTTTTTTGACAAGGTCTCCAAATCTGGCAATTCTCTTTCTCTCCATCTCTGTGATATCGGAGGCAAAAGCATATGCCATAACATGTCCGGTATCCTCGTCCTCAAACATATAATAATCAAGCCTTGTATATGAATCCCTTCCCGGAAGATAGAAAAGAACCTCCGCAGTGGAAGAACCTGACTCATATACTTTGAGAAGGTTCTCGCAGGAAAGCTCACTCATATCCATATCCGCAACCTGAATAACATTTGCATATTCTCCGCAGAGTGAATTGCTGATTAAATCATCAAATTTGTATGGTACTGACAATCCGCAGGCCTTGTTGTGATTCAATCCGCTCTTATCAATGATATCCATATCAACTATTCCTGTTGTTACATCAAAGCAAAAATGATAAAAGCACTGATTATATATTAATTCAACAAGTTTGTTATCGACATCCATAAATGTACCCCTTATCTTTTGTTTTATATTATTATATCGGCAAAATGCGTGTAAAGCAATATAGCCCACACGCATTTATTTTAAAGATTTTAAATTTTCTTCTCAAACAAGCCATCCCTGTTACAATAATACAGTATTTTCTTAACACCGCCTATCTTGAATCTGGTTTCCGCATTTCCTTCCGGATAAAGCTTCACTATCTGAATCCTGTCCGAAGATACCGCCGCAATAAAGGATATGTGATGGTTCCTGTTCATTTCATGTTCTATTCTAACATAATATTCATCTTCAATCCTTTCCACAACCATATCGTGGCAGGTGTCAGCAGGTTCCGCCTCCTGCGGTAAAAGCATTATCCCGTGACAGTTTATCACCGCTTCTCCCATACTGTGAATCATGTTCTGACATACCGGACAGATGTAAAAATTTGATTTTGTCATATTGGATGCCACATTCATATTTGTGACTGCGTTACCTGAAAGCAATTCAGTAACGGAAATATCAAATACCTTTGCAATGGGCTCCAGCAATGTTATGTCAGGGTAACCCTTTCCCGTTTCCCATTTTGAGACGGTCTTGTCTGATACATCGAGTTTTTGTGCCAGTTCCGCCTGCGTAAGTTTTCCTTTTTCGCGCAACTCTTTGATGATTGCGCCTGTTACATATTGATTCATAATTATTACCTCCGGAAATAATAATATACCGGAACGAAGCAGAAGGGTACCTACGCAGAGTAGAATTACCTCAGCCTCATCTTCTGCATTGAACTGTTGCTATTTTATCCTTAAATCTGGCATCATGCTCTACCAAAAGCATGGTTGGACTGTATATCAGAATAAGCTTTTCTATCTGCATTCGTGAAAATACATCAATGTAATTCAACGGCTCATCCCAGATATAGAGATGCGCCGGCGTCAGCAGACTTCCTGCAATCAGCACCTTCTTTTTCTGCCCTTCCGAAAATTCTTCCATGCGTTTTGCAAACTGTTCCCTGCTAAAATCAAGCTGCCTTAACAGGGACAAAAACAGGGAGTAGTCCAGTTTGTTTTCTTTTGCATATTCCTGCAGACTGCCTCTCAGATGTGATGTATCCTGACTGATATAAGATATAACAAGCCCACTTGCAATGCTCATAATCCCCTTAGTATCAAACAGTTCCTTTCCCACTCCGAGAACCGCTTTAATAAAGCTGGATTTGCCGCCGCCGTTATCCCAGTCAAGAATCACTCTTTCGCCCTGCATCAGCTCAAAATTGAAATTGCTAATAACGGGAGCGGAAGCATCCTTATACTGCAATGAAAAATCCCTGCACTCAATCAGCCTGTCCTTGTGGTGCCTTAACGGCGTCAGCTTAAGGTCCGTAATCTTTTCGATGTCCTTAAGCAGGCCCTCCTTTTCTTCTATTTCACCGGATAATCTTTTTTCAAAGGATTTTACACGACTCTGCATCTTTTTGGTTTTGGCTCCGATATATGCCCTTGTATCGAGGAATCTGTCGTGCTCCTTAATGGGGTCATAGCCGATTTTGCTATTCTCGCTTTTGTCCGCCCATCTCTGCGTTCTGTCAGCAGAACTCTTTAATTTGGCAATCTCCTTAAGGTGCTTTTCGTTCTCCGACAATGCATTTTTGTCGGCACGCTCCTTATTCTCCCACCAGGATGAAAAATTGCCGGCCTGCACCTCAATTCCGGCCCTGTTAAGCACAAGCACATGGTCGATACAGGCATCAAGCAAATCCCTGTCATGGGATACCAGAATAAATCCGTTCTTTTGGGTAAGATATTCTTTGATTACCGCCCGGGCACCCTTATCCAGATGGTTGGTCGGCTCGTCGATAAGCAGAAAATCATTGTCACCGGAAAAAAGAACCGCCAGCATCACCTTGGTCCTCTCCCCGAAGCTAAGTGTGGCAAACGGGCGGTAAAGTACTTCTGCATCTATATCCAGCCGTTGCATTTCGCAAATAACGCGCCAGCCTTCCACGCCGGGTTTCCAGAAATCCATCAGCTCAAAAGCACATTTTTCCATGTCTTTCTTCGTAGTCTGATACGGAAAATAATCAAATACAATCCCCTTGGTAATGCTCCCTGCATACTCATATCTACCCATCAGGAGATTCAGGAAAGTCGTCTTTCCCTTGCCGTTTCTCCCGATAAATCCAAGTCGCCAGTTGGTGTCAACCGAAAAGGATACATTTTCAAAAACATTGTCAAAACTACCCTCATATGCGAAGGTTAAATTATTTACACTTATCTGTGCCATATTGCCTCCCTTCGCCTGCAAGCATTATGGCAAAAAAATGGTTCTATCAAAATATGCTCTGACAGAACCACAAAAAAACCTGTATTATTATCTCACGATAAGAATAAGGATGTAATGCGATAATCTAATCTAAGCGTCAAATGATAGTCCAAACCTGCTCACAGGTCTTAATCAAAATCATAACTACTTAAACTAAATTATCTGTTAAACATTTCCTCACCCTTACACAAATATGTGCTCTTTCTTCAATCTTGTCTCTCGACACTCCAATATTAACATCTGGAAAAATATTGAGTCAACAGCAATTTTATAAACATTTTCTAAAATAATTCCTGCTGATTCATAAAAACGCAAGAACCCTTTTCAGAATACACCATTATATTTTAGATTAGCGCTTCTATGTCACCCCTCTGTATTGCTGCAATATTGGCCTTAATTCTCTCCTCCGGCCAATCCCACCATTTCATCTCCAGCAGCTTTGCAATTATTTCCTCGGAAAATCTATTTCTAATCGGTTTCGCAGGAGCGCCGCCCACTATGGTATATGGCGGAACATCCTTGGTAACCAGTGCTCTTGTACCTATAATTGCGCCGTCTCCAATGGTAACACCCTGCATAATTACAGCTTCATATCCAATCCACACATCATTGCCGATTACAATATCCCCCTTGTTATCCCACGCATCACGGATATTAACCGGGTCAAGCTCCCATTCATCAAAAAATATCGGAAACGTATATGTAGAAAGTGATTTCATTGTATGATTTCCGCTTGTGAACATAAATTTTGCCCCACATGCAATTGAACAGAATTTGCCGACAATGAGCTTATCATTGTTAACCGGATAATGGTAAAGCACATTATTTTTCTCAAAGTCCCTTGGATCATTTACATAGTCGTTATAGATTGTATAATCACCCACTTCGATATTCGGTTTTGTAATAACATTTTTCAAATATACTATCTGACTATCAAATTCTCTTGGGTATATTTTACCATTCACTATTTACTCATCCCCATCTTTTCACTTACATCTTTAATAAAATTGTACAATCCATTCTGCCACACCGGATTATGATGAATTCCAAAAACATCATAAAATATATGGTCTATCCCTGCTTCTTCCAGCTGCTCATGCAGGTCGTATGACACATTTCCGCACACATAATCTTCCCTGCCCACCATGACCATCAAAGTCTTAAATCCGCCGTAGCGTTCATCAATTTTCAATTCATCAATGAGCGGCGGAAAATACGCATATTCGCCCTTAATTACACTTGCCGTTGAAAACGCTCCAACATATCCAAACATATCCTGATGATGAAAAGCAATGGCCAGAGAATTGCGCGCTCCCATGGAATTGCCGGCAATTGCAGTGTGTTCTTTATCCGTATATACCGAGAAATTTTCATTGATATACGGCATCAGACTGTTTATTAATTCCTCTTCAGTCCTGTCAAAATATTTACATTTATCCGCATAGCTCATTCCCGCTGTGGAATTATCCTCGTTGATGTTTGAGTCCGGCATCACAACAATCATCTCCGGGCATCCGTAGAGATAATGCATATTTTTGATTATCACATCTGCCTTTTTGTTGAGCCAGGTCACATCACTTCCGCCAAGTCCGTGCAGCAGATAGAGCACCGGATATTTTTTATTCTCATCATAATTAGCCGGAAGAACCACCTGTGCCCTTCGTTCCCTGCTTAGCACCTTGGAAAAATACTTTATCTCCAGCGGCTCGTTATATGTATATCCCGGAATCTCGCTCTTATAAAAATTCATATACAGTGAGCGCGAAATTCCGTCCTTATGCGTAAATGGTTTAATGTTTTCAGCTGCTTTTCTGTACAGCGGTGTAAAGCGCAACCCAAAAATTATTCCCCCGAGCGCAAGAATGCATATCGGAACAATTATTAGTATCCTCCTTACTGCCTTCGGAAACTTTATCTTGTATTTTATCTTGATTATTATCGCAAAAACAATGGCTGTTACCGTGATTGCTCCATGGGAAAACAATACCACAATATTTTCTTTTACTCCGTGAAATCTGACTATTTCTACTGCAAGAGTGCAGAGTTCGGCTCCAAGCACCGCAAACATAACTCCCGCAAGTTTTTTCTTTTTAATAAAAAAAACAATACCACCTGACAGACATATAACTGCCAGTATCGATGTAATAATCAGTCTTGTCATTTTTTGTTCTCCCGTAATAATATTTTTACCACATAGGGCTTACTCTCATAAGCGTATGGATATTCATTACTTACAAGGTTCTCAAACTCAACTGTACTGTCAGCTGCAGTTTTTGTTGTTTTACACCTTTACTTACTTACAAGGTTCTCAAACCAGCTTGACCGCTTTCATATAATGCAGGAAGTTTTACACCTTTACTTACTTACAAGGTTCTCAAACACGCTCTTGGCGGTTCCTTTCCTTTTGTTTGTTTTACACCTTTACTTACTTACAAGGTTCTCAAACGATTGAATAATTATTTTGATGAAGTTTCAAGTTTTACACCTTTACTTACTTACAAGGTTCTCAAACTGATTGCATTGTACTATCAGAATGTATCAGTTTTACACCTTTACTTACTTACAAGGTTCTCAAACCATTGCTTGTCATTTCATCCACACTCTGTGTTTTACACCTTTACTTACTTACAAGGTTCTCAAACGATTATAAAATTCTGTTCGTGACATATCATTGTTTTACACCTTTACTTACTTACAAGGTTCTCAAACTGTAACTATATCCTTGCGGTCCGTAAAAAGTTTTACACCTTTACTTACTTACAAGGTTCTCAAACCTTTTGTTTGATTATACTTTATCACTATTTGTTTTACACCTTTACTTACTTACAAGGTTCTCAAACTTGACGATTCCCCAATCTGTGGCAGGGGTTGTTTTACACCTTTACTTACTTACAAGGTTCTCAAACACTGATTTGCGTAGGGCTTACGAGAATGAAAGTTTTACACCTTTACTTACTTACAAGGTTCTCAAACCATTTGGCTGTATCTTACAGAAAATCAGTGTTTTACACCTTTACTTACTTACAAGGTTCTCAAACGATTTGAATGACATCACAAGAGATTATTTGGTTTTACACCTTTACTTACTTACAAGGTTCTCAAACTTTGATGCTAATGAAGATATAATGTATATCGTTTTACACCTTTACTTACTTACAAGGTTCTCAAACTGTCTGCTCTGCTGTTCGTTCAGTTGTCTGTTTTACACCTTTACTTACTTACAAGGTTCTCAAACACACCTATGTGAAAGAGTGGAAGTCAGGTTGTTTTACACCTTTACTTACTTACAAGGTTCTCAAACCTCAAATTCAATTTCAAGGTCATCACCGAACCCATACATATTGGCATATGTGTAAGTATCTTATTATACTTTATGCAACACAAAGTTGGCGTAAACTCACCGTTTATTAATTCTAATATGTTATAATACACTTGTCTTTGTCAAGAATATATATTTCCTCACAATCAAGCTTCTCATTCAACATATTGAATTCTATCAGTACTAGTTGTATTTTACTATACATAGCAAGTTTATACAACTCAGATATCTGCTCCTTTGTCAGATATTGTTTTAAATTCACAGTTATAAATATGCCAATTTCACACACTTGGTTAATTAGCTTAATATAATTGAATAGCTTTTCACATATACTGTCACTTTCTTCCTCAAGTTCCACTCCATATGCTTTGAGAAGTTCTAATATATTCCATTCTTCCTCATATTTTACTGGATATGGTATTCTTTCCAGTAATCTTTCCAAGTAGTTACATATATGTGAATGCACCTCTAATCCTTGTGAAAAACAAAAATCCTGAGCAATTGTTTTGATATCTTGATATAATTTTGTTTTTACTTTTTTATTATTCAACTCTAGTGAAAATGGTTCAAGTATTATCTCAGCATTCTTTCCCAATTCATAGTTCTTTTCATTTTCAACAAGTAACCAATTACCATCTTTATCCATCATCTGTGAGTACAGTTCATCAACTATAGGAAGCCTGGAAGCAACATCTTCCACTACTATAACCGACACCACGTTTTCTTTTAATTCTATCTCAAGTCCCAGTTCTCTTTCTATAAGCCTCATAATATCACCAACCTGTCATCAGAAGATAATACTTCTGTCCGTCCTTCTCCCACTATAAATTCCATCTTTGCATACTGCTTTTCCGTCACTCGCAGTACTTGCACTAAACCCTTTTCGGGCTTGTTTTTTCGCACATTTTCTATCACTGCATCCGCTAGAGTGGAATTTGGTGACAGTTTGCAATATATCGACTCTTGCATCATCATAAAACCGGATTTTATTAGATACTTTCTAAACTTTGCATATTCTTTCCGCTCTGCCGAAGTGATTACTGGCAAATCGAACATCACAAGTATTCTCATAAATCTGTAACTCATTCCCTTTCCCCTTATAACGAATAGAACTTTATCATAGAAATATCTTTATCACCAAGTGCATCAAAAATACTTCTACAATATATCTTTATAGCATTGTTCACATATTCTGACCTATCATTAATGCACACTGATTGGTTCAATATATTTACTAACTCCATCTTTTCTTTTTTTTCAAATGTACTAAGTTCCATATCATATACTGTCTCATCCACAATCGGGCGAAAAGGCTCCATCAAATCTGAAGCCAGATTGAACTGATTAAACATATTGTCATGAAATAGCCCTATCTGTGTAATATATCCGTTAGCTGCTATTTCCCTCGTAAATGAAGACAAGACAATACTATAACCATAATTAAGAGCAGCATTAATATTACAATCTGATGTTCTCGTAAAATCCTTTCCAAACAATGCATTAAAATAAACCTTTGCGGCATGTCCTTCTCTATTAGTAGAATCTCCATACTGGATCTCTTCTATGTAGCTTTGCAATAGCATAGCTTCTTCATACTTACAAACTCTTTCTAACAAATCTTTTTGCTTTCGTATCTTTTCAGTTACGATTTCTGTCCATACAGTTGCCTTTATTTCATCACTCCACGCAATTTGATTTCTTATCTTTGCACTAGTATCATGAGAGCCGTAATACGGCACTAGCTCTGATGATGGATTTCTTTTTTCATCACAAAATACTACCTTTATTTTATTCTTAATCAGCTCACACATTAAAGTTCCAGTTATAGAGACCGCAGTGGTCTCTAAGATAACTGTACTTATCTCGTTTAAAAATATCTTAGTCGTCTCTTCCTGTCGTACTACCATATACCCCATCTGATAATCCAACTTTGCGCTTTTAGAGACAACTATTGTACGCCAACTCATATCATTAACAGGTCTATTCTTCTTTCAAACATACCTGTTATAGATTGATGGATAAGAATAACTTCATTACACTCAGAGATCTTTTTATTTAAACCCAATGTTCCAGCATGTTCACTTCCTCCTATATATTTCAAATTAACATTCTGAGTAGTTGAATTAATCCAGTATATAATCTGATTTATTACAAAACACTGTTTTTCAATATCTAATTCTTCGAATACATCTTCTTTTCCTTCAATCACCTTATATATATTCCATTTGTTATTACAATACGGCTTACTACAAAGTTTTAACGCTAATACTTTAAAAAGCTCTATGTTCTTTTCCTTTGTAATAATTACATTGCCATCCTTATCGGTTTCTTCGTAATTTGATTTTTCTAGTGCTTTTATTATCTTCCTTAGATATTCTTCATCATCATAGGATAAATAAAGTGGCTCATCATTATTTAAATAAATTGAATTTCCTGTTTTTCCACCTAGATAATAACAAAAGCCGTCTATCCTAACCTTTGATTTTAACGGAATAAATGGTACACATACTCTTATATCCGAAACTTCTTTGCCCTTATACTCTTTACGAAGAGCCTCTGTTATGTATCCTAGAATATTCTCATTTGTCAGAGTTTCACTTTTTCCCAAATACACTGGCAAAGCCTCCAGACTTCTTACAGTCTTTCCTTTAATCGTATACTCTATGAGTGTATATCCAGAATTTGCTATTGATGTAATACCTCCATACTTTGTAACATCCTGAGCCTTAGCATCACTGCTTTTTACCGGCATATAAGCATCCGGATTACCCTTAGTTTTATCTTTTCCCCATACTGTTGCCTTATTTGACAAAGCACCATGTTTCTCCTCTGTCTTTCTGGTTATTGTCACAGTATTTCTATTAACCACTTTAAGTACATGTTTCTTGGACATTCCATTATCAGCCACCCATGCATTTTCACCATTTCTGCATACGTTATAATCAAATATTTTATCCATATGATACTTAAAGAAGTCATCCCTAGGATTCTTTGCTGCATCTTTTATATAATTGATTGGATTACTTGTAAACTTCGTATTATAAGTATTTCCCACAACGATATTCAGATATGCATCTTTTGCATGATGCGTATCATTAAGTGCTCTGACCTTGTTTATTTCAAATTTCTTTCTGAAATCACTCACGATACTGGCTTTCACAAATACAATCTGAGTATTTGGAAATGCCTGTTTAAGTACTTGCGTTATTGCTTTTGTTCCTTGACTAGTTTCTACTAACTGTCTACTAATAAACATTGCCTTTTCTTCGTCAGTAAATTCTTCTGTACGCGTCAGTCTGTTATACTTTTCTTTTGTAATAAATCCACGTTCGCATAACTCCTTCCAGAATTCTGCTCTGTCCTTCTGTATATCTTTTTCTAATGGAAAACTATCACTTTTATGATTATTAATCTGCTTTTTTACAAGCACTAAATTATTCTCAATACTATCGTCTTTTATAAAGTGCCTTGGATATATGTGGTCTATATCATAGAGATTGTTATTCATAAGGTCATTCAATTCTATTGTTTCGCCACTATACATACACTTTTCCTGTTGCTAATAATATAAATATAACTTCTTTGTTCTAAAGTCCGCCTCACTTTTTCCATCGATTTCTTTTATCTTAAGCTCAGCCCATAACTTTTGCTCACTCTTGAGGGCCGTATATAAATCAAGCAATTTTTTCTTTCTGGAATTCTTACGTGTAGCATTTTTCTCATGTTCTCTCGGCATCTCAACGAATACTTTATCTGGCTCTTTCCCTGTTAATTCACAAACCTCTCTTAGCATCTTCATAGTCTGCCATACCATACGTTTTACAGGTGCAGATAAGTACTTACCATCTAAATCTTCTATTGTCCATTCAGTAAGTGGCTTCTCCACATCCCTTGACATCGCATCCAGATTTTTCTTAAAACCATACTGTTCTGATAAGAGTTCCATAAGATTATGGTTTGTTTCCCAGAGTGCTTGTATAAGAGAACACTCTCCACATTCACAATCGCCAGGAAGCTCCAAAAATGCCTTAGACAATTTCCCCCAACCGTTAAATTTGAATCCCACAATTCGTTTTATCTGTTCAACCGTTAATCTTCCCTTATACTCATTCTCTATTCTTTCTTTTAAGAACTTCTTATCATTACCATATACAGTTCCCCAAAATATAATTTTTTCTGCCATAGCCTGATTTTCATCAGTAAACAAGTCGTCACCTAATATCCCTCTAAACTTGCCAACTGAAGTTAATGATGTATTAAATCCAGCGTCAATACCACTAATTACAACATCCTCCTTTGATTCTATGATAGAATTGTTGAATAAATATGCTTTTAGTGCATTTAATGTAACCTTTTTTCCTGTCATAAAAAGATTCTCGTAGATTCCCTGCTTTACGGCTACATCAGGCTTTGCACCATTTATTTTAAGATTATTTAGTTCATTTAACGTAAGCGCCTAATTTCGGGGTGTATCCCTTAAAATATATTCCGGATCTCACGCTA
>JAEDHB010000024.1 GCA_016297265.1 Butyrivibrio sp.
CATACGAAAAGCAGTTTATCAGAGAAAGGCTGAACGGCAAGGGCTACAAGGCACTATCCTTTTTTGCCGGGGCAACTCCCGAAAACGGATATAAGCCTACAACCCCATATGTAATTTCCGTCAGCGAAAATCCATATTCTTTTGATACGGAAAACTGGGCAACGTTGTATGTAACAAGCGGTGGCGCTGATAATCCAAGGCCAATCAAATTGCGAAAAAAGCCGTCCACAGGTCAGTGGTTTTTAAATGATATTCAGTGCCTGTCGGATATCCGCATTCCTGTTTCTGAGGATCCGTGGGCATAAGGCTGAGCAGTTTATAGATGAACATCCCTAAAGAAAGCAGAATTTGTGGTGTTTTGAGTTATAGAAAAAACATAATATTCAGGTAGCAATTTCCCCCAAATAATGTTAGAATATACATATACAGGGTACATATTAAGGGGAAGCATGTTTTGATGGAGGTAGTAGTATGACTGAAGACACAAAAGCCAGCCTTATTATGGGATTACAGGAAGAATTTCAAGGCACCGCAATACCGGAAACAAAGCAAAAAGTACAGAAATTCAGTGAGGCAACCAAGACGCTGTACAGCGATGAAGAACTTGCCAAGAAGAAAGTTAAGCCGATATTACCTGAGCGCAAGGTAGAGGTTAAGGAAGAAAAAAGCATTGACGAGTTAATCACTGAATATGTTGACCGCAAAGCGATGTATGAAGATGAAAAGAAGAAAGCCCCAAGAGGAGTATTTATGGGTAAAACCGAGAAGGCAGACTGGCATTCAGGCAAATAGGGAAATACAAAAAACGTTGGTTATCTGCGGATGACCAACTTTTTTTGATTTGTAAATGGATGAAGTAATATTTTTTACCAATAAAAGATAACAAAACAATATTTTTCCTTGTCTATTTTTAATAAAAGTGATATAATATTACATAGATTTATAGTGAATTTACACAATGGAGGATTAGAAAGTATGTTTAGTCAAATGTTTGGGAGTTTCTTGGTTGAGAAGGGGGTTATCGATAAGGCTAAACTTGAAGCAATAATTAAGGAACAGAGTGAAGCAAAATTGAAACTCGGCACAATTGCCATATCTGAGAAATTACTTACACAGGCACAGGCTGATGAGATTAATCACCTTCAGACTCAGATGGACAAGAGATTTGGAGATATTGCTGTTGAGAAGAAAATGCTTACGGAAGAACAGGTCAAGAACCTTTTAAGCAAACAGGGCAATGTATTTTTGAAATTTGTTCAGCTCTTGGCGGAGAAAACAGATCTTACGGTTGATGATATAAGTGAGAGAGTAGCTGAATTCCAGAAGGAAAAAGGATTCAGTGATTCTGAGATGACATCGCTGAAGAGGGATGATGTAGATGCGATTGTTCCTATTCTTGCATTCTCAGCTAAGCCATATGTTACAGAGCTTGTAGGACTTGTTCTTAGAAATATGATTAGATTTGTTACATCTAATTTTCATATCGGAAGAATCAAACATATCAGCTCAGTTCCGTATGCATTTATGGCAGGACAGTCGGTATTCGGAGACCACAGAATTCATTTGGGATTCTGTACAAATGGAGAAGGGGATGGCATCTGCAGACTTGCAAGTCTTTATTCAGGCTTTGAGATTACGGAATTAGCAGGCGATGCAGCAGATGCAATTGGTGAATTTGCCAATATTAACAATGGTCTTCTGGCAACCAACCTTAGTGAGAAACACAAAATAGACCTTGATATGGAACCACCTTTTACATATGCCAACGAAACAGCAGAAGGCGATGCTTATGTAATTCCTCTTTTTGTTGAGGGTAAGGAACTTTCATTATATATTGCAGTTGACAGCGATGCGGTTGTTGGTAAGAATCCGGTTTCTTTTGAGACTACCAAGGGAGATACCACAGTAAAAGAAGGCAGCAAGGGAAGAGTTGTTATTGTTGATGATTCAACCATGATTAGAAAAATGCTTCGTGCAATGTTGGAAGAAGAAGGTTACAGCGTAGTTGCGGAAGCTGCTAACGGACTTGAGGCTGTGGAAGCATACAAAGCCAACAAACCGGATATTATTTCATTGGATATTACAATGCCAAAGATGGACGGCCTTGAGGCACTGGGTAAAATAAAAGAGTTTGACCCTGATGCCAATGCGATTATGGTTACGGCCGCAGGACAGCAACAGAAGGTAATTGAGGCCCTCAAGCTGGGTGCAAATAAATTCATTATGAAACCATTTACAAAAGATGAAGTGGTAAAAGGATTTATTATTTAATTTAGGTAATATGCTCTTTTGAGCAATGATTACAAGAGAAGGTATATATATAGTGGGCAGTCGGAATCTTTGATTTCGGCTGCTGCTATTTTAGAGGAGGCCATGATGCAGGAAGTAAACGGCAAATGGACTATTTTCGGAACTACGGCTGATGATCCCAAATGCATTCATAATGTTGATGAACTTGTGGAAAGAATTAATAAGGTGGGATTTATGCCATTATTTTCCAATGATATTCCGGGATTTTCGGTTGAAGAATATACAATATCAGAGGACTGGTGGTGTAATGACCCGAAGCGGGATCCGTGGCTTTGGAGAGAAATTGTGGCGGAGAGACAGGCGGCAGTTTACGGCAAGTTTTTTCAGAAAAAAATGGGTTTTGTATCGAAGGAATGGTTTCCGGCTTTTGCAAATGCAAGGCGTTGCGGATATGATTTTGATGCGAGATGGGACGATGAAAAGGCCGGGTACAGGCATAAGAAGATTATGGATGCATTCGATGATGGTGAAGCGATTATTTCATACGAATTAAAGGAAAAAGCAGGCTTTAATTCCGGTGAAAAAAATTTTGAAGGTACACTTGCGGATTTGCAGATGCAGACATATTTATGCGCCAAGCAGTACAGACGGAAAATCAACAAAAAAGGTGAAGAATACGGATGGAGCATTGCGGTTTATTCGAAACCGGAGGACATATTTGGATATGATTATGTAAGAGGGTGTTATGCGGAGGAACCGGATGAGTCGTATAGAAGAATTTATGGAAAAATATGCAGCGAATTTGGTGAAGTGGACGAGCGTATTTTCCGCAGAGTTGTAGCCCCGATAAAAGCATAAAATTTCACAAAAAATATGGGGGTATGTTGTGTCAAAATTATTACAAAAATGTAAAGAAAATAATATCCATTTTTCTGTAAATATTATATAGTGTTTTCAGAACAAATGATGATTATGGAGGAAGGTATTTATGAGATCATTATTCTTTTTGGATGACAACGGAACATTTACAATCGAGAGACCTGAAAACTACAGCGGATTGTATTTTCCGATTGCCGGAACAAAGGGGTTAAAGGGTGCGATTACCCCAAATCTGAATGGTGACAGCAAGATTAATCAGAATGCATTTCTTATGGAACCGGTAAGTATTCAGAACCTTAACAATAACAAGTCCGGCAGAAATTTTTGGTGTAGAATTGATGAGGAAAAGGTCTGGTCTGCAACGGGGGCGTCAGCAGAGCAGGAGAGCAGAAAATTCACATCAAAGCAGGATGAGAGTGGAATCAAGGCGGGCTTTATGTGGCATGAACTTACAAGAAGCTCTGATTCAATGGGGTTGAAATCGCAGATTACTTCTTTTGTTGCGTTGGATCATAATGTTGAGGTTATGTATGTGACAATTGAGAATGTATCCGATGATACTGTTGAGTTCAGACCTACGGCAGCAATTCCGGTATTCGGAAGAAGTGCTGACAATATCAGGGACCACAGACATGTAACTTCCCTGCTTCACAGAATCAGTACGGATGATTACGGTGTGAAAATCAAACCTACACTTTCTTTTGACGAGAGAGGACACAGAAGAAATGAATTGACTTATTTTGTTGAGGGAGTTGCAGGAGACGGAAGTAAACCGGTGGATTTTTATCCGGTGCTCGATGACTTTATCGGAGAGGGCGGAAGCCTTATCAATCCTCGCAGCATTGTTTTGGATTCAGAGGGTGTAAAATCCGGCAGTGCCATTGCAGGAAAGGAAGCTGTGGGAGGAATCCGTTTTGAAAAGGCAAAGCTTGCACCGGGCGAAAAAGCAACTTACACAATCATCATGGGAATTACCGACGAGCCTTCTCAGATTGCAGGAATTGTTGATGAGTTCAATTCTGACGATAAAGTGATTTCCCGGTTGGAGAGTGTTAAAAAATATTGGACAGAGCAGGTTAATGTAAGCTACAAGACCGGCAATGCTTCTTTTGACGGATTTATGAAATGGGTTAGCTTCCAGCCATTGCTCAGAAGAATATACGGATGTTCCTTCCTTCCGCATCATGATTACGGAAGAGGCGGAAGAGGCTGGAGAGACCTTTGGCAGGATTGCCTTTCACTTTTGATTATGGACCCAAGCGGAGTCAGACAGATGATTATTGACAACTACGGCGGAGTTCGAATTGACGGAACCAATGCTACAATCATCGGTGAAAAACAGGGTGAATTCATTGCGGACAGAAATGGTATTGCGAGAGTCTGGATGGATCACGGTGTCTGGCCATTTATGACAACGATGCTTTATATCAATCAGACAGGTGATGTTGATGTTCTTAAGGAGACTGCCACATATTTTAAGGATGAGCAGAAGGAACGCGGAACTGCTCTTGATTCTGAGTGGAATGAGGAATACGGTGTGTGCCAGAAAGATGCATCATCGAAGATATACAAAGGTTCTGTTTTGGAGCATATGCTTCTTGAACAGATGTGCTCCTTCTACGAGGTGGGAAGCCACAATCACATAAAACTCAGAGGCGCTGACTGGAATGACGCACTGGATATGGCAGCTGAAAATGGAGAAAGTGTTGCTTTCACATGCGCATTTGCAGGAAATATGGATGATTTTGCAGACCTTCTGGATAAGCTCAATGCCGATTACGGATGGGAAGAGGTTGAGGTCCTTGAAGAGATATCAACTCTCCTTGATGCGGACAAAACAGTATTTGACAGCATTGAAGCGAAAACAGAGGTGCTCAAAAAATACCTTTCAAGCTGCGGACACAATGTTAGCGGCAACAGAATCAGCGTTAAGACAACAGAACTTGCAGCAAATCTCAGGGAAAAAGCAGCATGGATTAAGGAACATATCCGCAAAACAGAATGGATTGACGGCGAAAATAATTCGGATGAGGGCTGGTTTAACAGCTACTATGATAACAGCAAGAATCGTGTGGAAGGTTTTTTCCCAACAGGAGTAAGAATGATGCTTACCGGTCAGGTATTCTCAATCATGAGCAAAACGGCAACGGACGAGCAGGTTGTCAAAATATGCAAGGCGGCTGACAATTACCTTTACAAGCAGTCAGTTGGCGGATACAGACTTAACACGGATTTTAAGGAAGAAAAATTTGACCTCGGAAGAATGTTCGGTTTTGCATATGGTGAAAAGGAAAACGGTGCTGTTTTCTCACATATGACAGTTATGTACGCAAATGCACTTTACAAGAGAGGCTTCGTAAAAGAGGGCTATAAAGCATTGCAGACTCTTGCGGATACGGCAATGGATTTTGATACAAGTAAGATTTATCCGGGCATTCCTGAGTATTTTGATGGCGACGGAAGAGGCTTGTACAACTATCTTACCGGTGCTGCCAGCTGGTATATGCTTACATTTATCACTGAAGTATTCGGTGTGAGAGGTGAATACGGCAATCTTTCGATTCAGCCTAAGCTTGTAAAAAATCAGTTTGATGACAACATGGATGCAGTTCTTTCACTCACATTTGCAGGAAAACAGCTTGTGGTTAAGATTTCAAATCCTGAGAATCTTGAATACGGCGAATACAGAGTAGTCAGTGCGGAATGTGACGGAACAGAATTTGCAATTAATGAGGGCAAGGCCGAGCTTTCGCGTGAAGCAATTGAGAAGCTTAATGATTCAACACATACAATTAATATTAAACTTGGTAAATAGGAGGAATTATTACAATGAAGTACGGTTTTTTTGATGATGCAAAAAAAGAATATGTGATTACAAGACCGGATACCCCTGCACCATGGGCCAATTATCTTGGCTCACCTGAATACGGTGCTGTTTTATCCAATAATGCCGGCGGTTACAGCTTTGCACAGTCAGGTGCAAACGGAAGAATTATCAGATATGTTTTTAACAATTTTGATCAGCCGGGTAGATATATGTACATTCGTGACAACGAAAGCAAGGATTACTGGTCTGCCTCATGGCAGCCTGTGGGCAAGGATCTTGAGGAGTACAAGAGCGAATGCCATCATGGTACTGCATATACAAGAATGCTTGCAGATTACAGTAAAATACATTCAGAGGCCCTCTACTATGTGCCTTTGGGAAAAACATACGAGGTATGGAATTTAAAGCTTACCAACAACGATACAGTGAAAAGAAACCTTACAGTAACCGGTTATGCTGAGTTCACCAACAACAGCAACTATGAGCAGGACCAGGTTAATCTTCAGTACTCTCTTTTCATAACAAGAACAAACTTTGTTGATAACAGAATTGTGCAGACTGTTCACGGCAACCTCAATGCACTTGCAGAAGGTGAGATGGTTGACAACAAAACATCAACTGACAGAATTTTCGGACTTGTGGGCGCACCTGTTTCATCATACTGCGGAGATAAGGAAGAATTCCTCGGCAATTATCACGGATACAAGGACCCTGTGGGAGTTACAAGCGGAGATCTTGGCGGAGCATTAAGCTATAATGAAAATGCCTGCGGTGCCCTTTCAACAGTTATTGAACTGGCTCCGGGCGAGACAAAGGAAGTTGCTTTCATCCTTGGCCTTAAGGAAAAAGCAGAAGCAGAAGCAATCCTTTCATCCTATGATGATGTCACAAAGGTATGTGCTGCAGAATATGACGAATTAGTAAATTACTGGCATGAAAAACTGTCACATTTCCAGGTAAAAACACCTAGTCCTGAATTCAACAGTATGATTAATACCTGGAATGCTTACAACTGTTTTATGACATTTATCTGGTCAAGAGCAGCATCCTTCATCTACTGCGGATTGAGAAATGGTTACGGATACAGGGATACAGTTCAGGATATTCAGGGTGTAATACACCTTGCACCGGAGATGGCAGTTGAAAAGATTCGTTTCATGTTGTCTGCACAGGTGGATAACGGTGGTGGACTTCCTCTTGTAAAATTCACTCACAATGCAGGACATGAGGATACACCGGACGACGCTTCCTATGTAAAAGAAACAGGACATCCTGAATACAGAGCGGATGATGCTTTGTGGTTATTCCCTACAGTATACAAATATATTGCTGAGTCGGGAAATCTTGAATTCATAGATGAAGTTATTCCTTTTGCCAACAAGGATGAGGGAACAGTTTATGAACACCTTAAGAGAGCACTTGAATTTTCAATGAATCACCTTGGACCACATGGTATGCCTGCAGGATTATATGCGGACTGGAATGACTGCCTGAGACTTGGAAAAGATGGTGAGTCAAGCTTCGTTGCACTCCAGTATTACCTTGGAATGAGCATCATCAAAAAGTTTGCAGAATACAAGAATGACAAAGAATACATTGAAAAAATAGATGCAGAGCAGCAGAAACTCGGCAAATTAATCAATGATCTGTGCTGGAATGAAGACAGATTTATCAGAGGATTTACAGAAAGAGGAGAGGTAATCGGAAAGAGAACAGATCCTGAAGCAAATATGTGGCTCAATCCACAGAGCTGGTCAGTTATCAGCGGACTTGCAACTCCTGAGCAGGCTGATGCAGCCCTTGAAAATGTTCATAAACAGCTCAACACGGAATTTGGTGCCGTACTTATGGACCCTCCATATTACAAACACGCATTTGACGGCGCACTTGCTGTTATTTACAACCAGGGCGTAAAAGAAAATGCAGGTATTTTCTCACAGTCACAGGGCTGGATTATTCTTGCGGAAGCACTTCGCGGACATGGCAACAGAGCATTTGAATACTTTATGGAAAATGCACCTGCTGCACAGAATGACAAGGCAGAGATTAGAAAGCTTGAACCATATTGCTACGGACAGTTTACAGAAGGTAAGGCAAGTCCTCACTTCGGACGTTCCCACGTACACTGGCTTACAGGAACCGCATCCACAGTAATGGTAGGCTGCGTTGAGGGTATTATGGGTATGAGACCTGATTTTGGCGGACTTAAGATTGCACCGGCAATCCCTGCTGACTGGGATGGCTTTGAAATTGAAAAAGATTTCAGAGGAAAGCATCTAAGCATCAGGGTATTCAATCCGGGACATGTTGAGTCAGGCTGCGCTAAGCTCCTTGTAAACGGACAGGAAATCGAAGGAAATTATATTGCAGAAAATATCATGACAGAAAATACAAAAATTGAATTATATATGTCATAATTTTCTATGTTATATTTTGCGTCGGCTGCATATTTTTGCGGCCGGCGTTTTTTACAGCGTTATTATGGTGCGTTTCAGATGTGCTTTTTGAGGCGTCAGACTCTTTACATCTGTTGCTCATCGTGTTATAATTCCATTGTTTTAGTGGATGGTATTCATTATTGAAGCCGTACCCGTTATGTATTTCTATTTTCCCATAATCTATATCCGATACGGAATCACATCTCTATGTATTTGCCGCAAGGCAGAATGGAGTTGATGCAATGAATATAGGTTTTATTGGTGCAGGGAAGGTTGGATTTTCCCTTGGCAGGTTCATGTTGACTAAGAATATTCGCGTGATTGGCTATTACAGCTTACATGCAGAATCAGCAATTGAAGCAGCAGAATTTACACACACAAATTATTTTTCAAGTATTGAAGAATTGTCAGACGAATCAGATGTGATTTTTATCACGGTTCCGGATGGGGCAATTTGTTCGGTTTATGAACAGATTAAGAATAGAATTACAGGAAAATATCTGTGCCATTGCAGTGGTTTGATGACTGCAAGCGAGGCTTTTCCGGATATAGAAAAATACGGTGCATATGGTTGTTCGATACATCCGCTATTCCCGATTAGCAGTAAGTATGATACTTATAGGGAGTTGCAGGATGCTTTTTTTTGCCTGGAGAACGGCGATAATTCCGGAAAGAATGAAACTGAAAGCGTAATATTTTCCCTGCTGAGGCAGATGGGGGTTAAGCTCCTTAGAATAGATGCGCATAATAAGGCAAAGTATCATGCCGCATGCGCTATAGCAAGCAATCTGGTATGCGGAATTGAGCAGATTGCCATGGATTTGCTTGGGGAATGTGGTTTTGACGCGGAGGAGTCGTTGGGCGCGTTGAAACCGTTGATATTATCAAACACATCCCATATTTTGCGGGATGGACCGCAGAAAGCCCTGACAGGTCCTGTTCAGCGCAAGGATGCCGGCACGGTTAAGAAGCATCTGGATTGTCTGGAAGGCCGGAACAGGGAGATATACCGGTTGTTATCTAAGCAGCTGCTTATGATGACGGATTGCAATAATAATGAATATGGTTATAAAGAAATAGAGATATTATTATCAAAATAGTTGATCAGAGAAAGGAAAAATTATGGCAATAAAAAATACCGTAACTACACTTTTTGAGATGAAAGAAAGAGGCGAAAAAATTTCACAGCTTACATGCTATGATTATACAACTGCCTGCCTCATTGAAAAGGCAGGTATCAATACCGTACTGGTGGGGGACAGCCTCGGAATGACAATGCAGGGCTATGATACTACTTTGCCGGTTACAATGGAAGAGATGATTGTATATGGCAGAAGTGTTGTGAGAGGATGTCCAAGTGCTTTTGTAATTATGGACATGCCGTTTATGAGTTATCAGTGCAGCGTTGATGAAGCGGTCAGAAATGCAGGAAGACTTATCAAAGAAACCAATGCAAATGCTGTCAAACTTGAAGGAGGAGCTACTGTTGTGGAGCAGATAAGGGCAATTTCCGGTGCGGGAATACCTGTTTGTGCCCATATCGGAATGACCCCTCAATCTGTCAATGCTTTTGGCGGATTTAAGGTGCAGGGTAAGGGAGAGGAGAATGCCAGAAAAGTTTTTGAAGATGCAATCGCCGTGTGTGAAGCAGGTGCATTTATGTGCGTTCTTGAATGTATTCCACCTAAGCTTGCATCCTTAATCAGCAGTAAGGTTAATATGATTACAATAGGAATCGGGGCTTCTTCAAATTGTGACGGTCAGGTTCTGGTATATCAGGATATGCTGGGAATGAGCCAGAAGATTGCACCGAAATTTGCAAAGGTTTTTGCAAATGTTGGCGATATAATGGTTCAGGCATTCAAGGATTATGACGAAGAAGTGAAAAATATGACATATCCTGCCGAATGTCACACCTATGTAAAAAGCGATTGCGATGATGAGTTTTTGGCAAAACTTGTCAACGAGTCGAAATAATTGATTAGGAGCGTATGATGAAAGTAGCAAGAACAATAAAAGAAGTTAGAGAACAGGTTACAGAGTGGAAAAAACAGGGTCTCACAGTAGGACTTGTACCAACAATGGGTTATCTTCATGAAGGACATGCAAGTCTTGTGGATAAGGCAGTATCAATGTGCGACAGAGTGGTTGCATCGGATTTTGTCAATCCTACACAATTTGGTCCAAACGAGGATTTGGAGAGTTATCCAAGGGATTTTGAACATGATTGCAGACTTTTGGAAGAGCATGGCTGCGATATGGTATTTTATCCGTCCGTGGATGAAATGTATCCTGACGGTGGAGGTAAAACAGATACCTATGTGGAAATTCTGGATGATATGCCAAAACAGCTCTGCGGAAAGACAAGACCGATTCATTTCAGGGGCGTGTGCACTGTAGTTGCAAAGCTTTTCAATATTGTTTTGCCTGACAAAGCATTTTTTGGACAGAAGGACGCACAGCAGCTTGCCATTATCAAAAGAATGGTGAGGGATATGTCATATGGTATTGAAATTGTCGGATGTCCTATTGTCAGGGAAGAAGATGGCCTTGCAAAATCCTCAAGAAATACATATCTTAATGAGGAGGAGCGGAAAGCCGCACTCGTGTTGTCAAAGGCTGTTTTTGCAGGAAAAAAGATGGTGCAGGACGGCGAACGTTCCGCAGATAAGCTCGTGGAAGCGATGAAGGAAATCATCAGCAAAGAACCTATGGCAAAAATTGACTATGTATCTGCAGTGTCCGGTCGTGATATGAGCACACTTAAGGTTCTGGAAGGTGAAATACTTGTGGCAATGGCAGTATATATCGGCAAAACCAGACTTATTGATAACTTTATGATGGAGGTTGAAAAATAATGGTTGTGGAGATGCTTAAAGGTAAGATTCACAGAGCTACAGTGGTGCAGGCAGAGCTTGATTATGTCGGATCCATCACCGTTGATACTGATTTGCTTGAAGCGGCAGGCATTTTTGAATATGAGAAGGTTCAAATAGTTGATGTCAACAACGGAAACAGATTTGAGACCTATACCATTGCAGGAGAGCCGGGCTCCGGCATGATTTGCCTCAACGGAGCCGCTGCCAGAATGGTCAGTGTCAATGACAAAATAATCATTATGGCATATGCAGGATTGGATGAAAAGGAAGTACAGAACCATAAACCAAAGGTTGTTTTTGTGGATGATAACAACCATATCGAAAGAGTAACATCTTATGAAAAACATGGTTTATTGAAGGAGATGTAGAATGTATATTGATAATCTTGAAGGTAAATGTGTTGTTTTAGGAATAACCGGAGGAATTGCCGCATACAAGATGGCCAATCTGGCGAGTGCGCTCAGGAAAACCGGAGCTGATGTCCATGTGATAATGACTAAGAATGCTACGGAATTCATTGCACCGCTTACCTTTGAAACACTGACCGGCAATCAATGTGTAGTTGATACTTTTGACCGGAATTTTAAATATGATGTACAGCATATTTCATTGGCACAGGCGGCGGATGTGATTATGATAGCTCCGGCGACTGCAAATATCATTGCCAAGATGGCAAACGGCATTGCGGATGATATGCTCAGCACAGTTGTTCTGGCTGCAAAATGCCATAAAATTGTTGCTCCTGCTATGAATACTGCAATGTATGAAAATCCGGTGACACAGGATAATATTAGCAGACTGAAACACTACGGATTTGAAGTGATTGAGCCGGCCGCAGGTCTTTTGGCATGCATGGATGAAGGAAAAGGAAAGCTTCCCGAACCGGATGATTTGATAGAGTATATTTACAGACATATTGCAAGGGAGAAGGACCTTGCGGATACAAATATTACGATAACAGCAGGACCGACCGTGGAGGCAATTGATCCTGTCCGTTTCATATCAAATCACAGCAGTGGTAAGATGGGTTATGCGATTGCAAGGGAAGCCATGCTCCGCGGCGCAAATGTAACCTTGATAAGCGGACCTGTCAATATCAGGCAGGTACCTTTTGTAAAAATTGTTAATGTAACCTCTGCAAAAGATATGTTTGAGGAAATAAAAAAAGTCATGCCTGACACGGATATACTTATTAAGTCGGCAGCAGTGGCAGATTACACTCCTGCAACTGTTGCAGAAGACAAAATAAAGAAATCGGATTCGGACATGTCCATTGCCCTTGATAGGACGGATGATATTTTGCTCTGGGTGTCCGCCAATAAGAGGGACAACCAGTTTGTATGCGGTTTTTCCATGGAGACGAAGGATATGCTTGCAAATTCAAAAGCGAAGCTTACAAGTAAAAACCTTGATATGATTGTTGCAAATAATCTTAAGGATGACGGTGCAGGCTTTGGCGTTGATACAAATATTGTAACCCTTATTACGAAGGAAAGTACAAAGCAGCTTCCGATTATGAGCAAGAATGATGTTGCAAAGCACCTGCTCGATGCGATTGTGCAAAAGAGGAAATAATATGATTCTTGGAATAGATATTGGTAATACAACCATAGGTATGTGCATATTCGACGAGAAAAATGAGACAATAATCCATTCAAAAAAAATCGCGTCGATAACCCCCGCTGATGAGTTTGAAAGCAGCATAATAGATGTTTTGACAGAAATTAATGTGAAGGCAGAGGATATCGGCAGGGTTGTGATTTCCTGTGTTGTAAGGGAAATATTTGACGCAATGATTACTGCCGCACATAATATTTTCCACGCCGAACCCCTTGTTGTATCGGGAAGGATTAATACGGGGCTTAATTTTGATATTGAAAACCTCCAGACTCTGGGAGCGGACAGAATCGCGGATGCGGCATATTGCGCAGAACATTATGCGCTGCCTGCGGTGATAATCGATATGGGGACAGCCACCACCATAAGCGTGGTAGATGCAGAAAAGAATTTTCTGGGAGGAATAATAACAACAGGAATCATGACGGGATATAATGCCCTGATTGGGATGACCAGCCAGCTTCCGAAGGTCACTGTCGAGACAAGCACTCCATTGATTGGAAAAAACACAGTTCAATGCATCGAAAGTGGAGTGGTGCATTGCAACGCCGCAATGATTGACGGAATGGTGGACAGAATTACAAAAGAACTTGGAGTACAGCCCAATCTTATTCTAACAGGGGGGAATGCGTTATACGTAAAGCCGTACATTACCCACAGTTATGAATATGACGAAAACCTTTTGCAAAAGGGTCTGTTACATCTTGCGAAAATAAATTAAATTTCAATTGAACAAAATAATAATCCGTAGACGGTGGAAATATGCCGCTTCGGGTTATTTTTTTTTTGCTTATAAAAAAAGTGTTGACAATATATGAACATATGAATATAATTACATATGAACAGATGAAATTAAAGGAGGTAAAGCGATGGCAGAAGCATCTAATAAGGAATATCTGGCGGCTCATAATGAAATTGTTGAGAGAATCAGGAATAATCAGCCGGAGGAAGAGAATTTGTACGACCTTGCTGAATTGTTTAAGGTATTCGGCGATTCCACCAGAATCAGAATTCTGTATGCTTTGACAGAAAGCGAATTATGTGTGGGAGATATTGCACAGATTCTCAATTTGAATCAGTCGGCGGTAAGTCATCAGCTCAGAATTCTTAAGGATTCCAAGCTTGTTAAGTTCAGAAGAGATGGCAAAGCAATGTTTTACTCACTTGATGATGATCATGTAAGAACAATTCTCAATATGGGTATGGACCACATTGAGGAATAAATTCAGGAATGGAGAGATATTATGAAGAAAACTTATAATGTTGAAGTTGACTGTGCAAATTGCGCAGCTAAGATGGAAGAAGCAGTTAAGAAGACCGCCGGTGTTAAGGATGCAACCTTAAGTTTTATGACGCTTAAATTGAAGGTGGAATTTGAGGATGGCGCAGACGCGGAAGCTGTTATGAAGGATGCTTATAAAAATTGTAAAAAAGTTGAGGATGACTGCGAAATATTTTTATAAGGGATATTTGATGGAGGCTGTTGCTTATGAATGCAAAACAGAAGAGAGTGCTCAAAAGAATAATTATTGCTGCGGTTCTTCTTGCCGCAATGTGGATTGCGGAGGAGATAATAACTGACAGGATTGTTGAATTTTCGAAGGGCAAAAAATATTTATGGCTCATACCGTATGCAATTCCGTATTTTGTCATCGGCTATGATATTTTGAAAAAAGCAGGCAAGGGAATTATCAAAGGACAGGTGTTTGACGAGAATTTTCTTATGGCAGTGGCAACAGTGGGGGCAATGGCGTTAGCGGATTTTAGGGAAGGCGTAGCTGTAATGCTTTTTTACCAGATTGGCGAGCTTTTTCAGAGCTGTGCGGTGGGAAAAAGCAGAAAAAATATCGCTGAATTGATGGATATTCGTCCGGATTATGCCAACATTATTATCGACGGCAAAATAGAAAGGGTTGACCCGGATGAGGTTGAGGTTGGAACGGAAATCATCGTTAAGCCCGGCGAAAAGATTCCGATTGACGGAATTATCGTAGAGGGTAACAGCACGCTCAATACCAGTGCGCTGACCGGCGAAAGTGTTCCGAGAGATGTCTGCACCGGAGAAAACGTTATCAGCGGCTGCATTAATATGACGGGAACCATCAAGGTGAAAACCACCCGTGAATTTGGTGATTCCACCGTTTCGCAGATTCTGGACCTCGTTGAGAACTCAAGCATGAAAAAATCAAAATCAGAGAATTTTATCACGAGATTTGCAAAATACTATACTCCTGCGGTGTGCTATGGCGCATTGGCACTTGCCATTATGCCGCCGGTTGCCCGAATAATTGCAGGTTATTCGCCGATGTGGGGCGAATGGGTGGTAAGGGCACTTACTTTTCTGGTAATCAGCTGCCCATGTGCGCTGGTGATATCCATTCCTTTGAGCTTTTTTGGAGGAATAGGCTGTGCATCCTCGAAGGGTATTCTTGTAAAAGGCTCCAACTATTTTGAAACGCTTGCTTCGACGGGAATTATTGTTTTTGACAAGACAGGAACGCTTACGAAAGGTGTTTTTGAGGTTACGGGCATTTATCCTGCAAAAGGTTTTAACGAAAAAGAATTGCTCGAATATGCGGCTTATGCCGAAAGTAATTCAGGGCACCCGATTAGCATCAGCTTAATCAATGCCTTTGGAGGAGAGATTGACTTAAAAAGAGTATCGGATATTCACGAGGAGGCAGGGCATGGTGTCTGTGCCATGGTTGATGGGAAAAAGGTGTTGGCAGGCAATATCAGACTCATGCTTACGGAGGGGATAGAGGTTACTGATGAGCATGATGAGGGTACAGTTGTTTATGTGGCAGTGGACTACACCTATGTCGGATGTATTGTAATCTCAGATATAGTAAAGGATAATTCAAAAGCCGCAATCGGAATTCTTAAGAAAGCCGGTGTGCGCAAAACCGTAATGCTTACGGGAGACTCCACAAGGGCGGCGGAAATTGTTGCAGAACAGATTGGAATTGACGAGGTGAAAAGTGAGCTTCTTCCTGCGGATAAGGTGAAGGAGGTTGAAGCACTCCTTGACAGCAAGGGGGACAAAGAAAAACTTGCTTTTGTGGGCGATGGAATCAATGATGCTCCGGTGTTGTCAAGGGCGGACTTGGGAATTGCAATGGGAGCTCTCGGCTCGGATGCTGCAATTGAAGCAGCAGATATGGTTCTGATGGATGACGACCCTGCAAAGATAGGACTTGCGATGAAAATAGCGAGAGGAACAATTTCGATAGTTAAGCAGAATATCGTATTTGCACTTCTGGTAAAATTTGCGTGCCTTGTGTTCGGTGCACTTGGTTTTGCCAACATGTGGATTGCGATATTTGCGGATGTGGGCGTGATGGTACTGGCGGTACTGAATGCCACAAGAGCTTTGCGAATAAAATAGGTTATATCCGTAGATAAAAAAAGCGTAGTAATCACTAATATTACTACGCTTAAAAGTCTCTCTGGGGCTTTTTTCTTTACATATCATTGGTATATTCTAGCATTTTTCTAATGCCTGAGAGATATCTGCAATGAGGTCTTCTTCATCTTCAATACCGATGCTGATTCTGATAAGTTCTGCAGGAACACCTGCTTCGATTAGCTGCTCATCATTGAGCTGGCGATGCGTACTTGTCGCAGGATTAAGGCAACAGGTACGTGCATCTGCAACATGGGTTTCAATTGCTCCCATCTTAAGATTTTTCATAAATGTACTTGCGGCATCCCTTCCGCCCTTGAGACCAAAGGAGATAACACCGCAGCTTCCGTTTGGAAGATATTTTTGCGCTAATTCGTAATATTTATCACCTTCAAGACTACAATAATTTACATAGGCAACTTTTTCCTGAGCCTTAAGGTATTTTGCAACGGCGAGAGCGTTCTCACAATGTCTTTTGACTCTCAGATGAAGGCTTTCAAGTCCGAGATTAAGCATAAATGCACTCTGTGGACTCTGCACGGAACCCAGGTCACGCATGAGCTGAACGGTACATTTTGTAATAAATGCGCCTTCCTTGCCGAATTTCTCTGCATAGACAACGCCGTGATAGCTGTCATCAGGTGTACAAAGCCCCGGATATTTGTCAGCGTGAGCCATCCAGTCAAAGCTGCCGTGGTCAACAATTGCACCGCCCACACAAGCACCATGTCCGTCCATGTATTTCGTTGTCGAGTGTGTTACGATATCCGCACCCCATTCAAAAGGTCTGCAGTTGATTGGTGTTGCAAAAGTGTTGTCAACAATAAGCGGAACTCCGTGTGCATGCGCACATTTTGCAAATTTCTCTATATCTAAAACCGTGAGAGCAGGATTGGCAATAGTCTCACCGAATACGAGCTTTGTCTTGTCGGTAAATGCGGCATTGATTTCATCTTCCGACGCATCAGGACTTACAAAGGTTACATCGATGCCCATTTTTTTCATAGTTACTGCGATGAGATTGAAGGTTCCTCCATAGATTGATGATGATGACACAATGTGGTCCCCGCATTCGCAAATATTAAACATAGCAAAAAAGTTGGCAGCCTGTCCGCTTCCGGTAAGCATTGCAGCAGTTCCGCCTTCAAGCTGTGCTATTTTGGCAGCAACATAATCATTGGTAGGATTCTGCAATCTTGAATAAAAATATCCATCTGCCTCAAGGTCAAATAATTTGCCCATATCCTCACTTGTATCGTATTTAAAGGTTGTACTTTGTACTATGGGAATCTGTCTTGGTTCGCCGTTGCCCGGGGTATATCCGCCCTGAACACAAATACTGTTAATCTTCATAAAAACCTCCTAGTTGGTAGTTATCGTGATTATATAATATAGATACCTATTATGCAACAATTTGTTGGTATTCTGCAATGAATATGGTAAAATTAAATAAGTCGAGGTGAGCGCTAATGAGTGAAAAATATATTGTGGACGGATATCAGTTTACGAATCAAAAAGATTATGATGATGCAAAAAATGAGAAAAAAGGGATAAAATATCTTACGGCCCAGATTGACTGGAATGACAGCAACAGGGTCAGACAGCTTTATTGTGATTTGTGCGAGCAGAAGATTTTCAGAACTCCGATTGGCATTGACTTTATGAAAAAAATGAGAGCCAACCTGACCAAATCCGCAGAAGGGGATAAGCCTCTTCCTTATGTATGCGTGCCTTCGGTCAATGCGGAGGAATATGAAAAGGCTGTCAAAATAGAAACAAAAAAGCGTGAAGACAGCATTAAGGAGATGAGCAGAGCCAACAGCAAGCTTCGCGGAAAGCTGAAGACGGCGGTTTTTCTCAATATTTTGCTTATCGTTGTAATAATTTTTATGTTTATTCTTGCAAATACAAGCTCTAATCCGAATATCATCAATTACGAGAGAAAAATACAGGACAAATATGCAAAATGGGCGGAAGAACTTAAAGACAAGGAGAATGAATTGCGCGCCCGGGAAAATGCTTTGGAAAAAAATAGCGCTATTTCACAGAATTAACATAAATATGTATTAGTATGTTTTTAGCATTTCTCTGGCAATTATGCCTGATTTGAAATATTAAATTTTTATGGGGTATGCATATGGATAAGAAAATACTTGTTGTCGATGATGAAAGCAGAATGCGTAAAATTGTCAGTGACTTCCTTACCAGAGCCGGATATATGATTGTGGAAGCGGAAGACGGTGAAGAAGCGGTTGATAAATTCTATTCGGATGGCAAAATTGATTTGATTTTGCTGGATGTTATGATGCCTAAAATGGACGGCTGGGAGGTATGCCGTGAGATACGCAAAATATCAAAAGTACCTATCGTTATGCTTACGGCCAAATCCGACGAGCGGGACGAACTCAAAGGCTTTGAATACGGCGTTGATGAGTACATCACCAAACCATTCAGCCCAAAGATTCTGACGGCACGCGTGGATGCCATTCTCAGACGAACCGTAGGGGAGGACAATGATGTCTTCGAGCTTGGCGGCATCAAACTTGATAAATCGGCTCATATCGTAACAGTTGACGGTGAGATGATTGAACTTAGCTACAAGGAATTTGAACTGCTCAATTATTTTATGGAAAATAACGGCATTGCCCTATCAAGAGAGAAAATTCTCAATAATGTATGGAATTACGATTATTTTGGCGACGCCAGAACCATTGACACCCATGTAAAGAAACTTCGCAGCAAGCTGGGGGAAAAGGGCGATTTGATTAAGACTATTTGGGGGATGGGGTATAAATTTGAGGTAAATTAAGCACTTAAAAAACCTGCAAAGCCAGTAAATCAAGGGTTTTGACAGTTGGAGATTTTTGAAAAAATGAAAAATACTACCAAAAATACTACCAAATTTTTGGAGTATAGGGTTTAAATGGAGATAAAAGACAAAATGAACCTAATGGACACTTTGGAATACTACCAGAGTGTCTATTTTTTATTTTGATTTCTCAAACGATAGAATTTCTGAGTGAATTAGTCAATAATATGAAAAATAAAATTTTAACTTTTTAACTTTACAAACAAAGTTAAAAAAGTTAAAATGGGTATGTAAGGAGGGCTGCTTATGAAGAACGAAGAATATAGCAAGATTATTACCGAGATTGAAACACTGCCAACAGGCGGTATTACTTATAAAAAGATAAATGGAAAAGAGTATGCTTATTACCAATGGCGTGAGGATGGAAAGCAACGTAGCAGAAGGATAAAGGATGAAGAGTTAGAACAGCTTTCCGGACAAATTGAGCGAAGAAAAGAACTTCAAAATTTAATAAAAGACATAGATAATCAGGAAGTAAATGAAGAAAAGAAGGCTTCTTTATTTCGATGTACAGTAAGAATTGGTGAGGACCTGGAGCGTTTTATAAAACCAGTGACAAAATGGGTAAAACGTGAATGTTATCAGCAACTTCGTGATTATGTATATGGAGATATCCATGATAGAGTGTATATTCTCTATGGTCTTAGAAGAACAGGCAAAACAACACTGATTCGTCAATTGATATCTGAAATGGATGCATCAATGAGAAGTAAAGCAGTGTTCATTCAGATACAGGATAGTAAGACCTTGGATGACGTGAATCAGGATTTAAAAATTCTGGAAGAAAAAGGCTATCGATATGTGTTTATCGATGAGGTTACACTGCTGAATGATTTTATCGAAGGTGCAGCACTGTTTTCTGATGTATTTGCGGCAAGTGGAATGAAGATAGTACTTTCCGGTACTGATTCATTAGGCTTTATGTTTACAGAAGATGAGGAGTTATATGACAGATGCATTATGTGTCACACAACATTCATTCCATATCGTGAGTTTGAAAGAGTGTTGGGGATTGTAGGTATTGATGATTTCATCCGTTATGGTGGAACAATGAGTCTTGGCGGAAAGCAGTATAATGATAATGCTATGATTTTTGCCACTAAGAAAAGCACGGATGAGTATGTTGACAGTGCCATTGCACGAAATATTCAGCATTCTTTGAAAAATTATAAGTACGAAGGTCATTTCCGTTCTTTACGGGATTTATATGAGAAAAATGAATTGACGAATGCAATTAACAGAATTGTAGAGGATATGAATCATCGCTTTACTATGGAGGTATTGACCAGAGATTTTAAGTCAAATGATTTGAGAATTTCAGCAAGCAATTTGCGAAAGGATAGGGAAGAACCTACGGATATTCTCGATCGTATTGATATTGTTAAAATAAATGAAACATTGAAAGCTTTGTTGGAAATCAAAGATAAGGAAGAGCAAAAGGCTGAAATCCAAGATGCACACCGTTACGAGATCAAAGAGTATTTAGACTTACTTGACTTAACTGTGGAAATAGAAAGCAGATGGATGTCTGACTATAATCGCAGAGAATCCAGAACTGCATTTTCGCAGCCTGGTATGCGTTATTCCCAGGCAGAGGCACTTATCAAATCGCTTATGCAGGATGATATGTTCAGAGGTTTATCTTTTGAAGAGCGAAAAAGGGTAACTGAAAGAATAATAGATGAAATCAAAGGCAGAATGATGGAGGATATTGTTCTTTTGGAAACAAAACTTTCTAAAAAGAATTGTGAAGTGTTCCGACTACAGTTTGCGATTGGCGAATTCGATATGGTGGTGTTTAATCCGGACGAAGGGACTTGTGAAATCTATGAAATTAAACACAGTAAAGAAGTTGTTCTGCAGCAATGTAAGCATTTGTTAGATGAACAAAAATGTAAGGACACGGAATTTAGATACGGTACAATTACCGGGAAATATGTGATTTATCGTGGCACCACAACATCCCTTGTGCAGGCCGGAGTAGAGACACAGGAGGATGTGTCTTATCTGAATGTGGAAGAGTATTTGAAGAAACTATAGACGATGCCATATTAACAAAAGTATATGGAAGTAATTGTGGAACGGAAACTGTTTCATATGTTTTGAGAGCCAAGAATAAACTTGGCTCTCTTTTGCTTAAAAAATTATATATCGGATACTGATTCCAGAAAATTATCAAGATGCTTTTGGGCATCTTCTGATAGTAAGCGCCTAATTTCGGGGTGTATCCCTTAAAATATATTCCGGATCTCACGCT
>JAEDHB010000025.1 GCA_016297265.1 Butyrivibrio sp.
CGATTAAATGCAACAGAAAGCGGATGTATTTGCCAAAGTTTTCAGTTCAATAGCGGTGTAACAAAAAAGCCTTGAAAAATCAAGGCTTTTCACAAAATTCAGTGCGGATGGTGGGACTTGAACCCACACGATGTTGCCACCGGCAGATTTTGAGTCTGCTGCGTCTGCCATTCCGCCACATCCGCGTGCTTAAGTATATTAACACACACGCATACAAAAATCAAGCAAAAAAAACAGATAATACTCAAAAGAATATTATCTGTTAATCCTTCTTTGTGAATGAAGTGAATCTTATTTTCCATTACTTGGAACGTTTCAATCCCCACAGATTGCGTTTCTTAAGATTGAGATACTCCTTGTATGCCTTTTCAAGTATCTGTTTCTCATTAGCAAACTTAAGCAGATGGTATGCTTCATGATACTTATAATACCCTGAATCCTCAAAATATTCTTCCTTCTGCGGTTTGCTGTTGTAGCTGTCCGCCATCATAAGATACCAATGCACCTTCTTCTCAACCATCCCCTCAGGAATATTGAAAGTATAACTGCTTGTACCGATCATTTTGATTAATTCAGGTTCAACGCCTGCTTCTTCCTTAACCTCACGAAGAGCTGTCTCACAAAATTCTTCGCCCGGTTCAACTGTTCCCTTTGGTAAAACCCAGCCTTCATATCTATGATTATAGTTCTTGTATAAAAGCAATATTTTACCTCGAAAAATCACCACTCCTCCACAGCTAGTAGCTTCTATCATAGCTTAACCTCCTGTTGGTGGGACTCCTATTGATTCAATTATACAATACAAAGCAGCATAAAACAATATTATTTATTTTTGTAATAGTAATCATATATGGCTCTGGTTGCTTTTGCGGCATGAACCGTTCTGTTTTCCGAGCCCTCAACAATAACCGTCACGGCAATTTCAGGCTTCTCCGATGGGGAATAACTCACAAAAAGAGAATGTTCATATCCCTGTGTTCCAAACTGTGCCGTACCCGATTTGCCGGATACGGAATAATCAGCATCCTCAAAAGCCCATTTGTAGGATTGTTCAATAACCTGTTTCATTCCTTTTTGCAGGAATTTCGCCTCATCTTCAGTCATAAGCTTTGTTGAATCAGTCTTAAATTCCTTAACCACAAGTCCGTCACAACTCTCAACCCTTTCCATCATATATGGCTTGTTAAGTACGCCGTCATTGGCAATTGCGGAAGTAATCATTGCAAGGTGCAGCGGTGTAACCAGCGTCTGCCCCTGTCCGAATGCAGTCTGTGCAATATCAAACCTTGACGAATCCTCACGGAGATTAAACTGACTTTTGCTGTATTCCGAATCATACGGTAGTTCCTTATTAAATAAAAGTTCCTCCGCTGTTGCTTTATACTTCTTGTAATCAAGGGTTAATCCCATGTTTATAAAAGATGTATTACATGAATTTGCAAAAGAATTAAAAATATCCTGTTTGCCATGTGCTTTTCCGTTAGCACAGCTTATATCCGTATCCCCAATACGATAGCTGCCCTCACAAGTGTATTGGTATTTTTCAAAATCCGTCATATGCTCCCTGTAATATTCAAGCAATGTAACTATTTTGAAGGTGGAACCCGGAGGATACAAACCCTGAGTGGCTCTGTTAACCAGAACTGAGCTGTTCTTGTCCGCAACTATACTGTCCCAGTCCTCATCAAGGGTATTGGGATTAAAAGTAGGCTTGGACACCATCGCAAGTATTTTACCTGTATCCGGTTCAGTTACAATAATTGCGCCGTTATTGTCGCCCAAAGCATCATAGCAGGCCTTGGTCAATCCGGCATCCAGACTGACATAAAGATTGTCACCCTTATTTTTCACGCCTTCGATATCATTTTTTATCTGTTGAAAAAGATTCTGATTGCTCTGAAGCATATAATAATTTGCCTGTTTTTCCAGTCCGTAACCGCCCATAGTAAGATAACCGACGGTATGCGCAAACAAATCCTTGTATGGATAATATCTCACGCTATTGCCGTTTTCATCTTCCTTAGTAGCTGCCAGAACATTGCCGTCGGAGTCGATAATGGAGCCCTTTTGAACCTTTTCTTCCATAATACTCTGTCTTTTGTTGTGTGAATTGTTGATTACGGTGTCCGCTTTAGTCACCTGAAAATATATCTGATACGCAATCATTCCCAGAAAAATACACAAAAACATCATTGTAGACAGAAGAATACTGCGATTTGATTTATTTCGGGTTATTGGCGTTCTTTTTTCGTTCCGCACTTCTTCCTGAAGCTGTTTTTTCTTTTGTGTCCGATTTTGTTCTGTCTTCGATTGTCTCATCGCCCTCATTCTCCTTTACAACAATAAACACAGCCTGAACAACTGCAAACATCATAAGTGAACATAATATTGAACTTCCTCCGTAGCTGACAAAAGGAAGCGTAACGCCGGTGGACGGGATGAATTTTGTAACACCGCCGATAGTGAGGAAACACTGGAACATATATATTGTTCCGAAGCCCACGGCAATCAATTTGTAATACATATCCCTGCTTCTCAATGCCACCTTCATCATATTGATATAGCAGCAAAAACATACAAGAATAAGGCATATTCCGAACAACAGACCAAACTCCTCAACAATTGCGGAATACACAAAATCCTTAACCGCAACAGGGATGGAATTCGGCATTCCCTGACACAATCCCATTCCGAACAATCCACCCGTACCGATTGCAAAAAGTGACTGTGTAATCTGGTATCCGCCACCGTCAATAATCGCCCACGGATTCTGCCATGCAGAAATCCTTGTTTTGACATGACTGAACAATTTGTATGCCATAACCGCAGCTCCGCAGCCACACAAAATACCAAGCGCGAGATAATGTATTTTTCCCGAAGCAACATACAGCATAACAATGTATACCACGAAAAAAATAAGTGCACATCCCAGGTCATTCGATGCAATAAGTACAAGCACATGCACCGCAGCAACAATGCCCGAAATCAGAATGTTTCTAAAAGATTTTGCCTTACTTAACAATGCCGCCACAAAAAGAATGTAGAGAATCTTGACAAATTCCGACGGCTGAAAGGTAAAGCCTGCAATGTCAATAGAAATATTGGCTCCCCAGGTGGTTTTTCCCAAAATCAGAGTTACGCATAACAGACCGATGCCCACCACGGCGAAAATATATTTCAATTTGAACAGCTGTCTTCTTTTTCGCATAATATGGGGCACAAAGAAGCTTACAACCGTACCCACCAGAACAATAAGAAACTGCTTCAAAGCATTTTGTGGTGCAAGTCTCTGAACCATAACAAAGCCAAGTGACAGAAGCATCGCCATATTGTTGACCAGTGCCACCGAACAGCCCGGATACAAAAGTCTGTACATGATAACCAGCAATACAAGGTATGCCAGTTCCAGCACAAAGCTAATCAGCGCCAGGGCTGTAACATCATAGCTGATTAGTATTATTGAGCATATTGTAAAAATAAGCAGCGTAAGTACATTCTGAATGATATACCTTCTCTGCAGGGTTTTTTCTTTTTTTCTGCCAAGCGTCATATAACTTACATATGTATAGGCCAGCATAAGAAAGAGAATTATATATTTTGAAATGTTAATCAAAAGTCTAGACATCTATTCCACTCCCTTGTTAAAATGCCCTCTGGTATAGGAATCCAAAACTGCATCCCGGCTCATGATTTTTTTAATCTGCTCTGCGCTCTCATCAAAAAAGACAAATCGCAGATAGCGTGGTGCAATCTCGCTTATTTCCCGGGTTTTATCGGCAATGTATGTTGGAATGCTGTTAAAAATAATATTGTAGCAATATTTGCAGACCGCAGCATAGCTTAACCTGATTTTTTTTCTGTCCATAATACTTCCAACAACGCCATTAATGTTTTTCCTGCATCCCGAGGTGTTCTGTTCAATGCATCCTGCTGATACCATCAGTGGCTGTTTCATATAGACAATCAATTCCCTGTTCTTGGCGCAAATATGCTTCAATTCTCCGCTGTTAAGCTCAACAGGAAGCGTAATATCATCAATTCCTTCGCTTTTAAGGACCTCGCAATCAAGGTTATTAAAGGCATAAATCGTATAATCCGATACAACCCTCACACCCGGGAAATATTTTCTGACATAGCCAAGCTGTGCCATATTTCTTATCATAATTCCGTCAAATGAAAGCATTCTAAGCGTATCAATATTATCTTCAATGAACGAATTATATTCCATTCTGAAAACTCTTGGCAGGTCAAGCACGCACTCTGCGCCCCCATTCCTGCAAAGCTGTCTTATTTCGACAATATCATCAAGACTGACAAATTCTGTATCAACATACAGCCTTTTGGCACCTGCCTCCAACGCGGCACCTGCCTGGCTTATATTGCAAATCTGAGCAGTTATTGTGTATTTTTCCCTGACCTCCTCGAAGCTGTATTCTGTCCGCTCCGGACATTCCCTTGCAAATTGTGCAAGAAGCATATTCCTAAAGCCTGAAACAGCACTTCTTCTGAGTTCGTTGATTTCTTTGTTGGATATAAAAACATCTTCTTCCGCAGAAATCTCAATATTATCAACAATAAAATCCGTCTGCCCCAACTTGCTCAATTGCCTTGCAAAATCCGTCTCGCTCAAAGGCCTTTTGTCCGCCTTCACAACAGGAGCACCTTCTGCAGTATTACATACGGATTCATTATAGATATTCAATACAGCATTGCTTCCCTTGCAAAAAGATGCTGACATATTGACAGTTTCTTTCAGCGAGCCATTTGCATATTTTTGAAGTATCTCCTTTTCAAAATCGGATTTTTGTGTCTGGGATTTGTCACTCTTTTCACAGGCAAGCATCTCCCTCCCGTTGTGCATAACATAGTATCCCTTTGTCACACCACCCCTGTCAAATAGCATAAGGAGATTATCAAGATCACTTTTTTCCACGCTGTATTTTTCCCCGGAAGCTATTTTGTCAACATACTTCCTGTAAATTGAAGTAATACCGGCTGCGTACACCGTACTCTTCATTCTTCCCTCAATCTTTAATGAATAAACTCCGGCATCAATTATCTGCGGCAATATTTCCAATGTGTTAAGGTCCTTGAGGCTAAGCAGTGTATCCCCCGTTCCTTTGCCGGAAAAATTGAGACGACAGGTTCCTGCACAACGCCCCCTGTTGCCGCTCCTTCCACCGTAAAAACTGCTCATAAGGCACTGTCCGGAATAACAGTAGCAAAGAGCCCCATGCACAAAGGTTTCAATCTCAACAGGATTATCTAAAGAGTTGCATTTCTTCGCTAATACCTTTAACTCGCCAAGGGAAAGCTCTCGGGCAGGGACAATTCTTGTAACATTGTATTTCTCAAGAAAATCCAGATATCCCGGCTCTGTAATTGTCATCTGAGTGCTTGCATGAATATCCAGACCCGGAAAATTGTCGTTGATGAATTTCATAACACCGTAATCCTGAACAATAACCGCATCCAGCCCATGCTCATAGAGCGGCCTGATGTAATCATAAAGATCCCTGAATAATTCATTGTTTTTGAGCAATGTATTAACTGTTACATATATTTTTTTATCATGAATATGTGAATAATCTATGGCTTCAAGCAGTTCCTCATCGGACAAATTGCCTGCATATGCTCTTGCACCAAAAGATTGTCCTGCAAGATATACCGCATCCGCCCCTGCATTTAATACCGCCTTAAAGGTATCAAAGGAGCCTGCCGGAGCCAGCACCTCAGCTATTTTCTTCATAATATCAATATTCCTTCTTTGTCCGCCCCACAGAAGCGGTTATAATTTACTGATACAAAATGGGTATTTTACCAAAGCAAAATACCCATCCCATCACTATTTTACATTATCAAGTTCGGTTTCAAGCTTAACAATCGTCTTCTGGCTTTCCGCCAATTCTGATTTAAGCTTCTCTATCTCCTGATTCGCCGCATCCAGCTTAATCTGAGATGAAATAAGCTCATGCTTCAAATCATAAATATCCTTATCCTTGGCATCCGTTCCGCTTTCAAGCTCGTCAGCCATCTTCTTTGCTTTAAAATAGTCATCCGCAATATTGAGCTGGATAATTACGTTCTGTACATCAAGAGCCTGGCGTCTGAAGGAATCCGACTTCTTGAAATCCGATAATTTGCCGTTAATATATGCAGCCACCTTCTGCAAATATTCTTCACTCTCATATCCACTCATGGTATAGGTCTTTCCACCTATTGTAACTTCTGTATCTATCTTCGCTGACAAGAAAAATCTCTCCCTTCAATACCAATTTCTCAATCAAATATACCATAATACACTTATTATGTCAAAACACTATGCTATTTTTGTTCAGGAACATTCATTCCAAAATGTCTGTAACAATGCTCCGTAACCATACGCCCCCTTGGTGTTCTGTTGATAAAACCGTTAAAAATAAGATACGGTTCATATACATCCTCAAGTGTTCCCGCATCCTCTCCCAGTGCGGCCGCCAATGTATCAAGACCCACCGGTCCTCCGGAGTATTTTTCCATTATTGTAAAAAGAATATTCCTGTCATTTCCATCCAGGCCTTCCTTGTCCACATCCAGTAAATCCAGGGCATAATCAGCAACCTCCTTGCTGATATTGTTATCAAATTTTACCTGGGCAAAATCTCTCACCCTCTTCAACAGTCTGTTTGCAAGTCTTGGAGTTCCTCTGGAACGTCTTGCCAGTTCAGTAGCTCCCTCCTCATCGATGTTGGCACCCAGAACCCCGGCGGAACGAATAATTATCTTCTTAAGCTCGTCGGTTGTATAATACTCAAGTTTATTAACCACTCCGAATCGGTCCCTCAATGGAGCTGTCAAAAGACCGGCTCTTGTTGTAGCTCCGATAAGTGTGAATTTGGGTAAATCAAGTCTTACGGATTTGGCTGTCTGTCCCTTGCCAATCATAATATCAATGGCAAAATCCTCCATGGCAGGATACAGAACCTCCTCCACCTGACGGTTCAGTCTGTGTATTTCATCCACAAATAGAATATCCCCGTCCGAAAGTGTACTCAGCACAGCCGCCATATCTCCGGGTTTCTCGATTGCCGGACCGGATGTGATTTTAATATTTACTCCCATCTCCGACGCAATAATACCTGAAAGCGTTGTTTTGCCAAGCCCCGGAGGTCCATAAAACAGGCAATGGTCCAGTGGTTCCTTTCTTTCCTTGGCAGCCTCGATAAAGACCTTAAGATTCTTTTTGATTTTTTCCTGACCAACATATTCATCAAGGGATTCAGGTCTGAGACTATTTTCAACCTTTGCATCCTCATCGATAAATTCTGTGGAAATAATTCTTTTAGCCATATAGTTTTCACATTCTCCTACATAAATGCAAGTTTCTTAAGTGCTGCTTTGAGAATATCTTCGCTATCCATATCCTCGGTAAGCTGCAAACCGTTAACTGTTTTCAAAGCCTCGCTTGCAGAATAGCCTAACGAAGCCAATGCCTCAATCGCTTCTTCTTTTGCTCCGGATGCCACGGCACTGTTGTCCGGAATAATGTCACCGGTCGAAACAATGTCGCTCAGAGTTAATTTATCCTTCAAATCCAGGATAACCTTTTGTGCGGTTTTTCCGCCGATTCCCGGTGCCGACTGGATTTTTTTGACATCATCCGAAAGTACGGCAATCCTCAAGTCATCCGGTGTCATTGCTGACAAAATATTGAGGGCTCCCTTTGGACCGATTCCGTTAACGGTAATGAGAAGTTTGAAAATCTCCAAATCATCCCTTGTCAAAAATCCATACAAATCAAGTGCGTCTTCCTTCACATTCTGATATGTATATATCTTCATTTCATTTCCGATTGAATCAAGCTTTCCGAACATCGAGGCCGGAATCATTATCTCGTATCCGATGCCATAAGCCTCCAAAACAATACTGTTTGCAGTAACTTCCGTTAGCTGCCCTCTGACATATGTTATCATTTCTTCTTTTCTCCGATTTTTGATTTCAGTTCATTCTGATTGAGTATTCTGATTTTCTTGTACAGAATTGCACCGAGTATTCCCACAACAACTCCTGTCACCACCGCACTTATCAGCAATGCAGGATAATAATATACAAGTCTTGCATTTTGAAGCACCGCCATAGCCACAAGAATCTGTGCCGTATTATGTGCAACCGCACCGGCTATACTGACGCCCACAACTGTGAATATTTTGACCTTTCTTAACACAATCATCACAAGCAGACTCAATGCAGCACCACATAATCCAAAGATAATACTATACATATTCCCGAATAAAAATCCGCACAAAAGCACTCTTAGTATATTGATAATTATTGCAGATTTTGTGTCCATGGCATAAAGTACCCACAACACAAGCACATTGGCAAGCCCCAGTTTGACTCCCGGTATCGGGATTGTGATGGGAATTATTGATTCGATGTAGCTTAATACAAGTCCCACACTTATAAACATGCCGTAGAGAGCAATGTCGCTCTGCATGAATTTTTCTCTATTGTGCGATTTCATCCAACTCCCCCTCTCCATTACCAATTATTTTGATAAAAAGTTCATTGGGAAGGCAGATTATCGTCTCACCCACTTTGGAAATCCTGCCTGTTTTCTCACAGATTCCATCCTTGCAGCTGGCATATTCCACGTATGCTTTTCCGTCTTTGATTATCAGCTTGTTCGAACCGAAAATACTTTCGTAAGTATGCTCATAATCCCTGTCAAGAGGGATTGTATCCACCACCTTACTGCCCATTTTCACCTCGACATATGCTCCATCTTTTTTACTGTTTTTTACTATAAACAGAGCACCCACCGCAATCGCAATAACAGTCAGTGCAAGCAATAAATCAAATCTATGTGATATGAATAATTTTTTTAGGGCACTTACTTTCACAAGCTCCACATCCTGTACATTTATTATAATCTATTACCGGAAGATTATTAACCATTTCGATAGCGCCCTCCGGACATTGCTTCTCACAAAGAGTACATCCGATACAGCCCACAGAACAAACATCCATTACAGGCTTACCCTTGTCCTGTGATGAGCAGACCACGTTAGCCACTCCGTTCAAAGGACGCATTTCGATGAGATGTTTTGGGCAGGCATTGACGCACTGACCGCAGGCCTGGCATTTTTCCCTGTCTATGTATGCAACTCCGTTGACAATGGATATTCCTCCAAATTCACAGACCTTGGCGCAGGTACCAAATCCAAGGCAACCGTAGCTACAGCCCTTTGAACCGCCATTTGGTACCATTGATGCCATTACGCAGTCTTCAACACCTGAATATATATAATCTTCTTTTGCCACATCACAGGTACCGCTGCATTTTACAAAGGCTGCCATTCTGACCGTCTCTTCAATCTCCACGCCCATGATTTCTGCTATCTGTGCTGCTACATCCGCACCACCCACCGGGCAGCCGTTAACTTTTGCCTCACCTTTGACAATTGCAGCAGCTAATCCGTCGCATCCTGCATATCCGCATCCGCCGCAATTATTACCCGGAAGACATGCTCTTACAGCTACTTCTTTTTCATTGACTTCTACTTTAAGTTTTTCCCCGGATATGCCAAGGAAAAGCCCGATAAGTATTCCGACACCGCCGACAATGGAAGCAGCAATGATAATTCCTGTCATACTGATACCGCCTTTCTATATGATTCCCGAGAAGCCTAAGAAGGCAATAGCCATTAATCCCGCAGTAATAAGCGTGATAGGCATTCCTCTAAAACTCTTTGGCACATCATTATATTCGTTACGCTCCCTGATTCCGGCAAGAATAACTATTGCTATAGTAAAACCAACAGATGTTCCGAGACCATTTACCACTGATGTTCCTATATCATAATTCTTGGACACATTGGTAAGGGCAACTCCAAGCACCGCACAGTTGGTTGTGATAAGCGGCAAATACACTCCTAATGCCTGATATAAAGATGGGCTGAATTTTTTCAACACCATTTCCACAAACTGTACCAGTGCCGCTATAACCAGAATGAATACTATTGTATTCAGATATGTTAAATCCAGTGCAACCAGAACATATTTGTATATCAGCGCGGCAAGGAAGGAAGAAACGGTGATTACAAAAATAACTGCGGCGCCCATGCCGGATGCTGTTTTTATCTTTTTGGACACGCCAAGGAACGGACATAATCCCAAAAACTGACTTAATACTACATTGTTAACCAGTGCAGAGCCCACTGCAATCAGTAATAATGTTTTCATTATTTTGCCACCTCCTCAGTACTGTTCTTTCTTCCGTTGCAGGTCAGATTAGGACAACTTAAGCATCCGTCATCCCTGCAGATGTCTTTGATAGGTTTTCCCTTTTTATCCTTGATTCTGTTCATTAATGCAACCAGCATTGCAAGTACAAAAAATGCGCCGGGTGCCATTACAAAAATAGTAATAGGCTGGAAGCTGGTAGTATTTTTTGCAAGGAAATTGAATCCAAAAATCGTTCCGGCACCCAGGACCTCACGAAATGCTCCCAGAGCAGTCAAGGCCAGTGTAAAGCCAAGCCCCATGCCAATACCATCAAACAGGGACGGAATCGGTGGATTTTTGGAAGCGTAGGCTTCTGCTCTTCCGAGAATGATGCAATTCACAACAATAAGCGGTATATATATACCAAGTGATGCATAGAGCGAAGGCACAAATCCTTCCATGAGGAACTGCACCATTGTCACAAAGGATGCAACAATTACAATATATGCCGGCATTCTGACTCTGTCCGGTATTATTTTACGAAGCATCGAAATAATCAGATTACTCAATGCGAGAACAACTGTGGAAGCAAGTCCCATACCTGCACCATTTATTGCTGATGTGGTTACGGCAAGGGTTGGACACATTCCCAGAGTGAGAACCAGTGTCGGGTTTTCTTTTACAATACCATTATACAAACGTTCTACACATTTATTCATTACCGGCACCTCCCATCACTCTGTACACTTCAAGCGCACCGTTAACACCTCTTGTAACAGCCTTCGTTGTAATTGTGGCGGCGCTGATGGCATCAATTTCATTGTCTGCAGATTTGCCCGTCTTGGAATAGGTAATGCTTTCCGCCTTGATTCCGACAAACTGCTTTCTGAAATCCTCCTCCTTTGCCTTCATTCCAAGTCCGGCAGTTTCATTGATTTCAAGTATTTCAAGTCCTGTAATTCTGCCGTCCGTATCAATACCTACCGTCATACGGATATCTCCGCCGTATCCTCCGTTATCCGTCACTGTAATAATATATCCCAGCTCATTTTTGGAAGAATCGTAGGCCTTGACGACTTCATTTACGGTAACAGAACCCATATTTTCCACACTTTTTTGTGCATTGTCAAGGTTCTCAACAAGTTCGTAGCTGTTCATTTTGTCAAAGACCTTATTGTATGCCTCCAGTTTCTGTTTATCCTTCTGCTCCGCTATCGGCTCCTTGGTAATCTTATATACTGCTCCCAAAAGCAGGCCTGCAATCAAAGTAATGACAAAGAGGATTGCAGAGTCTTTGATTATCTTTTTCATTCTGCTGCCTCCTTCTTTACTTTTTTTACTCCAAAAGCTCTTGGCTTCGTTATTTTCTCAATAATCGGAACAAGGAGATTGGTGAAAATAATTGCATAGGACACTCCTTCCGCCGAATTACCGAACACTCTGAATATTGCGGTCAGCAATCCCAGTATAAAGGCATATACAACCTTGCCAAGTGTATTTACCGGGGATGTTACGTAATCCGTAGCCATAAAGAATGCGCCAAGCATCAGTCCACCGCCGCACAGATGTGCTGCAAGGAAGCTCATATCAAATCCCTGTCCTCCAAAAATAAGTACAAATACGGAAAATACCGCAATATATACAAATGGAATTGTAGGTGCTATAACTTTTTTTATCAAAAGATATGCGCCGCCAATCAATAGTGCAACCGTGGATGTCTCTCCGATAACTCCGGAGGTGGTTCCAAGAAACATCTTCAAAATATCGACATTTCCGCCCTCCTTGAGAATTGCAAGAGGGGTTGCACCGGTTATACCGTCATATGTAAATGTGGTCATTTTCCCCGCAAAGGATATAAGAAGAAAACATCTTGCTGCCAATGCAGGATTCATAAAATTCTGTCCAAGTCCGCCAAATAGCTGCTTAACGATAATAATTGCAAATGCACTTCCCAGAACCACCATCCACAAAGGTATGGTATGGGGCATATTCATGCCGATAAGCAGACCTGTAACTACCGCACTCAAATCGCCGATTGTAATAGGTCTATGCATAAAATATTCATATATTAGTTCGCTGAGGACACAGGTTACCACCGCTACTGCAAGCACAGCCAACGCCCTTACACCGAAATTATATATGCCAAAAGCACATGCAGGAAGAAGTGCAAGGCATACATCAAGCATAATTTTGGTTGTTGATGACTTGTCTCTCACATGGGGAGATGAAGATACATTCAACATTTTGTTATCCATCACGTTACCTCCTACTTCTTTCTTGCCGCAGCAAGCGCTAATTTTTTCATTGTTCTCACGGACTGTGTAACCTGTCTTTTGGCAGGGCATACATAGGAACAGCAGCCGCATTCAACACATTCCAATCCGTCCAGTTTAACAAATTCTTCCATATTGTTATTCTGACTTAATACTGCCAGTTTCATTGGCAAAAGATGTTCAGGACATGCGCTGGCGCATCGTCCGCATCTGATACATGGTGAAGGTGCCTTCGCTGCAACCATATCCTTTTTGAAGGCCAGAACTGAAGATGACCCCTTGACAACCGGAACATCCGGATCAAAAAAAGCAAATCCCATCATCGGACCACCGGAAATTATTTTCTCATATTCACCACAAAATCCGCCTGCCGCATCAACCAATTCACGCAATGATGTTCCAAGATACACATAAAAATTCTTTGGCGTTTTAATGGCATCCCCGGTTACCGTAACAATTCTTCTGGTAAGCGGTCTGCCCTCATATATTGCCTGATAAATTGACACGATTGTATCAACATTATGAACTATACATCCTGCGTCCGCCGGCAACATTTTGGAATTAATCTCGCGGCCGGTAATAGCTTTAATCATGCAGCGCTCGCCACCCTGCGGATATTTGGTCTTCAGCGGAACAACCGTAATTCGATCTTCTTTTGCCGTCATTTCATTCAAAATACTGATTGCCTCAGGCTTGTTCTTCTCTATTCCGATATAGCCCTTCGCTCCCGGAAAAACAGATAATACGACCTTAAGTCCCTTTATCAGCTCCTCAGGGTGTTCTATCATTCTTCTGTAATCAGATGTAAGATATGGCTCACATTCAGCTCCGTTAACAATAATGCTGTCGATACTGTCAGGATTCTTTGGTGAAAGCTTAACATTGGTAGGAAATCCGGCTCCTCCCATTCCGACAATACCGGCCTTCTCAATTATTGCAATTATCTCTTCACTTGTAAGACTTTCCGGCGCTTTATCATGCAGGCGCAAAGCTTCCTCATATTGTTTATCATTTTCGATAATAATGGAATTAACCCTGCCGCCGGTTGCCACAAGACGGGGTTCGATTTTCTTAACCGTTCCCGATACGGAACTATATATATTTGCTGAAATAAATCCGGACTTTTCTGCAATAAGCTGTCCGGCAAGAACTCTGTCTCCAACCGATACCACCGGTGTTGCCGGTGCTCCAATATGCTGTGACAAAGGAAAAACCAGTTCATCTCCTGCAGGCAGTTCCTCAATTGCCGCATCACGTGACAGTGCCTTGCCGTCATAAGGGTGGGCACCGCCTTTAAATGTGTGTAACTTCAAAGTTATCACTCCTTCTAATATAATCCATTGTATTTTATCACTTTTAGCAAAATAATTCTACATATCTTTGCTATTTTCAGTTATAATATATTTACAGATATTGTCAGGAGGTTGCCATATGAAGGAGTACACATCAAAAATATCATATATCCCCCACAAACTGCCGGGATTCGACTATCCCCTTGAAGACATTATGTATTTTGATATTGAAACCACCGGTTTTGTCGCTGGCTCCACCATTCTGTATATGATTGGTTTTATTGAATATTCAGATGGCGCTTACCTGCTCACACAGCTCTTCGCCGATACCGTCGAATCCGAGGCCGAGATAATACGCACATTTCTTGCACGCATCAAGGCACACAAGGTTCTGGTTCACTACAACGGAAGCGGTTTTGACCTTCCCTATATCGAAGCAAAATGCAAGCTTTTAGGTATCCCTTTTGATATCGAAGGAAGCGCAAGCATTGATATCTACAAATACATCAATCCGTTGAAAAAAATATTCAAACTCAATAATATCAAACAGAAAACCATCGAAAAATATATCGGTCTTAATCGTACGGATAAATTTTCCGGCGGAGAACTCATCGAAAAATATTATGAATACATAAAGCATCCGAATGACGGCCTGTTACGACTTCTGCTCTGCCACAACAGGGAGGACCTGTCAGGTATGCTCTGCATAGATTCCATGTTGAGCTACAATGATTTGCTGGCACAGGATTTTGAAATAGAAAAAACAGAACTCGTCGAAAATTCCGGTAAAAAAGAGGTGCACATATATGTCAAGCATCCAAACAGTTTTCCGGTCAATATATCCTTCGGCAACGATTTGGTACATTTCACCGCCGTATCGGATACCATCAAATTTTCAATAGAAGTATATGATAACGAACTAAAATATTACTATCCAAACTATAAGGATTACTATTATCTCCCCGAAGAAGACCGTTCAATTCACAAGAGCGTTGCCTTCTTCGTGGACAAAAATTTCCGCACGCGTGCCAAGGCAGCAAACTGCTACAGTAAAAAAACCGGCACTTTCCTTCCTCAGTATGATGAAATTGTATCACCATATTTCAAAATAGATTATCATGATAAACTAACCTATTTTGAATTCACCGAGGATTTTAAGGAAAACAACCGGTTGATAGTTGATTATATACAGAACTTAATTCGCCATCTCATCAGTTCTTAACATAAAAGAATGATTTTGGTGATGAAAAATCAAGGTCCCTGTAATTTGTGATCTGCTCCGTGCTACCTACAAAAAGTACGCCGTCCTTTACCAGACTGTTGTGATATTTTTTGTAAATTTCCTGTTTTGCCTCATCTGTAAAATATATGAGAACATTACGGCATACAATCATATGATAGTCCCTTGGATAATCATCCTTGAGCAGATTGTGTTTCTTGAATGTAACACATCTTTTGATATCTTCGGAAATCTGAAATGCATCCGGAGCAATTTCAGTAAAATATTTTTTCTTAAATTCTTCAGGCAGCGCTGATATACTCTGCGATTTGTATATTCCGGTCTTTGCCTTTGCAATAACCTGGTCATCAATATCCGTTGCCAGAATATTAATCTGGTTAAGAGGCAAAAACTTGGATAAAAGCATTACCAGCGAATATGGCTCATCGCCCGTAGAACATGCAGCACTCCATATTTTAATTCCGTGTCCGAATTTTGAAATTAAATCCGGTATTACCTTCTCTTCAAGATATTTCCACTGTTCAGGGTTTCTGTAAAACTCTGACACATTGATTGTGAGATAATTGACAAATTCCTTAAACAAATCCTTATTGGTCTTAAGCCCTCCAACGAAATCCGAATAGGTTTTGTAGTTATGCTTTGTAATAAGTGTGTCAATTCTTCTCTTCATCTGGCGTTCTTTATATGCATTCAGGTCTATTTTGGTAAGTGAATAGACATCTTTTTTAAATAATTCATAATTATCGTCCATGGTATTCTCCCATATAGTATGATTTTGATGAAAAAATGTATAACACAAGAGAATCCGTGAGTTGCACGGATTCTCAAAATATCAATTACTCTTCTGTTGCTGTCTCCTCAGCTACTGCTTCAGCTGCTTCTTCAACTGTCTCCTCAACAGCTTCTTCATTATCAGGAAGAAGTGCTTTGATGCTGAGGCTGATTTTTCTGTCTTCAACATTAATATCAACAACCTTAGCTTCAATTTCCTGTCCTACGCTAAGCACATCAGATGGTTTATCGATATGTTCTTTTGAAATCTGTGATACATGTAAAAGCGCATCCACACCAATTTCAAGTTCAACAAATGCACCGAAATCGGTCATACGTGCAACCTTGCCGGTTACCACACTGCCAACGGCATACTTCTTATCTGCATCAATCCATGGATTCTCGCTGTCAAATTTGAGACTAAGTGCAATCTTGTCACCATTAATCTCTTTGATAAAGCACTTAACAACATCTCCGGCTTTAAACTTGTTCTTAGGGTTCTCAATTCTTCCCCATGAAATCTCAGATACATGTAAGAGACCGTCAACTCCGCCAAGGTCAATGAATGCACCGAAATCAGTTACATTCTTAACTGTACCTTCAACCACCTGACCCTCTGAAAGTTTAGATAAAACTTCGTCTCTGAGAGCTTTTTTCTGAGCAGCTACAAGCTGTCTTCTGTCGCCAATGATTCTTCTCTTTCTAGGATTAAATTCTGTAATAACAAATTCAATTTCCTGTCCGGCATATTTTGAAAGATCCTTCTCAAATGTATCCGAAACAAGGCTTGCCGGAATAAATACTTTTGATTCTTCAACAATAACCGTAAGTCCGCCATCAAGTACCTGATTGACTTTTGCCTTGAGAACTTCTTTATTCTCAAACGCCTCTTCCAATCTCTTGTTGCCGGCCTCAGCAGCAAGTCTCTTATAAGACAATGCTACATAACCGTCGCCATCATTAACTCTGATGATCTTGGCAGTAATTACATCTCCTTCCTTAACAAGGGTTCTGAGATCGGTATTAGGAATGCTTGTATATTCATTACGAGTAATTATTCCGTCTGATTTATATCCAATATTAAGAATGATTTCATCTTCCTTAACTGCAATAACCTTACCGTCGACAACCTCCCCTGTATGTATAGTTTTAAATGATTCTTCCAGTAACTGTTCAAAACTCAATTCTGACATAGTATTTGAACCTCCTCTATTATTTTCTTAGGGGTGGATGCCCCTGCTGTTATACCGATTGTATCAAAATCCTTCAATCTCGATACATCAATATCAGCTGCAGTCTGAACAAAAAATGTATTAGCACACTCTTTTCTGCAAATATCATACAGCTTAATTGTGTTAGAACTATGTCTGCCACCAATAACAATCATCGCATCAACCTGGCATGCAAGTTCTGCCGCTTCAAGCTGCCTTTGCTTAGTTGCATTACAAATTGTGTTCATAACATCAACAATATTGTAACAATTTTCTCGAAAAATTTCAACTAATTCCGCAAATTTATTGTAATTATAGGTTGTTTGCGCAACGATTGTAAGTTTTTTATGCTTATTACTTTCCTTTTTTAAGAATAACTCCGCTTCATCCTTATCCTTAATGACCACGGATTCATCCCCGGCACAGCTCTTAATTCCGATAACCTCAGGATGATTCTCATCACCAACAATGACAATATACGAGTCTTCTTTTGCTTTTTTTACGATATTATGAATCTTAAGAACAAAAGGACATGTTGCATCCTCAAGGATATGACCTGCCTTGTCAATCGCACAATAAACCTCTTTTGGCACACCGTGGGCTCTGATAATAACCGTTCCCTTTGGTGCATTCAGAATATCTTCAACGGTATTCAGTATTACAACACCCTTCTTTGAGAGCTCATCAACCACCTCATCATTGTGGATAATGGGACCGTAGGTATAGATATTCTCCGTACCCAGCTTATTGTATACCATATCAACCGCACGTTGCACTCCAAAACAAAAACCTGCCGTTTTTGCCAATCTGACTTCCATACAAACTCCTAATTCAACTTTGATTTATATGCAGATATTATTGCCGCACACACATCTTCAATAGTCATATCGGATGAATCCACCAAAACAGCGTCCTCAGCCTGCTTAAGCGGCGCTGTTTCCCTGTTCATATCCTGATAATCCCTTGCCTCTATATCTTTTTCTATCTTTGAAAGATCAGGATTTTCACCCTTTTCCTTAAGCTCAAGATATCTTCTTTTAGCCCTTGTCTCCACGCTGGCGGTGAGATATATTTTGCAGGTTGCATCAGGCAGTACGCAGGTTCCTATGTCCCTGCCGTCCATTACCACATCCATTTTTTCCGCAATATTTCTCTGTAACTCCAGTAGTTTGCTTCTCACTGCCGGATATACCGCAACAGCGGAAGCCATATTACCCACGGCCTCATCACGGAGTCTTGATGTGACATTAGTTCCGTTTAAAATAACCTGCTGCGCCCCATCTTCATAGGCAAGTTCAATGGTAACTGACTTGCAGGCTTCTCCAATCATGTCAGCATCCTTATTGTCAATTCCGTTGTCCACAAAATATATTGCCATTGCCCTGAACATCGCACCTGTATCAATATAGGTAAAACCCAGTTCCCTTGATACCTTCTTTGCTATTGTACTTTTTCCTGCCCCAGCAGGTCCGTCGATTGCTATACTGTATGCCATTGTTTTTCTCCTTTACGCTTCTATTGATAAACCGGCAAGATAACCGGTAGACCATGCAATTTGCAGATTGAATCCTCCCGTAAGAGCATCAACATCCAATATTTCTCCTGCAAAATACAGTTTCTTTATCTTCTTTGACTCCATGGTTTGCGGATTAATCTCTTTTACATCAATTCCCCCATGAGTAATTATTGCCTCATTAAATCCTCTTAAACCGGTAAGTGTAATATCAAATTCTTTAATCAGCCGGACAAGTTTTTTTCTCTGTTCCTTTGTAATCTCATTAACCTTTGCATCCGGACTTATTCCGCTTCTTGCAACCACCACACCAATCATTGATTTTGGAAGTAATTTATCCAGGGAATTAGCAAAATTCCTATTAATATTTTCCTTGAAATCCCTGAGAATCCGTTCGTCAAGCTGTTGCTCGTTCAGCGCCGGTTTCAGGTCGATAATAAGTTTCAGTTCTTTTTTCTTGATAAGCTCAACAACATAACTGCTTGCGCTGAGCACTGTCGGTCCGCTCACACCGAAATGGGTAAAAAGAAGTTCTCCAAAATCCGAATAGATGCAACATTCCCCGTCCATAAGGCTGACCTTACAATTCCTGAGACTTAAACCCTGCAGTTCCTTAACCCACTCTTCTTTTGCAATAAAAGGTACCAGCGCAGGACTGCACTTCGTAACATTAATCCCGTTTTCCCTTGCAAAAGAATGGCCGTCCCCGTCTGAGCCTGTTGACGGATATGAATATCCGCCGGTCGCAACAATCACGACATCGAAATATATTTTTTTACCATTGACCTCAATACCCTTTACGATACCGTCATCGACAATAATGTTCTGCACGCGGCTGTTCAAATGCACATCCACGCCTTCCTTCTGCATCGCACGGTCAAGAGCATTGATAATATCATAGGATTTGTCGGAGCAGGGAAATACCCTGTTGCCCCTCTCAACCTTGAGTCTGCAGTTGTTTTCCTCGAAAAACATCTGCACCATACTGTTGTCGAAAGAATAAATTGCGCTGTACATAAATTTTCTATTCGTTACAATATTGGCAAAAATATCTTCAACCTCACATGCATTTGTGACATTACATCTGCCCTTTCCTGTGATATAGATTTTTTTGCCAAGTTTCTCATTCCTCTCAAACAGTGATACCTTATGACCGCATTTTGCAGCAGATATCGCAGCCATCATTCCGGCAGCCCCGCCGCCAACCACAACAACTTTTGCCATTATACTAATCCTTTCAAATCAGATATCAATTCCTCGTCAAGATAGTTTATCTCATCATTGGCGGCCACCTGATAATCATTCCAGACCATCTCAAGTTCTTCCATTCTTTTGACTGTTTTCTGCGAATTTTCAATGCATAATGCGATTATCAGGGAATTGATTAATGACATTGGCGCCACTAAAGAATCCACCAACTTTGCCATACTGCATTTTGAAAATAAATTGCAGGAGGAATAAAGATTCATTGGGGAATGAATACTGTCGGTAATCGCAATCACCCCTGCATTTCTGTTATTTGCAAATTCCATTGCCTTCAATGTTCGCATAGAATATCTCGGAAAGCTGATGCCCACCAGGACATCCTGCTCATCGATATTAATCATCTGCTCAAATATTTCACTGGAGCTGCTTGTCGATATGAGCACAACATCATCCACAATCATTCTGAGATAGAAGGAAAAAAATGAAGCAAGTGCCTCACAGCTCCTAACACCCACAACATATACTTTTCTGGCTTTGCTTATCATACTGACAGCTGCATTAAATGCTGTTTCATCAATCATATTAAGGGAATCCAAAAGTCTGTTTGAATCGTCCGTCATAATTTTTTTTACAAGGGCCGAACCTTTGAGATTAGTATTTTCAAAATCAATCTTTGCCGGCGAATGCAGTTTCTGCTTAAGAAAATCCGATATTTCCCTCTGTAACTGCGGAAATCCGTCAAATCCAAGTGTTGTGGCAAATCTTACCACCGTGGATTCGCTGACGCCAACCTCTTTTGCAATTTTGGCTGCGGTCAAAAACGCAGCATCCTCAACATTTTCAATAATGAAATGAGCAATCCGCTTGTTGCTCTTGCTCAAGTTCGGTATATTTTCTTTGATATTCTTTATTATGTCACTCATTAATATCCACCTGTTATGTCCTTTATTACTTCCGTTGCTATCACAAGACCTGCCACCGAAGGCACAAATGCCACACTTCCCGGAACCGT
>JAEDHB010000004.1 GCA_016297265.1 Butyrivibrio sp.
ATATATCCGTGATTATCGGAACTACACCGTCAATGAGCAAATCCGAAACCTTCTGATGCAGCAATGCATTCTGCGGCTTATGCATCTGGCTGGATACTTCCTTGCCAAGCTTGCTATCCGCATTAAGCGCCTTAATCACTCCCGGTATTCTGTCAAGCAATGATATATCCCTGTTATTGGCAATCGCTCTGGCCTCTGCAAGCATATGATCCACCATTCTCATAATCACAGCATCAAGTATCGCTTCCTTGGATTTAAAATGATAGTAGAGAGTTCCTCTTGCAATACCTATTTCATCCAGAATATCATTGGTACTTGTCTCATCATAGCCCTTAGTCATAAAGAGCCGGGATGCAACATCCAAAATCTCCGTTCTTCTCTCCTCAACACTTTTGGTAATTCTCATAACCAAACCTCCGTCATGTTATGACCGACTGTCTGTCGGTATGTATAATATACTTCTATACTCTTTCTGTGTCAATACATTTTACAATTATTTTAGAAAAATAACATCAGCACTGTTAAAATACAGTATTTTCGGTATCCGGGGCATAGCATCATTTGTTTTTGCAAGCTTCCAGTTCAGTTTGCCAATGACAACATTCCATTCAAACAGGTCATCCGTTATCTCATATGTATCAACTATTATACTGTTATCACAATTATTTTTCTCAGCCTGCAGATAATGTGCTCTAAGTCCCACATATTGCACATCCTCCGGCACTGATCCTCCAAATACTATATTGGTATTCCAGTCAGGAACAAATATCTCATTTGGGGAAACTCTTTCAAAAGCAGCGATATTCTTGCAACCTGAAAGTCTGGCCGCATTAACGGTTAGCGGATTTTTGAAAAACTCTTTGACCTCACAGGTATTTTCTGATTTTCCGTTATTGAGGCAGGCAATATGTGAACACATCCTGTATATTTCGTCCCTGCTATGGGATACATATATCGCCGGAATATTTATTTGGTCCAGATATTTTTTAAGCTCACATTCCATGCCATATCTAAGATGCGAATCAAGGGCTGAAAGCGGTTCATCAAACAACAGGGCCTTCGGTCCCGCAACCAACATTCTTGCCATGGCGACACGCTGTTTTTGCCCTCCTGACAGCTTGTGGGGATACATATTTTCCAAGCCGCCCAGTTCAAACATTTCCAAATACCTTGCAAGAACTTCCTCCCTATTCTGTCCCTTCGAAAGTCCTGCCACAATATTTTGTGCAACCGTCATATTGGGAAACAGTGCATATTCCTGAAACATATATCCGATATGCCTCTTTTGCGGAGGCAGATTGATTTTCTTTTCCGAATCAAAAAGCACAACGCCATCAAGAATAATTTTACCCTCATCAGGCCTGTCAATTCCTGCAATACATTTAAGGGTACAGCTTTTTCCGCTGCCCGATGCACCAAGGAGCGCAAAAACACCCTGTTCACATTCAAATTCCACATTCAAAAGGAAATCGTCATATTTTTTTCGTATTTTCACATATAATCCCATGCTACCACCTCTTTGTATTTCTGTGCTTTCGGTTTGCAATAAGATTAAATGTAATTATCACAATAAAGGATACAACGAGCAGTATTCCAACCCAGAATCCCGCATCCTTGTAATCACCGTTTTGCACTACCATCGCAATCCTCTGGGATATTGTTCCTGTTTTTCCCGGAATATTGCCTGCCAGCATCGCCGTTGCCCCATATTCACCCATGGCGCGCGCAAAAGTGAGCACAATGCCCGCAATTATTCCATGCTTTGCGTTTGGCAAAACAACGCGCCAGAATATTTTTGAATTGGACATTCCAAGGGTTTTTGCTGCATAAATCAGGTTTTCATCCACCTGCTCATAGGCTGCTCTTGCATTGCGGTACATAAGCGGAAATGCTATTACTGTTGCCGCTATAATACATCCAAGAAAGCTATGCACCACCCTTATATCAAAGGTACTATAAAGCATGGAGCCAAAGGGCCTGTTCACGCTGAAAACCAGCAGCAGAATAAAACCTGCAACCGTCGGCGGCAGAACCATTGGCAGGGTAAGTATGCCGTCAATAATTGCACGCGTTCTGCTTTTGCTTCTCATTACAAGTCTTGCCACATATATCCCTAAAAAGAAGGAAATAACTGTAGCTATCACGCCCGTCTTTAATGAAATAATCAATGGGCTCCAATCAAGACCGGAAAAAAAATCTGCCATTGTTCCTCCAAAATTTTGCACTAGTTTGAAATGAAACGGTATTTCTCAAAAATCTTCTTTGCTTCTGCTGATTCGATATATTCTAAAAGCTTACGGGTGGCTTCTTCATCCGCCTTTGAAGCACTGCTGGTTTTTATGCGCACGACAGGATAAATAATTTCACCGCACAATTCGCCGGACACTTTCTCTATAATCTCAAGCTTATCTTCATATCCATAAGTATCCGAATAGTATACGGTACCAACTTCATTGGAGCCTTCTGCGACTGTCACTGCGACTGCTCCCACATTGATACATTCATTTATTTCAAGATTTCCCAAAGCGACTGATATCTCCTGTGTTGTACAATCTTCCCTGTCAAGAATACCAAGCTTAACCAGCGCCTTTCTGGTGTACATACCCACCGGAACCGATGCATCTGCAAGGGCAAGATTAGTTGCCTTATCAAGATTTGCAATTCCCGTAACCTTTGTGTCATTACCCTTTCCGGCAATAACACAAAGCGTATTATTGAGCAAATCCCTTCTTGTGCCGCTAACCGTGAGTTCTTTTTCCTCAAGCTGTCTCACCTGTTTTGTTGCCGCTGAGAAAAAAATATCACATTCCGCTCCTTCTTCAATTTGTTTTTCCAGAGTTCCCGAGCTGTCATAGGAAGCATAAACCTGCACCTGTGGATTCTCTTTCTTAAACTCTGCAATTATCTCATCCATGGCCATATTGAGACTCTTTGCCGCAAAAAGATATACCTCGGCCTTTTCATTATCCTTCCTTCCGCACGAGGCCAATCCCACGGTCATGACAAAACATAGTATTACAACAAATGTCTTTCTCATTAGCCTTCTCTCCTGACACTAATCATTTCCGCAGCAATGCTTATTGCTATTTCTGCCGGTGTTTCGCTCCCTATCGGTATTCCGATCGGGGCATGGACCCTCTGTATATCGTCCATGGTAAAACCTCTCTTAATCAGTTCGGAATTGACATAGGCAGTTTTCTTTTTACTTCCGACAACTCCTATATATTTTGCTTTTGTATTAAGGGCAAAGGCCTCTGCCTCAGTATCGCAACTGTGCCCTCTGGTCACAATCACTATGTAATCCTTGTCCGTCACTGCAATTATTTCACCAATACAGGAAAAATCCGTACATATACGTTCCCTCGCTTCACAAAAGGCATCCGCGTTAAACAAATCCTCTCTGTCATCCACAATAACACATTTGAAATCCAGATGTGTAAGAACAGGCACAAGTTCTTTTGCCAGATGGCCTGCACCCATAATATATACCATCCCGTCGTAATTAAATTCCTCATAATAAATGCCGTCCGACACTTCCCTGTGTATCGGCTGCTCAAAAATATGTTTTGCAATATATGGTGCAGTGCCGTCAACCGGAAATGCCACGCAGAATCTGTCAGAATGAGTATTGTGTTGCTTACATTGTTCCACAAAATCCTTTATTCCTGCATTATTGCCGGCACAGTATACAAAAATAATATCGAGGTGACCTCCGCATACCATGCCCAGTTCTGCGCCGTTATCGGTAAGGTCATAATGAACCGCCTCGGATTTTTTATTATCAAGCACCTTGTGTGCCCGCTGAATGACTTTATATTCCAATGCTCCGCCCCCTACGGAGCCGTCGACAATGCCTGTCTCATCCACCAGCATATATGCCCCGGCGCCCCTTGGGATTGAACCCTTGGAATCAACGATTACGGTTATTACCGCATCCCTTCCCTCTTCCATTATTCTGTTTAGCGAATCAATTATATTAATCATATCCATCCCTTCGATATTGCCGGAAAAGCAAATTGCCACCCGTGACAACGAGCGGCAATTGCATCAATTTATCTGATAGTCATACTAACAGGATTACTCCATGCTGAGTAATAATTTACACTACCTTTTTTTAATACAGAGCGAATATAGAATTTGTAATTTCCCTTTGCAAGCCTGCAAATGTATGCATAGGTATTATTGCCGCTGAATTTAAGTGTTTTCGTTGTTTTACCAACATTATATCGCACTTGATATTCCGTTGCAATTTTATTTGCAGGCCACCTAAGCATAACATATCGGTTGTTATTGTCCGAATAGGATATAATACGGGAAATATATGGTTTTTGAATAAAATAGCAAGTCTTAAGGGCACTTCTGTTGGAGCAGTAGCTGCCCTTTAACGCACATACATAATACTGGTATTTTCCTCCGTTTGTAACCTTGTAGTCATACCAGTTTACCGTTTTGCCTCCGCTTACTGTTGCAACCTTGCTCCATGCGGAGGCTCCGTTGTATTTTCTGTAAACCGTATATCCCGTCGCTCCGGATACCGCTTTCCAGGTAACCTTTATCCTGCCCGCATCACAAACAGCACCGGTAACTGTGCTTGGTGCCACATAATAGTTTTCCCTGACAGAACTCAATGCTCCCAGCGTTTTTCCGTCATGTATTCTGATGGTATACCTGTACCTTGTTCCGTTAGTTACCTTCATATCCTCCCAGGTGGTTTTTGAAGGTCCTCCCACTATGGCAACTCTGCTCCATTTTGTTGCATTGGCAGCCATCCTGTAGATATAATAATATTTTGCCGATGATACCTTGTTCCAGGACAAAGCAGCCTTGCCATTGCCATTGGTAATTGCCTTCCAGGTCGCAGTTTTTGCTGTTGATGAAGAGACTGATGCAGTAGTTACATTGTCCGTATACGCCTTGATTCTCAGATTATTGTATTTGTAATACTTTTTCAAATCATACCAGGAGCCATTTTTGACAAAGCTTTGACCATATGAAGCATTTGCCGTTATATCCACCCAGTCATTGTAGGATTTGGATGCCTCTGCCACAGCATATACGGTGCCCGTATTACTATTGGACAAAGTAAATACAACGGAATATGTATCGCCCTTCTTCAGACTGATATTCTTATTGAGCTTCAGGGTATTATATCCCCTGACATCAATTTTTCCGCTTTGTGATAACATCAGGGTACCACTCTCCGGATTGCCGGCATTCGTAAGATTTTTATATACATACAGCTTGTAATTCATATTGTGAGCGGTTGTCTTTAGTGCAACGGCCTTAAGGACTTCAGAGTTCTTTTTTGCCGTAAAAACATTGGCAATTGTCATAGAGGTTGTATTGGAAAAGCCCAGAACCGTATCTGCGAGAGCACCGTCGTATTGATAATTATTATCATAATATTCGTCCTTATCGGAACCCTTATCGCTTACACAATCCAAAAAGAAGAATGAATCCGATATGCTCCTGTCATTGTAGGACAGCCAGAAATATGCGTCGTGGCTGTAGGTTGATTTGCCGCCCCAGGAATTCCTCACTAACCAGGCACCCCTTGTTTCTGCCTCTGCAACGTAAAAATTATCATCCCAGCCCACTACCGCTACAGAATGATTACCGCTATAGGAATACGGACAATAATATGAATTTCGGGAATCATTGTAATAATATGGATTGTCATAATACGAAATTCCGGCGGCGCCGTATTTTTGAATAAGCACTTTAATTTTTTCGCGATAACATTTTTCAACCTCAAGAGCATTTCTCACATGTGCCGTATCATCAAATGCATACCCTGCTGCAAATCCCGAGCTAAGGGTGGCAGCAGCTTTTGAATATGGATATTTGTTCTCAGCGGCCAATCCCCTCCAGTTCATGGCAGCAGCTGCCGCCAGAGAAAAATTTCCTCCGTGCTGCAAAAAATTCTCAGAATACGATGCAAATACTGTTGAATCCGAATTTGTTCCTCCCAAAGGGTCAGTTTCAGAAAAATAAGTTGAATATACCGTATGCAATTCGCTTAAATCCAACAATTTGTTATCATTATTCAGTATACTTAGTTCCGCCAGGGCATTGGTCGCAAACGCCCAGCAGGTCCCGTACGTCCCCTGATTCCTCAAAGCCGGATAGTTCTTTGTTCCTATCCCCTCTGGCACATATTTTGCCGGTGCTGATTCTGCAGTTGAGGCGGTTCTGTACAGATAACTCATATCCTTCTCCCCGTCAGCTGCTTCTCCCAGACTTATTGCCTTGACAGGTTCAGTCTCAATACAGCCTCCTGATTTGGTTGTAAAAAATGTGGATTCCGGTGCGGAAACGGCATCAGTTCCGGCTGACACCATGGTTGTACCGGTAAGAAAAAGAATGGCCATCATCACGACAGCCAGCGTGCGACTTAACATATGTTTCATATAAATTCCTCCTTCATATGTAACAAATGTTCTCGTCCCCGTATGATTATTGAAAATATTATAGCATCATATCTGCAATATTTCCATACAATTTTACCGAAATATTTTTAGAAATCCGAATGAGCACATACAAGTTCCAATACACTGCCTGCAATGCATCTTGCCTTGTCCGATATGGTAAAACAATTGCCCAATTCTTCCACTCTTGGGTCAATATCTGCGATTTTAAATCCCTTTGTAACAGGATATCCATCCCTTATAAGTCCCCTTATTATCCCGCTTATCGTAGCGCGGACCTCCACTTTATTTTCCCCCTCAATAGTTGCAATTATATCTCCCTTTTCCACTACGTCCCCAATTCTATGAATATTGTGCATAACACCCTGTGCCCCTGCATGGATGACTCTTTCATGGGTATATCCGCCAATGGAGCCGGGAATTCCTGTATTCGGAAGTGCGCATCCCTCGCTGATAATTCTTCCGAGATTATGCCCTCTCATGGTTTCGATAACATAATGGGCATCCCTCCCTGCCTCAAAACCGGGTCCTAATGCAATAACCAGGTCGGCCATATCAATCGAGGTATTGCAATTTCTTTTTGCAAGAATTCCATCCACAACAACCTTTGGTTTCAGCCTGTCAATCAAAATACCGTTGCCGTCAATAATTACAGGAATCTCATTGCGCTCATGAATTGCTTGAATTTCATCAACAGAGCCGGCAAAGCAAGCCACCATATCCTCTATTTTGGCAGTTCCGGAATAGACTGCTTCGCTTACGGCGACCTGACGCCGTATTGCGGAAGGTCTTGCAATTTCCGTGACAAGCACTCTGTATCCGCTTTTCCACAATTTATAGATTGTCCCTGTGGCAATATCGCCACCTCCTCTTACAATAATCAAATCATTCTTATTCATAGCACCTACACCACAGTCACATGTATCCTCTCCCATTTGAGATTAGCTGACTGTAATTCCTTTTGAAAAAAGTCCGCTAACTCAGGCCTCGTACTCCAGGCAAGTCCGCAGCCTGCCGCTATTTTACCGGGAAGGGGAATAATCCTTCCCTCTATATTATTTTCCCTGCAATATTTCTCAAGAGCCATTGCATCCGTTGTGGATTTAAAGGTAATTATCAGACATTCTTTTTTGATATACATTATGGTTTCAAAATCAAATCAGCCTTAAGCTGTTTTTCAACAATTTCATACATATTGGTTACTTTTCCTATGGCAAGCTCATCGGTCAGTCCGTAAAAATTGAGGCATGTTCCACAGGTCAGAATCTCTACTCCATCCTGACTCAGTTTCTGCAAATCCTCCAAAACCGGCGAGGCCTTGCAGGTAAGTTTTGCGCCACCATTGTAAAATAACACCGTACTTGGCAAAGTATCCTGTGTGGTCAATGCATACACAAAACTTTTGATGAGCATTGCGCCAAGTTCCCTGTCACCGTCCCCCATAACATCCGATGCGATGACTACCACCTTATTCATCCCCATTGGTTTGCATTGGCAGGCGGTTTCTTCAGGAATGCTGTTGTCATCGATAACAGCCTTGATATTTACCTTGAATATTTCGTTTTCCCTGATGTATTCAGATTCAAAGCCCTTTTGTCCTGCAAGTTTCTGCAGATTCTGAACAGCAATTTCATTGTCCACAAGCACCTGAATAATATCTGATGTCTTTAACTCATTAATTGTATCCTTTGCTTTGATTACGGGAATAGGACACACATCTCCGACTGCATTGATTATTATCATGTTCTTTCCTCCGTTACGCTTTTTCCCATATGGCATATAATGTTTTTATGTTTCCAAGGAATGTATATATCAACTTATCAGTGACGGTTGCCCCTGCCCGGTAAACCGCAGTTGACGCATTCTTAGTAAAACACCAGCCTCTAAATACATATCCTTTTCGGGATAATTTAGGCAAAAATGTATTGCCTGCTTTTCCATATGTATATGTAACAGTCTTAATGTTAGTTCCTCTTCCAATGCTGTTATTGTATACAAAAGTCGTCCTGTCAGGTTTCCATATTGCATATATATTATATTTCTTGTTTGCCAAATGATTAATCATATTGTTTGAAACAGTCTCACCCGGCTTATAGATTTTTGTAGTTCCATCCTTTGCAAATGCCCAACCGACATGAACATATCCCTTTCTGGACAATCTAGGCAGCATTTTTGCACTAACACCATATGTATATGTTACGCTCTTAATCATAGTTCCGCTACCAATATTGTTATTATACTCAAGCGTTAATGTATTACGCTTCAATACAGGATAGACAATGCAGAATTTTCCAAGATTGCTTTTTATCTCACTGTTTGAGAAATTATAATTCAGAGGATATTCCGCTGTTGCAGAATTGTATTTCTTACTCCATCCTATCAGTCTGTATCCAACCCGGCTTGTTGAAAAAACAACTGTATTACTTACTGAATCTTCACATAATATCATACTTCCGAGCGAAGGTCCTCCCACATTTGCTCTTGCCTGAACTACATAATAGTTAATATTACCATAATCATAATTTTGAACTGTGGTCATATTTTTCCACTCATTAGCCTGTTCAACATTTGTAAAAATCATATTTCCGGAATTAGTCTGATTTGCAATAAATGCTGCCATATAGCATATTTTAGACGATGAAATTCCCTTTTTATTATTAAAGAAAAAGCCATAATTTGGTCCTAATACTCCATTTTGTTCATTCATTTCACCAATATTAATAATACGAGACGTAGTTGCACCATGATAACGACTTACTACGTATCTCGAATCAAAACCATGACATTCATTATTATTATATACGTCATATAGACAGGCAGTCGCCAAATAGGTGCCCAAAAAGGTCATATGGACTTTGTCACCATACAAAAGATCATTAACATAACCCAGCTTTCCCCCCACTCTTGAATATACAGAATACATATATTGGTCTTGAGCACTCGCCTTATGAGTTCCCGCATAGAGTAAATAATTGCAGAATGCTCTTCCCTCATATGAACAATACAGCTTGTTGTAATGCAAATCTTCTGTCCTGTTATTGTTAACCTGTTCAATTGCATCGGTAATAATACCATCAATAACTGTCTGTTCACTTACAAATACTTCCAGCGAATCTTTCCACCTGCTAATTGATGATCTTACAATAAAACTTGTATTACTATCTCCTAAACACGCAATTATTGTTCTTATTGCTTCCGCAGTTTCAACTGAATCAACATCTCCTGATGGATTACCTGTATTATAGAATGTCTGCAATACAATATGATTATATCTCTTAACAGAATTGGTATTATAATCCCATATTGCATCACAATACCTTTCAAATACAACTTTGTTATAAGCGTATTGTTTCTGACCGGATTCCGTTACTGAATGTACTTTAAAATATTTCTTTTCTTCTTCTGTGATTTTAGTTACATCCCCCTCGCATCTTACCACAATGCTGATAGCTTTTGCATGTTCTTTGAGAGAACGTCCACCATATGTACATGTACTGTACCGGATGTTTTTCCCCGCACCATAAAATGCAAAATTCTTAAACTGTTCAGGCAAATTATTGTAATATGTCAGACTGTTACCAATAAACAGAAATTTATCCGTATCCGTTGTTTCAGCAGCATAACTTTTATTCTTAATCGCTAATAATCCGATTACGGAAACTAATACTAATGTTATGTACATCACCATGTTTTTAATTATTCTTTTCATTAGTTTTTACCATCACTTTCCCATTTGTTTCTTTAGTAATTCTTCCAATAATACTTGCGATATATCCTTTTTGTTTCATTAACCCCACATATTCACAAGCTTCATTCTCGTCCATAGCAATGAGCAGTCCTCCGGAAGTCTGTGGGTCAAAAAGTACTTCTTCCCACTCAAAAGGTAAATCTTCAAAAGCAACCGAGTCCCCGACATAATTCCTGTTTTTCTGCCCTGCTCCGGTAATATAGAATTCCCTCGCACAATCAAGTGCATCTTCAATCACCGGAATACTACTGCAATACAGTTCGGCCGAAAATCTTCCGTCCAGCATCTCCTTCAAATGACCCAGTAATCCAAATCCTGTCACATCAGTACATGCGTGGACATCGAAATCCGCAGCAATCTCCGCAGCATATTTATTAAGGGTTGTCATGGATGTTACCGCACTCTTATAAGCCCCGTCATTCACCGCACCAAATCTGGCCGCTGTTGTTATTATCCCAACTCCCAAGGGCTTAGTCAATACTAAAACATCACCATTTTGCGGAGTATTGTTACGAAGAATTCTTGAAGGATTAACAAGTCCGGTAACTGAAAGTCCGTACTTAATTCCCTCATCCGCAATGGAATGACCTCCGCAAAGACATCCTCCGGCCTCGATAACCTTATCCATACCTCCGCGCATAATTTCGCCCAGAATATTGATATCCATATTTTCCGGAAAACAGACAATGTTGAGAGCTGTTTTTACCTCGCCACCCATGGCATATATATCACTCATTGCATTAGCAGCAGCAATCTGTCCAAAGGTATACGCATCCTCCACCATTGGCGGAAAAAAATCCAGTGTCTGCACAAAAGCTGTTGTATCATCTATTTGATACACGGCTGCATCATCATGACTGTCAAATCCAACCATGAGCTTATCCTTCGGTTTCTGCGCCGGCAGTCGTTCCAAAATATGACTTAACAGACCGGCTCCCAGCTTAGCGCCACAGCCGCCACTCTTGCAAAATATTTTGCCCTTCGAATCATGAATTGTTTCTGTTGTATTCATAGTATCCGCTTTTGCCCCCTTCCTTATTTAGTAAATGTATGTCTCCCATAACCATCCCCCTGTCAATTGCCTTGCACATATCATATATTGTCAGAAGGGCTATGTTCACCCCCATCAACGCTTCCATTTCAACTCCTGTTTTGCCCACACAGGAAGCCGTGCAAATCACGGTAATACTGTAGGTATCCTCATCCGTCACGAAATCAATTTCGCATTTTGTAAGAGTAATATTATGACATAGCGGAATCAGGTCGGAATTCTTCTTTGCCCCCATAATACCGGCAATTCTTGCTACCGAAAGCACATCACCCTTCTTAACCGTCCCCTCTTTAACAGCCATAAAAGCATCCCTGCTCATATAGATTTTTCCTGATGCCACAGCAATTCTGTGGGTATCCGACTTATCGTGCACATCCACCATAAGTGCATTACCATCAGTGTCAAAATGTGTAAAATTATTCACTGCCGTTCCTCCATATCAAAAAAGGTAAAATAACAGTTCTCCGGCCCGCTGTTATGTATCGGGAATTCCTCTTCAAATTGGTTAAATATGCAATACCTGGCTGCCGAAGCAGAATTCTTATGAATTCCTCTTTCATCCGTCATCAGTCTTATAAAATCATCATAATTCAATATGTCATTCTCTGTTTTCTCTAAGATTTCACATACAATTTCCTTGCGATGGCAGACGTCACCGATTCTTCTGCCCATCGCAGTAAGTCCCAGAACACCTATAACAATATCCGCCTGCTTCGGTATCACCGGTTCCGAATCGCCGGGGGCCTTGCAGGGCAAATGCTTTGAACCATCAGCTTCCACAAAAACTATATCGCTTTCCGCAATGTATTTTTCCATTGTCACCTCGTCGCAGGCGGTCAGTTTGCCTTCCGCTGCTCTCTCTCCGACAACAGCAATCCTGTTTTGCGAAAATTTCATTCTCACCTCATCCGGATTATCCGCATAATGCTCCGCATCCATGACAATATGGGTACTTGTGGCAACAAGCGTTTTCAAGCCTGAATAGGCACAATATTTTGCAAGATAATACATAAGGGTGGTCTTGCCTCCCGCTCCGCAAATCGCAATCACATGCCCCTTTTCATTCAGAAAAGGAAATGCTTTTTGCAGCTCTGTTTCCTCCGGTTTGCCGGACCTTCCGTAGCCGTATACTTTCATTGTTAAATACACCCTGTTATGCTATTATTATAAAAAAGTATCACAATCAATTAATATTTTAATCAGGAGACCTGAAAATGTCAATTTACTTAGATAATGCCGCAACCTCTGTCCGCAAGCCGGAATCCGTAATAAATGCCATCAAAAATACAATAGAAAACTACGGCAATCCTGCAAGAGGAGTTTATACAGAAAGCCTAAATTCTTCAAGGCTGATATATGAGGCCAGAGAAAATATTGCAAAATTTGTCGGTTGTCCCGAGGTTTCACATGTTATTTTTACAAGCGGTGCCACGCAGGCACTCAATATGGCAATTGCAGGGATTTTTCACAAGGGTGACCATGTAATCACAACGGAGTTTGAACATAATTCCGTATTGAGACCGCTCAATCATCTTAAAGCGCTTGGAATAATTGAACTTGACTATGTTAAAACAGATTCTCAATGTAATATTGATTTTCGCGATTTCGAACGCCTGATTAAGAAAAATACAAAAGCTATTGTCTGCACTCATGCGTCAAATGTTACAGGTGACATTCTGGACATTGGGATTATCGGCGAAATTGCTTATACACACAATCTGTGTTTTATTCTTGATGCGTCCCAGACCATTGGTGTAATCGGTATTGATATGGTAAAAAACCACATAAATGCACTCTGTTTTTCCGGTCACAAGGGACTTATGGGAGCGACGGGAACCGGCTGCCTGTGTATAAACGATATTGATGTGGAACCAATATTCTTTGGCGGCACGGGAATACAAAGCTTCGAGCCGGTGAGTCTCAGGGAATATCCTGAAAAGCTTGAGGTTGGAACCCCTAATATCATCGGTATCTCCGGACTGAATGCAGCTGTTCAATATATTAACTCGGTGGGAATCGAAAGGATTTTCTGCCATGAAAGCATGCTTCGTTCCTATTTTATCGGGGAAATGCAGGCTCTGGGCAGGTATCGGATTATGCAGAACGAAGCATTAAATCATACTGCCACCGTGGCGGTCATTCCCAAAGATACGGATGCCTCGGGCCTTGCTTCTTATCTGTCCGACCACGGAATTGCAATCAGAGCAGGTGTCCACTGTGCCCCCCTGCTTGTCAATGCTCTCGGGCAGCAAAACAACGGTATTGCACGATTCAGTTTCGGATATATGAATACACAGGAAGAAATTGATATATTGATTGATACATTAAAACAGGTATCTGTAAATTAACAGATACCTTGTTTTATGTTAATGCAGTTTTGAATATTCTTCCAGATTCCAGACCTTATCAACAAGCCCTTCATAGAATTCAGGTTCATGACACACTAACAGGATTGCTCCCTTATATGCCTTCAGCGCCCTTTTCAATTCATCCTTGGCATCCACATCCAGATGATTTGTCGGCTCATCCAATAAAAGAATATTGGTTTCGGAATTAATCAGCTTGCACAGACGGACTTTTGCCTGTTCACCACCACTTAACACTCTCACTTTGCTCTCGATGTGGTCCGTCGTAAGGCCGCATTTTGCAAGAGCGGAACGCACTTCATACTGGCTCAACGATGGAAATGTCTCCCATATTTCTTCTATACAGGTATTTTCACTTGGTTTGATTTCCTGTTCAAAATATCCTTTATAGAGGTAATCTCCCAGTATTGCACTTCCTGACAGTGGTTTGATTAATCCAAGCACACTTTTAAGGAAGGTGGTTTTACCGATACCGTTGGTCCCCACAATTGCTATTTTTTCGCCGCGTTCCATGCGTAAATTAATTTCTTTGGAAAGCGGTCTTTCTTTTTCATATCCGATAACCAGGTCGTTTGTTTCAAAAATTACTTTTCCTGCCGCCCTTGCCTCTTTGAAATTAAACTCAGGCTTTGGCTTTTCTTTTGCAAGTTCAATTATGTCCATCTTATCAAGTTTTTTCTGCCTTGACATTGCCATATTTCTTGTTGCAACCCTGGCTTTGTTTCTTGCTACGAAGTCTTTCAGCTCAACAATTTCCTGCTGTTGTCTGCGGTAAGCTGCTTCAAGCTGGGCTTTTTTCACCTCATAGACTTCCTTAAACTTCTCATAATCTCCAACATATCTGTTAAGTTCCTGATTTTCCATATGATAAATAATATTTACCACACTATTGAGAAATTCCATATCATGAGAGATAAGGATAAAAGCACTTTCGTAATCAAGAAGGTATCTCTTAAGCCACGCTATGTGATTTTCATCCAGATAGTTGGTCGGCTCATCAAGAAGCAATATATCAGGCTTCTCAAGCAGAAGCTTCGCAAGTAAAACCTTGGTTCTCTGCCCTCCCGACAATTCCGTAACATCCATATCAAGTCCCAGTTCAAGAAGTCCAAAAGCTCTTGCAATTTCTTCAACCTTGGCATCAATCACATAAAAATCATGATTCGTAAGAAGATCCTGAATTGTGCCGGATTCTTCCATAAGTCTCATCATCTCATCTTCGTCCGCCTCTGCCATTGCTTCAAAAAGTCCGGTCATTTTTTCCTCAAGTTCATAGAGATAGGAAAATGCAGAATGAAGGACATCACTGATGGTCATGCCTGCTTCAAGCACCGTATGCTGGTCAAGATAGCCCACTCTGACATTCTTTGCCCACTCAACCTTGCCCTCGTCAGGCATAAGTTTACCGGTGACAATGTTCATAAAAGTGGATTTGCCCTCACCGTTAGCACCGATGAGCCCTATATGTTCTCCTTTCAGCAGTCTGAAGGATACATTATTAAAAATCGCTCTGTCGCCAAAACCATGGCTCAAGTTTTCAACATTTAGTATCATATTAATCCTTCCTCACATAACTAAAACCCTCCGAAATCGGCAGGGTTTTAGGGAATGCTGTTTTATACTTAAAATAGTATTGTAACTGAACGGCTAATTGAATCTTGCTAAATATTTTTTTACTTCATTGTATATTCTTTCACATGAATTAAAATCATCATATGCAAAGAAATCATTAGCTCTGTCGTTATAGAAAGGTTTGATTTTACATTCATTCCTAATATAGTCACATAGAGTATCTATGAGTTCATCATGTTTTGTACAGATTTCACCAAATCCGTTCTTATCATACCGATAAACACCTTCCTCATATGATGGTGGCAATACTTCAGGATGATAATACACAACAGGCTTTCTCTGATATGCAAAGTCAAACTGTACGCCTGAATAATCCGTTACCATTAAGCTTGATTCAGTGAGGATTTTCTCGTAACTCATATCCCCTGCTGCTTCCATGAGTTCAACATAGTCATTCCTATCAAAATCTTCTGCCTGAGAGCTCATTGCAGGGTGAAGCAGATATATTATTCTATAACCGTATTCTTTTGCCGTCTCGATTAATCTGCTATCATTAATAAGATTATTGTATACCTTAAAATATGCACTGTCCTTAAAATGATTATTGTGGCTCTTTTTAATAAATGCTATGCCATTATTCACAATATCTCTTCGCCATGTCGGAGTAATGAGAATTTGTTTCTGATCATTATTCTTAAGTCCGTCATACCTTGCAAGTCCCGTCAGCACAACATCTTCACTCTTATATCCATATATTGGCTGCAGAATATTTTCAACTTCATATTTGGAAGCGCAGCAATAGAAAAGTGTATTATCAAATAATCTGTTCTGATACTGTGCTATCTTCTGAACAGTAAGTCCATGCTGAATACATACTAATTTGGCACTAAACAAATCCTTTGCAAAAGCTCTGTATTTACTTTCAAATCCACAATAGCTCCATATTGTAGAATGGGTTGCCAATATTGTCTCCGCCAAAAGACATACTCTCCTGCATTTCATTGTATTGGTTACAAGAAGATTGGCGCCCTCCTTCTTAAGCCTTTTATAATCAGGAGCATCCTTGTTAATAATATAATATGGTTTGATATCTTTACAATTCTCTTTAAGGTAGTGATACATATACTCTCCGTTATCACCGCCCTTATAAAGCTTATCAAAGCTGACCCATATTCTCTTCTTGCCATGAAATGCCTTTGCAATTCTGTAGCTGATTCTAAGATATATAAATTTTAATGAGTCCCTCAAATGCCTCTTAACAATGCCTGAATACAAAAGATTTAGCAAAAATTGGCTTTCTGCAACAAAGACTTTCCCTTTTCCTGCCGGTTTTATCACGAGCTCCCTTTTATTGCGGATTGACATAATATAATTGTCAAATCTCCAATATGCTTTTCTAAATCTCTCAGTAATTCTTGATGCCGCTGTTTTTAAGGAAGGGGTTATCAGATATTCAACATCATTAATTCGTAAATAGAATCCTATAACCTGATTTCCATTAACAAAATCCCCTACCGGAATACTGACTTTCAGCTGGAAACGCCTTATTATTGTCTTTCCAAAACATTTAATAAGCGGATAACATTCCACCTTTTCTGTCGGAACAACTTTAGAATTGGATTTAACACAAAAATCAATATCTTCATGTCTAAAATAATCTGCAGCATTTACTTTAACATCGATTTGAATATTCCCATCTGCATAATTCATCGCCATGATTTCCGCAATTTCATTCTCTATTTTAAGGAAACCAACCATTTGTCCAACAAGATTATCCTTCTCATTCCGAGGCACAACAAATAAATTGTTTCTATCACACTTGAAACGGTATCCGTCTTCACCATATTTGATTCTAACCAACAGAAACCGGATTGACCTGATAATTTTGTAGTCACCAATGCTTATCTTCTGAAAAATGAATTCATCCGGTATATTTGAAAGTACATTTTTCACGGCACCCTCAAATCTATCATAATCTTCATTCTGTATAATTTTTTTATTCCTATCATTAAAATTAGCACTAAAACGACAGAACAAAAGATATGTCAGGCAGGCCCTGACAAATGTTTTTTCTTCAAGATTCAAAGTATTACTTTTATTTGCCAAATCATAAATATATCCTTCGATATCTTCCAGGTACCATTCTTTACGGTACTGAATCAACGAAGTAGAATAATCATCCTCCGAAGCGGCATAATACTTCAGGCTGATTGTATCGAAATATTTGATTACTCTGTATTTTAGAATATATCTGATAAGAAAATCTTTATCTTGTTCTGTTATGATATCGTTGTTAAAGCCCAGTTCATCAATGACAGTTCTCTTAAAAAAGTAGGCTTTAAAAAACATATTCATATTGCTGCAATCGTTAATCACATTGAAGGTTCCACCACTTGGCGGGCAAATTGGATACTCCTTCATCATACCTGTAACGTCAACAAATATAGGATGAATACAAACAGCATTATCATTCTTCTGCAAATTATTCAACACTTTATTCACAGCATTTTTCTGATATACGACATCCGTCTGTGAAAAAGATACATATTCACCTTCAATAATATCTTTAACATCACAATATATATCTGCAAGAGATGTACTTTCGCTATCTATTTTGTACAAATCAATATTCTTGAAATCATCACTTACTTCTGAGTATACACTCTCTCCAACCAGAATAACCTGTATTACTCTGCTTAATCCGGAAGAAATACTCTTCAACAGTCTGTTCACATCACCATTTTGATTCTCATTAACAACTATTGTCAAACCATACTTTGACATAATTTCAGTCCTCCTGGGTATTATATCCTTTCTTCAATACTCTTTCGCATTCTGATAAACATATCCGGAAGATCTACCGTAGCTTTCCAGCCAAGCTTACTTAGTTTTGTGCTGTCAAGACGGATAATCATTTCCGGATTATAACCAAAAGATGATACGTCTTCAGGTATTTCAATTCTGGTTCTTATTCCGCTTTCAGGATATATACTGCATACAAGTTCAGCCATATCCCTAATGGAAATTGCAGTATCCATATTGGTAACATTATATGCCTCAGCATTTTCTCCATTGAGCAGAATATATAGTATTGCGCTTACCGCATCCTTTGAATAACAATATGAACGTACTGTATTCCCTGCCGTATGAAGCACAATGTCCTTCTTTTCCATTGCGCATCTGATAAATTCAGCAAATACCCTGCCATCATTATATTCTACGCCGGTTCCAAAGGTCTGCGATAATCTGGCAACCTTAACGGGTACATTATATTCTTTTGCATACGATACGCAGAGGCATTCAACCATACGTTTGCCTTCAGAATAACTGCTTCTTACATTCATCGGGTCAATATATCCGTAATCCGTCTCCGATATCATTCCGCTGCCGGCATCAGGTGTTCCGTAAACCTCAAGTGATGAAAGGTATACCATGCCTTTTATTGATTTTTCTTTTGCAAATTCAAGAATATTCGTAGTCCCGTCCATTGCAGTCTTGATTGTCTCCACAGGATTACTTACAAAATATTTTGAACTTGTGGCACTGGCTCCGTGAATAATATAATCAACATCTTCTTCAATTGAAATCGCACTGTTGATATCTCCCAAAACGAGTTCAACATCTTCCCTCTCAAGCAAATCTGCAAAAACCTTCTTTGCTTTTTCTTCATTGCGGACAAATGCAAGAATTCTAATGTTGGTATTTTTCAATCTGTTAATGCATGCCAATGCTTTTACAATCTGAGAACCTATGAGTCCTGATGCGCCGGTCACAAGAACAGTTCTGCCTGCAATTTTCTCAATCGGAAGATTATCCTTTGCAATTTCTTCCAAATCCTGCTGCATAATACTGTCATTACTTGATTCAATAGTATTATTCATTATTTTGTCTCTCTTTCTCTTCTGGCAATTGACTGATTCATTCTTGTCGCAATCTTATTGGTAAGCCCAAGTCCGAACGCCTGCTCATTTTCCTTATACTGCAACAATGCTCTGAACATATATACATCTTCAGGCGTAGTAACCTTGATATTACCTCTGTTTCCGGGAACCATATGAGCTTCAATTCCCTGACTTCTTATAATTGTACATGCATCCACCATATTTTCATATCCATTTGGAGAATTTCTGACTACATCATGTGCCGCAATAATATCTTTGAGATAGAAGCTCTGTGGAGCCTGTCCTGCAAAGGTTTCCTTTCTGTACGGAACCTCGTCAATGACATCACCTGACTTACTAATCATAATTGTCTCATAGCAGGCCGTACTTGTAATGGCATTTCCGTTAGCCTTAACCCCTTCAATATTGGCAGTAATAACATCATATGCAACAAATGGTCTGACTCCGTCATGAAGCAGTACAATTGAATCCCCCGGATTCTCTGACTCTGCCATCTTAAGCGCATTATATATTGAATCCTGCGCAGTCTCACCACCGGGGATAACTTTTGCCACTTTTGTGATTCTGTAGTCAGCAACTAAATCTTCCACATATGGAATATAATCCTTCAATGTTGATACATATATTTTGTCAATCATCTCATGAAATTCAAATAATTCAAGAGTATGAATCAGAATTGGCTTGCCATTTATCTCCAAAAATTGTTTTGGAACGCCTGCTCCCATTCTTACTCCGCTTCCACCTGCAAAAATAATAGCAATATTCATTTTATTATCTCCTAACATATATAATCATAGTATTTCATGATTTTTTATATTTATTAATTATAGCAATTGCTTACAACAATTTCAACCACAATAAACGGTACACCAGAAAGGGAAGGCGCAAAGCATCCTTCCCATCCGTACACTATTCTTTGTTTTTTAACGGCAGTCTGATTTTAGCAACAAGTTTGAAAGGATATTCAAATGGTTTCAAAGAAAGAACGACTGTGGTCGCAACAGCAATTAATGCGACAATCAAAATGCCCGTTTTTCCAACTGCCAGAGCTGCCCAACCATATTTAAGTTCAGCCAGGTATATATATCTGTGTCCAATATATACCTGAAGAGTACGGCTTCCCCAAAGACTAAAGAATGTTTTCTTTACCGGTACCCATATCATCAGACATATAAACAATGCTGATGCAGCAAGATAAAACGCAACCCTCAAAATCCATCTGAGATAAATACTCATCTCAAACGGAAGTTTCACGCTATAGTAGTTCTTATCACAGGTAATTATACCATTAGGAATCTTTCTTCCTAATTTGTAAACGAGAAAAATCACCGCCACCATAAATATAATTGACAGAATTCTGTTCCTTGTTGTCTTAAGCTTAAGAAGCCATTCTTTCTTAAAATAATAACCAATCAGATAGAATGGAAAGTGAACAAGAACCCGTGAAAAACTCAAAGAACCTGAAACCCATGCATCATAGCCACTCAATATTCCGACAACTATCGAAATAATAATGGCAGCCTTCGTTTTAACCTTTGTAACAACAGGCAAAAACAGCATCCAGATAATCATGCATTGCAGAAACCAAAGTGAAGATCTTGCGGCCAGGAAGCTCTTTGAAATCCCTGTATCTTTAAGTACAAAATATTCGAAAAGCCATACTGTTATCTGCGCAAATGAATAATACATGAATATCTTGAATATTCTATTGACCTTAACAGAGCCATCACTATTAATGTATCCTTTAGCAAAATATCCCGATATAAAAATCAATGCCGGCATATGCAAAGTATTGGCAATCTGCCAGAATGTCAATACCCAATTACTCCTAGACTTTGTAGGTGAAAGAAAGTGAGCCATAACAACCAGCAATATCAATATAAATTTCGCATTATCGAAATAATAATCTCTCTCTTGTTTATTAACTTTTTCCATTATTCCTTACCATCCCAACAATATGTGCAAAGTTTACATTTATCTATGCCTACCGAATCAAGCATATCATCAAGACGATTAAATCTCAATGTTGTAAAGTGCAGCTCCTTACAAATCTCATCAACCATTTTCTCATATTTTGGTGAATCAGGGTCCGCATATTCCTGTAAAACTTCATCCGTAACATTTCCATTTTCAAGTCGGGCAATTACCCTTCTTGTAATGAGATCCATTTCCGAAGAGGACCTTGAGAAATTAAGATATTTACATCCGTATAAAAGCGGAGGGCATGCCGGTCTGATGTGAACCTCTTTTGCACCACTCTGGAATAAGTATTCCGTAGTTTCTCTAAGCTGTGTACCTCTTACAATCGAATCATCAATCAAAAGAAGGCTTTTATCCTTAATTAAATCTTCTACTGCAAGAAGTTTCATCTTTGCAATAAGATTTCTCTGTGTCTGAATTGTCGGCATAAATGAACGTGGCCAGGTTGGGGTATATTTGATAAATGGTCTGGAGAACGGGATCCCCGACTGATTTGCATATCCAACAGCATGGGCAATTCCCGAATCCGGCACTCCGGCAACAATATCAGGTTTAACATTATCTCTGAGGGCCATCTTGGCTCCGCAGTTATATCTCATCTTTTCTACACTGATTCCCTCATAGGAACTTGATGGGTAACCATAGTATACCCAGAGGAATGTACATATTTTCATATCCTTGTTAGGCTGCACAAGCGTAACAAAATTCTCTGCAGTCATAACACCGATTTCTCCCGGTCCCAATTCCTTATAATCCGTATATCCGAGATTCTTATATGAAAAATTCTCGAAAGCAGCACAGAAAGAACCTTCTTTTCGTCCGATAACAATCGGCGTTCTTCCCATTTTGTCCCTTGCAGCATATATTCCCTGACTGTTCATAAGTAAAAGAGACAGTGAACCGTCAATTTTGTCAAGGGCATTCTGAATACCTGCAATAAGATTGTCCTTCTGATTAATCAATGCCACAACAAGCTCTGTTGCATTAATTTCTCCCCCGCTCATCTCAAGAAAATGGGAGCATCCGCTGTTAAAAAGCTCGTCAACCAGCTCATCCGTGTTATTAATCTTGCTGACTGTGGTAATTGCAAAAGAACCGTGATGCGAACGAACCAGCAATGGCTGTGGTTCATAGTCTGAAATACATCCTATTCCCAGACGTCCTTTCATCTTCTGCATATCCTTGTCAAATTTAGTTCTGAACGGTGCATTCTCAATATTGTGAATCGAACGGTCAAAGCCCTTCTCATCATCATATACCAGCATTCCGCCTCTGCGCGTTCCCAAATGTGAATGGTAATCAATTCCGAAAAATAAATCGAATACGCAATCTTCCTTTGATGCTACGCCAAAAAATCCACCCATTGTCGGTCCTCCTGTTAGCTATACCTTGTAATTCGGATATTATACTACCACATCTATAAGATAATATCCAGTATTTAATTATCATCAGCTGATGCCATCCCTGTCGGGATGGTATACCCTAAAAATACTTTGCAAGAGTTTTCTTCAAAATCTTTCTATCAAGAGGTTTTGCCAGATGGTCGTTAAATCCGGCAGTTTTTGTCTGTTGCACATCCTCCGCAAAGGCATTGGCTGTCATGGCAATAATAGGAACCCTCTTGGAATCTTCACGCTCAAGTGCTCTGATTTCCTTAACAGCGTCAATACCGTTCTTATTCGGCATCATGATGTCCATAAGGATAAAATCATAATAATTAACTTGTGATTTAATAAATTTATCTACTGCAATATTACCATCTTCCGCGGAATCCACCACCATTCCCTCTGCCTTGAGAACATATTCAATAATCTCAAGATTTAATGTATTATCCTCTGCGACCAGCACCTTTAGACCGGAAAAATCAACAGTTTTTTCTTCCTGTTCACTAAATACGGATGTGTTTTGGTAGTTGATTTCAAAAGGAAGAGTTATTTTGAAAGTGCTGCCCTTCCCTTTTTCACTGGACACAGCAACATCACCGTGCATTCCGTCCACAAGATTTTTTACGATGGACATGCCAAGTCCCGTACCCTTATATATCGTTCTCGCATTGCCGGATTCATTTTCCTGCATAAACGGCTCAGAAATCTTTTCAAGAAAAGCATGGGACATTCCGATTCCCGTATCCTCAACAACAAAGCAGTATCTGACTTCATCAGCCGTTCTGCTGATTTCATTTATACTCAAATCAATCCTGCCGCCCGGTTTATTATACTTGATGGCGTTGCTGATAACATTGAGCATAATCTGTCTGAAATGAAGCGGGCTGCTGAATACATTTGGTATATTCATCTCATCCATATTCAGAGCATTAATAGTAACACCGTTTTCTTTTGCCATATTGGACAGCATACCGATTATATTGTTTATCACTTCCTTGATATTCATATCCTCGCGGGTAAAAATAACTTTCCCGGCCTCCAGCTTGCTCATATCAAGGACATCATTAATCAGGGCCAGCAGATAATCGGAGGAAGTCCTTATTTTTCCAAGGCAATCCTTCAGCTTATCCGTATTTTCGATATTGTCCTCCGCTATTTCAAGCATACCGCGCACACCATTGAGCGGAGTTCTTATATCATGGGATATATGCGCAAGAAATTCTGATTTTGCTGCATTGGCATGCTGCAGTGCCCTATTGGTTTCATTCAGATTTTTGTTGGTTTCGCTTATTTGAACGAAGGCATCCTCAAGTTCCTTTCTAACCTGGTATTCCTGCTCACAATCCTCGATAAGTCCCACAATGAATCTTGTATTATCGTCAAGATAATAGAATTTGTATCTCGACAATCCCAGGCTTTTATCAGGCCTGACATAATGGATATATTCAAGAAAACATTCCGACTCTTCAAGCTTACTTCTAATGAATTCTTCATTCATCATCGATAGGAATTTCTCCTTGTCCTCAGGAGCAACTATCTCCTCGGCGACTTTTTCTATCTGAGTATCATACCTGGTTATGCTCTTAATGATATCATTGTCATCATCAGCTTCTGCATTGATTAGTGCATGCATTCTTTTCTCAGTATCTATAATAAATGTATTGAGGAAGATGGTTCTTTTCTTAAGCTCTTTGATTTTTGCCGCCACATATTTTGCCGAATTTTCCCTTATCATAATGATTCCCTCAATATCGCCATGCGGATTCTGCATCATATTGATTGTAACATTAAGATAAATTCGCCCTCCGTACGGAGTCTCCGTCTCATATTCCATGACAAAATCATTGTGTCCGCTGTTAAACCACGCTACGAGGCGTGCAGGAAAAAGTGTTTCCTTTATTATCCTCCGACGTTCTTCGTCCCTGTGATAGTTAATAAAAATGTAGACAATATCACTGTAATTCTGGTTCTTATTAAATAATGATTTAAGATAACCCGTATCATCATGGATTAGCGAAAAAGTATTTTGGGACAGATTTACATATCCGGAAACGAGTCCGGTCTTGGATTTGTCCAGTAAATCATTGTATTTCATTCTGTAGGATTCCTGCATATCCTCTTCCAATTTTTTGCGCTCATTAATATCTGTAAAATTGCACAAAACAATCCATTCGGCTTCTGCAGTATTATGCTCCATCAGCGTCATATTACAGATTACCCAGCATCTGCTTCCTTCCCCACTTCGAATCCTGCAATCGACCACACTTTTTTTGCCTGTCGCCATCAGTTCATTTATCCTGGCAAGCATCATCTGATAGTCTTCAGTAACCACAAAATCAATAAGAGATAAAGGTTCAGTCATAATATCAGCCTTATTTTTCCAACCAAACATATCCATCGCGGTCTGATTGCATTCGAGAACGCTCACTTCCATATTTTCCTTGATTTTCAGTACAATTACTCCGCTTCCGATTTCATTCAATATGGACTTGAAATCAACCATCATAACATCACCAATCCTTTATTTTCTCTATGAGAGTATCAAGCAAATTCTCCAGCTTAATCGGTTTTGCTATATGGGCATCCATACCCACCCTTATACATTCGTCAATATCGTCTACGAAAGCATTAGCGGTCATAGCAATTATCGGTATCCGCATATTTTTTTCACTCTCATATTCCCTAATCTTTTTTGTAGCTTCAAAACCGTTCATAACGGGCATCTGCAAATCCATAAGAATGGCATCATAATAATCCCCGTTTTTCTCGCGGTACATATCATATGCATTTTCGCCGTTGACTGCGTGTTCAACAACAATCCCATAAAAGGAAAGCAGTTCCTTTTCCATTTCATAATTCATGGCATTGTCTTCTGCAATCAAAAGTCTGATTCCCCGGCATGCCTCTTCATAATCCTTTATCTTATCGCACAGATTATTTTCCTTCAACACATTGCCAAGTCCTGCCTTAATTCTGACTGTAAAAATACTTCCTTCATTGACCACACTTTTTACATCAATACTTCCGTCCATGGCTTCAACCAGGTGCTTTACTATTGCAAGCCCCAGACCCGTTCCCTGAATTGTATTGACTCTGGTATCCACTGCCCGTGCAAACTCGTCGTACATATTGGCCATAAATTCTTCACTCATTCCAATTCCCGTATCGCTGACGCTTGCACATAACATAATATAATCCTTGTCATCAGTCACTTCCTCCCACAGAGAAAATCTGATATTTCCCCCGGGAGCAGTAAACTTAACTGCATTTGACAAAAGATTGATATATATCTGATTCAGTCGTAGAGAATCCACAATCAGAAAGTTATGTATCAGCTTGTCCGAATCCGTTTCAAACAAAAGTGCCCTATTTGTGGCGGCGCTCTCAATTGTAATAATAATGTTATTTATCAGCTGTCTGATATCCGTTTCCCTGGCACTGATTTTAAGACGTCCGGCCTCTATCGCGGAAATATCAAGAATATCATTTACAAGAGTCTGAAGATGAACTCCCGCTCTTTCTATTTTGTTGAGACAATCAGCCATCTTTTCAGGATTATCAATATATTTTTTTGCCACCTGTATCATTCCCACTACCACATTCATAGGAGTTCTGATATCATGCGACATTTTTGACAAAAATGTCGTCTTTGCGGCACTTGCTGCGGAAGCATTCTCGTAGAGTCTTTCCATCTCCACCACGCGCTCCATATCCAGCTTCTGTATTATGTAGAGCACCTTTGTAACTCTTCCGGTCTTATCGCGTTCCATGGCTAAAAAAATGCCACGGCTCCATCCCCTTACATTGCTTCTGTATTCGCAGCTAACATAGTCCTCTTCCATCAGCCTTTCGGGAATTGTATTAATATCTGCAAATTTCATCACTTCCTCAAGCTGATCTTCACTGACATATTTATGACAAAATTTTACGAACAGTTCAGCAAGCGTATGCTTTTCATTGATAATACTCTCCAAATCACTGTCGGCATATATTGTATATGTTTTTCTATGTTCAAGGTCCAGTAGAAGATTCAACCGGAACATACTGGTCATAGCATCAATTATTCTCTGATCGACACTATTTCTTTTTTTCTGTTTTTGCTCAAGCCTTATGACCACAAACAAAAATCCTATTACGGCTATTATCAGCATCAATGTTCCCAGTACAAAAAACATTTTCTTATTGCGTTCCGATATCACAATAAGCGTAATCATTGCGCCTATCAGCACACAAATAAAACATACGTATATTAACTGTAATATCTTTCGTATGTTAGTGCGACTTTCCCCCTCGCCCGTTTCCATATAATCCTCCTTTATTTATAATTCCCTACCACATAAATCAAGTGCTGATGCAATTACTGCATCCATATCATAATATCTGTATTCGCCGAGCCTTCCGCCAAATACTACATTTTCCTCAGCTGCGGCTAATTCCCTATATCCTTCATACAATTTGTTATTTTTTTCATCATTAACCGGATAGTACGGTTCATCCCCCGGCTTCCATTCCGATGAATACTCCCTGGAAATCACAGTCTTCGGAAGGTCGTTTCCCTCATCATCCTTGCCGAACTGGAACCATTTATGCTCAATTATTCTTGTAAACGGAGTCTCGGAATCGGTATAATTAACTGCCGCGTTCCCCTGATAATTATCAATATCCAGCAGTTCGTTTTCAAATCTCACCGACCGGTATTCCAGACAACCCAGTTTATATTGAAAATATGTATCTATCGGACCGGTGTATATTATTTTGTCCGCAAGTCCGTCATATCCTGCCTTATTGTCGAAATAATCCGAGGATAGCCGTACCTCTATGCCCTTAAGCATATTCTCGACCATTTTGGTATAGCCCCCGATTGGTATCCCCTGATATAAAGCATCAAAGTAATTATTATCAAAACTGAACCTTACCGGAAGCCGCTTAATAATGAAGCTTGGAAGCTCCGAGCACTCTCTTCCCCACTGTTTCTGCGTATATCCTTTGATTAATTTTTCATAAATATCCCTGCCCACCAGACTTATTGCCTGTTCTTCCAGATTGCGTGGATTAACGATTCCTGCTTCAATTCTCTGGGCTTCAATTCTCTGTCTTGCCTCCTGTGGTGTAACCACACCCCACATTTTGTTGAAGGTATACATATTAAAGGGAAGTGAATACAGCTCTCCCTTGTAATTCGCCACGGGTGAATTAGTAAATCTGTTAAAATCGGCAAATCTGTTAACATAATTCCATACCACGGTATTATTGGTATGAAAAATATGTGCGCCGTATTTGTGTACGTGAATCCCTTCTGTATTTTCCGAATATACATTTCCTGCAATATGCGGTCGCTTGTCAATCACAAGAACCTTTTTACCTTTGTCGGCTGCTTCTCTTGCAAATACTGAACCGAATAATCCTGCTCCCACAACGAGGTAATCAAATTGTTTCATTATATTTTGCTCCAATCTATATGGTATTTACCATTCAGATATTAGTGATATGCTCCACTAGTTTATCGCCCTCATATCTCAATTTGAGCGTAAAAAAATCTGTCTCATCTTCAAGTAATTTAAAAAATATTTTGTCCCCTTCCCAAATCGGAAGGCTGTATACCATGTTCTTTTCTACCCACTCTAAGATGCCTTCATCGCAGGTTGAAATCTCGCCGGTATAACCCGAGGCAGTATATAAGAACATATATTCAGTGGGCCATCGGTCGCTGATAAATGTAATAATGCCTCTCAGTCTGTAATCCGTCAGCTCCAGTCCTGTCTCTTCACGGACCTCACGCAAAAGACATTCCTCAGGCGTCTCATCTGCCTCAAAATGGCCGCCTATTCCAACCCATTTATCGCGGTTAATATCATTTTCTTTTTTCACCCTGTGCATCATAAGATATTTGTTGTCTTTTTCAATATAACAGAGTGTTGTGAGATTGCTTCTCATAATATTAATAAGCCTCCCGTCGGGAATGTATCAGCCGCCTCGCAGCCGGATTACTGCAAACAGTGCAACAATCAGATGCACTGCCAATATTATCGGAAATCCTGTTTTGAAAGCAGATTTTCGCAGTTTGTGGTGAAATAGATACATTCCGAGATTTCCACCCACGCTCCCTCCGGCAATGCAGAGAAGGAAAAGAGTTTTCTCCGGAATTCTCCACTTATGCCGTATTGCCTTCAATTTATCCATTCCCATTACCGCCAGCAAAATAATATTGATGGCGATTAAATATATGCAGACTATTGTTTTTATTTTCTCTACCATAATAAATCCCGTTAAATATTGTATGCAGCAAGGATACTATAGAGTCTGTCCCTGTCCACGGGCTTTGCAATATGATAATTCATACCTGCCTTTTCAGATTCCTTAATATCCTCTGCAAAGGCATTTGCAGTCATTGCGATTATTGGAATCTGCGCCGCATCCTCCCTTTGCATCAAACGGATTTTTCTGGTTGCGGCATATCCGTCCAGAACCGGCATCATAATATCCATAAGGATTACATCAAAATCACCCGGCTTTGACCTTGCGAATTTGTCAACCGCCTCCTCGCCGTTGTACGCTTTTTCAACAAAAGCTCCGGCCTCAACCAGCATAAATTCCGCAATATCCATATTGAGTTCATTATCCTCAACTAAAAGTATTTTCATACCCTCAATGCTGATGTCATCCCTCTTCTTTGGGGTTGCCACTATCTCGGTTTCCGTGCAGAGCTCAAACGGAAGTATTATGGTAAATTTACTTCCTGCGCCGGGCTTACTCTGGACTTCGATAGTACCTCCCATCTTTTCAACAAGCGCTTTGACAATGGACATGCCAAGACCGGTACCCTGATATCTGCTGCGTCCGTCGCTCTTTTCCTGAGTGAAGGGTTCAAATACTTTTGAAAGAAATTCCTCATTCATACCAATGCCGGTATCACTTATATCAAATTTATATACAACTTCTCCGGCCGAAACATCCTCCAGATGTGTATTGAAAAAAATGTATCCGTCCGGTTTATTATATTTAATCGCATTGGTAAGGATATTAATCAATATCTGTCTGATGTGCAACTCGCTGCCACGAATATATGGATAGGTAATGCCTTTGCCTTCGTCATATACAAGATGGATTGCACTTTCAGCCGCTCTCAGGCTTGCAATGGTAAGCACTTCCTCACACAGGGTTTTGAGATTAAGCGGATTGCAGTTAAGATCCGTATCTTCACTCTCCAGCTTGCTCATATCCAGAACATCATTGATTAATGACAAAAGATGCTTTGCGGCAACCTTGCATTTTTCTCTGTTCTTCGCAACTCTTTCAAGATCATCCGAATACTTTTCATTCATCTCCAGGATTCCGAGAATTCCATTGATAGGGGTTCTGATATCATGGGACATTCTTGCCAAAAATGTCGTCTTTGCGGCATTTGCTTTCTTTGCCTCATCATATGCCGCCTGCAGCTTCCTGTGGGCTTCAAATTCATCCTTTTTAATATCTGTAATATCATTGCAAATAACAAACCCATATACATTATTATCCAGATCATCCTTGAACATAAGGCAGGTGGACCTGTAATACCTGTTCGTCAATTCGGAATAATAATCTATTTCAACATTTGTTTTTCCGCTATCAAAAGCCTGCAACAAACCCTCAGCTTTCCAGTATGTATCATTATTGCTTCCCAAAATCTGCACCTGATATTTTTCTATAAGCTTTTTGTTTTCCTCATCGAAAATACGAACCTCATCACTTTGATAGTCCTTAGTATCCCATTTATTACCATTGTATGTGTTATTCACAATTCCGGTGGTCAGATTGGCCTCGTAGAATAACAGGGCATCCCTGGTAAGAGCCTCTCGGTATTGTTTGTGTTCCCTGTTGATGGTTCGCTGCAGATTGACATTATCAGTTATATTGATAAATGAAGATATGATTATTATTTCGTCATCCATATCCCTGAACGCTACGGTATTACAGGTTGCATATACCACGGATCCGTCTCGGTGATTGGATATGAAATCATATTGGACGTTGCTGATATCTTTTCCCAGTCTTTCCAGTTTATTTTTAACATTTTCATAATCAATAATCTTGATATTGTTTCTTGAAAATTTTTCAGTCAGATTATTGCCGTCATCCCAGTCAAACAGTCTGAGTGCCTCCGGATTGATATGCAATATCTTACGATCCCTCAATCTGTATGAAAATACACCTGCATGCTGTAGATCAAGAAGTCTGTTATATAATTCGCTGCTCTGTCTGAATTTTTTATCAAGTTCATTCATCTCTGATGTATCAATGATTGAACTGACAATAACTTTGTCACCGTTCTTCATTTCTACAAGCTTTGTATTTGCCCACACATGTGTGATGGTTCCATCCTTTTTCGGAATGGAATAGCCGTAGTTATAGTAATCACCATGATTCTTTAATCCCTTAAGTTTTTCAAGTGCTTCCTCCATATTGTCATAGATAATATTGCGTCCGGCAGTAAGCAGCACCTCCGGGGTAATAATCTCGTCTTCGATGCCATGCATTTTTTTGGCAGCATCATTATAGACAATCACCTCGCGGTTTGGCAATTTATACGCGATAATGCCACAGCTTTGCAGCTCCATTATCTGCTCATACACATTGTCGATGTACTCATATTTTTTACTGTTCTTTTCATTGAAGTCACTCATATTTTCACCCTAACCTCTTAACTCCTGCTGATATCTTTAACAAAAAGATAAACCGATTGATAATCACTGCTGTAATCCGGAGCAGGCACAATCTCCGCAATTGCTTTGCAGAACTTGTCCCCCTGCTTTCTTCTGTACTCAAAGGCAAATCTATCGTTCCCCTGTTCAAAATATGATTTGAGATATTCCAAAGTCATCTTGGAGGAGAAAACCTCCTTATCTTCCTCGGCAACATAACCCATTTTTACAAAATTGCTTACCCAAACCTCAAAGCTGTCGGAATATGCCAGACTCTCATTTTTTTCTTCATCGCTGACCTTAACCACTTCAAAGGAGTCAAAGCTAAGATTGACGCGCAATACCTTGACATATGAATCCGACAAAGCAGCTAACATCTCACCCTGAACAATATTGACAACCTTCTTAACTCCTCTGCGTTTTCCGCTGGTTTTCATATAACGGTGTTTTTTATCATTATACATTCTTTCATCAGCAACTCTTTGCAATTCCTTGTAATTTCCGTTGAAATCATCTGTAAAGGCATACCCAAGGGCCATTTCGGAATTGGCATTGACAAGACTATCTGACAACGCCTTCATTCTGTCAACAGTTTCCTCAACAGTGCAGTTCTCCATCAGAATAACATATTCATCCCCGCCAATTCTGTAGACATTCTCTTCTCCGAACTCTTCCTTACAGGTGTTGTATGCCTTGATGAGAAGGTTATCTCCGGCAGAATGTCCGGCAGTATCATTGATCTGCTTTAATCCCATTACATCTCCGAAAATAACGGAAAGAGCTGTTCCGTGCGGCATATCATCCACTCTCTGATCCAGTGCATGCCTGTTAAGGGCTCCCGTCAGCTCGTCATTATAACTCAGGAATGTAAGTCTTCTGTGGGTTACATCCTGTCTTAGAAGGGATATTGTAAAGTTGGCAATCTGGACTAACATGGTCTCCACATCAGCAATTATCGTCTCATCAACATTTCCGAAGCCCATAATGCCAATCATTACACCCTTGGTGTACAGCGGAATTATTACTGTATTCTCAAGACCGTATTCCTGCATAAATTTGTAATCAGTATGGTCGCCGTATTCCTCCAGAACCTGTTTCGCTGTATAGAATATTATGTTTTTACCCTCGTTGAATCTCTTTTCCCAGACATGTATTGCCTCATTTCTTATCTGCGGAACAACAAATTTATCAACGCAATCCTCGCGCACCCATGACATAGATTCGGTCATCAGAACATCATTGTCTGATATGTATACAATACCTCTGTCCGAATGAATAACATCACCGACGGTCATCAGAATCTCCTTGATAGCATCCTTCGGTTTGGCATGGTCTATTGATTTTCTCATGGCATTGTTCATCTGGGCTTCATACATGCCGATTCTTGACTTTTCCTCTGCCTTATGATATTTTGCCTCATTGTTGACTATGAGACTATTAGCCACCCTTGCAAAAATAATGATGGCGACAGCCGCAACAATTACACTGATTGATAATACAATCATGTCATCACGGATTAAGGCATTGGCGCTTTTGACCTTCTGCAAGGCACCTATGCAATAATCACCGTACTGTCTGAATACATAGTAGTACTTATCCGTACCGTCCGATGATTTGCCTGTAAGCCTCTTATTCGCATTGATTTGCTCAGTATCGATACCAAACTTATCAATCTGCTTACCGTTCTGGTTCTTATCAGTGGAGCCAAGAATTTCTCCTGATAATCTGTCCACGGCAAAAAGGGTTATGTCATTTAATGTCGGAACCCTTTCCATAAAATTCTCAAGGTTGTTTTCTTCAATCTGTTCCATCAGTCTGGTAGGTTCAACACCCACCTGAACAAGTCCCGTTCCGTCAGTTTTCCACACCATTGCATACATCATTGGTTTTCCTTCGGCTGTATTCTGGGTGATATCCTGACACAATGAAATACTCCGGTCATAAAGCATTGACTTAAAAAACCCGATTTGCACACCATCATCCATGGTAACTCCGTAGTATTCAGGATTGGTTCCGCTGCATATTGCTCCGTCCACGTCAAAGAAATGTATTTCATCCACTTCGACCAAGGATGCGAGCAATCTGAGTTCCTTGATATCATTCTCATATTCCGGATTCTTCTCGATGATATATGAGATTGTCCTTGCTCTTACAATATAATCATTTTTGATTTCCTGTATTCTTATTCGTTCTTCATTCTTATTGTTCTTAAGGCTTTCCTCAAGCTGATCCAGCAACAGCTCAGCGGACTGAAAGGAATTATTTCTTTTGTTCTTTATCTGCATTAAATACTGCAATACCAAAAGCAGTATCATAATAAATGCAATCCATACAATTGTTGTTTTAAGTATTTTACCTCTCATGTATTCTCCCTCTCATAATCTGTCAAAAAAGTGAGTTGAGTTTATGAATAAGTATTTCCCGTCTTATCGGCTTCGGAATGTGACCGTTCATTCCCATTTCATAAGCCTTGGCTTCATCTTCCTTAAACGCATTGGCGGTCAATGCAAGAATAGGAATCTGTGATTTTCTCACATCTTCCATTGTTCTTATTATTGAAGTTGCTTTGTAGCCATCCATATTAGGCATCTGTATATCCATAAGAATGGCATCGTAGTAGTCAGCCGGGTTTCGTTCCATCATATCAATAACTTCAACTCCGTCATTTGCATGTTCTACAACAAGTCCTATTCTGGTTAACATCGCAACCGCAATTTCTGTGTTGAGTTCGTTATCCTCTGCCAAAAGGATTCTTTTACCTACAAATTTATTCTCATCAGATACCTGTTTATCCGAAGCCTCATCCTTGCTGTGATACTCGGCAATCCTTGTCGGAACTCTTATTGTTACCCTGGTTCCGCATCCCAGATGACTGTCGATTTCGATTGTTCCATTCATCAGCTCAACAAGTCTCTTAGCAATTCCAAGTCCAAGACCTGTTCCCTGAATTCCGCTGGTGGTAGATGTCTGTTCCCTCGAGAAATTGTCATATACATGGCTCAGGAATTCTTCTGACATTCCTATTCCGTTGTCCTCAATGATTACCTCGAGAAGTAACTCCGAAGGCTTATCTGTCGGAATTGCATTACCGGTAACCTTTATTGTTCCGCCCTCAGGAGTATATTTAATCGCATTACTCATGATGTTAATGACGATTTCTTCGCTGTGCACCTTATCAATGTACAGATATCTGTCAGCTACATTCCATTCATATTCAAATGCGATGTTTTTCTTGTTCATCTCATTCTTGAATACAATTGACAGATTATGACACGCCTCGGTCATGTCAACAAAATCTTCGCTGATACAAATCTTGTTATTCTCAATTCTTGCCATTTCCAGCACGTTGTTGATAATATCCAGAAGCTGGTTGCCTGATATTTTGATATATTCCAGATATTTTGCAATATTTTGGGAATCGGTAATATTTTCCAGAGCAAGATCGGTAAAACCGATAATTGCATTCATTGGGGTTCTGATATCGTGGGACATACTCAACAAAAATGTAGTTTTGGCTTTGCTTGCAATCTCCGCACTCTCATATGCTTTTGCAAGTTCCCTCTGCCTCTCAATGTCATTCCTTGTCTCCATATCCACATTTGCAAAGCCAAATATCAGAGAATTGATGGTGCCGTCACTGTTATGTTCTCCCACAATGCGGATAAGCGAATACCTTTCCTCATCATCACGATTCTCGATATATCTTTTCTCCACCATTCCGTTTTTCTCAATTTCGGACTTAAGGGAATTGATATCACAAAATCGGATTAACTCTTCCTGATCCTCTTTTGCGACAAATTTGCGGATGAAATTCTTAAAAAACATACTGTAAGGATATACTCCGCCCTCCACCATTCCTGTTTTGTCTGCCACATAGGAATCAATGGTATAGATTGTAGCATCCCCGTTAGTGCAATTAACCGACATAAGAGTCTTAAAGGTACTGTTAATTGTACTGAAGACTTTATGATATTCAAATTGCTTTTCCTTGAGATTTTTTTCCTCAGTTATCACATCCGTGATATCCATAATATTACATTGCAAAATATTATCCGCAAAAATATTCTTTTTGCTTACAGTCACTCTGACCCAGCGATGCCCAAACCTGGTGTTAATTCCCATACGGCATATATTGTTTGCTTTGTCGAATATTTGCAACTCCAGGTTATCCAAGGCGCCGTCATTTTCATTGTCAGTCATATTCAAAAAACGATTGTCGAAATTGAGTTTTATCTCGTCCTCAGACCAGCCGGTAAATTCGCAGAAACCCTTTGAAATGTACTTAAACGGATAGCCCTCGCTCTCTTCAATCAGGACAAATGCGTCAAGCAAACTATCCAGTACTTCATCAACATTATCTCTATTAAACTCAATATATTCTAAAATACTGTCGGACATAGTATTTCCTCCCATGTCTATCCGTCTGTTTAGCATAGTTATACATAATAATATTATAATTTTTTGACGATGTATTTTCAATCAAAATTATTTGTTTTTTGACTTCTTTACTGCTTTTTTTAGCATAAATTTTCTGGCTGCTGCCATTACTGCCCTATATGGCATAGGGCGCAGATGCTTATCCGCTCTTTTCAGTTCCTGTCTTATGTTTATTTTCTGAGGGCAATGCAGCTCACATTTTCCGCATCCGATGCAGGCGGAAGCAAATCCCGGGTTTTCCCTGAGCCCCGTATTCTGAAAAAAGCCAAATCTCGCGGAGCCCTTCTTTTCCATGTACATAAGATTATAATAATAGAAGTTGGCAGGTATATCCACTCCCTGCGGACACGGCATACAATACCGGCAACCCGTACATCCGACTTTTTCCTGTTCTTTATATATTTTGACTACATTGCGAATAATATCAAACTCTTTGTCGGTAAAATCATTCACTCCGGCATTCGAGGCAATCCGCACATTTTCTTCGAGCATTTCCATGGAATTCATTCCTGACAGTACACATGTAACCTCGGGTTGGTTCCACAGCCATCTGAGGCCAAGCTCAGCAGGGGTGTATTTTGTATCGCTGTCCTGCAATACTTTTTTTGCTTTTTCAGGGAGATTGACCAGTTTTCCGCCTCTGAGCGGTTCCATAATAATAACCGGAATGCCTTTCTCGGCAGCTGCCTTTAGTCCCTTAACCCCGGCCTGGCTGTTTTCATCCAGATAATTGTACTGTATCTGGCAAAAATCCCAGTCATATGCATTGAGAATTTTGATAAACATATCAGAATCGCCGTGATAGGAAAAGCCTATCTGCCTTATGCTTCCGTCCGCTTTACGTGAGTCAATCCAGTTCTCCATATCAAGTTCTTTCAACTTCTCCCACTCTGAATAGTCGGTAAACATATGCATCAGATAATAATCTATGTAATCCGTATTGAGTCTTTTCAATTCTTCTCTGAAAGTCTTGTCGATTGCAGCCTGTGTTCTCATCATATACTGCGGAAGCTTGGTGGCTATTTTTATCCTGTCACGCAGATTGTTTTTTGCTATTATTTTGCCCAGACATTCCTCATTACCCGGATATATGTATGCGGTATCAAAATAATTAATTCCCATTTCCACGGCCGCAAGAATTTCCTTCTCTGCCTTATCAAAATCTATGGATGTGCCCTTTTTGGTAAAACGCATGCAGCCGTAACCCAACTGGGATATTTTATTGCCGTATCTGTCCTCTCTGTATTGCATTTCATATACCTCCCGATTGCCGTGATAATTATGTATTATACCAAATTTCTGACATTAATAAAAGCCACTCTTACGAGTGGCTCCGCAAAACATATTCTATATTCAATATTTCGAAGTCCGGTTAAGTTCCTTCATTGATTCGGCATAATCTTCTTCGTATTGAGCTTTTTCATCCAGTTTATCAAAGGCATCCTCATCCAGTGCGCTGCCATCATCCATTCCTGCAACATTTTGGTTAACTTTGGCAATTTTCATCTTGGTCATTGCACTGTCGCGACGATTGCCCAATTCCGCAATCTCACATTCAAGGCTGTCTATTGCCCTCTGAATCTCTGCAAGACTGTTGTCATAGTTTTCCCGGCTTTTTATAAGTGTCTCCCTGTTGGCGGCGAGCTCCTGCTTTTTGGTAATTTCTGCCTTGGCATTGTCATCATCACCTGCCGCAACATATTTTTCCGCATTCTTTTCACAAAGCTCAATTCTCGCATCCAGGGATTTGATTTTCGACTGGGTCGAGCTTACATTCATTTTCATAATCGAAGCCTGACTCTTAAGCTTTGAAAGCTGTTTTTTCCTATCCGAGATAACCTGATTGGCTCCTGCCTTCAGCTCCGCATCCGGATCATCCTTATTGGTTGCAAAAGCAATTATCACGATTGTTATCACCAAAAGCACCACAACCGCTCCCACAACAACGCAGCCTATTCCTACACCGTGCAGTATTTTTGCCATGCTTCCGGTCTTAGGGCCAATGACACCGGTCAGCAGAAGAATTCCTGCCACAACCGCTAACATCGCAAAAAATCCGCCTATCTTCTTACCCGTACCTTCCATAATTTCCCTCCATAAGAAATTCGTTGCTCAACTATATCGGATATACTCCTGCAAACTGATATCCCTTTGCCCTGGCAGAGTCAATCCAGTCAGCAAGAAATGCCCTGTTGGTTGACGAACTCGCATGCAAAAGATATATTGCACCGGGATGAAGGTATTTAACCGCCTTTTCATATGAATCCTGTACCGGCGGCTGTGTCGATGAATAATCATTATATGCATATGTCCAAAATACTGATTTAAGTCCCAGATTATCTACCACTGCAAGGGTCTGGTCGGAAAAATATCCCTCCGGGAACCTGAACAATTTGCAGTCATAGTTAAAATCTTTTTTCAATTTATTAACAACATCCATAATCTCCTTCTGCTGTTCTTCAACAGAAAGTGTTGTCATATCATAGTGATTGATGGAATGGCTTCCGATACGATGCCCCTCGTCAATCATTCTTTTAATCAAATCCGGTCTGGCATCATAGAACATGGATGTTACAAAAAATGTTGCCTTAACGCCCTTTTCCTTCAAAATATCCAGAATAGGTCCTGTTTCATTATTGTCAAATCCGCAGTCCATAGTAAGATATATTACCTTATCCTTGGTCTTTCCCTCGTTATATTTCTTGGACATTTCGGAAACAAAATCAACATTGTATTTACCCCATTGCGAATCATACCAGAATACACCGTTAGGAATTCCTGCAGCATTGGTATCATCAGGGCTGTTGCCGTACGGTGTCTGCTTGGTTGGCAATGTGCTGACATCCCATTTTCCTGCAGCTGCATTAGGATTGTCCGTTGGCACCTCCACTGTCTGTGCTGTAGTTTCCTCGGTACTCTCCCCGGTTGTATCCGGTTCTGTCTCAGAGTAGATCTCGCTCTCCGAAATATCCGATGACGGTGTATTTCCCGGTTTGCTATTCTTCGGTTCCTTATTGATTAATACAATCAACAATACAACAAGTGCTATCAGTAATGCAAAACAAGCGCCAATAATAATATATAATACTCTGTTAGTGTTTCGTCTTCCTCTTCTATTTCCTGACATAATGATAATTCCTTCCTTTCACGCCTATATCACATGGCGAATCAACTATAACAGTATTATATATTTCAAACTTATCAAAAACAAGCTAAATTTGCTTATTTGCACAAAAAAAAAACGAATCTGTTAACACTGCCGGAATTATTAAAAAACTATAAAAAGGTCTTAAATTCTTGAATGGATTTCCACGCTCCTATATAATTGTTATATAGATAATAAAAAATCATGAAAGAGGTATTCTTATGGCAAAAACCGATTTACTCCGAGCAAATATCAATAAATTCTTTGTAGGAAAAGAATATGTTGTCGACAATATTCTTATCTGTCTTCTGGCAGGCGGACATGTCCTGATTGAGGATGTTCCGGGCTTGGGCAAAACAACTCTCGCCAGCGTGCTCGCCAAATCCATCCAATGCAGTTTTGGCAGAATCCAATGTACACCCGACACTTTACCCGGAGATATTACCGGAGTATCAGTATTCAACCAGAAAACATCGGAATTCGAATACAATGAGGGAGCAATAATGAATCAGCTGGTTCTGGTGGACGAAATCAACAGAACCACTCCGAAAACACAGTCAAGTCTCCTGGAGGCCATGGCGGAAAACCAGGTCACAATCGACGGAGCGGTGCACCGGCTTCCATCCCCTTTCCTTGTTATCGCAACAGAGAATCCGGTAGAATATGTCGGCACATATCCACTTCCGGAGGCACAGCTTGACAGATTTATGATGTGCCTAAAAATAGGATATCCTGACAAGGATAATGAAATAAGAATTGCAAAACAGATGCTGGAACACAGACAGGCGGACAACGTAACCGCCGTCTGTACAACAAATGATATCGAAGCAATGAAGGCGGATGTTGAAAGAATCACTGTTTCAGATGCAGTAATCTCCTATATTGTTGATATCATCAGGGCCACCAGGGAGGAGGAGCGTTTCGTGCTGGGAGCAAGTCCCCGTGCAATGTTAGCACTCACCAAAGCTGCCCGGGCAAAGGCATATCTTGAAGAACGCGATTTCGTCAAACCGGATGATGTCAAAGCAGTTGCCCGTCAGGTACTTTTACACAGATTCACCCTTACATCAAAAGCAAGGGGTCAGAGAGAGGATGTACTCAGTATATTTAACAATATACTTACGAAAGTGAAGGTTCCTGTATGATTAAACGAATTATTCTGTTCATAGCATGGATTGCCTCCCTGGTTCTAATTTCCCTTGTGGGCGGCAAAATCAGTTACGGAATATTTATCACGCTGACCCTTATACCGCTGCTGTCACTGGTTTATCTGTTTATTGTCAATCTGACCTTCAGAATATATCAGGAGCTCGGAACAAGAACTGTTGTCGCAGGGGAGCGCACTGACTATCTGTTCAAAATAAGGAATTCCTCAGTATTTGCCTATTCCGGTATTAAGGTTGAGCTTTATTCAAATTTTTTCAGCGTGGATGAACTGCCCAACAATATAGAATACGAATTGCTTCCGGAAGAGGAAATCTGCTTTAAAACACAGCTTTCCTGCAAATACCGCGGGCAATATGAGGTAGGTGTCAAAAGGGTTATCATTCATGATTTTTTCCGACTGTTCACCTGGAAACACAATTCCATGAGTACTCTCAATGCAATTGTACAGCCAAAATATTTTATTCCGGAATCCCTCAAATGTCTTGATAATATTTCAAGTCTTAAGGCATCTTCAGAAAAAAGCGGGGCAGACTATCCCGATGCCGTTGTCAGGGATTACCTGCGAGGGGACAGCATAAGGCATATCCATTGGAAATCAACTGCCAAAACAGGAAGTCTCAAGGTCAGGAATTTTTATTCTGTTAACAATGAGAGAATCAGATTGTATCTGAATACCAAAAGAATATCCAACGACATCATGGTATTTCTTCCTGCCGAGGATAAAATATTGTCCGTAATGCTGTCCGTCGTTGCTTTTTTTGCATATAGAAACACAGCCGTAAACATCTGCTTTGATGAATTTAATTCCCACACAGATATGGAGATTGCCACGCCTAAGCAGTTCAACGATTTATACGGCAGAATATCGGAGCTTGCATTTTCCTCTTCAATGGATGAATCCGAATCAGTTAACCATTTTCATAACGAATATCTTGATTCAAAAGAGGACATCGTATTTATCATTTCCCAGGAACTGGGTGCCAACCTTCTTGCACAGGCAGAATCCATCTCGATGTCAGGCTCCTATGTAATTATTTATACACTGGACAATGAAAAAATATCTTCTTCCAATGAACGTCTTCAGATTATCAATGTTGAATTAGAGGATGAGCTTGAAGTGTTATTGCAATAGGAGGACGCATGAATTTCGTTAAAATAATTGATAAAAACAAGGACATAATATATCGCGTACTGAATATTTTACTGTTGTTCGGCACAGTATTTTTCACCCTTTATAATCATTTTGGAATAGTGTCCATCAACAAAATCCATGTTTTACTTGCCCTGTGCATAATTTCAATCGTATGCATGTTGTGTTACTTCAGAGCCATTGGGCGCAGCATCGTGACCGCCATGGTTGTTATCGGAATTCTGACATTGGGCTTTGTTCAGGGTTTTGATATGTTGCTTGGATATATTTCAGATTACTATATCGTTCCACTGTTGGTTACCGCCTGTTTCCTAATTGTGCTGCTCAGTGAAAAATATATAGCATTAAAATATATCACACTCACCGCCGCTACTTCGCTTGCAATTATTCTGCTGATTCAAAAAGCTGTGATAATCAAAGCCGGGGAGATATGCATTTTTTCGCTTATTTTTGTTTGCCTTATGGAGATAGTTGAAAAACACTGGTCAAAGCAGAGCACCATCAAAGCACGAAAGCATTACATTTCATGGTTATGGCCGGTGTGGATTATATTTATTATTGCTATTACGGCACTTCCGGCACCGGAACATCCTTACGAATGGAAGTTCTTCAAAAATTTTGCCAGTCTTTTCTCCTTCAGTACCGAAGATGATGTCAAGCATCAGGAAGAAGACTTCAACATGAATCTCTCAGGTTTTTCGGATGATGCACTGCTTGGCGGAAATCTGGGAGCGAATAATTCCGTTGCTCTGCACATTGACAGTGCCCAGCCACTTTGCAACAATCTCTACCTTGCAGGAGTGCATATGGATTCCTTTGACGGCAGAGAATGGAAGCACTCGCTGGATGAGCGCAATATTGAAAGGCAGTTTGATACACTGGAATTGCTCTACACCCTTGAATTACTGGAAAAAAGCACAGATTACAATCTGATAAGAAATGCTGAACTTAGTATCCGTTACAAGGGGCTCGAGACAAAATATTATTTTACCCCTTCAAAATCAACCTTTTTCAGACATCAGAACCATGACCTTCTGAGTCCGGAAAGCTATTCCGACAGGTTGTGGGATACCTTTAAATCCAGTGGTACTTCATACAAAGTGTTTTTCTGCCAGACCAATCGACGCAATGAGTTCTGGAAGAATTTTGATTATTCCGCACTCCCCGAGGACGCAACAAAATGGAACAAGATTCTTGACAGCCTGGACATTACGGGCATTACCCTCTCTGATTTGAAGCAATACCAATCAAGAATGGTATCAAGATACAGCACTTCAACAAAATTGAGCCCACAGGTTAATGCATGGCTTGATGATGTTACAGGTGGATGTGACAGTCCTATGGAGGAACTTAGCGCTATTGAACGGGCGCTTAGGCGTTTTTCCTACACCAGAGAGCCCGGAGATTTACCGGATAACATCACAACTCCTTCAGATTTTCTGGATTATTTTATTCTTGAAAAGAAGGAAGGCTATTGTACATATTTTGCAACCGCATTTACGCTTCTTGCCCGTGCCAAAGGATATCCGGCAAGATACATCCAGGGTTTCTGCGTCCCTATGACCAACGAACAGACTTGCGATGTCACCGGAGAAATGGCACATGCCTGGTCCGAGGTGTATCTTAGGGGAATCGGCTGGGTCACCTTTGAGCCGACAGCCGGCTATGCCAATATGATAAATTCCGACCCTTGGATGGAGTACAACGAGAAGCCTGTAATCAACGGCGAGACACCAAGCTCCGGCATTGATGAAAATATTGCGGATGTCGGCGACAATCTGCATTCCCACAGCAATGAGGACGAAACGCCTGCTCTCAATTACAGAAAAATATTGCGCTATCTGTTCATTTCATTGCCCGCAATAATAATGCTTGCTTTTTTCATCAACATCCTGTTAGCCAGAAAAAAATATGCCGGACTTGATGACCTGGAAAAATACAGAATACAGGCTTCAAGGAACATACACCTGTTGGCAAAGATGGGCATTACCAAGAGAGATGACGAAACCCTTGAAGAGCTTTACAAAAAGATGGCATATATCTTCGAATCCTACGAAGAGAAACCATTAACCTTCCTTGCGGAATATGAAAAAATACTCTACGGAGGAGTAAGTATTACGCCTGAAATGCTGGAAACGGTGAGAGCTGAAAGAATTCGCCTGCTTCATATGGTTGGCAGATTCAACAGAATAAAAGAGTTGTTCTTCAATATAAGAACCTGTTAACAAAGACGAGCTTCACTCGCTCTGATTAGCGGTCATCAAAAATAATGCTCCCTGCAAAATCGCGGGGAGCATTATTCTTATTTATTCTTTTCATATGCTTCGGCAACAGCATTTGCCAGCTGGTCTCCGCATGAGGTCGACTTAAATCCGCATGTTATTCCTTTACAATGCTCAATAATATAATCAACCGTGCAGCCCTCAACAAGGCTTGAAATTGTCTTCAGATTACCGTTGCAGCCGCCTGTAAATCTCACATTTGTAATGACATCGCCATTGATATCAAAGGTGATTGAAGTGGAACAGGTTCCTTTGGTCTTGTATGTATATTCCATATTATTTCCTTTCGTATTCTATTTAATAACAAAATTAACTACCGCAAAATATGTATGGGTAGCGGTAAACAATACCCCTGATGTTAGCGCAGGAAGATTCTTTTTTAATACTGCAAAAAGAATGAACGCCAGGCATGGCGCATCCGCAAGCACTATGTGAATAAATGCATTGCTGATTCCTCTGTAGTAGATAATCCAGCCCGTATAATATGATATCAGAGACAATCCAATCAGCACAATATATGCCGGATGTACACTCACTGCCTTGACATTTTTCAGCAGAATAAGGGTTATGATAAGCATTGCCTGAAATAAGGTCATGAATTTATCAACACGCGGAGTTACCGACTCCTGACGCATAATATCGTTAGGCGCAGGAACCTTGAACCATATAATATTCGGAATCATAACAACAAGGAACAGTATCAATCCCCACCATTCAATTCCCATTTTGTAATTGTGATAAGAAAACATTTCCCCTCCACAAGCAAAATGAGCCACGATTATTATCATGGCTCATCATAAATGTAGTTAATTAGTTGGCTTTTGCAGCCTCTTTCGCAGCTTTCTTAGCCGCCTTTGCTTCTTTGGCCTTATCTGTAGGGCTTACAAGCAAAAGACAAATCAAAAGTGAAACTATGTATAATGCAACCGTTACATATAATACTGTCTGATATCCTGTCGGATTAACCATTACGACATGGCCGTCTATTATCTTCTCAACAGGTTCACCGAAGTGGTTAACAATCCAGGTTGCAAGCTGATTGCCTGTAAGTCCGGCAAATCCCCAGGCTGAAAGTGTAATTCCGTGAAGTGCACTGATACTTCCCATTCCATAATGGTCTGAAAGAAGTGTAGGTACATTTGAGAAACCTCCGCCGTAGCCTGCATTTACAATGAAAATAAGAGCAAGTACAAGAATTATCAAAAATGTGTTGTTTTCACCGTTCTTGATACCCTGGGTTGCAATAACAAGTGCTGTTGCAGCAATTGATAAGATGAAAATCATCTTATAAATTGTATTACGGTCCTTCATCTTATCAGCCCATGCTGAGAAGCCAAGACGTCCGCCCGCATTGAACACAGCCGAAACAGTGGAAATAACACCAACTACTCCTGCAAGCCCAATTGCCTTGACAATTGATTTTTCCTGAGAGATAAGTGCAAGACCACATGTAATATTGAGATAGAACATAATCCATATACCAATGTAATTCTTGATTGGTTTGGTCTTGATAACCGCAATAATTGATGGTTTTTCCTCTTTGTTGGTTGGTTCATGCCAGTCATCCGGTTTCTTAAGTAACAGATGACCTACGAACATCATTACAAAATACACACCTGCAAGAATGAAGAACATCTTGTAGATACCGCCATCCCCAAGTGAATTAAGAAGCTTTGTCATAATCGGACTTGCAATAGCTTTTGCGGCACCAAAACCGGCAACTGCAAGACCTGTTGCAAGACCTTTGCGGTCCTTAAACCAAAGCATAAGGGTCTTAACCGGTGACAGATAACCTGTTCCGAGTCCGATACCCATAATAAATCCATAACAAACATAAATTCCAGCAAGCGCTAATCCGCTTCCCTGATGTAATCCACCATAGTAGATAAAGAATCCGGTTCCGGCCATACCACCTGCAAAACAAATTGTTGCAATCAGAGAAGACCTGTGAATATTCTTCTCAACAACATTGCCAAGAAATGCAGCACTCATTCCCAAGAAAAAGATTGCAAAACTGAATGCCCACTCTGTTTTACTCTTACTAAATCCAATATAGTTACCAATTTCTTCACTAAAAATTGACCAGCAGTAAACAGTACCAATACTGCAGTGAAGTAAAAGTGCAGGAATAGCCGCACGAATCCACTTATTGGTTCTCCAACCGCCTTTTGTCTTTGTTTCTTCCATAGTTTTACTCCTTATCATGTAAATACTGAAAAATAATACCACAATCCACAATATGTATCAACTAATATTTTACAGGAAACGCAATATCTTATCCAATTCTTTACGTTTTGGAGCATCCGGTTCCTCATCCGGGTATCCGATAGCCACAACCGCTGAAACAGTTTCGCCCTCAGGAATTGTGATTATCCCGGAAATCTTATCTTCATCAATAATTCCCATGATTACGCTTCCAAGTCCCATTGCATGCGCCGCCAGACACATTGTCTGGGTCACGATACCTGCATCGAAGGACTCCCAGTGAGTTCCTTTGGAGGTCGAAAAAGATCCGTCCCTCTCGTATCCGGAACGCTTCTGCACAATCGTCATTACCATAATCAATGGTGCGCCCTCAATTATTCTGGTATTTCCGTCATATCCGAGAGTACCAAGCTGTGCTATTTTTGACTTGGTCTCCTTATCTGTAATGGCAATAAAACGGTTTGCCTGACAATTTTTCCAGGTTGGTCCATATGCTGCAAGCGAAACCAACTCCTCAATAGTTTCCTTACTTACCGGAGTATCCTTAAATTTACGGATACTTCTTCTGCCCATAATACATTCTTTAGCTTCCATAAATACCTCTTTCCTTGATTTTTAATAGTAAAACCACATAGATATTATATATTTTTTGCTTAAGACTTTCAATTGATTTTTGCATACGTAAAGCAGAAAAAGGGTTTGCAAAGTATATGAAGAAGCAGCCGGGACAAAATAGGAGAAGCATTGTCAACGCTTCTCCTATAATCTCATTATAAGTATTCTATTTTGAAATTCTTATTAACTTAGAATAATTCAATGCACATCTCAGTGTCTCATCGGCAACTACAAGCCAGAACAGAGCCGTCATTCCCATTTTGAAGCCCAGAACCAGTATTGCCGAACCGGCAACAACAAATATGGTTCCGCAAATCTGGGTTTTAAGCATCCACTTTGTATCCCCGTACCCTCTTATTCCCGAACCGATAACAATATTTCCGGCCTTCGGAAAAAGGTCGATTCCGACAATCAGCAGATATACCACTGCTGCCGCAATCACTGTCTTGTCAGTTGTGAACGCCCTCATTATCTCCTTCGGTAAAATAATGAAGCATAACAGAATAACTGTATCAAGCGCAGCACATACAATTGCTGACAGTTTAACAATCGTTCTCACGCCACGGTAATTCTTCTTGCCAACCTCCTGTCCCGACAGGGTAACGGTCGCCTGTCCCAGTGCTGAGATAACCGCAACAGGAAGTAATTCCACCGAAAAGATGATTGTATATACACCTGCAGCCTCGGGCGATACAACATTGAGCATAACAATCAGGAACAAATTGCCCAGATTCCATGCAAAGTCCTCAAGTGCAGCAGGTATTCCGACCTTAACCGAAGCCCAGAATAAATTCCATTTTGCAGATAATATCATATTAAATGACGGTTTAATAATTAGCTTCTTATTGAATATTACATACAGCATTACAAAAACAATGCCGACATATTCAGCAATTGTGGTAGCAAGGGCAGCTCCTGCAACCTCCATTCGCGGAAATCCGAGATTACCGAAAATAAAGCAGTAATCCAACAGTATATTTAGCCCGGACCTGATTATTCCATACACTACCAGTATTCTTGTCCTCTCACTGACCTGCAAAAGTGAGCCTATCGAGCTTGTGATTCCGGTAATAAGAAATACAGGTGCGTAATATCTGGCATACTGAATACTCATATCAATTACCGTAACATCGACCTTCATAATTCTGAATATAATCGGAGCTCCGAACATCCAGATCATAAACCAGAAAACTGAAAGCACATTAATGTATTTGAACACGGAAGCCATTATGCTTTTGGCTCTGTTGATATCATTTGCTCCGACCGCCTGGGATATCAGAATCGTTCCTCCTAAAGTAAGAGAAAAGATCGTACTCATGGTTGTCCACATAGGACTTGTGGCATTTCCTACCGCACTGGTACAGGTAAGTTCAAGTCGCCCAAGGAAGATCTTATCAATCAACATCTGAATCTGCGCAATTACATTATTTATCATTATCGGAAGGGCCAGCTTAAGAATTCGCGACCAGTATTTTTCTTTGTTCATGTCTTTATCCTCCTTGTCTTATTCCATATACTAAAATATATGAGAACAACACAAAAAGCAAATAAAAAGTCCGGAAACTTTAGAAAAAAAGTATAAACTTTCGGGCAATAGAGAGCGGCAGGAAATATTCATTCTACCGCTCTGACAACTACCTATTCTGTTTTCTTTTCAAAAACATACTGTCCTTCCGTCAGTATATAGAATTCATTTCCTCCGGCGTATTCCGTGCTGTCGCCTTCGGTCATCCAGCTTGAGCCCTTCGAGAATTTGTAAGGTTTGTCCGTTCTTAGATGAACAATTTGTTTGTCAGGTATCTCCCCAAGCCTAGTCCATTCATCTGCAACCGTGAATTTCAGCAGAGTTTCGTTGCCGGCATGGTCCACAACATATATCTCATATTCTTCGTAACCGTAGTTCGACGAAAGCGTAATCTCTGTACTGTCTTTCCGGACAGGAATTATCTGACCGTTAACCTTAATCTGCTCGATATCCTTATCCGCAATGGTAATTACGGTCTTGTCGGCATATATTACATCATTATCAGAAGCACCGCTTACAAGTGGTTTACTCGTATCAATTTTTATCGCTTCCACACTGATTCCGTTAGAAATCAGGCCGCTGCTTATTTCTTTAAGGTATATATCAAATCCATCCACAGAATTGTCGATACTTATTCCCGAAGCAAATTTGCCATCCTCACTATACGAAATCAGATATCCTTCAGGTGCAACTATTTCAACTACACTTGTATAATATCCCTGTGCTCCCTTCGTACCCCTGATAATATATGGTATTTCAGGAATATCTGTCAACCTTGGCATCGGGTTTGTAAAAGTAATCAAACTTGTATCGGCATACCCTGCAAAATATGTATCACTACCGCTAAAGGTTGCACGAAATTTTGCAGTTCCCTCAGAATGTATAATTATTTTACCCGTTGATGCTTCAATTTCAGCCACCTCAGGATTCAATGAAGAATATTTTATTCTGCCTTCTGAGACTGCAGCATTAGTATTCCCATCCAAGGCTTTAGCCTTCAATACAATAGATTGTCCGTCATTCAGATAAGATGTCTCATAAGGCTCAAGTGCAATATTAATTTTTAATTTAACTTTTGCAGCAGGCATTGTGATGACAACTGATTCATTCAGTGTTCCCGATATCTTTATCTTGGACGGGCTCACTCTTGTAGCCGTCAAATTCGTATTAACAATATCGTTTTCTTCTGACCGAAATTGTATATCTTCAATAAATGCTTCAGTAAAATAATGCTCTGAATCAGCAACAAATACCAGATTACTAATGGCTGTAACACCCTTCTGCACTAATGTTGCTTCGTTTTCAATTGAATATCCTTTGTCAGAGTTATAATTACATGAAAGACTAAAAACGTCCTCAACCGTAAACTGCACTTCACTCATACTGCTTACGCGGCTGTTTTCGCCATCTCTGGTAATGTTCTCCATAAATACATATAATTTGTAGTCGCCTTCCTCGAGATTTTTGGGAATGCTGACACTTGCTGTTGTTGCATTTGCTTCTGCTATTTTTCCATAGTATTGAACATCTCCGTTTTCATCTGCCAGTATTGCCGATATCTGATTGTAATTGTTTGAAGTATTGGTAATCTTAAGCTCAATGTTTCCGCCCTTCTCGCAGGTGACATACGGCTCCGAGGTTGTCTCAGCAGTAAATTCAGTATTTTCGTCATATATAGCAGCATTCCATTCATTATTTGAACAGGTTTCAACCTTTGAAAAATCTCCATTATTATAAGAATGAGTTTTAGTGAATGCAATTTTGTTAGTATCGATATAAAATGCCGGGCTCATTCTTACATATTGCAAGGTTCCACCGTCACTGACAAATTGAAATTCACCCAATGAAGTAATGGTTCCCACACCTTGGGTGCTATTATGTGTTACATTTGTTCTGAGCTGATAATGCGCTCCGGATTTAATTCTGCTTTCAGTTGTCTTATAGTATCTCTCTATCTCATCATAAGACAATGAAAAAATACATGCACTTCCGGGTTCGTCCTTGAAGAGGTATACATCTTCACTACCTGAACCCGCATCATATACGCTCTTTGCATAAGTAGCTTCATCCAGAAGTGTTATCATTATCGCATCGCGCTCATAATCAGTAAATGCGGACCCGTAAAAGTCCACATTAAGCAAGTTTGCCGATGGACTCGAAAGCCAATACCCCGGGGTTCCCATCGGAAGAAAATGATGTGACAATACCGTATGACTATCAAGCAATATCTTGCCGGCTTCGTTTTGGAGTACACGGTATGGCACCGGTGTATTTTCTGATGAATCTCCCTGGGAATAAATGCCGTAATACAATATCTGACCGCTTGTGTTGTTCCATTCGTACGGATCGGCTACAAGCACACCACTTCCCATATTAATTTCTCTGTTTCCGGTCTCTGCCTCGACCTTAACCGGTTTTCCGCAAAATGTCATTGTTCCAAGTACCAATATAAAAGAACATATCACAGATACAGCCTTTTTCCTAAACTTCATATCCTTTTTCTCCTCATAATCGTAATATCTATAACTTCATATATAATAAATGTTATTGACATAACCGTGGCAAACAATGCCCTGTAAGTAAATGTAGAATGTAAAATAGAGTGATTTCCTAAGACAATATACCGTATAATAGGAATTAATCCAATGACGGCAAACATCCATATCCGCTTTTTGTCCACATTCTTTTTCCTGTACACGAAAATAATATATGTCGTGACAACAATCAATATTCCAAACAATATCTTTCCGGGTATCCCATATGCAAGCGGAAACAGGCAGGTAATATTTCTCCAAATGCTCTCGGCATAGAAAAGAAATACATTTGAATACATGTCCCCTACCGTTCGTTCCTTGATATGTTCCACAACATAAGGCAGGACATTTTCTCCTAATACTATCGATGAAATCATCCATTTCATCACCCACATTCCGACATATCCGGCTAACCAGAGAATTGCCCAGGTTGCCGCCTTCTTATATGGTTTTCCCTCATCATATTTTTCCTGTGAAAATAATATCCGTATTCCGATAAGCATCGGCACAGTAAGTGAAAGCGTCTCAGCAGTCAGGAAATCAAAATATGATGTCAACATTCCTGCAACGATAAATACATATCCCATACGCGAGTATTGCTTTCTGTTCGCAAAAACAACCACCACTATTGATGTAATAAGCATCAGCAGATACATCCATACATATTCCAGCGAATATGGTACATACCAGACCGACGTAGCTGCCATTCCCGCAGTTACCGCCACTGCCGTAACATATTGTCCTGATTTTATCAGAAGATATGTGAGCACCCCAAAAATCAGCAAAATCATAATACCAAACAATATATATATCTGCTTAAGGCTCAATATGGTATGAAGCGGTCGGACCAGAACATTAGAGCCATGCCAGTATCTGAGATACTGGGTATTGGGTTCCGGATTGTCGCTCAATGTTAATCGGAGGTATGTATTTTCACTGTAATCAATGCCGGAATAATACTTTGACCACAACACTGATTTAAGAGGGTGTTCGCTGTCGTAATTATATGCAATATTCAGCAGAATTGAATCGGCATATCTGTCAATCTTACTTGCTCTAACCTTTGGAGTCAGATTGAAAAATACATTATTCTCCTCAAGAAGTTCTGCTGATTTGAGCATATTTTCCCTGATTGCAGTCTTTGGAATTTTGGCCGTAGCAACAAGAAGCATAACCAGTGCCACGCATGTAATTACAAATAATATGACATATGAAGATACCCTGTGTACAATTTTCATTTATTCAGCCTTTTTAAATGTAATTTTGCTGTCCGCTGCCACATAGAAGTTATTTCCGCCCACAAATACTGTATTGTCGTTGTCAACCATCCAGCAGTCTCCCTCAGGTAAAACATATTTCATATCCTTGATAAGAGCAATTTCTTCGCCTACAGGAACAATTCCTTCCTTCATCCAGCCCTTTGCTACAGAAACAGTTATTGTTTTGATATTACCGGCTCTGTCAGTAACTTCTATTACTGATTGCTCTATACCATTAGGAAGAGGAAGTTTAATTGTATTTTCACCGATGACAGCCTTCTGTTCCACATCATTAATCTTTATGGATTTGATTCCCGAAATTTCATCCTTGATGATCAAAACTGCTTCTTTATCATAAATTATGTCCTTATCAGCAGCACCGTCTATTACCGGCTCATCACCATCAATCTTAATAGACGGAATCAATATTTTCTGCAAATAATTGGTCTTTGTATTTTTGATATATGTAACCACATTTTCAGCGGCTTTACTCACTTCAAAGGATTGTGAATATGTTTTGCCGTCAGCAGAAATACTGTATCCGTCCTTTGCCGTTACTGTAACCGTACCCTTGTAGTAGCCATTGTCTCCCAGTTCTCCGTCAATAGTAAAATATGAAGAATCGATTTTTTCCGGTTTGGAGACCTCAACGCTTATCGCCTTCATGTTGCTGACATAAGCACTTGATTCTCCGCCGCCTGCATTTTCTTTAAAAACATAAAGTGTATATGTAGCCTCGGCAAGTCCTGCAGGAATCCTGATGCTCGCTTCGGTTGCACCGGCACCTGCAATCTTTCCGTAATAGAGGACATTTTTGCCCGAATCCACTAACATTGCACTGACCCTGTCATAACCGTATTTGTTAGCAGCAGATATTGAGAGACTAACGGTTCCTCCATTTGCTTTATTAATCATATTGCTGTCTGTCCGTTTTGCAGTAAAGCTGCTATCCCCGGTATATACTGCAGCAATCCATTTATTACCTGATGAGTTACTTACCTTTGTAAAGGAATCCGCACTGTACTTGTATTCCTTGGTAAATGCAATTTTACCGGCCAGAATATTCATTGCCGGGCTGACACTTGTATTAGAGAATTCATAACCGTTTCCGACGCTACTCTTCTCACCGTTTTCATCGATGGTTACCAACACCTTGGCACTGTCGATTTTTCCCGCAGTACGAAGCTGATAGGTATCGCCTGACTTCATTTTCAAATTTGACGATTTATAATATTTATCAATTTCACCCTTTGAAAGAGCAAAGACATGTGCTTTCCCTGCGGTGTCCGTCATCTTGTCCACAGTTGAATAATTACTCTCAAAACTGGCGGTTCCATAATTCTTAGCAGCCAAAGACGATTCCGCAATCATCGCCTTATCATATTTGCTGAAACCGGAATAATACTCGTTTTCCAGCCATTTTGCACTGCCATTCTTCCACCAGTTAGTGAGGTCTACCATTTCAAATTCCTGCTTTCCCATTGTATCTTCAGCATCAAGGAATATTTTGCCATTGGAGTAATTCAATACCCTGAATCCCATGGATGCTTTGTCACTATTCATGCTGTTGGCAATATACAAAACAGCACCTGAAGACGCATCCCAGCTTCCGGATGTATTCTGAAGTACCTCAGTTCCGAAATTAACCTTTCTCGGAGCTGTTTGCGCATTAGTCTCAACAGGTTTTCTCAAGTTTGTTCCAAAAATCGGAACCATTGCCACAGTACACACTGCAACAATTATTTTCTTTAATCTTCTCATATTATCCCCTTTGTCATCTATGAAACAACAACTTTGTTACGTCCGGTTTCCTTTGCCTGATACAGGTTGGCATCAACCAGTTCAATATTTTTATCCGCTGAAAATTCTCCGCTCAATATCTTTACGCCGAATGACATTGTTACTTTAATGTCAGTTCCGTCAAAGTGGCATGTAGAGGCCTCAACGGCTTTTCTCAATTGTTCAGCATGATTAACGGCATTATCAAGCGCCATATTCGGAAGTAAAATAATAAATTCCTCGCCTCCCCATCTAACCACCTGTCCTATGCCTTCGGCACTCTCTTCAAGATGGTTGGCTACATGAACAAGAACTGCATCTCCGGCATTGTGTCCATAGGTATCATTTACATGCTTAAAATGGTCAATGTCACACATAATTACTGACGAAACCGTTCCTGTAGTATTGAGAACAGGAGTGATTTGTTCATTATAATATTCATAAAAACCTTTACGGTTCTTAAGTCCTGTGAGTTGGTCAGTCTGCGCATCCATATACAGTATTTGCGATTCCAGAGTCTTTCCGCAAAACATTGCTGCCATAGACAGTCTCTTTATATCATGCTCATCGAAATTGCTCTCTCCGCTTTCATCCAGCTTATTGATTGCCTGGTATGCACCGATTACACTGCCCTTTGAATCTGTTACAGGTATGCACAAAATGGATTTTGTAACATATCCTGTTTCCTTATCCACGCTGGAATTGAATCTCGGATCATCATATGGTGAATTAATCAGAACCACTTCATTGTTCGCAATTGAAGCACCAATAATTCCGGTACCCTCAGGTACCACAATCTGTCCCCTTCCAAGTGCTGCCATTGTCCAGTACTGTTTCTTTCTTTTATCCCAGAACCAGAAGGAAGCTCTATCTGAATTGACCATATCCCTTCCCAGACCTGTAAGCACTGTTATTGATTCATTGAAGCCCTTAACATCAGCCAACGCATTGACATAATAGAAAATTCTCTCAAGCAATTCTTCAGCCGTATAAGGTCTGCGTACATTTTCATCATTTTCCCTGTTCATTATTTTCCTCCTTAAAGATACCGATTTTAGTCAGATATTCCAGTGATTTTATCTGATTATCCGAATTCGTTGTCTCAATCAGGATACTACATCCGGTAAAGTATTTTTTATAATATTTTTTGAATCCATCCCAGTCAATCCTTCCGTCTCCGACAGCAAGATGAAGGTCACTCTTCAAATCATTATCGTTAATATGCACATGCCTTATATACGGATGAAGTGCCTCCACCCAGATATCAATATCCGTTTCGGATATAATGGCATGGGAATAATCCAGGCAAACGCCGTAATTAACATATTCACTGAGTTGTTCCGATATTGCCTTCATAATATCGGGATTGCCGTCAAACATATTTTCCAGATAAATATCTATGTTCCTGTATGTCTCTAACAGATTTTTCAGAGCTGATACTATTCCGTCAATAACGCCTTTGTTGTACATCTCTGAATACAGCATGGGATAACAGTTGGTGTGAAAAACAACACCTCTTGCACCCATTTTTTCTGCAATTTCCATGCTCTCTTTCATTCGTTCAAGCGATACCCTGCGAATAGCAGAATCGTTGCTGAATGGAATGATATCAAAAAACGCGCCATGCATTGTGCAGTATTCCGGAACGCCGACTGTTCTGTATCTGTCCATCACGGACTGAAGCTTTAAATTATCATCCAGAAGGTCCGGCATATAGAAATCATTGTATTCAAAGCCCACGCCGTATTCATCAGCTATTTTTCGATATTCATCAAGGCCGTCCGCCTTCGCAACAATAAGAAACTGTGCCATAAATTCCCCCGTTTCGTATTATCTGATTACTTTAGTCACTGAGTATACAAATACTCCGTTGCTCTTACCTTTCAACGGAATATTACCGACCTCTTCAACTTCCACACGGTCCTTCACTCTCTCATAGAGAACATCGCTTATCAGCACCTGCCCCTTCTTGGCATTTGCTTCAAGCCTTGCTGCGGTATTAACCGTATCACCGATGGCAGTAAAGTCCATTCTGAATTCACAGCCTACATTGCCCACAACCGCAGGTCCCACATTGACTCCGACACCAAAGCCTACACTTCTGCCGTATTTCTCAAGAAATTCATTCTCAATCGCCGCACCGCCTGCAACAATATCCATAGCAGCACATACAGCTCTGAATTCGTAATCATCCAGGTCAAACGGAGAATTGAATACTGCCATAGTGGCATCACCCACGAACTTATCGAGAGTACCTTTATTATCAAAAATCGACTTGGTCGTTAAACTTAAATAACGATTTAATATTTCAACAACTTGTTCCGGAGTAAGCACTTCGGACATGGTGGTAAAACCACGGATATCCACAAAAAGCACAGCCACATCTCTATTCTCACCGCCAAGCTTGATTTGGAAATCACCCTTTCCGGCAATTTCATCAACGATTTCCGGTGCAACATATTTTCTGAATGCATCAAGCACTTTTTTGCGTTTGAGTTTCTCGACTACATATCCAAGGATAACCGTGTATACATATGAAATGATTGCCATAACCGGCATGTATATCAGATTTATGCAATAGCCCTTGTTATTAATGATCATTCCCAATCCAAGCTCTCCTACAATTGCCACCAGCAGCAAAAGCGTGGACAACCAGATTTTGCGCTTACGAAAAACAATATGCAGGGCGGCTGCAACAAGTCCTGTCACAAGTCCCACCAGATAAGGATTGGCATTGATTGAAAATCCGTTCTGCATATATGCCTGAAGCATATTTGCATGAATTTCTACTCCATACATCTGCTTATGTCCTGAATTAGGCACATTGAAATTATCCTGCATTCCGGTGGAATATGCGCCGACCAGAACGATGCAGTCTGCAAAACTTCTGGTGTCTATTTTTCCTTCAAGGACATCACACAGGGAGATTGCCTCGTAATCCCCGGGTCTGCCTGAATAATTTATCAGCGACCTGCCATGCTTATCTGTAAGGATGTTGTTGTCAGGCTCTATATTCTGTTTTTCACAATACAAATTGTAGATTACTTTGGAAAACGTTTCCCATTTCTGACCATTGTAATCCTCACTTATGGATATTCTGCGGACTTTTCCGTCGGAATCCTGGGATACATTGGAAAATCCCTGAACAGTGACATTCCTAAGTGCATCGTAAGGATTGATTACTGCATCAATGGAGTAGCTTACACTTCCGTTTGCATCATACACAGGACGCTCGCCGTATAAGAATTTCGACACAACCGCAACGTTGCCGCTCTGTTTTGCAGCCTTCGCAAAATCCTCATCACCTTTGTCAACATTCCCCGAGAAAAGAATATCGAATGCAATAACAGATGGTTTTGCCTGTGAATCCTTATTCAGAACATTGATAAGGTCGGCATATTTTGCCCTGGACCAGGTCTGAATCTGTCCGTATTTCTCAATGGTTCTGTCGTCAATCGCAATTATTTTTATATCACTGTTGATTCCTCTCGGAATCTGATACAGCTTGTCCTTAATTATGTAATCCAGTGCCGAAAATACATTGAATACCGAAAATACAAACACAAGAACAAATGCTATACCCGCCTCGAGAAGGAGTTTCCACAAAGCAACGTCTTTTTCCTTTTTCTTCATAGTTTCCTCAATTCCTATTTCCACTCAATTGTTATATCTTTGTCAATGGCTGTATTGAAATCCCAATCCCAGTCCCCTGTAGGTGCAGGAAGGAGGGATGGTCTGGACGCAGTCTGTCCCTTTTCAACAGTCTGGCTTCCGAATTCCTTGCCGTTATATACAAATGTCACCTTGAACGGACCGTTGTTTTCTTCTGTTTCTGCTTTGATATTTTGCAGCTCTTCCTTAGTAATATCGAGTTCTATTTTCTTATTATCAATCTGTTCTATCAGCCAGTCGATAACATCATTCGGAAGTTCATCATATTTGATTGTTTCTGCTTTGCCGGTAACGAAATCTCTTTCCCTTCCGTCATCGTAAATGGCAATTTCCTTGCCTTTGCTTACCTCAGCCTTCTTGTCAGTCATATTGCCGTCCTTATCCACGACTGTGGATTCAACCGTGCCCTGGAACACACACACCTTGGTATATTCAATTCCGTTATCATCCGTATATACAACAACACGGTAAATTGTTCCGTACACGGACATATTTGAGTTCTGCGTAGTTACCTCGTATGTGGAATTACTACTCAACTTATTCTGAATCTCATTGGTAATTGCACCCTGCTTCAGATTGATTTTGGTCTTGCTGTCCTTGGCAGTACCTGTTGCCACAAGATTAAATTTGGTATTCTCCTCAGCATACACAAATTTGTCATCATCAAGTTTAAGTGTTGCTCCGCCTGTTTTAACATAGACATCATCGCCGCTTTGAAGCACCATATTATTATATGCATCCAAATCGCCCTTGCCCTCTCTTGTGACGGTAGTGCTTCCGTTGACTTCATACATCTTGATTATTCTGTATTCATCTTTCTTGTTTCTGACTACAAGAATCACAACCACTGCGATAACAATCAGTGCCACCGCTCCTATTGCACCAAACAGTACAGGCTTCTTAATCTTTTTCTTTTCCTTAGTCTCTTCCATAATGCCCCCTAATTAGAATATTATTTTGTAAAAAAGCTAAACATATGTAAGTATTTTACCATAAAACGACAGCAAATTGAATATTGCTCAGCTATGTATTTAATTCAATACAATAAAAGAACCATCCCTGAGAACGGTTCTTTAAATGCTATTTTTTCTTTCTGATAATAATTGTTGTGGCAAAAACACCTCCGACAACAGCCAATGCCCCTATTACAATCGGAACAACAGGTTTTTTCCTGTTTTTTTCGGGTGCGTTATTGCCGGCATCTTCTTCATCATCCACTATCGGCGGTCTTGTATACTCTTCCTGAGTTGCGACCTCGCCGGTAATTTTGTATGTAACTTCCTGTTCAAAAGTCTTTTTGACTGAATCATCATCCGCACGCATAAGCTCCCAAATTATTTTTGCCTTATGCTCGGAGCCCACCTCTCCGGTAATCAGGAAATTAACATATGTGTCAAGAATGGACGGGTCCTCATTTCTCTTTGTTGTAATCTCCTGCACCTCCACAGGCTGACCGTCAATCAGGACCTGGGTGCTGACCATCTTTTCATCGTCGTACCACATTATCCGGAATGTGCCGGTCTCATTCTTCCGAATCTCAATATTGTCCATTCCCGAATCTTCCGCATATGGCGAATATTCTGCGTCCTCAGTGGAAAAAAATACCGCACATTCCAGCGCATTGTCCGCCGAAACCACCTGCGCAAAAGGAATAATTATCATTACTGCCATGAGCAGCGACAAAATTTTTCGTCCCATACTTATCTCTACTTTCTTCTAAATCTAAAGGCCTCTCCGTGAAAACTTATCATCACTCTGTTTTTGAACCATAACCCCCACTTATCCTCGTCCTCATCATAAGCTATTTTCGTAATAAAGCATTTGAAATCCGGAGTCAGTGATTCTTCATCATCGGCATCAATTATTTCAAGTTCCACTCTATCTGTCAATTCGCAATATCCCACATTCGGAACAGTGATTAGCATCTTTGAAGAGCTGTCCTCCTCCGGTGCAAATCTTTTGGCAGTGATATACCCTCTTTCTCCCACAAAACTTAATTCAACATCAAGTCCAACCGCATCATCCATTAAAATTATCAATGGTACCGGCACGGCAAAATCAACATAATCCGTAAAATAGTCATGAGGAAGTTTACTCCTTACTCTAAGCACAGACTCATCAATCATCCTTTTTACTTTTCTGTCACCAAAATAATCATGATTTGTCACGCGCAGATTAATTGCATATTGAGCCTGCATATAGTAATGCAGTGCCTTGTCAATATCTTTTTCAACACCGGTTCCATTCTCATACATACTCCCCATTCGGAGAGCAATATCTGCAAACTTGCAGGCATAAATACCTTTACAAAAGAAATCATAATTCTCATCATATATTTCGCTGACAAGATTTGCGGCAGCCTTCTCACTCCTGCAGACTCCCAGCCCTTTAATAAACATGTCAGCCAGTTTATATTTTGATTCATATATTCCATTAGCCGCACCGACGCTAAAGTATTTGAACGCAGCATCATAGTCCGGCTCGCCATCGGTACACCGTCCGTAATAATATATATACCCCAAGGTATTATAGTGGAATGGATTGGCATCCCCATTCATCTCAATCAATTGCAAAAGTATATCCCTGGACATAAACCAGTCACATTCGTACGCTTCATCTCCGCCATAACAACTGTAGGCCTTGGCCACAAGTGCCTCAGTCCACATTTTGGAGCAGCCTTCTTCAACCAGTTCGCGGTACAAGGCAATTTCTGCCTGCGAGGCTCCTCTCAGTGTACGTATCTCGTCATTATATTCCTGAATATATTTTCTCTTATCTTCTTCAGAATTAAACAATATAACCGTTCCCCCTTTGCACATATTATACTATTTTCGGAAAACTTTTACAAATAGAAACAACGGCAGAACACAAAAAGAATTCTGCCGCTGTTTTCTTAAATCCGAATATTACGTTATATTATTTTTTGTTCTCGTCAAGATTCTGTTTCATCATTGCTCTTACCTTCATTGAAAGTCCAAACAGATTGATGAAGCCTGAAGCGTCTTTATGATCATACAAATCACCGGTTGTAAATGATGCAAGGCTCTCAGAATACAATGAATATGGGGATGTTGTTCCCTGCTTAATTATATTGCCCTTGTAAAGTTTCATCTTAACCTTACCTGTTACTGTCTCCTGTGTTTTATCCACAAATGCTGACAATGATTCACGAAGCGGGCAGAACCACTTTCCTTCATATACAAGGTCAGCAAATCTTGTTGCTACAAGCTTCTTGTATGCAAGTGTTTCACGGTCAAGACAGATTTCTTCAAGCTGAGTATGAGCCTCCATAAGGATTGTTCCGCCCGGTGTCTCGTATACACCACGGGATTTCATACCAACAACACGGTTTTCAACAATATCGATGATACCGATTCCGTGCTTACCTCCAAGACGGTTAAGCTCTCTGATAATGTCGGAAACCTTCATTCGCTTTCCGTTAACTGCAACAGGAACACCTGCCTCAAAATCAATTTCAACATCCTCTGCTTCATCAGGAGCATTCTGAGGAGTTACGCTCAAAACTAACAAATCATCATAATTTGGTGCAAGAGCAGGATTCTCAAGTTCAAGACCCTCATGGCTGATGTGCCAGATATTTCTGTCACGGCTGTAGGAGTGACTTGCATCAAAAGGAAGGTCAATTCCATGTGCCCTGCAAAAATCTATTTCGTCCTCACGGGACTGCATTGTCCACTCAGGCTGCCTCCAGGTAGCAATAACTTTGATGTCCGGTGCCAGTGCCTTGATTGAAAGTTCAAATCTCAACTGGTCATTACCCTTACCTGTAGCACCGTGGCAAATTGCAACAGCGCCTTCTTTTCTTGCAATTTCAACAAGCTTCTTTGCAATAACAGGCCTTGCAAAAGACGTACCCAGTAAATATTTATTCTCATAAACAGCATTCGCCTTGACAGTTGGCATAATATACTCATCGCAAAGCTCATCAACTACATCCTCAATGTATAATTTTTCAGCGCCTGAGTATTTCGCTCTCTCGTCGAGTCCTTCAAGCTCGCTTTCCTGTCCGACGTCAACGCAGCAACAGATAACATCATATCCGTATGTTTCCTTCAACCATGGAATGATTGCTGTTGTGTCAAGTCCGCCTGAATATGCTAAAACAACTTTTTCTGCCATTATTTTTTCCTCCATCATATTATTATCTTTGTTAAGTTTACAACTCATTAAGTGTTTGTGCAAGAGAATATTTTATGATATTATTAAAAAAATATGATTATCAAGGAGAAGGAAATGCCAGTATTTGATTTTAAAGATAAACCGGATGCAAACAATGCTTCAGTTTGCACATATACCACATTCCGTTCATGGGTCAATGAGCCCGATGAAGAACATCCCATTATGATTATTGCTAATCCTGACAATAAATTTAAGCATCATACCAACGGAATGTTCATCAACCCTATAAAAAGAACTTCCTTTGAGATTCACGAGAATGACGAAAAAGTCAGTTTCGATATCATCAAAATAGATTCAAGATTCACAAGCCTTTACAAATGGCTTGGCGAAAACCATATCAAGGTCAAGCTCACCGGAGCAAGTACTCCTCAAGGCTACTGCGTATACAAAATTCGCGAACAGGCCTTTTCGGACAATGCAAAAATGTCCTCAGGGGACGGTTTTCTCCAGTACATGATTGACCGTCTGCTCTCCAGTGACCCTCCAAGCGAGGAACCTGTTGATGAGAATGCCGATGTTGAAGGCGACGGAATGAAGCTTACCAGCATCCAGAGCATTACGGATTTCATTGCATGTGCCGGTAAAACATTACCTGAGAACATTCAGGTGTGGGCAAGGCGTAATCTTGTGGTTGCAAAATCCAACGAGGTATCACCGGAAGAAAGGCGTCACGCACAGAGAGCACTCTCAACTATGATGAGCATCAACTGGAAAAGCAATTATTTTGCCTCCATCGACCCTGTGGAAGCTAAAAGAATCCTCGACGAAGAGCTCTATGGAATGGAGAAAGTCAAGCAGAGAATCATTGAGACAATCATTCAGATAAACCGAACCCATACCCTTCCTGCGTACGGACTTCTTATTGTTGGTCCTGCCGGAACAGGTAAATCACAGGTAGCATATGCAGTTGCCAGAATTCTCAAGCTGTCATGGACAACTTTGGATATGAGTTCAATCAATGACCCGGAGCAGCTCACGGGAAGTTCGAGAGTATATGCCAATGCCAAACCGGGAATCATTATGGAAGCATTTGCACAAGCCGGCGAATCAAAGCTTGTATTTATCATCAACGAGCTTGACAAGGCAAATGAAGGCAAGGGCAACGGCAATCCTGCCGATGTTCTGCTCACTCTGTTAGACAATCTGGGTTTCACTGACAACTATATGGAATGTATGATTCCTACCGATGGTGTATATCCGATTGCAACGGCCAACGATAAAAGCAAAATAAGTGCTCCGATTATGTCGCGTTTTGCCGTAATCGAAATCCCTGACTATACAGCCGAGGAGAAAAAGGTGATTTTTTCAAAATTTGCCCTTCCAAAGATTCTTAAGAGAATGAGTATGTCGGAAGATGAAATCTGTATAACCGAGGACGGACTAAATACAATAGTCGAGCTCTGTTCCCAGACTTCAGGTATCCGTGATGTAGAACAGGTTGCGGAGCATCTTGCTGCCCATGCGCTATATCAGATAGAAGTAAACCATCTTACCAGCGTCACATTCGACTCCGAGGCAATAAAGCAATTATTAAATTAAGAATTAACAAAATAATCTTGAGTTATAATAACGCCCCCAATGGTAGGACTAAACGTCTAACCCTTGGGGGCATTGTATTTGTTAATAACTGTTTTGCATAATATGAATCTATATCAGACAGTTTACCATAGTCTTCATCAGTTCATTAATTCTAATCGGTTTAGCGAGATGTCCGTCCATGCCTGCTTCCAAGGCATCCCTCTTATCCTCCTCAAAGGCATTGGCCGTCATTGCAATAATAGGAATACCGGCCTTAGCTTTATCCACAAGGCATCGGATTGCTTTGGTTGCCTCGTAACCATTCATTTCAGGCATCTGAATATCCATAAGTATGAGATCGTAATAATACGCATCTGCCGCTTGAAGCATCTCCACGCATCTTTTTCCGTTTTCGGCTCTCTCAACTTCAAAGTCTACCTGCGAAAGAATTGTCTGTGCAATTTCCGCATTGAGGTCATTATCCTCTGCAAGGAGGATTCTTTTACCGGAAAATTTTACATCCGCATATCGATCCTCAATCTGTCCGACAATATTGCGATCCTTTTCCGTGGCAATCTTATGAGGAAGTGTAACCGTTATTTTGGTACCCTTGCCAATCTCACTCTCAACCTCAATCGTTCCATCCATAATATCAACCAGATTTTTAACAATGGACATTCCGATTCCGCTGCCTTCCACACGGCTTTCCGTACTTGTCCGTTCCCTGGAAAAAGCATCAAAAATATGTTCCTTGAACTGTTCAGACATTCCGATTCCGTTATCCTCCACGGTGGTTTGAGATTCTCAGCATTGCACGTTCCTGCTGATTCTGAAGAATTATTTTCTGTTCATCA
>JAEDHB010000005.1 GCA_016297265.1 Butyrivibrio sp.
TGTAGATGAGTCTACAACAACCAAGTGTCTGATTTATTAAGTTTTGTTGTTCCTTGTTAGGATATGCCCTAAACTTAATACCTTTTTGCATACTTACTCCTATGGTCTGGTTTTTTGTGTATCAACATACCATTTGATTGTTTCAGAACTTACATTGCCAGCTGTGCTTACAAAATAGCTTCTAGTCCAAAGACTAGGCATTGCTTTAAGCTGTGGGAACTCTTTCCTAAGTTCTACAGAAGTAGCGCCTTTGATTTGTTGCATTATTGTAGGAATACTTATTGTTGGAAGTACACTAACAAATATATGTACATGGTCTATATGACACTCCAACGCAAGTATTTCAATACCGCTTTTACTACACTCGGCTTCTGTAAGTTCTTTAAATCGTTGTTCTACACCCTCAATATTAAAGATTTTTCTTCGATATCTGGGGCAGAACACAAAATGGTAGTTGATTAGTGATACTGTTGTTTTTGTATGTTTATACTCGTTCTTCATAGATTTAGCATAGCATATCGTGTAGATATTTTCAATATGCACGTCTACACATAGTTAAAATATTTGCGGACTGTCATCCACACGGTTAAAACCGTGGGTTTTCTCGTCCACAGGGGTTATAAAATATCTCCAGGGGCTACAATTCCATATTCAATAAGTCATGCCCATCTTTGAGCATGAGCGTCTCATTGTCCTGCATATAGTATTTGAAATGCTCAGAGTCCTTATCCGGACCAGTATATGAGTCATAAATATCCCCTAACAAAACCTGGATTTGCTCTCTGTCCCAAGAATATGGTCTTTGATATACGGGAACATTATAGATGCATATAAAAAGATTTTCTAAATTCCACATATGTGGATCTAACTTCTTTTGCGCCATTTATGCCACCTCACTTAGTTGATAATTTCAAACACCAACATCACATCAATAAAAACGGCATAGTCCAGTAAAATAAATCACTAAACTATGCCGTTTCTCTTAAGAATTAAAAATCCCTAATTTGAGCCGGCAAAAGCCGGCTCATAATCATCAAATTCATATTGTTATTAGAGAGAAGCTGCCTCATCAACAATCTTCTTAAGAGCTTCAAGAGCCTCATCAGGAAGTTTGTCATATCCTTCTTTCTTAGTTGCAAAGCCTTCAACAGCATCAACTCTGTTCTGCATAGCATTCTTAAGTGCCTCTGTGTAAGCCTTATCTGCAAGATTTGGTGTGAAATCAGCTGTCTTTCCTGACCAGTCATACATAATCTCGATATCTGAGAATGGTCCCCACTGCTCAAATTTAGCTTTTCCTTCAACGATTGTCTCAAGAATACCAAGTGTATCAGCAGGTTTACATTTTGTTCCCATGAAATCACCGGTATTAACGATGTAGCAGTCAACGTTCTTCTCTTCAACGAGTTTTTTGAACTTAACATAGTCGTTAACAAGTGGATAAGTTCTGAATGGGTTTGCATAAGGAACGATACGAAGTGCATTCATATCTGTACCTGCAGCAACACGCTCAGCTGTAGATGTCTTAGTAGCAAGTGTAGCACCCATAACAGAAGCAAGTGCAGCACCTTTAAGCTTAACTACAGGTGGAATTGTTGGATCCTTCATAATCCAGAAAATTGCATTAACCGGAGCATCAATCTTATCCACACGGTTTGGTGACCACAATTTGGATTTGATAGCACGTCCGTTACCATTTCTGATATCCTCTGTTACAAGCTGGATTTTTCCATCCTCATCCATTGTAGCTGAACAGTTCTGAGCGGTAAGAAGGTACTGGTTATCAGGACATCCTGTTGGATAGTCTGCAGTCTTATCAAAGTATGTTGGCTCAAGTGCGATTGATGCACATGTGTCAGAGTTGATGATGAAAGCATCATCATGAAGAACTTTGATACCGCCGAATGCGTCATATTTTCCATTGTGCTTAGCATGTGTAAGTGTTGACTTACCTGATCCTGAAAGACCATATACTGAAGCAACAAATTTCTTTCCGCCTTCAAGTGAGTACTCTTTCTGTCCACCGTGGCATGCAGCATAACCATTTCTGTTAGCAATAGCCCAAGCCATTGTAAGAGTACCTTTCTTGTGCTCACCGAAGTATCTCATACCAAGGATACAAGCACAGTTCTGATCTGTATCAAAATAGCAAAGTGTAAGTGGATCGCTTAAGCAGCTGTAATCAACATCAGGTCTGTTGCCAGGTACCCACTGTGGATCAGAGAAAATGTAGATATCAGGCTCATTGCCGTTACCTACAGGCTGTGAGTTCTTGTACATCTTAACATACTCATCTGACATATACTGGAAGTTAAGCATCCAGTTGTAAAGGATATTTTCCTCTCCTTCAGGAATAAGGAGATGTGCCTTAACCATGAATTCAGGGTCAAGTCCAACGAACACCTCTGCATGATACATTGTTTTCCAACGGGTCTCATATACAGCATCCATTGCTACTTTGTCAAGCTTAGCAGCATCTACGCCCGGCTCACCTTTGATACGACGAGCTGCAGCATAACGGCCTGTTACTGCACCATCGTTGAAAAGAAGAACTTTTGCGTCTTTCTCAAGACCAAATTCCTCACCTCTATAAACTGGCATATCTGTAACAATTGTTCCAGGTGAATTCTTGGCTAATTCGTATGCCTCTTTTAATGTGTTAACTTTAATTACATTGTTGCCATAAAATGCAGCTTCGATAATTGAACGGGTCTTAGAAAAACCAACTTTACCGGCACCGATTTCTGACAATGGATAGTACGCTTTTGTTGCCATAATTTTTGTCCTCCATTATTTTTACGAAATTTCGATAAGATTATCTCATTATATAGATAAAAAGTCAATAGCACATATTGCTTATTTTTTACCATCTTTTTTGATATAACATATACAATTTGTACTTATAACTTATCAGTTCATAGCCCTTATTAATAAGCGCATTTTGCTCCTCTTTTGTCATATCCTTTGATCTGACATCCACAAGGACATAATCGGTATCAACCCGTTCCTTATACAGATGCGGATACTCATATAATTCCTTATGCCTGTAAAGATGCGCCACAAAGAATGTGGAAGCGCTGACCGATTTATCCTCCGGTATGCTTCGCATAACCTCGTCGAGTATCTGAATATTTTTTTTATTAATACTATAATTGTCCCAATACCATGTTTTAGAAAGGGATGCCAATGGCATAACCACAATTGCGGCACACAATGCAAGACCGCAAAAGAATTTCCTGATTTTTTCTGACATATCGGCATAATTGATAATCGACATATATATCAGTATGGCAAGAGTACCAAATACATACTGAAAAAATATTGAATGCTGGTACTGATAATCAGGTGCCAGATTCACAATAAGCATCGGTATCAGTAATACCAAATTTGCAACCTTCTTGGTAATAACCGGCATAAATCCCACCGGCAAAAGCATATAAAGTATGAATTCAAATCTGTCGCTCTTAAAACATTCCTTAAGCGCAAATGCAGGATTTGTTATGAAATTGCGCACCACCCAGATAAGTCCCTGACCATCCTCTGTCATAAAATTGCTATATCTGTTGGACATAATTCCCAATCCGAATTTCTTGAGGTAGAAGGTTACTCCGAGAAAATATATTATGGCAAAAGCGGTCATAACCGCGCCCTTCACATATTTATTCTTGCCGAACATGGTATATATTCCGATGCATGCAAGATATACGGCGGCATCCTCCTTGACCAGCACTGTTAATACTGAGAAAATAATCATTCCCTTGATGCTGTCCTTCTCAATAAAATAGAACAGCCACAGCAACAGCGGTACCAGAAAGCAATTCTCATGCAGATCGTAATAACAGCCTGTTGCCAGAGCCGGAAACAATGCGAAAATAAAGCCGAAGCCCACCTGCGCTGTTTTACTCAGTCCGCGGTTTTTGCATATTAACAATACCGGAATAATTCCGCTTGCAAGAGTAATTGTCTGCAACACCTGCAATGTTACAGGATACGGAAAAAGCATGTAAAACGGAAGATATACATAGTATATCGGTGAAAAATGAACCGCAAAATGTGATAAAAGATATTCTCTTTCCACGGTGGTCACCGGTGCAAATCCCGTTTTCATGTTCTGAAACATCTGTGCCCATATTCCGAAATCAAAAGCGGGCGAATAATAATTGATATATCTTAAAACAGTGGTGGTTCCCGTAATCGCCATATAAAACAATGCAGCAGCAACATACATTATTATAACAGTTTTTTTGCTCTTTATCTCGGCAAAGACCCTGGTCTTATTGACAGCATAGGCAAGCGCAATGGCTATTGCAAGAAGAATTCCCACCAGATATGACACCTGCGGATTCTTGTACAGACTCATCGTTCCATAAATTGTAACAAGAATTAATGGTCCGTAGGTCTCCACCCACAACAAATTTTTAACTGTACTCACCGCACAAAAAAATACAAAGAACAGCAACAGAAATGAAATATACATTCCCAGATTGATTGCCCCGGTGAACTGCGCACTCATAAACGGAGTATCCATTTTGATTGCAAATATCAGTGAGGTCAGCAGCCACGCAAGAATAAGCTTTACCACTACCCCTTCAAGTGTAATATTTGATTTGAACTTAATCCAAAATTCTTTCACGATAATGCTCCTCTATCTCAGCCTTCCGCACTCAAATCTCGCTTTGGTCTTGAGGCAGGTAATTATTGATGATAATTTTTCATCCACATCCCCGTCATTGACAGTAATGTCGAGTGCCACCGCAATATCCGTTACAAGCTTGTCATCGACCTTATCCCTAATCGAAGAAAGGTATTCTATCTGTTCCGCACTGCTGTCGCAATCAAAAAATTTCATCAGCAAAGGATTAACTCTGACGCCATCCACTATGAGTTTCTCCTCAGTCTGAAGCTCACATACCTTGGAAGTCTCACATTTTCCGACCGGTGTATCCGCAATAACTTCACAATTAGCAACCGGCACCTCCACGGAGTCCGTCAGCTCTTCAGGCTCAACCTTTTCAAATCTGTATTTTACTTTTACATCAGGATATTTTACCCTGTCAACCTCACTAATAAACATATCGTAGGGTCTTATGTAGGTCTCGAAGGCACCGTAAAGCGCCTGATACACAACATATTTTTCCCTTGTCTCAGAATGGGTTGCAACCGCAACAATCTGATAAAGCTTATTTTTAAAATGACGATATATCTCGCCCTGGTGTATTTCTCTCATATTATTTTCTATCCTCCAAACTATATACATATTTTAGTACAACCACCTAGGGATTTCAAATAGAAAATACCAATGCAGGCAAATCTGCATATGATAAATAAAAAAGGTATTATCATGAATCATGTTGCACAATTGCTGTCCATAGATAAAATTCACAGGCTCGGCTACACCGGTCGGGGCATAGTCATTGCAGTTCCCGACACAGGCTGTTTTCCCCATAAATTGATAAAACAGAATATCATTCATTTTGAAGACTTCATTCAATACAAAGCCCTTCCGTATGATGACAACTCTCATGGGACGCATGTGTGCGGGATTCTTTGCGCTAACAAGGGCACAGGACCCATTTACGGAATTGCTCCCGATGCAGGAATAATCCCCCTGAAAGTACTGGAGCACGACGGCACTGCCAAATCAGAAAAGCTGATGGAAGGAATCAACTGGATATTGAACAATTATAAAAAATATAACATACGAATTGTCAACATCTCCATCGGTATGCCCTCCACCAACTGTGCTGATGAAAACAGTGTTCTGGTAAAGGCTGTGAACAGCCTCTGGGATGCAGGCCTTGTGGTAGTGGCATCCGCAGGCAATGACGGTCCGGATTCCTATACTATTACCACTCCGGGCATAAGCCGCAAAATAATCACTGTCGGCTCTAATGAAAAGCTTACCACAGTAAATCCCTACGGCAAAATAAGCACAAGATATTCCAGTCAGGGTCCCACCCACTGCAATATTCCCAAGCCCGATATTCTGACGGTGGGGAACAAAATAATCAGCTGCGCCAACCGCCCGGGTCATTATTCCACAAAAAGCGGCACCTCCATGTCCACCCCTATCGTGTCCGGAGCCGCCGCCCTAATATTATCCTATGATCCAATGCTTTCAAATATCCGTATTAAAGAACTTCTCTGCAACTTTTCAGACAGCAAAGAACTGGATATTGCACGACTATTTTTTTAATCTAATCCATTCATCAAGACGACTGTCAAGAATATCAAAATTCAAATATCTGCTGTCGAGTATGAATGCAAAAAACTCCTTGTCATCAAAGCTCTCACCCAATCTTTCTGCCGCCTTGTTGTACATATCTTCATATTGAAGGTATCCATAGACATACGGATCCAAAAAGAATGTATAATCCGTAATAGTATAATATTCACTTTTTACAACTGCATCGGCATATTGCCTTTGTCCCGTGCATTCTGAGATATAATCAATTGTATCTTGCATATCCATTCCATAATAATTTGCGCAGATTCCGGCCAGCACATACACGGCTCTGCTTTGATTATCCATCAGACGGTATAATTCCAGAAGTTTTTCATCCGCATCAAGGTATTTCATGGAATACATGGATGCGAACTGCGCCCAGCCCTCAGATACGGCAAGGGCCATCGTTTTTTCCACAATAAAATCATCTCCGGCGTTCATAACGTCATAGGTATTCTGATACATATGCCCCGGCAGGCTTTCATGTGCAACCGTCTGGAATGACTGCAGATCCTCATTTGCCACTTCCTCGCTGTTAATTAGGATTACATTATTATCCACATCCCCCACTCTGCTTGGAAAATATGATGCAGCTGTTCCGCTTCCTTCCATGGATTTGTCAAATTCCTCAAGAGTATATTTATCCGTTACGGGTTCCGGAAAATCCTCCTCCATTTTATCCAGAATAAATTCTATTATGCTCCGGGCATTGTCAAAACCCGTCTTATAAGTACTAAGCTGGCTATACAGGGAAAAACTGTTGTCAAGAATATCCACAATTCTACTCTGAATATCATTGTTTTTTTCAAGAATATAGTTTTCATATTCTTTTACACTGATATCCCTACCCAGCATACACTTAAGCTTGCTTTCGTACAATTTTTTTCCATTGTCGCCATATGAGCAGATCCCATATTTATCCTTGCAAAGAGGCATCAGCTTCTCCAATTCTCCTGCTGTTTTCCTTATCGCAGGAATAACGCTATCGCTGATTATAGACCTGTTACGCTCACCGTATTCCCTTAGCTTTGCATCCGAAAGGTCAAGCTGCGCCAGTTTTTTCTCAAAATCATCAATCAGACTCTGAAGACCGCTGTCCGCTTTTTCCCCATACAATTCAACAAGGTCTGCAAAGTTCTTCGGTTCATGCAAAAGTCCTCTGCGTGCCCTTTCCCCGGCATACTCAACAAACCCCTCCTGACATTCTGCGAAGCTTTTTTCAAGGGAAAGATAATGTTCAACGTCCTCCTGCGAATCAATACTGAATGCTCTCATGGTATCCAGAAAACTCATCATCATCCCGTTGTTCACACTGAGATAATTCTGAATATAATACATATCCTCCGTATAAGTACACTCGGTCCACTCAATCATGGACATAAGGTGGGAATACTTATCCTGTCTGTCTTCATCCAGCGAATCGTAATCCACCGTCTCAAACTTCTTTTTGTAGGTTTGGTCAATCTCTCCCATATGAAGGTATTTCTCCAGAGATATGAATTCAAAACAGAAGTCCGAGTCCTCAATGTCAAAACCATATTTTGACGGTTCCTTAAAGACAAAACAAGGTGAACAGTCATCAGCATATACTTCATGTACATAATCATCACAAATGGAGTCAAATTCATTACAAACTGACTCCAATACAACATTCTCACTATTTTTATTCTGTGTCTGTCTGCCGCATCCCGGAAGATACAGGACAAAGCAGGCAGCCAGCAATACTGCTATTGCTTTTTTGATTGTTCTAATCATCCATTACCTCAGATTAATTGAAATATACTAATTCATCCTCAGGCTTTGCCGCTGCCGTGATATCCATGGCATACAGCATCACTCCCGGGCCGTTATATTCCTTGCAGAATTCGACATTTACCTTTGCCACAAGATTGATAAAATCCCTGTCACGGTATCCGTCGAGAGCCTTCATCATCTGCTTGTCACATTTGCATAGCACCGGAATATATCTGATATCATCCTCACAACAGGTCATTGCAAATCTTCCCGGTGCAAACATATTATTCTTGATATATTGCTTTGGTTTATATACCACTACCTTCATTTTGACAATCTTATCCTGGTATTTTTCAGGATTATCCATCGCATCCATATACCATAGACCGTAATCCTCATCCGATATTTCGATTTCCGGACTATTAATGTCAAAAGGAAGAATCTCATTAACTTCATTAGAGCTTCCGTCTGAAGATTCAAAATATACCTGTGCCCTGGAGTTAACCGCCTTGACACTTCTTCTGTATGCCGCCCTGTCTGAGTCCTTGGTGCATCTGTTGAAAATAACCATTTCCGTCATTTTATACTGTTCCATCATCACCTGCCTCATATTGGCAAGATACATATCATATGTCTCTGCATTAACCAATGTGATAATCTGTACCACCTGCATAAATCCCGGCAGTTTCTCGATAAACTCATCAAGCTTCCACATTCCGTTAAGCTCAACAAAAACACGCTGTGCTTTACATATGTCACAGGCCTTGATGAAAAAATCCTTTGTAAGTGCCTCCTCATTCTCAACATTCTCCACATGGGCCTTGTATTTCATAAGCTCGAAATCATCATATTCCTCTTCGCCCTCTTCAGTAGCAATAATCAATGTGGAGCTTCCGTCATTGAAATCTTCTGTTTTGAGTGTGTCCTTGATAAATGCAGTTTTACCGCTCTCAAGAAAACCATTAATAATAAATACTGGAATATCCATTTTGTACCTCTAAATCAAACCGAATAATTCTTTCATCTTTCCTTCTTCAACACCGGTACCGATAACGCAAAGCTTGCCGGTATATTCAGGACTGCCCTCTCTGACTTCATACTCGCCCGGCACTGCGTCAAAATAAATCCAGCTACCGTTCTTGTCAGGAACCATACCCTTGGCACGAAGAATCACGCCAAACTCATCCGTCTCCACAAGTCTCTTAAGAATTGCCTCGATTTCAGCCTTATCATATTTGTGTGGGGTTTCAACTCCCCAACTGTTAAATACATCATCTGCATGATGATGGTGATGATGTCCGCAACAGCATTCGCCGTCATGCTCATGGTGATGCTCGTGTTCATGTTCATGCTCATGATGATGTCCGCAACTGCATTCGCCGTCATGCTCATGATGATGCTCGTGTTCATGTTCATGCTCATGATGATGTCCGCAACTGCATTCGCCGTCATGTTCATGGTGATGCTCGTGTTCATGTTCATGCTCATGGTGATGTCCGCAACTGCATTCGCCGTCATGCTCATGGTGATGCTCGTGTTCCAGATCCTCCATCAATTCTGCAAGAAGGTCCTTTGATTCAAGTGCTTTTTTTATTACATCTCCGTCAAGCTGATCCCAAGGAGTGGTGATAACCGGAGCCTTATCATTATGCTCTTTAATGATGGCAACACTCTCTTCGAGCTTATGTTCATCCATATTCTGAGTTCTGCTCAGAACAATGGTAGATGCGTTTTCAATCTGGTCGTTATAGAATTCACCAAAATTCTTCATATACATTTTGCACTTTGTTCCGTCTGCCACAGTGATAAAACTGTCCAGTTCAAGTCCGACTTCGTCCTTAACATTCTCAACTGCCTTTGCAACATCTGAAAGCTTACCAACACCGGATGGCTCAATGAGAATCAAATCCGGAGTATAATCAGCCGTAACTTTCTTAAGTGCCTCCGCAAAATCTCCAACCAGTGAGCAGCATATACATCCTGAGTTCATCTCATTAATCTGAACTCCTGCATCCTTGAGAAATCCGCCGTCAATACCTATTTCACCAAATTCATTTTCGATAAGTACAACTTTCATGTCCGTATATACTTCAGCAAGAAGCTTCTTGATTAATGTGGTCTTTCCGGCTCCCAAAAAACCTGAAATAATTGTAACCTTAGTCATTATTAATTCCTCTTTTCATTATATTAATCTATTCAATGGTAGTTCCTGTTTTGCCTGCAAGTGCATCTTTGGCTTTCTCAAGGTCTGCAATAACAGCCTTTCTTCCCTCTCCTGCCAAAACAAAATTTACTGCAGCATCAACCTTTGGCAGTGTGGTGATTGCACCCAGATGTTCCTCTGTGACATACTGTTTTAATTCACTTGCCTTTACATGGTCAAATTTCTTTTCCTTATCAGTTCCTTCAAATACGGTAACAGGTTTATCCCCTGCGGTAAGGAAGAGCAATGTTCCTGCGTCCACCATCTCCGCAAGACGCGCAGCCGTATAGTCCTTCTCGATAATTGCGCTGGCACCCTTGAGCACTGTTTTCTGCTCAAGCACCGGTATTCCTCCACCGCCTGCAGCAATTACAACCTGACCTGCATCCGCAAGTGCTCTGACTGCATCAATTTCATATATGTCAAGCGGCTTTGGAGCGGCAATAATTCTTCTGTATCCTTTGTCTTCCTTAACGGTATAATTGCCTTTATCCTCTTCCAAGCGCGCTTCCTCCTCCGTCATATATCTTCCGATAACCTTGGTAGGATTGGAAAAAGCTTTATCAAAAGGATCCACCTTAACCTGAGTGATAATTGTTGCAACTGTCTTGTAGATACCTCTGTTAAGAAGCTCCGTTCTGATGGCATTCTGAAGGTCGTATCCGATATATCCCTGACTCATTGCACCGCAAAGGGACATTGGTGCAACCGTATATCTCTCATCTAATCTTGCAAATTCGGTCATTGCAGTCTGAATCATGCCCACCTGCGGACCGTTGCTATGTGTGATAATCACTTCGTATTTTGCCTCTACCAAATCAGCAATAGCCTTTGCAGCTTTGGCAACATTCGTTTTCTGCTCCGGGAAGGTCTCTCCGAAAGCATTTCTTCCTAATGCAACTACTATTCTCCTATTCTCCATAAATATGCCTCTTTTCATTATATTTTGCCTGTAATATGCAGGATAAATTCATAAGATTCATCTTAATATTATAGTATAACGACTGTCCGTTGTCAAAATAGTAACACTTAATTATTTTTTGAATACATAGCTCAAAACATTAAATAACAGACCATTTGAGTATTTTGAATATATAACCTCCCTCGCCATCTCCGTATTATCTGTGATAATTGCGTCAACTCCCATCATTGTAAGCTCTTTTGCCCTGTCCTCACCGTTGATGGTCCACACATATACTTCCTTACCTCTGTTATGAATAGCATCAATTACATTTTTGTCCACATATCCGGAATTAATACTAAAAGCATCCACATAATCAATATTATAAAAGCTTCCGTATGCTACCGAAAGCACATATCCGGTCTTAATGCTCTCATCAAGCATTTTGGCCTGTTTCAGTGCCTCATAATTCATGGATGTTATGACACATTCATCTTCAAATTTAAATTCGTGAATCATCTCTACCACCTTATCAACCAGACCCGGTTCATGGTCTGACTGCTTAACCTCAATGTTGAGCTTTATTCTGTTTTTTGCATATTTCATCACATCACTCAGCAGAGGAATCCGGCATTTTGCGAACTCCTCGTCGCTTCCAAACCAGCTTCCCACATCCGCATCCCTGATGTCCTCATAATTCACATTATATATTTCCCTGTTGATTCCCGCAGTTCTTTTAAGATTGGAATCATGCATTACTACCAACCTGCCGTCCTTGGTCATATGGACATCAATCTCGATATAATCCGCGGTGGCCTCAACCGCCTTCTCAAAGGCAAGCATGGTATTTTCCGGAGCATTGTAGGAATTCCCCCTGTGTGCCATAACCTCCGTATCGTTGAACATTTCTACATTATGAAACGGATTGGTCTCAAAAGACTTCACCAGATAATAGCTATCCGCGGCAACGCTGACTGCAATCAGGATTCCCGCAATCCACACCTGCAGTTTCCTGTTCTCTTTGGCACTCTTTTTTGCTCCCTCCTTTGAAAAAATGCCTGTATTTTCCGCATTTCCACTATCACAGCGGAATCGGTAGAACAAGGTCGAGACAATAGAAAAACAAACCGGCAAAACTCCAACAAAAAGCAAGACCTTTATCACCTTTATCGCATTACGGAATACCGCCAGATAAATTGCAATACCAAGCTGTGTTTTATTGAGTATGGACACTCCTATCCATATCAATGCCAAAAGAATAAAATATATTCCATAGATAAGCACGAGAACAAACAGGTTCCAAAGCACAAATGTAAGCAGGGTTTTCCACCATCTGTGCCTTATCATTCTCCTGCTTCTCTGCCTTGCCTCCTTAGTACTGCTTCCGTCATAGGCAACAATATTGACCACAAAAATATTGACGAGACAGTATATAAACAGTGCGACAAGAACCAGTATTACACCGGCAAGCACCACCGGTCTTTTAAATATATCCGTAACAAAGGATGGAAGATTCACATTGGCCACCAGAAATCCTATCAGAGTAACATTTACGGTCACAAGGATGTTCACCATGCCAAAGCCCGAGAAAAACTTTTTTCCCCAGAATTTTTTTGTAAACAGTCTTGTGCCACCCCTGAATATCTCCAACAGGCTTATTTTTCTGTCGTGATGGGCAGCATCAAAGCATATTGCCAGACAACACAATTCCATTGATACATAGGAAATAAAACCTGTAATCAGAAGCAATATCAATAATATTGTAAAGGGATTTCTCAGATAGATATATATATAATCATTGGTAAGATAATTGAATCCTGCTCTTTTCAACGTAAATCCGAATGCTGCAAGAAGCAGCGGATACAGGATTGCAAATGCAGCAAGCTTATAGAGAAGCTCAAACAGCCAGAAATTCAGACCACTTTTCTTAATAAGTGTGGCAGTTTCAAAAAAGATATTCGATTTCCGCATTCTGTTTTTAGTCTTTTTACCTTTCATGAATCTACCACACATACATCCGCACTAAAAATGCGTATTATTTATAACTCTCTTCCAGTTTGGTTCTTATTGCTTTAATAAATTCGAAGCTGTTAAGAACTGTAGGATTCTCGATTGTTGTAATCAATGCGAGATCCTTTGTCATACTGCCGCTTTCGATTGTTGAAATACATGCCTCTTCAAGACGGTCAGCAAAATCCATAAGCTCATTATTGCCATCAAGCTCTCCTCTTTTTCTAAGTGCACCTGTCCATGCAAAAATAGTTGCCACAGAGTTGGTTGATGTTTCCTCACCTTTGAGATGCTTGTAATAATGTCTCTGAACCGTTCCGTGTGCTGCCTCATATTCATACACGCCGGATGGTGATACCAAAACAGATGTCATCATTGCAAGGGAACCAAATGCTGTTGCCACCATATCACTCATAACGTCGCCGTCGTAGTTCTTACAGGCCCAGATATATCCACCGCTTGATTTCATAACTCTTGCTACGGCATCATCAATCAAGGTATAGAAATACTCGATTCCTGCTGCCTTGAATTTCTCATCATATTCCTTGTCGTAAATATCCTGGAAAATATCCTTAAAGTTATGATCGTATTTTTTTGAAATTGTATCCTTTGAAGCAAACCAGATGTCCTGCTTCATATCCAATGCATAATTAAAGCAGCTTCTTGCAAAGCTTTCAATTGATTTATCTATATTATGCATTCCCTGAATTATTCCGGAACCTTTGAAATCATGAATTGTTTCCTTCAAAACAGTACCGTCCTCACCGGTAAATACAAGTTCAGCCTTTCCTGCACCCGGAACCTTGATTTCTACATTCTTATATACATCACCATATGCATGTCTTGCTATTGTAATAGGGGCTTTCCAATTCTTAACCAATGGTTCAATACCTTTTACAATGATTGGCGCACGGAATACAGTTCCGTCAAGTGCAGCTCTGATTGTTCCGTTAGGACTCTTCCACATCTGCTTGAGGTTGTACTCAGTCATTCTTGCAGCATTTGGAGTAATTGTAGCGCACTTAACAGCTACCCCGTATTTAATGTTTGCATTTGCAGCATCAATTGTCACCTGATCGTCAGTTTCATTTCTGTGCTCCAAACCCAAATCATAATATTCCGTATTCAATTCTACAAAGGGTTTAATAAGTTCTTCCTTGATCTCAGACCAAAGAACTCTTGTCATCTCATCTCCATCCATTTCAACGAGTGGAGTATTCATTTTGATTTTTTCCATATATCATCGCTCCTATCAATTTTAGCTCTTTGGAAAAATATTATACTACATTTTGTGATAAAATCAACATTTTACAGTAACATGAGTTGTAAAATTGCATATTTGTATATTGTAAATATAATTTTTCGGAGGAAAAATAATGAGTGATTTAGCAGCAACTTCTTGTGGATGCAATGGTGGCGGAATGGGACTCGGTAACGGAAACTGCAGCTGCAGTATTCTTTTGTGGGTACTCATTCTCTCCTGTGTATGTGGCGGAGAAGGATTTGGCAATTCTATTTTCGGTGGAGATAACTGCGGATGTGGATGCGGATGCGGCTGTAACAGCTGGTTGTTCATCATCATCCTTATCGCATTAATCAACTAATCTTCTCACCTTTGGAAAGCCGCAAGCTACTTGCGGCTTTTCTCATATTGTCCGGCTAAGCTGCATATACTGATAAAAAACAGGTTCACACCATGGAAAACAAGCTTCAACTTACAGATTTTGACTGTATAACCTGCGGCTCATATTTTCAGATGTTGAAAGGATACATACCCTTCATTCCTCCCGATAAGCAGAGTACCGTAGCCATTTTTATCCGTATGGCTGAGCTTATCTGGACCGTGGAATTCTATAAAAACGGACCATCCCCCGCACTGCAGCGCGAGGCAGGTGACATCAAGGACATAATCAGGGAATTGCGTCCCTGCTGTGCCGGCAAGGATTTGGAGATACTGGAAACCTTTTCTAACTTCGGCAATATTTCTGAAATAATGGAGATGTACAAAAAAGCAGGCTCAGGCAGTCCCGACATTCTGTCTTCCGTTCTTTCACCATCCCAGAAGGAAATGTATGAAAAGTATCGCAAGATATTAAATTGTTAAGGAGATTAGCTGATATGGACAACAAAAAAGAACTTATACTCAAAGACTTTATTAAGCTTGCCGCCAACACAAAAGGTGAAGATATGCTTCCCCTTCTCTTAGCCTTCAAGGACAAGGCAGCCGCCGAAAATATTGAATTTACCAAGGATGATATTGAAAATATCTTTTTAAACATGGAGGGGGCTCTGTCCTCCGAGGAACTGGAAAAAGCAGAAAAAATAATGTCAATCCTGAGACACTAGCCAATTCCTTTATACCGGTTTATAGCGAAAAATAAGGCCTTGTCAATGATGACAAGGCCACTTATTTGAATTATTTTCTTCTCTGAAGGAATTCAGGAATCTTGATTGCTTTCTCTTCAACGGTTGCTTCAACAGGAGCCGGTTTATTGAGTCCCGGAAGGTCTGCCTTTGATTCAGTTGTTGTTGACTGTGATGACTGATATGTAGGAACTGTTCTCTGTGCTGACTTTAAATTGAATCCGGCCATTGCACTGGCTGCAGATGTCGCATATTTGTCAAGTCCTGTTGCAATAACAGTAATTGTAACTTCATCCTGTACAGATGAATCGTACATAACACCAAAGATAACATTGGAATCAATACCAACAAGTTCACGAACATAATCTGCCGCATCGCTTGCTTCAACAAGTCCGATATCGCCACTGATATTGATGATAACATCGGATGCACCTTCAATAGTTGTCTCAAGAAGAGGACTTGAAACAGCAACCTTAACTGCTTCAATAGCCTTATCATCGCCCTTGCCGACACCAATACCGATATGGGCAATGCCCTTATCCTTCATAACCGTCTGAACGTCTGCAAAGTCAAGATTGATGAGTCCCGGAACATTGATAAGATCAGTGATTCCCTGAACAGCCTGCTGCAATACCTCATCTGCCTTCTTAAGTGCGTCCGGCATTGTAGTTCTTCTGTCAACAATCTCAAGTAATTTATCATTAGGGATAACGATAAGTGTATCAACATTATCCTTAAGTTTCTCAATTCCGGCAATGGCATTGTTCATACGGGTCTTTGCCTCAAATTTGAAAGGTTTTGTAACAACACCTACAGTAAGAATACCTGCATCCTTAGCAAGCTTTGCAACTACAGGAGCTGCACCGGTACCTGTTCCGCCGCCCATACCGCAGGTAACAAATACCATATCTGCACCCTTGATAGCCTGCAAAAGTTCCTCTGTGCTTTCTTCTGCTGCCTTCTCACCGATTTCCGGTTTTGCTCCGGCACCGAGTCCTTTCGTAAGTTTCTCACCAATCTGAATGGCTGTTGGTGCTTTACATAAAGTAAGAGCCTGTCTATCTGTATTAACTCCGATAAACTCCACTCCACAAATATTTTCATCAATCATTCTATTTACAGCATTGTTGCCGGCACCGCCGACACCAACCACAATTATCTTAGCTGATGCTTCTGATTCATTAGTCCTAATCTCTAACACGAGAAACTCCTCCTTAACATCCGAGTTATTCAAATCACTATTCTACACTGTAACTCACATATAAACTATAATAATGTTTTTTAAGGAAAATATCAACACCAAATTTGTATTTTTTTTGAATTTTGTCAAATGTGTGAAAAATACACTATTCTGTTGCAGGAATATCTGCAGCATTTTCCCCTTCCGGTTCCGCAATTTCTTCGGATTTTGTCTCCTTAAAAATAATTTTCCTGCTCTCTTTTGTATATTTATCAAGGTACAAAATACCCTCAAGGTCCTTGAGTTTCTCCTGCATACAGCTCAATTCATATATTTTGTCGGCTATATCCTTTCCGCATTCGCCCAGCAAAACAGTAACCTTCCCCAACCTGATATTCAGAGTACTATCCTTGTTAACCACCAGCGAATCAACATACATTCCGTATTTTTCAAGATATTGCGTAATATCACTGATGTATGCAAACACCTCCGGATTATCGATGCCAAGCTGCGAATGCATAACTATACTGTCATATTCAAGTCCTTCAACATATGGAATTTTGTCCAGGACTGTCGTCGAGCTCTCGTTGATTATTCCATCCTTGTCAAAGTACATATTGCAGCCCTTGTATTTTACATATCCCACAATATTTTTATCATAGACCGTAATGTTGATGGTGTCAGGAAGTTTAACCTGTACATCCACCTTGGCTATGAACGGAATCGTGATTTCCGTATTTTTTTTGTAATCATGCTTGAAAAATAATGTGTTGGTCCGGTTACGCCCTTTGAAAACATATTCGCAAATCTGATCATGGCTGTATTTGTCGCTTCCCGTTACATTGACGGTCTTGATTTCAAAATAATTATTTACAAAGAAAAAGATGCCCACTGCGACCAACGCCAAAAAAAACAAAACTGCTATTATCCACTTATGTCCACGTTTTCTGTTTCGTTCTTCCATACTATATCTGCTCCAAGCCGTCTCATATCCCGGGCAATATCTTCATATCCTCTCATGATATGACGGCATTCTTCTATAATCGTTATTCCATCGGCGGCCAATGCCGCTATCACCAGTGCTGCACCCTGTCGTAGATTTCCGGCCTTAACGGTGGTACCCGTAAGCCTTGCACTCCCTTTTATATATACGCCATCCTCTTCCACCTGTATATCCGCACCCATTTTGGCAAGTTCCTTTGCTGTTCCGTAACGTTCAACAAATACTTCATCCTTAAGCTTTGAGCTCCCGTGCAAAACAGAAAGCAATACCATGGTCTGAGGTTGCAAATCCGTGGGAAATTCAGGATAAGGTCTGGCACAGATGTAAGGCACTGCTCTTCCGCCCCCATCTGCAAGAGTTATTATCTCATTATTCACCGAATCTGTAAATACATGGCAACCTGTTTTTTTCAACAGCTTTGTCAGATACCGTACTCTCCGGGGTTCTATTTTCTGAATAAGAATATTTCCACCCACAGCGGCGCAGGCAATCATATAGGTACCCGCAACAATCCGATCACCCGGAATGACATAATCGGCAGGCGTAAGCTTATCCACTCCCTCTATAACTATTGTGTCGGTGCCGTCGCCATAAATTTTTGCGCCCATCTTTCTCAAAAAATCGCAAAGGTCACACACCTCAGGTTCCTTGGCGCAATTGTTGAGAATCGTACTTCCTGTTGCAAGCACCCCGGCCAGAATCATATTTTCCAGTGCACCGATGCTGGGATAAGCAAAAGTATATTCGCATCCCGTCAAGGAATCGCATTTCCCGAATATACTGCTTTCCGTTTCCTCTATCATGGCACCATACTGCTTCAGACCTGCGATATGATAATTGACCGGTCTTGTTCCCAGCCTGCAGCCTCCGGGATATGGCATATCAAAACACCCCCTGCGCCCCATCAGAACTCCCATCATAAGAATCGAAGCACGCAATTTGCGGCAATCAGGCATATCACCTGAGTCAATCCGGTCCGCTGTCCTTATTATCAATTTTGAATCAGTAAAATCAACCCTGCTGCCAAGGTCTTTTAGAATCCCTAACATTTTTCTGACATCGAGAATGTCAGGGACATTATCAATGTGATATTCTCCTCCTGCCAAAAGAGTTGCGGCAATTATCGGAAGGGAGCTGTTTTTTGAACCCTGTACCGTAATTTTTCCTGCCAGTCTGTTTTTTCCCCGTATAACTAATTTGGGCATAACTCACCATATACGAATTCTTTCATATCCATTATATGCAAAACACCCCGCGATTAGTAAAGAGCATATGACTCTCATCATATGCTCTGAAATCATGCATTTTGCCTGCTTGTTTTTACGGGCCTTTCAGGTCTGCTTTTCACTGTAACCGGAACTCTGACCTGCCTTGAAACGCTGAATACCAACCCTATCTCCGTCATAAGAAATACAACAGAACTTCCTCCGTAACTGATAAACGGAAGCGTGACCCCGGTATTCGGAATGGCATTCGTAACCACCGCAATGTTTAATACAACCTGAATTGATATATGTGCCATCACGCCCACAACAATCATTGAACCAAACAAATCCGGTGCATTATTGGCAATAATCATAAGTCTCCATATAAGAAGAATGAAGAGCACAATAAGACAGATTCCACCGAACAATCCAAGTTCCTCGCAGATAACCGAAAAAACCATATCATTCTGTGCTTCAGGAATGAAGCCCAGTTTCTGGAGGCTCTGTCCCAGTCCCTTTCCGAAAAATCCGCCTGAACCCAGTGCATACAGGGACTGTAATGTCTGGAAACCGACGTCGGAAGCATATGCTTCAGGATCCCTCCATGCGAGAATACGCTTAAAACGGAATCCGTTTGCGCCGTCAGGATTTTTGAATATCAATACAACAATCACAGTTGCTATGGCAACTAATGCCACCATAAGCACTATGTACCACTTTGGTTTGTTATTGCCTACCACAATCATCAGATAGGCAATTCCCAAAACAATGATTGCAGTACTCAGGTTGTTGGTAATAACAAGAATGAATAAAGCAGCAATACCTGCCATTCCGCAGAAAAACAGATTGTTGCGGAACTTTGATATTTTCTTGCCGCTATAGGTAATAAATCCCGCCAGGGATACAATAAGTCCCAGCTTAACAATTTCTGCCGGCTGAAGCGAAAATCCGCCTATTCTTATCCATCTGTTGGCACCGTTAATATCCGCTCCAAACGGAATAACCAGAAAAATACTTAATACCGAAAGAATATAAATCGGAACCTTCAATTTATACCAGCGTCTGTAATCAATAAAAGTTGCCAACAGCATAAATCCGAAGCCAATCATGGTGGATATCAGCTGCTTTCTAAAATACTTTGCCGGATCACCCTCCTGCATACCGCTGAACGCACTGGTACTGTACACCATAATCAATCCGTATACAATTAATAACAAAACAATTATCAACAATGTATAGTCGAAAAATCTACCCTTTGGGGAAAGGGTTGTCTTGCTGTCCTCAGAGTGTGCCACCTTTAATTCAGGCAAAGTATTCACCTCGCTTTACTATAAACTATTTACATATTTTTTAAAGAGCTCGCCGCGTTCCTCGTAGCTCTTGAACATATCCCAGCTTGCGCAGGCAGGCGACAGCAATACCGCGTCACCGCTACAAGCATTATGATAACATACTTTAACTGCACTCTCAAGACTGTCAACCGTCTCAATTCGGTCAAAGCCGTGATTTCGCGCCGCTTTTTCAATCAATGGTGCTGTTTTACCCAAAAGAACAAGCAACTTCACCTTGTCTCCAAAGGCATCAATAAATTCATCAAAAGAAGAATTTTTGTCATATCCTCCGGCAATAAGTATCGTTGGTGTGGACATTGCCTCCAAAGCCTTGATAGATGAATCCGGATTGGTTCCCTTGGAATCATTATAAAATTTTACACCGTTAAGTTCTCTGACAAATTCGATTCTGTGCTCCACCCCCGCAAAGCCTTTTATAACCTCCCTGATTATATCCACCGGCACTCCGGCATTAATGGTCAGCGCGATTGCCGCCATGGCATTTTCATAATTATGATTCCCAAAAATCTTCATATCTGAGGTCGCAATAACATCCGTCACCGTATTGCCATCCGAATACTTTAATATTCCGTCTTCAAGATACGCACCTCGCTCAAGAATTGTTTTGCGCGAAAAGAAAACCGCATTGCTTATTGTTTTACCAAATTCCCTGAGCTTGACATCATCATAATTTAACACGCAAAAGCCCTTGCCATTCTGATTTTTGGTGATGGATTCCTTAACCGCAATATAATTCTCCATCGTATAATGTCTGTTAAGATGGTCCGGTGTGATATTGAGAATTGCTGTTCCCACAGGTGCAAAATCATGAGTGGTTTCCAGCTGAAAACTGCTTATTTCTGCCACCGTGATACTGTCTGTTTCGGTTTTCAACGTCTCGCCGGTGTAGGAAATGCCGATATTGCCCACCACGAAGGTCTTTTCGTTGTATTTTTTCATAATCTCACCCACCAGGGTTGTGGTGGTGGTTTTTCCGTTCGTTCCCGTTATTGCATAGACTGTTCCTTTTTCATAATTGTATGCAAGCTCAATTTCTCCCCAGACAGGAACGCCTGCCGCCTCAAAATTCTTAACAATCGGGCTGTCGATTGGCACTCCCGGGCTGATTACCAGAAGGTCTGCATTCGCTACCACGGATTCCGGCATCTCTCCGATAATTATTTCAACATTATTCAGGTCCGCAACCTTCTGCTCCACCTCTGCTCTGACAATTTTTTCATTGCCATCGTACAAAATAATATTGGCTCCCACCTCTGACAGGAGTTTTGCAGAACCGATTCCGCTGACTCCGGTTCCTACAACAACAACTTTCTTATCACGTAATTCCATCTTTATCCCTTTCCATCTGATTTTTCTATACCCAGATAAGGTAAAATATTTTCAAATATCTCCCTGATTACAGGTGTTGCAATCGTGCCTCCATAGTAGACACCCTGTGGCTCGTCAATAATGCACATAGCCAATACCTGTGGATTCTCTGCCGGTGCAAAACCAATAAATGAGGAGATGTATTTTTGTGCGCTTCGGGGTAACTTTTGGGAGGTGGCTGTCTTTCCGCCAATGGAATATCCTTCAATATTGCATTTTTGTCCGCCGCCTTCCGCAACTACTTTCCTTAACAACTTCTTCATTGTATCACAAACTGAGGAGGATAGCACATTTTTTTCTGTATTGTATTGAAATATATCTTCATTGCCGTCCGCATCCACCTTTTTTATGCCGATATGGGGAGTCACCAGTGTTCCTCCGTTAATCACGCAGGATACTGCACGCAGAAGCTGGAGCGGCGTAATCTGAAAGGACTGACCAAAAGACATTGTCGCCAGTTCCAAATCCTTGATATCCTCCGTTTTGTGCATGATAGTGGTTGCTTCTCCCGGCAAATCGATTCCTGTTTTGCTTAGCAGACCCAGTTTTTTCATATAAAATAGAAAATTTTCCTTACCCACCCTCATGCCCCAGTTGATAAAAGCAGGATTGCAGGAGTTCATAAGTGTTTCCGCAAAGGTCTGTGCTCCGTGCCCCGTTGTTTTGTGGCATTTTATCGTTCTGTTGCTGACCGTGGTTCGGCCGGTGCAGGTAAAATGGTCCTTCTCCGAAACCACTCCCAGCGAAAGTGCTGCTGTCGCCGTAATGGTTTTAAAGGTCGAGCCGGGCTCGTAGGTATCATTTGTTATCCCGTTTCTCCACATTGAATTCAACAGCTCCATCTTTTCCCTTTCAGATAAATCCCTGTCAACGGAATAGTTGAGTTCATAGGGCCGGTTCAAATCATATTCCGGGTAATTGACCATGGCATAAATCTCGCCATTCTGCGGATTCATAACAATCACCGAGACGGATTTGGCGTCCTTTGCTTCGTACGCCTTCATGGCGGCCTGCTCACAATAGCTCTGGATGCTGTAATCAATACTTACATGCAGGTCATTTCCGGGAATCGGCTCTATCCTATCCGTTGCTTCATTTTCAAGTTCTTTTCCCGTGGCATCCGTCATAGTAAGGATCTGCCCGTTTATCCCTTTTAATACACTTTCGTACCGGGATTCAATGCCGACAATTCCCTGATTATCGCCGCCGGTAAAACCAAGTACCTTCGATGCAAGTTCATTGTAGGGATAATATCTTTTGCTGTCCTCGTCAACCTTAACTCCTGGCAGATTGTAATTCCTGATTCTGTCTCCGATTTCTTTTGAGACATTTGATTTGATGCGCTCCATTGAGCTTACTTTTTCAACATATTTTCTTACCCTGTCCGCAGGAACCTCTAACTCCTTTGACAGAACACTGATAACCTTTTCCGGATTCTCTATCTGGGAATGAATTACGGACACTGTGCAGACGGTTTTGTTATCCGCAAGCACATATCCGTCAGAAGATATTATTTTCCCTCTTTCAGCTTTTATGCTTCTCTCCCTTTGGTGAAGCATTGTTGCCTTTTCTGATAATTCTTCCGACAAAAATACCATGATATACAATAATCTGCACGCCAGTAATATCAGCATGGATATTATTGAAATCGTGCAGATTCGTATCTTTTTTCTATGTATTTTTAGAGTATTCATAAAGAAATCCTTAATATGGTTTCTTTACAATCTATTTGACAATATTCGCTCTTATGACAATTATTGTCACTCCGTGCTGCCGGAGTCAGTATTCTCCGTTCCGCCGGAATCAGTGCCTTCATTGCCTCCCGGTTCGGGTTCTGTGCCTTCTTCCGCTTGACCTTCCCCATGGCTTCCTTCACCCTCGTTGTCATTTCTGTTGCCGTTAATTGCTCCAGGATTGGCATCACTTGGAACCAAAGGTGGAATCTCGCCCATAGGATCGCTAGGTCTTTTCACAGCATATACACTCAAATCTGTTGCATCAACACAGATATTCATTTCATAATCCGGATCATTGGCTGGAATTCCGAGATATGGAAGCATTCTCTGGAATATCTTTCTAAATACCATCTGTGCGGACCAGGAAGAAGCATAATCTTCACAATCCGGTGCGTCAATAACAACATACAATAGAATCTGTGGATTTTCGGCAGGTGCAAAGCCCATAAAGGATACGACATATTCATCATCTTCACGGCCGACTTTCTCCGCTGTTCCCGTTTTTCCGCCCACGGAATAGTTATTAAAATGAACATATCCGGCGGTTCCGTAGTCAACTACGGTTCTTAACATTGAGCGCATAAGCTTTGAAGTATCCTCAGAAATCGTCTGGGTTACAAGCTCAGGCTGTACCTCTTTTACAACATCACCGGTCTCTGTTTTAATCTCTTTTACAAGATGTGGCTTATAATAGTTGCCACCGTTTATGATTGATGCAAATATGGAAACCATCTGTGCCATTGTTACATTGAGATTCTGTCCAAAAGAATTTGTAACAAGGTCAACATCCATCATCTCTGATTTGTCCCTTACAAGTCCGGCTTCCTCTGAAGGAAGGTCGATACCTGTCTTCATCCCCAGCTTGAATACTTTGAAATAATTAGTAAAAATATCCACTCCGAGATCCTCACCAATCTTCATCAGTGCATCGTTGCAGGACATGTCAAGTGTTCCTGCCAGTGTGAGGTAGCCATGTCCGATTCCTCCATGGCATGTTATTTTGGAATTATTGTAAACTGCATATCCGTCGCACAGGAATGTATCGTCCTGTGTCTCTATTTTTTCTTCAACCGCTTCAGCGACCGTAAAGGTCTTAAAAACCGAACCCGGCTCATATATTGAAGATACACAGTAGTTTCTCCATATATCATAATATTTTTGTACAAGTTCTTCCTCTGTAAGTCCCTGGAGGTCCTTTTCGCTGTATATATGGGATATATCTCTTGGGTTATTCAGGTCAAAAACAGGATAATCAGCCATTCCCAGAATTTCGCCATTGTTTGGATCCATGGCAATTACCGAGGTACTCTTTGAACCATATTCACGGTTAAATTCAAGGATTGCTTCCTCAATGATTGTCTGGACGGAATAGTCGAGTGTTGTAACCAGCGTATTGCCATTAATCGGATTCTTGCGGTTTGTCTCGTAGCTTGCATTGTCCATATATCCGAAAACACGTCCGTCAGTTCCCGAAAGCTCTTTATCATAATAGTTTTCAAGTCCTATTTCGCCGCCGTTGTTGTCGCTTGCAAAACCCAACACATCACACGCCACGGTATTATATGGATATATTCTCTCATATTCTTCCTCAAACCATATACCGCAGATATTATTGCCCGGTGATTCCTCCAAAAGTTCCTTCACGGGCGCAACCGTATCCACGGAAAGCTTTGTGGCAAGTCTTTTGTACGAGCTGACTGTTTTGCCCGCCTTCTTGGCTGCCTCATTTTCACTCACAAAGGTTTCCAATTCTGCTCTGTCCACGGGCAGATATTTGAGAATTGCCTCCATGGTCGGCTGCTTATAATTCTCATCTGAAAGCAGTATTTTCGCATCCAGTATCAAATTGTACACTCTTGAACTATAGGCAAGAACTGTGCCGTTACGATCGGTTATATCCCCTCTTCTGGCAGCCACAATTTTGCTGTCATAATTAAAGTTGTCATAAACCGCTTTAGAATATTTCTTTCCATCTTTCAGATTAATCCTAATCATCCGGATAGAAAGAATAACAAGAAGAACTATGACAATTCCCACGATAATAAACAGTTTCTTCTTCATTCGACCTGTAAATTTCATTCGTTTTCTTCTTTGAATTGCCATAGTTACTAAATACCGCCCTTATATCTATTTTGGCATTTTGCCAAACTGCATGACATATTCGCTTTCGCCTCTGTCATATCTGATAAGCTGTTCATCGGTTGCATAAACCATACCAAGCTCACCGACAGCTCTGTTATAAATATTATTATAGTCAATTCCTGTGTCGATGGCAAGTTTCTTCAAATCATTCTGTTCTTTGAGCGCAGTATATTCTGACTGAAGCCTTGCAAGCTCAGCATCATTTTCATATTTTTTATTCTTGTTGGCAATAAATTTCACGCATGTAAAGAGCATGGCAACCATTGCACATGCAATGAAAAAAGTAAAAAGTCCGCCAATTTTTCTTGCATTTCTCTGATTCTCTGCTATTACTCTTTGCTCTTCCCTGTTTCTGCGTTCAACTTCAATATTTCTTTTTCTCTCAGGCGTGCGTAAAGGCACTTCCTCATATCTCTTTGGAGCAGCGCTTCCGCCAATGTATTTTTCCCTATATCTTCCCTCTGCCATAATTCAGCCTCCCTGCTAATTTATCTGTCGCTCAAACACTCTCAACTTGGAGCTTTTTGAACGCTTATTTTCTGCTATTTCTTCATCACCGGGAACAATTGGTTTTCTTGTAACAACTATTCCCTTTGGTTTGTTATTGCACACACACACCGGAAAATCAGGTGGGCATGTACAGGTATTGACATTGTCCCTGAATTTATTCTTTACAATTCTGTCCTCAAGAGAATGAAATGTAATAATGCACAGTCTTCCTTTGTCCGACAGCCTGTCTATCATTTCATCAATTGATTTTTCCAGAACTTCAAGTTCTCTATTCACTTCTATTCTTATTGCCTGGAAAGTTTTTTTTGCAGGATGACCGTTCTGCCTGAATTTGGCCGGTATCGCTGCTCTTATTATTTCATTCAGCTGACCCGCAGTTCTGATTCTTTCCTTCTGCCTTGCCGCAACTATATGCTTGGCAATATTCTTGGCAAATTTATCTTCGCCGTAATTCTTAATTATCCTGAACAATTCCATCTCGGAATAATCATTGACAACATCTTCAGCCGTCAGTTCCTGTCTGTTGTCCATTCTCATATCCAGGACCGCGTCTTCATCATTGTAGGTAAATCCCCTCTGTGCCGTGTCCAGCTGATATGACGAAACACCTATATCTAACAGAATGCCGTCAACCTTATCAATTCCCAGCTCATCGAGTACCTTCATCATATTGCAATAGTTATCTCTTACAATTGTAACCTTTGCTCCAAAAGGCTTAAGCCTCTCCGTTGCTGCTCTTATTGCATCCTCATCCTGGTCAATCCCGATGAGTCTGCCCTTGTCACCCAATTTCTCACATATATGATATGAATGACCGGCACCACCCAGCGTACCGTCCACATATATTCCGTCAGGTTTGATGTCAAGACTTTTAATTGTCTCCTCCAGAAGAACAGATTTGTGATTAAACTCCATCCCGTTCCTCCTTAAATTGAAAATCCGAGAGTTTCCATATTTGCTGCAATTTCATCCATATTTCCTTCAAACTCGCTGTTGGATGCTTCAAAACGTTCCTTATCCCAAATCTCAATCTTACTTGCAGATCCAATAAGAACAACCTCTTTCTCAAGTCCTGCGAACTCTCGAAGGACCTGTGGTAAAAGAATACGTCCCTGCTTATCAATCTCACACTCAGCGGCACCTGCCAGGAAAAATCTTGTAAACTGTCTTGTGTTCTTATTAGTAATTGGTAAGGTTGCCAGTTTCTCCTCAAATGCCTTCCACTCCGGTTCGGCATATCCGTAAAGGCAACCATCAAGTCCCTTTGTAACAACAAAGCTTTGCCCAAGCTTGTCTCTAAACTTAGCAGGAATGATAACTCGTCCTTTTGCGTCAATTGAGTGATTATATTGACCCATGAACATCGTTACCACCTCCCAATCTGATATAATCCGGCAAATCATGAAATCTACCACTTCATACCACTTTGTTACACAAAGTCACACTTTTCACCACTGATAAGGCTATTTTATTCCAATTTGACATAAATATCAAGTATTTTTTTCATATTTTACGGACTTTTTTCGTTTGTGGGGGTTGGTGGGAGATATTCCCGGAAAAATATATAAAAATTGCCTTGTGTGGGGAGTCGGCCGGATGTCTACGCGTAAAATCCCATAATCTGATGAATTCATCGTAATCTCTGCAATCTGCATAAAAAAAGGTTGCTGTTCTACATTTCTGTAAAACAACAACCTGATATTGAACTATTCAATTATTTATTCCATCTTTTCCTCAGTACCTTCTTCTGAAGTCTCAGTACTCTCTTCCGGAGCCTCTGCACTCTCTTCCAGTGCCTCTGCACTCTCTTCCGGAGCCTCTGCACTCTCTTCCGGAGCTTCTGCGCTCTCTTCCGGAGCCTCTGCACTCTCTTCCGGAGCCTCCGCACCTTCTGCAACTGAGCCTGACTTCGCCGCTTTTTTCGCTGCCTTCTTTGCTGCCTTTTCAGCCTCAGCTTTTTTTGCTTCTTCCTTCTCAGCAGCTCTTGCGGCCTTTCTCTCTTCCCTGTTCATCTTAGGTGGAATTGGATCAATCTGTGATTCTTTTCCTCTAAGTCTGATTCTCATAACAATGATAAATGCAAGTGCCGCAACAAAAAGAACAAGTGACAGCATCTGTGATACGGCAATGCCCTTAACCTGCAGCTGGTCCGTTCTGAAGCCCTCAATAAAAAATCTGATTATTCCGTATCCCATAAGATAACGGCAGAAATTTTCGCCATAGAATTTTTTCTTATCCCTGAAAATAACAAGAATGAGAATAAGAATCAGATTCAAAACACTCTCATACAGGAATGTAGGCTGGCACTGGATGTATTTCTGTCCATTGACATATACCATAAGTTCCTCGCTCTTAACAGCGGCATCCTCGTAAGGAATCTGCATTGTAAAAACAGTATTGCCGACATTGAACTTCTTAGAGAGGAAAGTATATGTAAATGAACCATAACATTCCCTGTTAAAGAAATTACCCCATCTTCCGATAATCTGACCTGTCAAAAGACCAAATACTGCAGTATCCGCAAATTTCCAGAATTTAATTTTTCTTATTTTGCAGAAAATAACAGCAACAAGGGCAGCACCTATTACCGCACCGTATATTGCCATTCCGCCGCTTCTGAGGTTAAATATCTGACCCAGATTATCCTTAAAGCTATCCCACTCAAAAGCAACATAGTAAAGCCTTGCACCTATAATACCACCAATAATACCGAAAATAGTATAGTCGATGTACAAATCTACCTTCTGGCCTGTTCTTCTTGCTTCTTTATATGCCACCAATGCTCCGAATACCATTGACAGCGCCATAATTACGCCATAAAAAGCGATTTCACGATTAAAAATGGTAAAACCCTTTTCAACCAGAACTTCAAATCCCAATTTAGGAAATCTAATAGCTCCCATTTGAATATCTCCTTTATCAATAACTAAACTGTATTCTAATACATAACCGCACAAATTTCAACTTGAAAAATGTGATTAAACTTTGTCCCGGAAAGTTTTTAAACAAAATCAATCAATTTATTGTATAGATTTGCATAATATGTTATATTTTAATGGATTAGCGAAGCCTCACGGCTTATGAAAGGAAAAGAATAAAATGAAACTCGGAATAGTAGGATTGCCAAATGTAGGCAAAAGTACACTTTTTAACTCATTAACCAAAGCAGGCGCTGAATCTGCCAACTATCCATTCTGCACAATCGACCCTAATGTCGGTGTCGTACTTGTTCCGGATGAGAGACTCGGGCTTCTTGCAAAGCTCTACAATTCAGCCAAAATAACCCCTGCAGTAATCGAATTTGTTGATATCGCAGGTCTGGTAAAGGGAGCTTCCAAGGGCGAAGGTCTTGGCAACCAGTTTCTCTCCCACATCAGGGAAACCGATGCCATTGTCCATGTTGTAAGATGCTTTGAGAATACCAACATCGTTCATGTGGATGGTTCAATCAATCCGCTCAGAGATATTGAAACCATCAATTACGAACTTATTTTTTCGGATTTGGATATCCTTGAGCGAAGAATTGCCAAGGTTGTAAAGGGCGCACGCAATGATAAAGCCCTTGCAAAAGAACTTGAACTGCTCAACAGACTTAAGGCACACCTTGAAAACAGCTGTTCCGCAAGAACTTTTGAGCCGGAAGACGAGGACGAGCAGGCACTTCTTGCCTCCTACGGACTTCTTACCGCCAAGCCTGTAATCTATGCTGCAAATGTTAGCGAAGATGATTTGGCAGATGACGGAGCAGGCAACGAAATGGTTGCAAAAGTAAGAGAATTTGCTGCAACTGAAGGCAGCGAGGTATTTGTTGTATGTGCCAAGATTGAGGAAGAAATATCGGAGCTTGATGATGATGAGAAATCAATGTTTCTTGAAGATCTGGGTCTTAAGGAATCCGGACTGGACAAACTTATCAAAGCAAGTTATAAGCTTCTCGGCTTAATCAGCTATCTCACGGCGGGCGAGACAGAGACAAGAGCCTGGACCATCAAAAAAGGCACCAAGGCTCCTCAGGCCGCAGGCAAAATACATAGTGATTTTGAGCGCGGCTTTATCAAAGCAGAGGTTGTATATTACGAAGACCTGCTCAACTGCGGTTCATACACGGCAGCCAAGGAAAAAGGCCTTGTAGGCATAGAAGGCAAGGAATATGTTGTCAAAGACGGTGATGTAATCTTATTCAGATTCAATGTCTAAAGATTCAACAACAATAAGATTTCCACTGTCAAAATATACCGTAGCATGAGAATCAACAATTTCATTGCTCACGCATCTTGAAGAACCGGGGCTTAAGTCATATCCGTCAAGGGTATACTTAAACCCCTTTAGTTTTATGTTTTTCACAACGCCGTCAAAAGGAATAAAAGAAATATATTTTCCGAAGCATTTATCCCTTTCAAGAGAAAAGGAATGTGTTGCAACATATACTATATTTTTTTTGTCAACAAGTCTCGCCTCAAGACCGTTTTGTGCGGCAATATACAGATTGTGCACCGTGGCTAAAAAATGGTCAAGACGCCCTCCTGTGCCGCAAATAATATCAACATCACTGTTCAGTCCAACCGCTTCCCGCACTGCAATTTCCGTGTCAGTATCATCCTTTTCAGGCTTGAATTTTCTAACCATGACACCCTTTGCCTCATAGACTGACAAATCAATGCTGCAGGAATCAAAATCCCCCACAACCAGATTAGGTAACACTCCCAGCTCTTTTGCATACTGCAGTCCCTTATCCACAGCAATAATGTAGTCATACCTATTTTTTTCTAAAAAGCGGGCGGCAAATTCCTTGTTAAATCTGCCGCCGGTAATAATCAATGTTTTCATTATCCGATTAACTCCATCAAAGTCTTTGCATTTTCGCCCGCATTATTCTTGAATACGGCAGAGCCTGCAACCAAAATATCGGCGCCGCACTCAGCAACAGCCTTAATATTGGATGCATTCACACCACCATCAACCTCAATAAGGAAATTCATGTTATTTTCACGACGGATTTCTGCTATCTCACGAAGCTTTGCATAAGAATTTTCAATGAATGACTGACCGCCAAAGCCCGGTTCAACACTCATAATAAGCACCATATCAACATATGGGAGGAACGGTACAAGCTCCGCCACCGGAGTCTTTGGATTGATTGAAATCGCAGGCCTTGCGCCAAGCTCCCTAATCGCCTTAAGTGTGCCCGCAACATCCTTGCATGCCTCAACATGAATTGTTATTATGTCCGCACCGCTCTTTTTTATGACCTCGATATATCTCTCAGGGTCGATTACCATCATATGCACGTCAAAAATCATATCGGTATTCTTTCTGAGTGATTCGATAACAGGCATTCCAAAAGAAATACTTGGCACGAAAATACCATCCATAACATCAAGATGAAGATATTTTACCCCGACGCTTTCAATTTCCTTTAACTGTTCTCCCACTCTTGCAAAATCCGCAGCAAGAAGTGATGGTGCAATCTGCTTACTCATTAATATTTCCTCTTCGCTTTCAATTCGTCATATAATTCCCGGTATATGGAATATCTTACGGAATTAATTTTTCCTTCGACAACCGCATTTTTTACCGCACAATCAGGCTCGTTGACATGAACACATCCGTTGAACCTGCAGCATCCCTCATATTCAGCAAATTCATCAAAATAGTATCTCAATTCATCCGCTTCCATTTCCGGCAGCTCAAGGGACGTAAACCCCGGAGTATCCATAATATATGTATCCTCATCCACAGAAAAAATTTCCGTATGTCTCGTAGTATGCTTACCTCTGTTGATTTTTTCGCTGATGGAACCGGTCTGTGAATTTGCATTAGGAAAAATATAATTCAAAATTGATGATTTTCCGACTCCTGACGGACCTGCAAGTGCAGTTGTTTTTCCAACCAGAATGTCTTTCAGATTATCAATTCCTTCTCCGGTCTTTACGCTGGTAGAAATAACCTTGCAGCCGCTTCCTTCAAAAACAGCCATAATTTTCTCCACCTCTTCGACCTTCAGCTGGTCGCTCTTATTAAAACAAATCACTGTTTCAATATCATTCTTACTCATCAGCACCAGAAATCTTGACAACAGAGTATAATTCGGCGCCGGTGAAGCTGAGGCAAAAACAATCAGTGCCCCATCTATATTGGCCACCGCCGGTCTTATAAGTTCATTATTTCTGGGAAGAAGTTTAATAATATTTCCCGTATGTTCTTTTTCATCGATAATATCTATCTCGACATTATCTCCCACCAGGGGCTTCTGTTTCTTATTTCTGAAAATACCCTTGGCCTTACATTCGTACACACCGGCATTGCCGGTGTGCACATAATAGAATCCTGCGATTCCTTTTATTATTTTACCAATCATATAATATCCTGATTATTTAAATGATGCCGGCAGTGTTACTGTGCCAAGTTCTGTTCCGCTTGCAGCATCCGTAATTGTAATTATTACTTCCGGAGATACTGCTTTATTCGGAGCCTTATCTTTACACTCAAATACATCCACATCAAGAGTATTTGCAATCTCTCCATATTTCTTCTGCGGAGCAGCACATACCTGTGGTGTTGTATATTCCCCGTCAGTCAGAGTGTATTTATATTTGAATGTCAGTTTTACTTCTGTATTGTCATCAATAGTAACCGCCGCAGAAATGTCTGCTTTGTTAACTGTTGCAGTAATTGCATCTCCCTTGCTTACCACAAGAACAATCGCTGTTCCGGTGCCAACCTTATCACCAATGTTAGCTCCTTCGATGGCATATACTGTTCCGTAAGCAGCAGAGTTATATTCTTCTCTCGTAGTAACATTGGTAAGACCTGCATTCTTAAGAATTGTCTTTGCTTCTTCAGTACCTTTACCGATTACATTCTCAATTACAACCTGTTTTGAGCCCTGGCTGATTACAATAATAATCGCTGTCGATACGGAAGCTTCCTTGTTAACCTCAGGTCCGCTCTGTGAAATTACGCTTCCCTTTGGAACTGAATCGCTGCTTGCGTACTGTCTTTCGATATTCTTAAATCCCTTTGATTCAAGAAGTTTAACTGCCTCAGCTTCTGTTTTTCCAACAACATTAGGAACCACAGCCTTAACATCAGCCTTCTTGATATACAATGTAACTACAATTGTAGAACCTGTTGTAACCTTTGTTCCTGCTTCAGGATTTGTATCCTTTACAGTATCAACAAGATTATCCTTGTCAGTTTCCTCGTACTTATATGAAGCTCTTAAACCGTACTGTTCGACTGCTTCCTCTAAATCACTCTTACTATATCCTACAAAGTTAGGCATATCAAAGGATGCTGTACCCTTACTAATAACAACGGTAATCGTTGTATGCTCATCAACCTGTGCACCTGCATCAAATCCCTGTCTGAAGATTTTGCCCTCAGGCTGGAGTTCTGAATAATCTTCTGTTGAAGATATGCCAAGATTACATTTTGCAAGTTCAGCCTTTGCTTCCTCAAATGTCATACCAAGAACATTAGGAACTACCACCTTACCCTCTTCAACAGTTGTCTCCTGCTGTGTAGGATTGTTGGTTGAGCCACTCTTATTACCTGAGAAAAGCTTAACCATCTTAACAATAACAATTGTAGCTATAACAATGATAACAACACCTATTGCAATACCAAGAATGGTAATCACCTTATCCATCTTCTTTGACTCGGTATTTTGATCCACGTTATCTTCGATATCCTCTTCTGCGTTCACATATTCTACCGCTTCGTCATCATATTCCTCTGATAAATCATCAGCCTCCTCAACCTCGGACTCCTCTTCCGTAGGCTCATGATAGCTGTCTGCGGTATTTTCCTGACGTTCCGTATCCATAACATCTATCTCTGCATTCTTCAAAGAAGCTTTCTTATTGATTTCCTCCATTTCCTCAGGATTAATCATCTGGGTTGCTCCCGCAGGAACTACAGATGAGATAACAACAAAATTCTCATCAGGAGTAACAAGGGAACGCTTCAAATCAGCAATAAGCTCCGTCATGTTCTGATATCTTCTGTCAGTCTTTTTCTGGGTACATTTGAGTACTATCTGTTCAACACTGATAGGGATATCGTCAACATACTGTTTTGGAGAAACCATATCCTCCTGAATGTGCTGTAATGCAACATTGACAGTTGAATCCCCTTCAAAAGGAACCCTGCCGGTTAACATTTCGAACAATGTAATACCAAAAGAATAGATATCGCTCTTCTCATCGCTGTATCCGCCCCTGGCCTGTTCAGGTGAAATATAGTGGACGGAGCCCATAACGGATGAATTGATTGTATTTGCGCTGGCCGCTCTTGCAATACCAAAATCCGTTACCTTAACTTTGCCTTCTTTGGAAATAATAATATTCTGCGGTTTGATATCACGATGAACAATATGATGTTTATGAGCAGCTTCGATACCCTGTGCAACCTGAATTGCAACACTAACTGCCTCTCTTACACCAAGATGCCCCTTCTTCTCGATATATTTCTTGAGGGTTATGCCTTCTACCAGTTCCATAATAATATAGTAGATGCCATCTTCTTCGCCTACATCATACACATTAACAATGTTAGAATGCATTAATCCGGCGGCAGACTGCGCCTCAATACGGAATTTGGATACAAATGTTTTATCTTCACAATATTCAGGTTTAAGCACCTTGATTGCAACAAGCCTGTTTAATTTATGGCATTTTGCTTTATATACATCAGCCATTCCGCCTGTTCCGATTCTTTCAAGAATCTCATATCTGTCTGCTATGAACATTCCTTCTCTTAACATACTTCCTCCTACACCAAAACTATGGTTCTATTATGATTAATGAAATATTGTCTTTTCCACCGTGCTCATTGGCGGTATTCACCAGAATATCTGCTTTCTCATCAATTGATTTCCTGCTGTTAAGAATTGCAGCAATTTGCGCATCTTCAATCATATTGGACAATCCGTCCGAGCACAAAAAAACACAACTGACTCCGCTCAGTTCAACCTCAAACACATCCACAAGTACATCCTTGTCACCGCCTATTGCACGGGTGATGACATTCTTCTGCTTATGCGTTCTGGCTTCCTCCCTTGCCAAAGTTCCATTGTTTACCATCTCTTCAACCAAAGAATGGTCCTTGGTAATCTGCCTGAACATATCGTCAAGAACATATAACCTGCTGTCTCCGACATTGGCAACATACATGGACTTTCCTACAATGGTAGCCACCACCATTGTTGTTCCCATTCCCGTATAATCAGGCGAGGTTGCCGCCATCTGAACAAGCTTGGTATTGGCGTATTTAATTGCATCCATAATAACTGTAATAGGATTATCCTGAGTTGAGTTTCTGACAGCTTCAATAAACGACTGTACGGAAAATCTTGATGCAAGGTCACCTGCCTGATGGCCTCCCATACCATCTGCAACTATGTACAAGTTCGGAAGCTTACCCACCGGTTTGCTGGTACAGTATACATAGTCCTGATTGGTATTTCTCATTTTACCTACATCAGTTAACGCATATGCATTAATCATTAACTGCTCCTTATCATACCGATATCGAAAATCACTCCTTCACGATATCAGCAATTTCGTCTTTGTAATGTTTTCTTAACTGTCCACAGGCACCATCAATATCCTTGCCCATTTCTCTTCTTATAGTAACATTTATTTTATTTTTTTCAAGTTTATTTTTGAACTTATTTATGTCTGCGGCCTCAGAACGTTCAAAATTTCTTTCTTTAACCGGATTGACCGGAATAAGATTAACATGGCAATTCAGACCTGCGATAAGCCGTGAAAGCTGTTCTGCGCACTCTGCGGAATCATTCTGCCCCTTCACCAGGCTGTATTCAAAAGTAACTCTGCGCCCTGTTTTTTCAACATAATACCTGCATGCTTCCACAATTTCCCTGACAGAATATTTGTTAGCTATAGGCATAAGCTTTTTTCTCATTTCATCATTCGGTGCATGCAGGGATATTGCCAATGTGGTGGGCAGACACATATCTGCAAATTCATATATCCTCGGCACCAGTCCGCAGGTGGAAACCGTCAGATTTCTGGCACTGATATTCAGTCCGTTTTCATCGGATAACAACTGTTGGAATTTGATAAAATTCTCAAAATTGTCAAAGGGTTCACCGGAGCCCATAACTACGACATTTGATACTCTTTCCCCTGTGGATGCCTGAATCCTGTATATCTGGTCCAGCATTTCGGAGGGGGTGAGGCTTCTTGCCAGTCCGTCAAGGGTTGATGCGCAGAATTTACATCCCATTCTGCAACCGGCCTGGGAGGATATGCATACCGAATTGCCGTGATGATAATGCATCAGTACACTTTCTATCAGATTGCCGTCATGCAGCTGAAAAAGATATTTTGCCGTTTTGTCCTCCTTTGACACCTGAACACGAACCTGTTTAAGTGCAACCAGAGTTGTGTTTTCCGTCAAAAGATCCCTTAGTTTCTGAGGTATATTGCTCATCCTGTCATAGCTGTCAACAAGCTTGACATGAAGCCATTCATATATCTGCTTTGCCCTGAATTTTGCTTCTCCAAGGGATGTGATATATTCAGTTAATTCTTCCAGATTCATTGATTTAATATCTGTTTTGTCCATATCAATCAGTTCATCCTCAATTAATCATTCTTTTCTGACAAAGGCGGAAATAAAAAATCCGTCATGTGTATCATCCGGGAATATTTCAAAAGTATTTCCCACAGCACCTTCTATTTGCAGGTCAGCCGCCTCAAAAGGAAGCGTCCTTGCAATCCATTCGGCATTCTCCTTATTTTCACGGGGATTTAATGTACAGGTGCTGTATATCAGTTTTCCGCCGGGCTTAACATAAGCGGATACCGCCCGCAGAATCTCTCTCTGCAATTCTGCAAGACTATCCATATTTTCTCTGTTCATATTGTATTTTATGTCGGGCTTTCTTCCGATAATTCCAAGCCCTGAGCAAGGCAAATCCGCAATAACCGCATCCGCTATGCCGATATATTCTTCATCGGTTATCCTCGCGTCAAAGCATTCCGTTTTAACATTCTTCAAATCAAGACGCTCAAGATTTTCCTCAATAAGCGCAACCTTCTGTTCCGTCAGGTCTCTGGAAATCACTCTTCCGCGACCCTTTAACAACTCCGCAACATGGGTGGTTTTGGAACCCGGTGCAGCACAGACATCCATCACAAGGGCATTTTCCGGCGGATTCAATATACTTCCCACAAGCATTGAACTTATGTCCTGGATGGTAAAATATCCCTTATTGAATTCGTCCAGTTTCTCAATATAATCATAATCTTCAATAAGAAGTGCCTCCGCAGGATATCCCGGCACAGTAACCTTAATTCCCTGTTTTTCCAGAAGGTCCGCCAGCTCCTTTGGACTGCATTTTGTTGTATTGCACCTGATTGAAAGGCATCTTTTGGTATACTGGGATTTCAGCAGTTCCTTCGCCTTTTCCTCGCCATAGGCTTCCTTCCAGTAATCAACGAGCCATTCCGGTGTGGAATATCTGATGCTGTCAGTCATTTTGTTTTCATCAAGAAGAGCATCCTTTTCTCGGCAAAGATTTCTCAAAACGCCATTGACAAAGCCTCCCAGATTTACGAATTTTCTGCTTCGCGCCAGCTTTACCGCCTCATTGCACACAGCATAATCAGTGACACTGTCCATAAAAATAATCTGGTAAGCGCTCATCCTCAGAATATTTCTGATTACAGGCTTCATCTTATTTATTTTCACCTTGGAAAGGCTGTTGATACAATAATCCAGGGTTATCTTTCTCTCAACGGTGCCCTTAACCACTCTCGAAATAAACGCTCTGTCGCTGTGCTGCAGATAGCGGTATTTTGCAAGGGCATTCCTAAGAATAATATTGCTGTACATGCCCTTTTCATTGATTTCTATTAAAATATCAAGAATAATGCTTCTCGTATTGATTGTATTTTCCATAAATTTTACCCAAGAATTGTTCCTGTTTCAATATTTGTTCCAAGCAAAAAATCATGGACGGACATTCTCTTTTTGCCCTCAAGCTGAACTTCTGATATTACCAGACCACCCTCTGCGGTTCCCACGGAAAAAGTGTTTTTGTCAACGGAATATATCTCGCCCGCTCCCGCTTTTCCATCCTTATCCACCGAAGCCTTCCATATTTTGATGGTCTTCCCGTTGAGGCCGGTATATGCACTTGGCCACGGATTCAATCCACGGATAAGTCTCTCTATCTCAACAGCGGATTTGGAAAAATCGATTAATCCGGTCTGTTTATCAAGCTTTGCGGCATGGGTTGCACCCTCACCCTGTTTTACAGGGATAATTGTTCCATTTTCAAGTCCGTCAAGAGTCTTAACAAGCAATTTGGCGCCAAGAACGGCCAGCCTTTCAAACAGGCTTCCTCCTGTTTCATCCTCTGCAAGCTTGTATTTCTCAACCATAAGCATATCGCCGGTATCAACTCCCACATCCATCTGCATTGTGGTCACTCCGCTGTACTCTTCACCGTCAATTACAGCCCACTGGATTGGCGCTGCCCCACGGTATTTTGGCAGTAAGGACGCATGAACATTGACGCAGCCGTATTTTGGCAGCTCCAGGATGCTCTTTGGTAAAATCTGTCCGAAAGCAACAACTACAATCACATCCGGATTGATTTCCCGAAGCACCTCTTCCATGTCCGAATCCTTTATTTTGACAGGCTGATACACCTTGAGATTATGTTCAACTGCAAGTTCCTTAACCGGCGGCATTTTAAGTTCTCCGCTGCGTCCCCTTGCTTTATCCGGCTGCGTGACCACCGCTGCCACTTCATGCCCTGCTTCAATAATTGCAGCAAGTGTATTCACTGCAAAATCAGGGGTTCCCATAAATACTACTTTCATTCTTCGCTCCTAATCTGCAACTGCATCCATAAGTTCGCCCTCAACATGGTCGATATACAAATCCCCGTCAAGATGAGCAATTTCATGGCATATTGCACGGGCCATAAGTTCTTCACCTTCAACAATAATTTCATTCATATCAAGGTCATAGGCTTTTGCCTTGACATACATAGGTCTGGTGACAATGCCGAATTTACCGGGTACACTGAGGCAGCCCTCCTGTCCGGTCTGGCTTCCGCTTGTCTCAAGAATTTCCGGATTAATCATAATTACCGGTCCCTCGCCCACATCAATCACAACCACTCTCTTAAGTATTCCCACCTGCGGAGCAGCAAGACCAACTCCGTCAGCATCATACATAGTCTCAATCATATCGCTGATAAGTATCGAAAGTCTGTCATCAACAGCCTCCACCTCTCTGCATCTCTTTCTGAGAATCGGATCACCCTCAACCCTGATATTTCTAAGTGCCATATTTTCCTCCAATTCCGGTATATTCTATCTGAAATCAAATAATACCTTAATGTTTTTCATGTTATTTTCCTGTATATATTTTTCAATTCTGTCCTTGACAGATACCAGCACGGAATTATCACTGCATTTGTAATATATCATTCTATAGTATATGTCATTAATTCTGTAAATAGTTGCATTTGCCGGTCCGATTACCTGCATGTTGTCCTCCACGTCCGATATTTCCTTCAAAATATTGGCTGAAGATGTAAGAAGTGCCTCGTCCTCACATGCAATCCTTAAGGACATCATATGTTTTACAGGGGGATATCCCAACAGCTGTCTGTATTGAATTTCCTCATTGTAAAAAGAATCGAAATCCTGATTTGCGGCATGTCGGATACAGCTGCTTTCAGGATCGTATGTCTGGATAACCACATTTCCTGACTTTTCGCCGCGGCCGGCACGACCCGCCGCCTGCGTAAGAATATCAAAAGTCACCTCGGAAGCTCTGTAATCCTGCGAGTGCAGGGATGTATCAGCAAGCAGGACACCAACAAGTGTAACATTTGAAAAATCATGACCTTTGACAATCATCTGTGTACCGATGAGAATATCCGCCTCGCCGTTAGCAAATTTTTCAAGGATTGCCGCATGTCCGTCCTTTCCGCTTGTGGAATCCCTGTCCATACGCAAAACCCTTGCGCCCGGAAAAAGCTGTTCAGTCTGCTTTTCAACCTCCTGGGTGCCGGCCTTAAATGTTCCGATATGTTTCGAACCGCATTCAGGGCATACTCTGCCGAAAGAGGTTTCGTAGCCGCAATAGTGACAGATAAGTCTGTTGTTGCTGTGTTCCGTAAGGGATACATCACAGTGCGGACATTTGATTACAGTTCCGCAGGACCTGCAGTTGATGAAGCCCTTAAGCCCCCTTCTGTTCAAAAAAAGCATAATCTGTTCTTTTTTTTCAAGGCGGTCCCTGATGAGTTCACTCAGTCTGTCGCTGAATACTGTACGGTTCCCCTTCCTTAACTCATCCCGCAAATCCACTATATCCACATCCGGAAGGCTCGCATTGCCCGCCCTTTCATTAAGCCTGTACAGGTGATATTCACCCTTTTTTGCTCTGTAATAGGATTCCAGAGACGGCGTGGCAGAGCCGAGAATTACTTTTCCGCCACACATTGAGGCAATTTCGATTGCCGTTTCCCTGGCATGGTATCTCGGTGCATTTTCACTTTGGTAAGCACCTTCATGTTCCTCATCAATTATTATCAATCCAAGATTGTTGAAGGGAGTAAACAGTGCCGAGCGCGGGCCAATCATTATTTTTAGCCTGCCCTCCGCCGCCATTCTGAATCTGTCATATTTTTCTCCCTTTGAAAGCCTCGAATTAATTATAGAAACAACATCTCCGAATCTTGAATAGAATCTCATTACCGTCTGGTATGTAAGTGCGATTTCGGGGATAAGCACAATTACTTCTCTCCCCTTGGCAAGAACATGGGAAATCAGCTCCATATATACCTCGGTTTTGCCGCTTCCCGTAACGCCCTTAATCAGACACGGAGTATTGTCATTATTCTCTATTTCTTCAATTATGGATTCTGTTACAAATCGCTGCTCCGAATTGAGCTCTACGTTCTTTTTTTCCATGCGTCCCGCATTGATGCTGTTGCGGAACACCTCATAGGAATTGATTTCAATATATCCCTTTTCCTCAAGAGATTTAACCGTTGATGCGCTGATATTGAGTTTTCCCATTACCAGGGAATATTCCGTAACAGGATTTTCGCAGAGCGTGCGCAAAAGTCTTGCCTGCGCAGTTTTGTGTTTCTTATCACATTCCATCGCAATATCAGCTGCTTCTTTTTCACTGATGAGAAGGGATATTGTGCGCCTGCTGTCCTGTTTTACCTTGTCCTTCACAGGCATTACCGTCTTCAGCGCATTAATTATGGTAGAACCGTAATTATGCTTAATCCAGTAGGCCAGCTTAATCATTCCGGAATCCATCCGGACGCTGTCACTGACAACACCTTCAATCGGTTTAATCTTAGTCGGTTCAATCAACGCATCATCGCTTAGTTCTACCACATATCCGGTTATCTTTCTTCTGTTAAATAGTATTTCAACTTTGGAACCTATTTCCACCTGTTCCTCAAGTTCTGCCGGAATACTGTATTGAAAGGTTCTATCTAGTTTTTCATGGGAAATATCAACAATAATCCCGGCATATTTCATACTTACTTTCTCCTGTTTCTTTCTGCTGCCATAAGCACCGTTTCACGTTCGTTGTATGGCACTTTTTCGCCTGCAATTTCCTGATATGTCTCATGTCCTTTTCCGGCAAAAACGATGATGTCCCCCGGTTCGGCATTTTTTATTGCATAATTCACTGCCTCTACGCGGTCCGCTATTTTGACATACCTGTCCGTATATTTGCTCAGCGACTCCTCAATGTCCCTCATAATTGCTTCAGGATCCTCACTCTTAGGATTGTCACTGGTAATTATTGTAAAATCGGATAGCTTTCCCGACACCTCACCCATTTCACTTCGCCTTAGCACTGCGCGCTCTCCACCGCAGCCAAAAAGTGTAACCAGGCGCTTTGGATGATATTCCTTCAATGTCTCAAGAAGGCTCTTAAGACTCATTGCATTATGAGCAAAATCAACCATCGCCGTGTATTCATCAGATACCGGAACCAGTTCAACCCTTCCCGGAACCGTAACCTCGAGAAGTGCTTTACACAATTTTTCCTCATCCACATTAAAATGCTTTGTGATGGCAATTGCACACAGTGAATTGTATACGGAAAATTCACCGGGCATATGAAGCATCACATCAGCCTTTAAGATTCCCTCTGTCTGATATTTGGTAATAATACAGCCATTTTCAAAAGAATAGCTGATATTCTTTGCAGTAAGCATCGCCCTGTCATTGTGAATTCCGTATGTCTCAATAGTGCAGGTATGGTCATGGATTGCCTTCATAACATCCGGACTGTCAACATTGATTATTCCGTGAATACACTGTTTGAACAAAAGTCCCTTACAACGCATATAGTCCTCATAATCCTTGTGTTCATTGGTTCCGATATGGTCGGGCTCCAGATTGGTAAATACTCCGATATCAAATACAATTCCTGCCGTACGATGCAGCATCAGAGCTTGAGAGGAAACCTCCATAACAACACATCTGCATCCTGCATCCACCATTTTTCTGAAATATTCCTGTACTTTATAGGATTCCGGCGTTGTATTTTTGGACGGAATTACTTCATCCCCGATAATGGTCTCTATCGTACCGATTAAGCCTGTTTTAATACCGCACGCCTCAAGAATATTTCTGACCATGAAGGTGGTTGTTGTTTTGCCTTTGGTTCCCGTAATTCCGATTGTAAAAATCGACTGGGACGGATTATCAAAATATGCTGCCGACATATATGCCAGAGCCAGTCTCGTATCATCCACCCTGACAATTGTGATGTCTTTCATACCTTCCGTTATCTCTACATCTTTTTCAACTACGATTGCCGCAACTTTTTTGTCAACCACCTGGCTGATGAATTTGTGTCCGTCGCTTACCGCTCCGCTTATGCATACAAATACATCTGCTTCCCCGGCAATTCTTGAATCGTACACCAGCTTATTGCAGTTGATATTTTCATCACCATTAACAATACTGTATTCGAGTTTTTCAATTAATGTCCTTAATATCATTGCCTTCACCTGACCGTTTCTGTATTACTGTTTCTGAATTTCTACCGAATCCACACAATTCTTCATAAGCATTGCAATAGTCATTGGTCCAACGCCTCCCGGAACAGGAGTTATTGCAGCTGCCTTTTCAAATACATCATCATAATCCACGTCTCCGCACAAAATATTTTTTCCGGAATCGGTGGTTCCGATTCTGTGAATTCCCACATCAATTACCACTGCACCTTCTTTTACATATTCGGCAGTAATCATCTTTGGTTTGCCTACAGCCACCACAAGAATATCCGCTCTTTTGGCAACAGCCTTCAAATCAGCTGTTTTTGAATGTGCAATGGTCACAGTTCCGTTTTCTCTCAAGAGAAGCATCGACATTGGCTTTCCTACAATATTGCTTCTCCCGATTACCACACATTCTTTTCCGGCAATATCATATCCTGAACGCTTTATAAGCTCAATCACTCCGGCAGGGGTGCAGGACACAAATCCCTTCTGTCCAATGCTTAATGCTCCCACGCTATGAGGATGGAATCCGTCAACATCCTTAAGCGGATTGATTGTTTTGATAATCTTATCCTCATCAATATGCTTTGGTACAGGAAGCTGAACCAGAATACCGTTTACATCGGTCCTGTTGTTAAGCTGCTCGATAAGATTTATCAATTCTTCTTCCGTAGTCTCCTCCGGAAGCTCATATGCAAGTGATTTTATTCCAATATATTCACATGCTCTTTTTTTATTGCCAACATATACTGAGGATGCAGGATCATTTCCGACCTGAATAACTGCAAGACATATTTCTGTGCCGTTGTCCTTGTATTCTTTGACTTTTGCCTTTAATTCATCCTTAATCTGATTGGAAATTACTTTTCCGTCAATAATCTGTGCCATTGTTGGTCCTCCTAGAATAATCCTGTTATTTTATTGGCTGTCTCATCATAATCAACGCCTTCTGCCGCAGGTACCTTTGGAAGTCCCGGCATTGTCATAATCGAACCGGTGAGTGCCACAATAAATCCCGCGCCCGCATTAACATATACTTCCCTGACATTAACTTCAAAATTCTCCGGTTTGCCCAAAAGTGCCTGGTTGTCAGAAAGTGAATACTGTGTTTTTGCCATGCATACAGGGAATTTCCCGAATCCCATAGTCTCAAGCTTTTCAAGCATTTTGGCCGCAGCAGGAGAAAATACAACGCCCTTTGCGCCATATATCTTCGTCGCTATGGCATTAATTTTATCCTTAAGTGCCATGTCGTCCTCGTAGGTAAACTTAAATTCTCCCGAAGGCTTTTCAATGGATTTAATCACCTTATCGGCAAGTGCCAGACCGCCTTCGCCGCCTTCCGCCCATACATTGGCCAGTGCAAATTCACAACCCATATTTTCCACATGTTCTCTTATAAATTCATGTTCTGCCTCTGTATCGGTAACAAATGCATTGAGAGTAACCACTACATTTACTCCAAAGCTCTGCATATTTTCAATGTGCTTGTCAAGGTTGACAATACCCTTCTTAAGGGCCTCAAGATTTTCCTGTGCAAGATCTTGCTTTGCAACTCCGCCATTGTATTTCAAGGCTCTGACTGTTGCCACAATTACGATGGTATCCGGTTTCAAATCCGCCATACGGCATTTGATATTAAGGAATTTCTCCGCACCGAGGTCAGCACCAAAACCTGCCTCCGTAACAACATAATCCGCAAGCTTAAGTGCGGTTTTTGTAGCTTTTACACTGTTGCAGCCATGAGCAATATTTGCAAACGGACCGCCATGCACAATTGCAGGTGTATGTTCCAGAGTCTGAATAAGGTTCGGTTTCATCGCATCCTTGAGCAGTGCCGCCATCGCACCCGTAGCCTTAAGGTCTCCCGCCGTAACAGGTTCTCCTGCGTAGTTGTATGCAACAATGATACGGGAGAGTCTGTTTTTCAAATCTGTCATATCCTTTGCAAGACAGAGTATAGCCATAATCTCCGATGCAACCGTGATGATAAAATGGTCCTCTCTTACAAAACCGTCCGTCTTTGCACCAAGTCCGATTACAATATTTCTAAGTGCCCTGTCATTCATATCAAGGCATCTTTTCCATACCACCTGTCTGGTATCAATGCCAAGGCTGTTGCCCTGCTGAATATGATTATCGAGCATCGCTGCCAAAAGATTATTTGCGCTGGTAATCGCATGAAAATCACCCGTAAAATGAAGGTTCAAATCCTCCATAGGGACAACCTGCGAATATCCGCCGCCCGCAGCTCCTCCTTTTATTCCGAAACATGGTCCAAGTGATGGTTCTCTCAACGCCACAAGAGTCTTTTTGCCCATTTTGTTGAGCGCCTGTGTAAGTCCGATGCTGACTGTTGTTTTGCCCTCTCCTGCAGGGGTCGGATTGATTGCTGTGACAAGAATCAATTTTCCGTCTTTGTTATTCTCTGTTTTCTTAATCAATTCATCGCTAAGCTTTGCCTTGTATTTTCCGTAGAATTCAAGATCGTCCTCTTCAATTCCGATTTCTGCTGCCACATCTCTGATATGCAGTAATTCCGCGTCCTGCGCAATTTGAATGTCTGATTTCATAGTGCTACCTTTCTATTGTGCATTGTTATTAATATATTGGTTAAATTCTTCCATTGTCATAAGAACCTTACGCGGTTTGGTTCCCTCTTCCGGTCCGACCACGCCTGCCTCACAAAGCTGGTCCATAATTCTCGCCGCCCTGTTGAAGCCGATTCTGTATATTCTCTGCAACATTCCAATGGATGCCCTCTGCTTTTCAATAATCAGTTTACCCGCTTCCGCAAAATACTGGTCGCGTTCGCCGGAAAAAGCCTGACTTTCTTCAAACAAAGGATTTTCCAGAGTTTCTTTAACTTCCTCGCTATATGAAGTTTCCTCGCTGTGCTCCTTGATGAAGGATACAACCGCCTCAATTTCTGCCTCACTCACATAAGGGCCCTGAAGTCTGTCCGGTTTAGCCTTTCCTGAAGGAAGGTAGAGCATATCTCCATACCCCAAAAGCTTTTCCGCACCATTTTCATCAAGCATTACACGGGAGTCCATCTGTGATGCAACGGTAAGTGCAATTCTCGAAGGAACATTGGATTTGATTAATCCTGTCACGACATCGACTGTCGGTTTCTGGGTTGCCAGAACAAGATGAATTCCGCAGGCTCTTGCCTTCTGTGCAAGACGGACAATTGCAGTTTCCGCTTCCTTGCCGGATGTCATCATAAGGTCCGCCAGCTCATCCATGATTATCACTATTTTGAACATCTTTTCCGGTTTATTTTCAACATCATCCGGAAGGCTGTCAATTTTTTCATTATATCCTTCAATATCCTTTGCTCCCACCTGTGAAAACAACTGATATCTCTTATCCATTTCAACAACCGCCCAGTTGAGTGCGCTTGCCGCCTTCTTCGGATCCGTTACAACAGGTGTAAGCAGGTGCGGAATTCCGTTATATGCCGTAAATTCAACCATCTTAGGATCCACAAGGATAAGCTTTACCTCGTCAGGGCGCGCCCTGTACAGAATACTGAGAATCATCGCATTGAGGCATACTGATTTTCCTGAGCCGGTAGTACCTGCCACAAGAACATGTGGCATCTTTGCGATGTCTGCCATAATATTTTTACCCGCAACATCCTTTCCTATTGCAAAAGATATCAGAGATTTTTCATTCTTAAATTCAGATGTTGCAATCATATCTCCCAACAAAACAGGGTCGTTAATCTTATTAGGTACCTCAATGCCGACTGCTGATTTTCCCGGTATCGGTGCCTCAATTCTGATATCCGCTGCCGCAAGATTAAGCTTAATATCGTCCGCAAGCGAAACAATTTTACTTACTCTGACGCCGATTTCCGGCTGAAGTTCATATCTGGTAACAGACGGACCACAGCTGTAGCTGGTAACAGATGCCTTCACGCCAAAACTTGCCAAAGTCTGTTGAAGCTTGATTGCGGTATCCCTGAGTTCATTCTTATCCCTTCCCTTTGAAGCTTTTTCACTTCTCTTAAGAAGATTGAGCGGTGGAAATACATATTTTTTAGGCTTTTTAGCCGGTGTGCCGGCAGATTTACTCTCTGTCTTCTTAGGCAATTGCGCCTCAAATCCGGCAGCAACTCCGGCAGCATCGTCATTGTCGCAGCGTTCCTTCTCTGCTTTTTCAAACTCCTGTCTGACAAGGTCCGTATCAATAACCGGACTGCTATGAAAAGCATCCTCAGGCTCCATATACGAATTGTCCACAGGCTCCATATTCTGTTTTACTGAAGACATATTGTCCATATTGAAAAACGGTATCTCCATCTCCTCTATCTTACTTTCCTCCGGCGCCGGTTCAAAATTGAATGGCTTGTCATTGTCCGGGCTTTCTGCGGCTGTTTCTTCCTTAATTTCCGTATCAAAGGTAACTCCATACGCTTTTTTCTCAGCTCTTGTAAGCTTTGTTTTTTCTCTTTTTTCCTTCTTAACCTGAGCTTCTTCCCGATATTGCTCAACATCTTCCTTGGCTGTGTCATAGACCTTGCGGCTTCCGTTTCCGATCCACTCAAGGAAGGATCGGCCCGTAAGTACCACGAAGCAAATAATGATCAGTACAATATCAAATATACATGCTCCGCCCTTGCCGAACCACTTCACAAACAGTCTTGCCAGATTTCCTCCGAAAAATCCGCCCCCACTCTTGTTGGCAGAACATTCCGTATAATACTGACCCACGCTCCACTCATCATAGTGGGATCCGCACACCAGCTGGATGACAACGCATATAAAAAGCATAAGAAATGCAGCTGCAATGAGTTTGACTCTGGCAACCGAATTATTTTTGTTGGATATGTAAAAAAGCGTGGCAATAACCAGAATAATCGGAAAAACATATGCCATAACGCCCATTATCCCGAAGAAAAATGAACTGATGGCAGCTCCGACCGTACCACCTACTCCAAAATTGGCTATAAAAAATATAACGGACAGTGCAATAACTATGAGAATAACCGCTTCCCTAGCAACCCCCGATTTCTCGGCAGGTTTTCTGTTTTTTCCCTGGTTCCTGTGTGCAGATGAACTCGTCTGTTTTTTTGAATTGTTTGTTTTTTTGTTACTTGTTGCCATTAAATTTCACCTGTTCTGAATATTTTTTAACGCATGTTATCTGATAGCAAAATTGAGTATAATTGCCGTCACACCAATAACTGCACAATAAATTGCGAAGCCCATATATCTCTTGGTTCTTACAAGCTTTAACATATATTTCAAGCAGAAAAAACCAACCACGCCGGCTGCAATCGTACCGAGAATATAGCCCGGAAGATTCTTTGAACCCATTGCCTCTCCGTTGAGGTCCTTAAGATCAAAAACAACGGCTCCCAGAATTGCAGGTATCGACATAATGAATGAATATTTTACTGCTAATTTGCGATTATATCCCAGGAACAGACCTGTTGCGATAGTGGTTCCCGAACGGGAAAGACCCGGCATTGTTGCCATGCCCTGTGAAATTCCCATAAAAAATGCTGATGAATATGTAGCGTCCTTAATCTTTATTTTGCCATCCACATGCCTGTCTGCAAGGAAAAGCAATGTGCCGGTAATTAGAAGGCACACGCCCACCAGCCAGAGCGTACCTGTCGCCTTATTGACAAGATCCTTTCCAAAATAACCCACAAGTCCCGTTGGAATTGTAGAGACAAGGACCATAACAATAAGCTTACGGTAACCTGAATTAATTACCTTGATGTATTTATACTTGGTATTGCCCTTTCTTCTTGCAAAAAAAATGAGTGTGTTGACAAACCAGGTCTGCATCATTCCCCAGAATTCCCGCAGCATATTCCAGATATCTTCACGAAAAACAATGATAAGAGCAACCAATGTACCCAGATGCAAAAGTATATCAAAATGGACACCTATGTTCAAATCCCAGCTGAACACTTTCTTGGCAATAGCCAGATGTCCTGAACTACTCACCGGCAAAAACTCCGTCAACCCCTGTATTATGCCTAAAAATATTGACTTTAGTATATTCATTCTAATCCTCCATACACTCCCTAAGCAGAGAAAAAGCAGGTTCTCCGGGCAGCCTCCGTCAAAATATCATACATAATCTAGTATATCATTTCGAACGTCATTATTCAATAGAATTTATCTCGGTTTGAAGGCAGAAAAATGCATCATAAATCGTTCCGTTTTTGTCAATAATGCCATATTCCACAGCCTCACTTCCAACCAGTGTCGTACCCAGGTCCTTGGCGGACATTTCCCTGCTGAACATCAGCTTTTCCAGAGTTTCCGTTTTGCAGTTGCTGTGTTTTTGAATAAATCCAAGAATTCTGTTCTGCATACTTTCAAATTGTCCGTATGTCTGGCTGGCTCCAATAACCATTCCGCTCATCCTTACAGGATGAATTACAACTGTTGCGGTATCCGCAATATATGAATGCTTTGCCGCGACCGCAATCGGGACACCAATGGAGTGACTGTCGCCAACCACCAGGGAAACCGTGGGTTTCGACAGACCTGCAATCATCTCCGCAATGGCAAGTCCACAGGACACATCTCCGCCCACGGTATTGATAACAAAAAGCACTCCCTTCACTCCGCAGTCCTTCTCAATATGGCACAACATCGGCAAAATATGTTCATAACTGGTGGTTTTGCAGTCCCCGGGCAGAGAATTGTGTCCCTCGATTTCACCTATAATTCCCATCACGACAATTCCATCCTCCTCGATTCTGCCAAACTCGCCGGGCAATACTCTTCCATCCATAAAAAACACCTCCGGCTACTAGTGTAACCGGAGATGCCAAACTTATTCATCTTTAGACATTGCTTCCTCGTCAAGTCTTGTAATCTGTACTTTTCTGATAACATTGCCCGACACTTCAAGTATCTTGTACCTGAATTTATCATCCTCTGCGACATAACCCGCCTTTTCAGGTATTTTCCCCAAAAGTGACAGCAGGTACCCGTTCAAGGTATCAAAATCATCGCTTTCTATCTCATGGTCAAGAAGTCTTCCAAGTTCATCAAGTCTGGTCAGCCCCTCAACCTCATAGCGGTCCTCTCTTTTCTGGACAAAAATATCCGGTGCTTCCTCATCGTATTCATCCGTTATATTACCCACTATTTCCTCGATAATATCCTCCATGGAAATAATACCGTCGGTCTGTCCGTACTCATCAATAACAATACCAATATGTACCTTTTCCATCTGCATTTCCCGCAAAAGATCGTCTATATCCCTTGTATTTGGAACAAAAAACGGTTTTCTGATTAAATCCGCAAGCTTGATAATCTGTTTTTTTCTGTTAGCGACTGTTCTGTACAAAATAAGTGCATCCCTGATATGAAGGGTTCCGACTATATTATCAATATCTCCGTCATAAACCGGAAGTCTTGAAAAATTGCCGTCAATATGCTTCTGTATCAGCTGTTCCAGTGTCATATGGCATTCCACCGCAACAATGGCGGCTCTGTGTGTCATAATATCCCCGGCATTCTTTTCCCCCATCTCAAAAATATTGGTAATCATCTCCGCTTCACTGGCTTCAAGCACACCCTGCTCCTGGCCCTCGTTGACCATCGTGATAATCTCTTCCTCAGTGACATTATCATCAGTTTCTCTTATGCTGATACCGAAGGGTTTTAGAAAAATCCATGCCAAACCATAAATTACTATCCTTACCGGAACAACAATAATGCACACAAAACGAACAATACCGCAATATGCATATACCAGCTTATTGGCTTTTCTATGCCCTATTCTGCGTGGAATAACCACACCAAACACCATCAGCAACAGCAGCAATGCAATGCTTGTAAGTATCCACATCAGATTAAAACTACCGTATTCCCTGAGCTTGTCACAGATATTTCTCAATATGTAACCGCCACCTATTATGGTGGTGGCAAAGGACACAATATATATTGCGTTGTTAAGCTTTCCGCTGTCCGACATCAGGCACTCAACAGTCTTCGCCTTCCTGTCCCCTTCCTCAAGCTTATTCTCCATCTCAGGGTCATTAAATTCTTCAAATGCCGCTTCAAAAGAAAACATAAAGGCATTCACGATAAGAATCACTGCCAAAAGTGCGATTCCCAAATATAAACTCATTCTAAATCCTTTCCATTGCCTAATCCTATGTACGGATTATTTCCAGGCTGGTCAGCAATGCCTTGTTAACCCTCCCTATAATCTCGTTATCAAGATGACAAACTTTATCCTTAAGTCTGGTTTTGTCTATTGTTCTAAGTTGCTCCAGCAAAATAACAGAATCCTTTATCATGTCATATTTTCCTGAATCAATTTCCACATGTGTGGGCAGCTTTGCTTTCGTCTGACTGCTTGTAATTGCTGCAATAATAACCGTTGGTGAATGCATGTTACCGGTATCATTTTGAACCACGAGAACAGGCCTTATGCCGCCCTGTTCAGAACCCACCACCGGTCTCAAATCCGCATAAAATATATCGCCTCTTCTAATTACCACAATAAAACACTCCAATTTAAATGAATTTAGTATATATTTTTCCATCCTCATTGTGTGTTTATACATCTAATAATTAATTTTCGTATTTTCTTTCAACTCTCTCGGAAATATCACATACAAATTCATAATTGAATCTTCCGCTGATTTTTGCCATGTCCTCAATCGTGATGCATTCATCCCCGTCTTTTCCGATAAGCGTCACAACATCTTCCACCTGAACATTTTCGATTTCCGTGACATCAACCATCATCTGGTCCATGCATATTCTTCCTACAATCGGTGCTCTTTTGCCTCTGATTAAAACATATCCCGCAGAGGACAGCGAACGAGGATAGCCGTCCGCATATCCGATAGCGATGGTTGCTATCTTTCTCTCTGACTCAGTGATATAGGTTCTGCCGTAGCTTATTCCCTCACCGGGTGCAAGTGTCTTGACAAAAATAACATGGCTCTTGAGTTCCATAACGGGATGAAGCACAAAGCTGTCATCCACCTCATCCGAAGGTTTTAGTCCGTACAGGATGATTCCCTCCCTGACCATATCCAGCTTAAATTCCGGCATATCTATTATCGCTGCACTGTTGGCGCAGTGGCGGATTTTGTATTTTACGCCCCTTTCCTCCAGTGCACTTATTAACATCATAAATTTGTGATACTGGCTGCGGGAAAAATCTTTGTTTTTCTCATCTGCAGTTGCAAAATGCATAAAAATACCTTCGCAGTCAAGATTCGGGTATTTGCTTATCTCCACAAGGTCATCCACCGACTTGTCATTGACAGGAAATCCTATTCTGTTCATTCCTGTATTGATTTTCACATGGCATTTTGCATTTAATCCCATATTCTTTGCACATTCGGATATATCGGCTGCCATCTCCTTAGTCAGCAAAGCAAAAGTTATATTGTTGCTGATAACTGTTTTGTACTCATCCTTGCATACATATCCAAGAATAAGAATCATATTATCAATACCGCTGTTTCTAAGCTCCATTGCCTCCTTCACCGTGGCAACGGCAAAACCAAATACATCATCCTTGATGGCATTGGCAACCTGTACCGCTCCATGCCCATAGGCATTGGCTTTGACAATTGCCATTATTTTGGTCTTTTTGCCAACCTGACTGACAACTGATTTAATATTTTCTTTTACTGCATCCATATGAATAACAGCGTAAGTTCTGGTAAAATCCTTCATTGACGGTTCCTTCTATCTCATAATATTACTGATTTTATCTATGATATCCGATGCTAAAACACCATGCATTCCCTTTTTGTCCGCTGCGGCCTCCCCCGCAAGCCCATGAATATATACCCCCATCGCCGCCGCAGAAAACGGTTCCAGCTTAAGCGAAAGCATACCTGCTATGATGCCGGTAAGCACATCCCCGGAGCCTCCTTTTGCCAACGCAGCACATCCGGAATTATTGATATATCTCCTGCTTTTTGGCTCCGGCTCCGCTGCCACCGACACAGCGTCCTTAAGCACACAGATACAATTATGTTCACCGGCAAATCCTCCCGCAATTGTAAGAGCATCTGCCTTAATCTGTGTTGCATTTAATCCGGTAAGTCTGCTCATCTCCCCAATGTGTGGGGTGATGATAACAGTGCCCCCACATTTGTCCAGAAGGGAAATATCCTTTGCAAGAATATTAAGTGCATCCGCGTCAATTATAATAGGTACACTGACTTTGTCAATAGTATTTGTCACAAGATATGCGGCTGTACCATTCATGGACAGCCCCGGACCCAGCACTACCGCATCAGCCCTTCTAAGTGCGGTCTCCAATCTATCCTCCACATTTTTACTGTCGTATCCGACAATAATAGCCTCCGGCAGCAGACTTCTGAGCGGTACAAGATTGCTCTCATGAGTGAGTATTTCCACAAGACCCACTCCGCTTTTGTAAGCCGCCTTGGCAGACAGATAAGCAGCTCCGCTCATATCCTCACTGCCCGCGATAATCAGCACCCTGCCATAGGTTCCTTTGTTGGCATCCGCAATTCGTTCCGGAATACCTCGCAAATCATCCATGGTAAAATACATTGCCGGATTAATATGTCTTATTGCCTCAGGAGAAAAACCTATGTACGCCACAGTCACTTCCCCTGCAAATTCTTTTCCCGGAAAAAGCATAAGTCCCTGCTTGTTATATCCGAAAGTAACCGTTGCCGCCGCCTTTACAGCGCATCCGTGAACCTGTCCGTTGCCGGCATCAATTCCGGAGGGCAAATCGACACTGATAACCAGATTGTTGGCTCCGTTAATCTGCTCGATTACATTCCCATACTCTCCTTCAACCGCTCTTGATAAACCAACACCGAAAATAGCATCTATTATAATATCATATTCCTCAATTGCTCCCGAGTTACGGAAAACAAGCCCTGAATTGGCAGCAATTTCAATCTGGCGGCCAAAATCAGCAGTTGCATTTTCCTCATTACCCACAACAATAATATCCACGGGCATTCCCTGCCATGTAAGTATTCTCGCTGCGGCCACTCCGTCCGCGCCGTTATTGCCACATCCGCACACTGCACATATTCTGACTTCCCTGCCAAATTTCTCCGCCGCCTGTGCACATTTGGTTGCAACTGCAAGAGCTGCACGCTCCATCAGCACCAAGGAAGGCATTCCGACTTCTTCAATTGTATATCTGTCCACTTCCTTGGACATTGCACTGTTAAGAACATATTTCATACTAATCTCTCCTGAAATATACAAACCGGGCTCAGGACCCGGTTTATTTGTTATTATCAAACACTTCCATCATCTCAGGTCCCAACAAATCATGCATATAGTTGTAAATCTCAGTATTTTTTGTCTCTTTGTCCTGTTTAATAAGGATTCGCTTCTTGAGCTCCATTCTGGTCTCATTAATCCAGTTGCCCAACAATTGTATATCCTTATAATTCTGATGAATTCTATTATAACATATATTTACTGCTTCTATTAATAATTCTATATTGGCATCCCTTATTTTGCCGGGGATTTCCAGTTCCTCCTGTTCGAGCCTGTCTATTTTTTCCTTAGCTTCTATAACCAGCTTCTGGTTGGTATTGAGGAGTTTCTGTCTCTTTGATTCGGACATATTTTCATTCTCAACATTCTCAATGATAGATTTCATAAGGTCGGATTTAATCTTCTTGATGCCCTTGATATCATTGGTTATCTGCCCCTGTCGCTTGAGCAAATCCGACAATTTCTTCTCCAGTTGTTTGAGCAACGGTGTCTTTTCATTGTCCTTAAAAAGACGCAGATATCTCTCATCCAATATTGCTATCGGAAGATTTTTGTAGGCAACATTCTTTTTGACATCATTAATTGTTAAAGCCATAATATCATCTCCACCGTTTATTTGCCTGGAAGGGCTAACTTTCCCCAAATACTACTTCACCGAAAGGTTATAAGAAAGTGTCATAAGACTCTCGGAAAGATGTACATTCTCTACCACCACATTGTCCGGGACAACGAGGTCCATATGCGCAAAATTCCATATTCCCTTAATTCCCGCCTCCACTGCAGTCTTTGCAACCTCATTTGCACTGGTTTTAGGAATTGTAAGAGCAAGTATTTCTATATTGTTTTCCATGATAAAAGGAACCATCTCGCTCATCGGCATTACTTTGGCGCCCCTGCATTCACATCCGACTAATTCCGGATTGCTGTCAAACATCCCCTTGACCACAAATCCTCTCTTAGCAAAATTAGCATAGTTGGCTATTGCGCGCCCAAGATTTCCTGCACCAACAATAATCATTGTATGGATTTTGTCAATTCCGAGTATCTTGGCAATTTCGCTGTGAAGATACTCAACATTGTAACCATATCCCTGCTGTCCAAAGCCACCAAAATTATTAAGGTCCTGCCTGATTTGTGAAGCGGTTACCCCCATCCTCATGCTAAGCTCACCTGAGGATATTCTTTCAACGCCTGAATCCAGTAATTCCTCAAGATATCTAAAATACCTTGGCAACCTTTTTATTACCGCTAAAGATATTTCATTATTTTCCATCATAATCCTCCTGCGGACCCTCAAATTGATAGAATAATTTTATCAGTATGACGGGTAAATGTCAATTGAGCGGAAGCGGTTGAAAGCCCCCTGAAAAAAATATTTTTTTGACCAAAATAATTGACAATATACTTTTCATTATGCTTAAATATGTAGGAAAAATAATACGAAAAGGAATGACATACTAATGAAAAAGAAATTAATACCTGCATTACTCATCACCGCTGTGCTCACAGCAACTCTTTCAGGTTGCAGCACTAAACCCGAGATACCGGCGTCTCCTCCAACAAAGTCAAAAGAAAATACCACAAAGGATGTAGCGGCAACCAAAGAAGCACCTACGGAAGCACCTACGGAAGCGCCTACGGAAGCAGATAACACACCGGTTGTAGCCCAGCCTTCGGATTTAAAATACGAATTTGACGACAAGGTCGGTGGAATGGTAATTAAAGGTTACACCGGTTCCAACACTTCGGTTGAATTCCCCTCAAATCTTGATGATTGCTTTGTCGGAGGCATCGTAAATGAAGGCTATTTCACTACCGGAACTCCAAGCTGCTCCTATAGTGGCGTGAAGGAAATCATTATTCCTAACGGTGTTAGCATTATTGAATACTATTCCTTCTACGGATGTACGGATCTCACAAGCGTTACACTCCCTGACTCAATCTATCTGATTGACGATAATGCATTCGAGGGATGTACTAACCTTACCAACATCACCTTTAAGGGCAATACATATTCCTACAGCACACTGGATTCATTATTCAGTGCAATAAGCTCCAACAACTAATTATTTGTTTTAAAAAAGCAGCTATATGCATCGGTCTCTCATCACCGTATTTTATGCGGTGCCCGGGACGGTACATTTACAGCTGCTTTTGTTATTACAAACTCACTTTTTTCTTAAGCATTTCCGAAATACCCAAATATGTTCCAATTACAAAAATAATCTCTATAAGATATACTATCCATGAGCCTTTTATCATTTCCATAAAAGTCTGTCCGTAATCAAATACAGGTATCTTGCTTATTCCGATATAACTCACAATTCTAAGCACCAGGAAAAACAAAACCGCAAGGGATACTTTTCCTTTTTTGCCTGAAAGCAGCGAATAACTGAGTGTAACCGACAGATAAGCAAAGCTTACCGTCACAAGAATATTAAGCCAGATTCCAATTACTGTCACCGCTAAAGCCACAGCAAAATCAGCGATTCCTTTTCCTGATATCGTCTTGATAAATTCATCCACAAGCTTTACCATTCTGAATTGATCCGCATACACATTTTGCGCAAGCAGCATATCCAGATAAAGCATAACCGAATACAGCGCCGTGGAAGCAACCGTAACAATCAAAACAGTAAGATATTTTGCACCCACAATCTGATGTGTGCTTCTCGGAAGCATAAATGTCATATAGCTGTATTTTGAACCAAGTTCCCTGGTGTAGGATATCACTCCCATGAGCATTACGATTCCGATTCCTCCCACGCCAAACATGATAAACAGCACGGAGGATATTCCCACATGCTTATCATTTTTCAGCAGAAGGCTTATTACGACATATAGTTCAAAAGCCACAAGCATCGCAAATACTGATATGTAAGCGGACAAATCCTTACGGAATTCATATTTAATAAGCTTTCCCATATGCATTACCTCCATATCCGTATACTTCCTTGTAGACATCCACCAGTGTTTTTCCCTCGTTGACGATTTCACCTTTTGTCCCGGAAAGCACCAGTTCCCCGTTTCTCATAAAGAACGCGCCATCGACTATCGGTTCCAGTTCGTCCACCAGATGACTTGACAAAAGAAAGGTTCTTTCTCCGTCAATATTGGCTTTTATTGCCTCGATTATCGTCTCCCTTGCCAAAATATCAATTCCGTTGAGTGGTTCGTCAAGCATTATCAGTTTTGCATTTCGTGCAAGTGCCACCGCAAGCTTCAGTTTTGCAAGCATGCCCGTGGACATATTTTTTACCTTATCGCTAAACTCCAGATGCATGTTTTCCAAAAGATTATAGAATCTTTCCTCCGAAAAATCCTTGTAGAAATCCATCTCGAATTTAACAATATCCTTTATCTTCATATACGGATAAAAATAGCTTTCTGTCGGCATATATACCATATCCGCTTTTGTACCGGTTCCTACCCTTACTCCGTCAAGCTCAACATATCCACTATTAGGCAGTATAAGTCCTACAATAATCTTCATGATAGTAGTTTTTCCGCTGCCGTTCGGACCGAGCACAGTATATATTTTGCCCCTGTCCATGGATAAGCTGACATGATTCACCGCAGTACAGCTCATGTACTTTTTCACAACATCATTACACTGAATCATATTATGCCTCCCTTCCTTTTTACATTCATACTAGCACTATCACAGGGTTACTTTCAACACCAATTTCCCAATGTGACTAATCTGTAATAATACTTGTACATTGTCAGTATATTGAAAACATGGTAAAATATTATTGTATTTTTTATGGGAAAAATAATGTCAAGGAGGCCACTTATGAATAAAGAAGAACTTATGCAGCAAATTGCAACTGCCACAGATTACATTAAGAGTAAAATTGATTTTACGCCGGAGGTTGCCGTCATATTGGGTTCGGGGCTTGGTCCTCTCGCCAACGAAGTTGAATCACCTGTCACAATACCTTATTCCGACATCCCGGGATTTAAGGCATCCACCGTTGTCGGTCATGCCGGCACTCTTATCGCCGGAACAATAAAAGGTCGCAAGGTCCTTGTAATGAATGGGCGTTTCCATTTTTACGAGGGTCATCCTATGGAAACCGTAACACTCCCCATCAGGGTTTTTGCCGCAATGGGAATTACAAAATTGATAGTTACCAACGCCGCAGGTGGTATCGGGGACGAACAGATTCCCGGTTCAATAATGCTAATAACCGATCATTTCAGCTTTTTCTGCAAATCCCCTTTGCTCGGTCCGAACCTCGATGAATTCGGTCCAAGATTCAAGGATATGACAGAAGTATATACTCACTCCCTCAGGGAGCTGGCCCGCAAGGTTGCCGCTGAAAATAACATAAGCCTCACGGAAGGGGTTTACAATTATGTCACAGGTCCGCAATACGAGACGCCTGCCGAAATTCGTGCTCTTAAGCTTCTCGGAGCAAATGCAACCGGAATGTCAACGGTTCCTGAGGCAATTGTCGCAAGACATTGCGGTATGGATGTCCTTGGTTTTTCGCTTATTACCAACAAAGCGGCAGGCCTTGGCAGTTCCGAATTAAGCCATTCGGAAGTCACCGAAATTGCGCACAAGGCAGAGCGCAACATGGTGACACTCGTGAGTAATGTAATTAAATCAATATAGAGCTTCGTCATTTCTGATTAGCGGTCGTCAAATGGGCACTCGTGCAAGCACGGTGCCCATTTTCTTGTCGTCATACAAAACTTCTCTTTGCGAGGTCAGATATTTGGAAGCATTTTTGCAAATAGCCCTGCTATTTTTCTATATATTGTATCATACCCGGTCCCAATGTCTGAGTCGGCCTGCTGATAAACCCATGCCTGTGATAGAATTCCTCCCGTCCCTTGGCACACATAAGACTCAACATCATCGTTGTTCCCGGTTCGGTAATCTCCTCCACATAGGCCTTAAGTCTCTCAAGAATCCGGCCTCCGATGTGTTGCCCCTGGGCACTCGGTATCACCACCAAATCCTGTATATAGCAGATTACCGCGCCGTCTCCGACAACTCTCCCCATGCCAACCGGTCTGCTGTCCTCATATGCGCACACATTGATAAGCGCATTCTCAATCGCCATCTCCGCCTGTCTGTGGGACAGTTTTTTCCAATTGACCTGTTCCCTGAGCCAGAGATAGGTCTCAATATCCAATTTATTTTCCACTAACTGAATCATAATACTGTCTCCTGCAAGCACTTTTCTGTCACATTATATTACTACATGTACTTCTTTGCAATATAATTAGGTAGAAATTCGTATTTTTCAGTCCTAACACAATATATAGTATATTTTTTTAAAAAAATTACAATATGTGGTAGACATGAGCACATTAGGGTGTTATAATAACCACTGTAGCGAGTTTTCGCTAAATATGGAGGTTAGGTTAATGAAAGTAATAAAACGAGATGGTCGTGAAGTAAATTATGACCGCAATAAGATAATCATTGCGATTCAAAAAGCTAATGACGAGGTTCCGGTAAATGAGAAAATATCAGATGAGAAAATCCACGGAATCGTCGCATCTATCGAAAAACTTGGAACGGGTATGCTCCAGGTAGAAGAAATCCAGGATATTATTGAACAGAAGTTGATGGCAGAGCGCAAATTCGTTCTTGCCAAGACTTACATCATCTATCGTTACCAGCGAGAGATGGTTCGTAAGTCCAATACAACCGACGAGTCAATTCTCGGTCTCATCCAGCAGACCAATAAATATGCCATGGAGGAGAATTCCAATAAGAATGCTGCTGTCGCATCCACACAGCGTGACCTTATTGCGGGTGAAGTATCTCGAGACCTCACCAAGAGACTTCTCCTTCCTGAGAAAATATCAAAGGCTCATGAAGAAGGTGTAATCCATTTTCATGATGCGGATTATTTTGTACAGTCAATTTTCAACTGCTGTCTAATCAACATAAGTGATATGTTGGATAACGGAACAGTTATGAACGGCAAAATGATTGAGAGTCCAAAGAGTTTTCAGGTTGCATGTACTGTTATGACACAGATTATTTCAGCCGTTGCAAGTAGCCAGTACGGCGGACAGTCCGTTGACATTCGCCATCTTGGAAAATATCTTCGCAAAACAAAAGATAAATACCTCAAACATTACAGTTCTTACTGTGACACGCTCACAGAGGATCAGATTGAAAAACTTGCCACCGACAGAATGATGGATGAATTGAAAGCCGGTGTCCAGACAATCCAGTATCAGATTAATACATTGATGACTACCAATGGTCAGTCCCCTTTTGTAACACTCTTCCTCAACCTCACCGAGGATGATCCATACAAGGAAGAAGTTGCATTAATCATTGAGGAGATACTCAAACAGAGAATTCAGGGAATCAAGAACAAATCAGGTGTATATGTTACTCCTGCATTTCCAAAACTCATATATGTACTTGATGAGCACAATTGCTTAAAGGGTGGCGAATATGATTACCTCACCAAACTGGCAGTTGAGTGTTCTTCAAAAAGAATGTATCCGGATTATATTTCTGCGAAAAAAATGCGCGAGAATTATGAAGGTGAAGTATTCAGCTGTATGGGATGCCGTTCCTTCTTAAGTCCATGGAAGGACGAAAATGGCAAGTACAAATGGGAAGGTCGTTTCAACCAGGGCGTTGTCAGCCTCAACCTCCCTCAGATGGGTATTATCGCCCAGGGCGATGAAGAATACTTCTGGAGTCTTATGGAGGAACGCCTTTCAATATGTTTTGAGGCGCTTATGTGCAGACACCGTGCCCTTGAGGGAACTCTTTCTGATGTAAGTCCAATTCATTGGCAGTATGGTGCGATTGCAAGACTCGAACCGGGCCAGACAATCGACAGCCTTCTTCACGGAGGCTATTCAACCATTTCTCTTGGGTACATTGGCTTGTATGAAGTGACCAAGCTTATGACCGGAGTAAGTCATACAGATCCAAAGGGAACCGAATTTGCCATGAAGGTTATGACCAGACTTCGCGAAGCCTGCGACACCTGGAAGCGCAATACCGGAATCGGTTTTGGTCTCTATGGTACTCCTGCTGAATCCCTCTGCTACAGATTTGCAGAAATTGACAGAAAGAAATACGGCGATATTCCTGATATAACCGATAAGGGCTATTACACCAACTCATACCATGTAGATGTCCGCGAGAAAATCGATGCATTTTCAAAATTCAATTTTGAAAGTCAGTTTCAGGTTATTTCATCAGGCGGTGCCATCTCCTATGTAGAGATACCAAACTTAAGACATAATCTCCCTGCTCTTGAAGAAATCGTAAAATACATCTACGAAAACATTCAATACGCAGAGTTCAACACTAAATCAGATTACTGCCAGGTATGTGGTTATGACGGTGAAATCATTATCAATGATAAACTTGAGTGGGAATGTCCACAATGTCATAACAAAGACCACAACAAGATGAATGTTACCAGAAGAACCTGCGGTTACCTTGGTGAAAATTTTTGGAATGTAGGTAAAACAAAAGAGATTAACTCTCGTGTTCTTCACATCTAATGAACTATCAAGGCATCGGCGGTTTGCCGATGCCTTTTTACACCATCACCGAACAGGGAGGCAAAATATGAATTATGCAGATATAAAGCTATTTGATGCCGCCAATGGTCCCGGCATCAGAATTTCTCTTTTTGTCAGTGGATGCACTCATGCATGTAAGGGATGTTTTAACGAGGAAGCCTGGGATTTCAGTTATGGAAAACCATACTCCCAGTCGACCACTGATTACATTATCGAACAGCTTGCTCCAAGCTACATCAGCGGATTAACCATTCTTGGTGGAGAACCGATGCACCCAAGCAATCAACCCGGAATTGTTCCACTTTTGCGCAAAGTCCGAGAAGTTTATGGCAACACCAAATCCATCTGGATTTTCACAGGCTATCTCTACGACCATGATCTGACAGACTGGATGCTTAAGGAACTTCCTTTCACGGAAGAAATTCTATCTTATACCGATGTAATTATGGATGGTCCGTATATCGAAGAAAAAAAGGACCTTAGTGCCTATTTCAGGGGGTCAAGTAACCAACGAGCAATTCTTGTACAGGAAACCCTTGCCAACAATAATGAAATCGTTCTTTGGGAACCCGAAGAACCAAAATATGTCTACCCCGCAACATAGAATTGGAGGAATATTATGACAACAAATATAAAGATTAAAAAATTGAATGACAAAGCCGTAATACCAACCTATGGTTCTGAATATGCTGCAGGCGCTGATTTGTATGCCTGCATGGATGAAGCTGTAACCATTGCTCCTCATACAACCGTTATGCTTCATACCGGCCTTGCCATGGAGATTCCTGCCGGATATGCAGGCTTAATATACCCACGAAGCGGAATGGCCTCAAAACGCCATCTTGCACCGGCTAACAAAGTTGGTGTCGTGGATCCTGACTATAGGGGCGAATTCATGGTCGCAATGCACAACCACTCAGGAGAACCTCAGACAGTTGAACCCGGAGAAAGAATAGCACAGCTTGTTATCACTCCTTTCATCACCGCTGAATTTGAGGTGGCTGACGAATTATCTGACACTGTCAGGGGAGTCGGTGGTTTCGGAAGCTCCGGCTATAAATAGAATCATATATTATATATCCTGCTTTCATAGCCAATGTTTTCCATGAAAGCAGGATATTGATTTATTATCCTTTATCTCATTTTTCTGTTGGCACGCAAAAAGTCTTCAAGAATTACCCATTAAGTATTTCAGTAACTTTGTCCACGCTTATTCCAACTTTTGATGCTATTTCAGTTATTGAAACATTAAGTTCATGATAGGCTTTAACTCTGCCATATATTTCTCCGTTAATATACCCGGATTTCTCGCCCTTTGCGTAGCCTGATTCTTCGCCCCTTGCGTAGCCTGATTCTTCGCCCTTTGCGTAGCCTGATTCTTCGCCCTTTGCGTAACCCGTAGTATACCCCGATTCTTCGCCCTTCGCGTAGCCTTCACTATATGCAATCTCTTTGATTGTATCTTCATGCAGTTTCTCGT
>JAEDHB010000006.1 GCA_016297265.1 Butyrivibrio sp.
ACAGGATTTGATATTTGAATCAGTTTTAGTGTGTGGTTTTGAAGGAACAATAAATCTAGAGATAATGATTTCATTATCTCTTTTTTTTCGTGTAATAATGTGGTATAATCAGATTAATGTATTGCGTGATAATAATTATATATATATTTGGAGGTATTCTATGGATAGTAAAATATTACTTGAGAACGGTACAAATGAACTTGAGATTCTTGAATTTATGATTGGCGACAGCCATTATGGAATTAATGTTGCTAAGATAAAGGAAATTGTACAGTATCAGAATGTTACTTTAGTTCCTAATGCGCATCCTTTTGTAGAAGGTATTTTTATGCCAAGAGATGTGATGATTACAGTTATTGATTTAGCTAAGGCTACAGGTGCTGCACCATCCGGCAATAAGGCAACCGATATGCTGATTATCACAAATTTCAATATGCTTAATATTGCATTTCATGTACATAGAGTATGCGGAATACACAGAGTATCCTGGACGGAAATCATTACTCCTGATGCTACGATTAATGATAAGGATAAAGGAATTACCACAGGAGTTGTCAAAATCGACGGTAAATTGATTGTTATTCTTGATTTTGAACATATTGTAAATGATATTTCACCGGAAACAGGACTTAAGATTTCTGAGGTTGAAAAATATGCAACCAGAGAGCGCAATCAGATACCTGTATATATTGCAGAAGATTCCGGTCTTCTGATGAAACTGATTTCCGATTCACTCAAGAAAGCAGGATATGAAAATCTCAACCTTTCCGTAAACGGTCAGGAATGTTGGGATAAAGTGTCTAAGCTTGGTGCTAAGTACACTGACAAAGTTACAGACTATGTCGGATTGATTATCACCGATATTGAAATGCCGCTTATGGATGGTCACAGGCTTACCAAGCTTGTAAAATCGGATAATTACTTAAAGAATGTGCCGGTTGTTATTTTCTCATCATTGATTAATGATGAAATGAAAATAAAGGGTAAAGCACTTGGCGCTGACGCACAGCTGTCAAAACCTGAAATAGGATTACTTGTTGAAGAAATAGATAAGTTGTTATTAATCTAGACAACTGCTCCGGAGGAATTATGGCTGATAAGAATCAGGAAGAAGAATACTTGGACAGATTGCTCCAAAATGCAATGAACAGTGATGAAAAAATCGAGCAGGCTATCAGTGAAACTGAAAACACTGTGAATGAGGCAATTGATGATACGGAACATATTATTGAAGAGAATAATAATGATTTCCTTTCTGAAATGGCTGCTACAGATGAGAAAATAACTGTTGAAGAAGATAATTCTGATGAATCTGTTGACGGATTTGCTGACGAATTTAATATTGATAACGACCTGTTTGAGGAGACTCATGAAGATGATGAAGAACCACAGAACGATCTTTTGGCAAATCTTGAAAATATCGTAAATGCATCAGCTGATGAACCTGAGGCAGTTTCAAATGATGCAGACGAAAATAATAATGAAGAGGAAGACTTTGACCCTGAGGAACTTTTCAGACAGCTGCAAAATGGCGGTGATTTTTCTCTGGATGACAGTGATATTGGGCTTTCTGATAGCTTCGATAACACGGAAAATGTGGCTGATAATAATGCTGCAGACGAAGAAATATCGGATGAAGAACTCGAAAAGATTCTTAATGGCGAAGTGAATTTTGACGCTGATTTGTATGGCGGGGAGTCGGCAACAGAAGCGGACAATGGCGATGAGATTTTTGACGAGAGTATGCTCGACAATATTGATTATTCGACAATGAATATGGATGAAAATTCATTGACCGACGAAGATATTTCAGCTGAGCCAAAAACCACCAAAAACAAGAAAGTAAAAGTCAAGAAACAGAAAGTTAAAAAATCAAAAGCCGATAAGAAAGCCAACAAGAAAAAATTCAGTATTAAAGATTTTTTCGTTGAGGAAGAGGATGTACCGGAGGTTAAAGTTGATCAGAATCAGCAGATGATTGATGAACTTTATAAGGACAAAGATTCTCTTGATGAAGAAAAACCATTTGATGAGGGCAAATCTAAAAAGGCAAAAAAAGAGAAAAAACCTAAAAAAGAAAAGGTCAAGAAAGAAAAGAAACCTAAAAAGGTTAAGCCTCCTAAGGAAAAAGAATCACCGAAGAATCTGATTTCAATGGGTTCCGTGATAAAGGCGGTTATTTTTGCAGGATTTATCTGCGCAATTATTATTGTGGGCTCAAAGATTTTTTATTACAAGCACTCAGTCAAAGCCGCAAAACGGGCTTTTGAAGAGGGGAAATATGAAGTCGCATACGATTATATGTCCGGACTTAGTGTTAAAGAAAAGGACATGGATTTCTATAATAAGACGAGGTACATTGCTGCGATTATTCAGGGACTCCGTTCATATGAGGCATGTATGTATTACAATGATATTCCTAACGGAATTGATTCGCTTGTAAGAGCTGTAGGCCGCAAAAACAGCCTGCAGGAGGAGTATGATAAATATGATATTAACTCTGTTATCAATATTTATTATGATAAGATTCTGACAACATTAAATAAATATGATATTAGTGAAGACCGGGCGATGTCATATTTTTCGCTTATCGGAACAAAAGAATACAACAGGATTTTAGCAAAATATAAAGGAACTGAAAATGATAGCGATAATTGATTATGATGCAGGAAATATAAAAAGTGTTGAGAAAGCGTTAATTTCGCTTGGACAGGACGTAGTTGTAACAAGGGATAAGGATGCTATTTTGTCCGCCGATAAAGTGGTTTTGCCCGGAGTCGGAGCCTTTGGTGACGCAATGGCAAGATTACATGAGTACGGACTTGTGGAGGTTATCAGGGAAGTTGCTGCAAAAGGCACTCCGTTTCTTGGAATATGTCTGGGATTGCAATTGATTTTTGACAGAAGTGAAGAAGCTCCGGGTGTGGAAGGATTGGGTTTACTTCGTGGAGAAATCGTAAAATTTCCTGACAGCACTGAACTTAAGATACCACAGATTGGTTGGAATTCACTGGAGATAAAACCGGATTCGACTTTGTTTAAGGGAATAAAGAACCAGTCTTATGTATATTTTGTTCACTCATATTATCTTAAGGCTGAGGATGAGAATATTGTTGCAGCATCTACTGAATATATAACCCATGTTCATGCATCGGTTGAATATAAAAACATATTCGCCTGTCAGTTCCATCCGGAAAAAAGCAGCGAGGTTGGATTAAAAATACTTGAGAATTTTGCTAATATTTAAGGAGTAAGATATGTTTACAAAGAGAATTATTCCCTGCTTGGATTGCAATAACGGAAGAGTAGTTAAGGGGACTAATTTTGTTAATTTAAGGGATGCGGGCGACCCTGTGGAGGTTGCTGCCGCATACGATAAAGCAGGCGCTGATGAGGTTGTTTTTCTTGATATTACAGCAACCTCTGACGGCAGAAATACAACTGTGGAGCTTGTAAGACGCGTTGCTGAAAAAGTTTTTATTCCTTTTACCGTCGGAGGCGGAATTAGAACGGTGGAGGATTTCAAAGCCCTATTGAGAGAGGGTGCTGACAAGATATCAGTTAATTCCGCAGCAATTGCCAGACCTGAATTGATTAGCGAGGCTGCTGACAAATTCGGAAGCCAGTGCGTGGTGGTTGCGATTGATGCAAAGAGAAAAGAGAATGGTAACGGCTGGGATGTATATAAGGCCGGAGGAAGAATCAATACAGGACTTGATGCCGTGGAATGGGCAATGAAGGCATATGAAATGGGCGCCGGAGAAATTCTTTTGACCAGTATGGACGGGGATGGAACCAAAGCCGGTTACGATATTGAGCTTACCAGAGCAATTGCTGACAATGTTGGAATTCCTGTTATTGCTTCAGGTGGAGCCGGTACAATGGAGCATTTTTATGATGCTTTTGAGAAGGGACATGCGCAGGCGGCTTTAGCGGCATCGCTGTTCCATTATAAGGAACTTGAGATTAAGGAACTTAAAGAGTATCTTGCCGGCAGGAATATTCCGGTTAGATTGTAGGTAAAATAATGGCTGCTATTACAAATGACTGGTTGGATGCAATAGGGGACGAGTTTAAAAAGGAGTATTACAGGGATTTATATAATTTTGTTAAGGATGAATACAGTAAAACAGTGATTTATCCTCCGGCGGATGAGATTTTTAATGCGTTTCACTTTACACCGCTTTCCAAGGTTAAGGTGTTGCTTCTGGGACAGGATCCATATCACAATGAGAATCAGGCACACGGACTAAGTTTTTCCGTTCAGCCGGGGCAGGATATTCCGCCTTCATTGCAGAATATATATAAAGAATTAAATGAAGATTTAGGATGCGATATACCGAATAATGGTTTCCTCAAAAAATGGGCGGACCAGGGTGTCCTTTTGTTAAATACAGTATTAACTGTTAGGGCACATCAGGCAAATTCTCATAAAAATCGCGGTTGGGAATTATTCACGGATGCAATTATCAATGCTGTTAATAAGCAGGACAGACCTATCGTATATTTTTTGTGGGGAGCTCCGGCACAGAAGAAAGCAGCGATGTTAAACAATCCGAAGCATCTGGTATTGCAGGCTCCGCATCCGAGTCCGTTATCCGCATACAGAGGATTTTTTGGATGCAGGCATTTCAGTAAGTGTAATGATTTTTTGGTGAAGAATGGTTTGGAACCAATTGATTGGCAAATTGAAAATATATAGAAAATAAGGACCTCCGAAGCTCGGAGGTCCTTACTGTTATATGGTTTTATGTGCGTTCGACAACATTAATTTGATTCGGTTAAGCTGGTTAACTTCACTTGCACCTGCATCATAGTCGACTGCAATAATATTTGCTTCAGGAAACGCAAGACGGATTTCTTTTAATACACCTTTTCCTACAATATGGTTTGGAAGACAACCAAATGGCTGGCAGCAAACAATATTGTTGGTTCCGCTATGTATTAATTCAACCATTTCACTGGTAAGCAGCCATCCCTCGCCGGCCTGATTACCGCTGGATACATATGGCACGGAGAGTTTTTGAAGCTCTCTGATGTGAAGCGGAGCGTTAAAGCGTTTGCTCTTTTTCAGATATTTTCCTGATTTCTTTCTGAGTAATTCCAGTATGTTGACCACAAGGCGGTTTATTGCAAGTGATTTTTTGGTGTAACCAAGATGCTCTGTCTTGAATTCACCATTCTGTGCACAGTAGAGGAAAAATCCCATAAAGTCAGGTACGACAACTTCAGCCCCTTCTTTTTCCAATAATTCCACAATTTTGTTGTTGGCAGTAGGGTGGAATTTTACGAGAATTTCACCAACGACACCAACGCGAGGTTTCTTGATGTCAAGGAGCGGAAGCTCATCAAATTCTTTTATCATCTGCGAGATGTTTTTGTTGAATTTGCGGTAGGATAAACTCTTATTGTCGGTAAAGCTGTCATGACAGATTTTTTTCCATTTTTCGGCCAATTCATTGGCAGAACCGGGAACAGCTTCATATGGTCTGGTTCTGTAAAGAACATTCATAAGTACATCGCCGTATTGGAGCGCCATCATAGCTTCTTTTACCAATTCATAATTATATTTAAGACCCGAGTTGGTCTCAATGCCCTGAAAACTAAGTGAGATTACAGGAATATGTTCAAGACCTGCTTTTTTGAGCGCTCGTCTGATGAATCCGATATAGTTGCTGGCACGACACATTCCGCCGGTTTGGGTTATTGTTACCGCTGTTCTTGATAAGTCGTATTTTCCGGACAGAAGTGCTTCCATAATCTGACCTGTTATTATTATTGATGGGAAGCAGGCATCGTTGTTAACGTAGCGCAAGCCTGTGTCCACAGCGGATTTATCCATGTTTTGTAACATTACAAATCTGTATCCGCAGGAGTTGAGAGCGGGTTCCAGCATATCAAAGTGAATAGGAGATAACTGAGGACAGAGGATTGTATATTTGTTGTCCTGCATTTCTTTGGTGTATTCAACTCGTTTGTAGGAAGCAGATTCAATTTTTCTTTCATAGTTGTTTCTATCCCTGACTTTTAAAGCAGCAACAAGTGAACGAATACGAATTCTCGCAGCTCCGAGGTTGTTAACTTCATCAATTTTCAGTACGGTATAAATCTTTCCGCCGGAGGAGAGTATATCGTTGACACAATCCGTCGTGACAGCGTCAAGACCGCAACCAAAGGAGTTGAGCTGTATCATATCAAGGTCATCCCTTGTTTTGACAAAGCTGGCGGCCCTGTAGATTCTTGAATGATATACCCATTGATCCATTACAATAATTGGTCTTTCTATTCTGCCCAGATGTGCAATGGAATCTTCGGATAATACTGCCAGACCGTAGGAGTTAATCAATTCAGGAATGCCGTGGTTGATTTCAGGGTCTATGTGATATGGACGTCCGGCGAGAACAATACCTTTTTTGCCGTTCTTTTCAAGGAATTCAAGGGTCTCTTCACCTTTTTTCTGAATGTCCCTGCGGCAATTGAGCATTTCTTCCCAGGCTGCTTTGCATGCAGCCCTTGTTTCGGATGCGGGGATATTCAATTCTTTTTTGAAAACTTTTACTAATTCCTTTTCAGCTGTTTCTTCATTGGTAAAAGCGATAAATGGGTCCATAAAGGTGACATTGTTTTCCTTTAGTTCTTCCATATTGTTTTTGATATTTTCACCATATGCGGATACCATTGGACAGTTGAAATGTCCGTTGGTGGTTTCGTCTTCACATGTCTCGAATGGGATACAAGGATAAAATATGAATTTTACTCCTTTGTTAATCAGCCATGAGATATGGCCGTGTACAAGCTTGGCAGGATAACACTCTGATTCGCTTGGTATTGATTCGATTCCTAATTCATATATTTTTCTGCTTGATACAGGTGAAAGGACAACGCTGTAGCCAAGCTTTGTAAAAAATGTATGCCAGAATGGATAGTTTTCATACATATTGAGGGAACGAGGGATTCCGACAATTCCCCTTGGAGCTTTGTCCGCATCAAGTGATTCATAGCCAAAAATACGCTTGTTTTTGTATTCGTACAGGTTAGGAAGCTTTTCCTTGTTGCGTTCCTTGCCGAGACCGCGTTCACAGCGGTTTCCGGAGATAAACTGGCGGCCTCCTGTGAATTTGTTGATTGTGAGAAGACAGTGGTTGGTACAACCCTGGCATCTGGTCATGCTTGTATCATATTTTAAATCAATAATCTGCTGCAGGGTGAGCATGGTGGATTCTTCGCCGGTATATCGCTCCCTGGCGATAAGTGCAGCACCAAAGGCTCCCATGATTCCCGCAATGTCAGGTCTGATTGCATTGACATTAGCTATTTTCTCGAAGCTTCGTAATACCGCATTGTTGTAGAAGGTTCCGCCCTGAACCACGATGTTTTTTCCAAGGTCTTTGGCATCTGAAAGCTTGATAACTTTGTAGAGGGCATTTTTGATTACCGAGTATGCGAGACCGGAAGAAATGTCAGCTACAGTAGCACCTTCCTTTTGTGCCTGCTTAACTTTTGAGTTCATAAATACGGTACAACGGGTACCGAGGTCAATTGGATGCTCAGCAAAAAGAGCGGCTTTGGCAAAATCCTGAACTGAGTAATTGAGAGATTTTGCAAAGGTTTCTATGAAGGAACCGCATCCTGAGGAACATGCTTCGTTAAGCATTACACCATCAACGGTTTTATCCTTTATCTTGATACATTTCATATCCTGACCACCGATATCGAGAATGCAGTCCACATCAGGATTGAAAAAAGCAGCAGCATAATAATGCGATACTGTTTCTACCTCGCCTTCGTCAAGCATGAATGCAGATTTAATAAGTGCTTCACCATATCCGGTAGAGCAGGAGCGGACAATTTTTGCATCCTTAGGCAGTTTGGAATATATGTCCTTGATTGCTCGGATTGAAGTCGCAAGAGGGGAACCGTTATTATTATCATAAAACGAGTAAAGAAGTGTTCCGTCTTCTGAGACAAGGGCTACTTTAGTGGTGGTTGAACCCGCGTCTATACCCATATAGCAGTTACCCTTATATGTAGCAAGGTCCCCCTTTTTGACAGTTGCTTTATCATGACGTGCGATGAATTCGTCATATTCTTTTTCTGATGCAAAAAGAGGCTCCATTCTTTCTACTTCAAAATCCAGTTGGATATTGTCTGATAATCTTCTGATAACTGTATCAAGTTCAACAGAGCTGTCCTCGCTGTAAGTCATGGCTGAACCGATTGCGGCAAAAAGATGTGAATTGTCCGGCGCGATAATATATTCATCCGTAAGATGCAGGGTTCTGATGAACGCTTCCTTAAGTTCAGAAAGAAAGTGAAGCGGACCGCCAAGAAATGCAACATGTCCGCGGATTGGCTTTCCGCACGCAAGTCCACTGATGGTCTGGTTGACTACTGCCTGAAAAATAGAAGCGGCTAAATCTTCTCTGGTTGCGCCTTCGTTAATCAGTGGCTGGATGTCGGTTTTGGCAAAAACACCGCACCTAGCTGCGATTGGATAAATCGCCTGATAGTTTTTGGCATATTCATTGAGACCTGAGGCATCCGTCTGAAGAAGGCTGGCCATCTGGTCGATAAATGAGCCGGTTCCGCCGGCACAAATTCCGTTCATTCTCTGGTCAATTCCACCGGTGAAATATATTATTTTGGCATCTTCGCCACCAAGCTCAATTGCGACATCCGTCTGTGGGGCATAATAATTCAGAGCTGTTGATACTGCAACAACTTCCTGATTGAACGGAATGTCAAGATGATTAGCCAAAGTGAGTCCGCCGGAGCCGGTAATAACCGGATGAATGGTAATATTGCCGGTGATTTCTCTGGCTTGGGATAACAGATTCGCCAGTGTTGATTGAATATTGGCATAATGTCTTTCATAATTTGAGAAAATTATCTCATTATCCTCATTTAGTAATGCTATTTTGACTGTTGTTGATCCTATGTCAATTCCTAATTTATAAATCATATTCATAATAAGCGGCAACCGCCTACCTCCCTTTTTTACTAATACACACCAAACTATTATATAATAGGATATTATTTTTTTCAATGAAAACCTAAATAATGGCAGGGGAAATGGTTGATATTGAAGTTTGAATATGTTAATATTGAAGTATGGAGTATTAAACATAAGGAGGTAATTAATTATGAAAAAACTTTTGATAACTGTAGTGTTATGCTGTCTGGCACTTACTTTGTGTTCCTGTTCAAAGAAAAAGCCTGATATTCAGAATGCGGATGCACTGGAAGTATTATCTGGGTTACAGAAGAAATATCTTAAACAAGAACTCGGATATACAAATGATGCAATAGAGAGTATGACAAAAGAAATTGCAAACTATTATCTTTTAGGTTCAGGTCTTGAGCTATATAATAGGACTAAAGGCGTTGAAAGATATGGATTAACTTTTGAAGTTGAGGATAAATTCGCTATGCCGACGTCTACAAGCAACAGACTGATAACATTAGACGAGGCAACAGAAATCAGATTAAAGGAAGACGGAATAAGACTGGAAGATTTTCTCAAATTCAAATTTTTATCGTATGAAGAGAAAGATAATGATTGGAGAATTTTTTTACCTGTGGATTCATATAAGGATACATATATTCGATTACGCGTTACGTATAATGACAATAAGTTACATTTAACTGCACCAAATATCTTTTATTCAAAAGCTATTGAAGTTGACAATGGAGACATATTTTCAATACTATATGATAAAGCTGATTTTGAAAATTTTGCAAATGAATCAAATTATTCTCAGACAGATAGATTTTTTGGCTTTGTTAAATACGGAACAGTTACAGACGAATCATTAATAATACGAGTGTACAATACATATGAAAAAGCAAAAAAAATTAAGACTAAATATAAGATTTATGAAGGCGAAAACACATCAGGAAAAGTAGTATGCGAGGGAAAAGCTTATTCAAAGAGAAAGTATAAGATTGAAATGAGAGTAGTAGATAGTCTGACAATTCATTTCCCGGACAAACTGGATAAAGGTGTGTATACAATTGATTTGGGAGACGGCTTTGTGGTAGATACATTTGAGGTAAAATAAAGATTTTTAATAAAGAAAGTAGTTGTCAGTCAGCTGCTTTCTTTTTATTTGACAAATATAATATTCTAAAATATAATCACTATTGGTATATAGTCTTGAGAAAGGAAGTGATCATATGGAAAGTGGACCGAATAATTATCACAGTTGGAATAAAAATATAACATATGGTCACATGTGTATTTAACGCTTTTATGGATGTGCCCATAGAGGAGGCTTAAATGTTAAAAGTATTCAAGACTTCAGAGAACGGAGTGCTCAAAATTGATGATTTTGAGGTTGGCTGCTGGGTAGCTATGACTAATCCGACTGCGGAAGAGTTGAGAATTGTAGCGGACCAGTATGATGTCGAAATAGATGATTTAAAAGCATCTTTGGATGAGGAAGAGAGATCGCGTATCGAGGTGGAGGATAACTATACTTTGATACTTGTCGATGTTCCTACAATTGAAGAACGAAATGAAAAGGATTGGTACGGAACGATACCTTTGGGAATAATTGTATGTGAGGATGCAATTATTACCGTTTGTCTGGAAGAAACTCCTGTACTTACTTCATTTATGGATGGAAGAGTAAGGAATTTCTTCTCATATATGAAAACAAGATTTATTTTTCAGATACTTTACAGAAATGCTACACTATACCTAAATTATCTTAGAATTATTGATAAGCGTAGCGACAGTATTGAAAAGAAATTGCATGAGGCTACCCGTAACAGTGAGTTGATTGAACTTTTGGAGTTGGAAAAATCCCTTGTGTTCTTCACAACTTCTCTTAAAGGTAATGAAATAGTTCTGGAGAAATTATTAAAGTTTAATGCAATCAAAAAATATCCTGAGGATGAGGATCTCATTGAGGATGTTATTGTCGAGAATAAGCAGGCCATTGAGATGGCTGGAATATACAGCGGAATTCTTAACGGAACAATGGATACTTTTGCATCCGTTATTTCAAATAATCAGAACAGTGTTATGAAGTTTTTGACAACAATAACAATTGTGTTGTCAATTCCTACTATGATTGCGAGTTTTTACGGAATGAATGTAAAGGGTTCAAGTATGCCGTTTGCCAACCATAGTTTTGGTTTTCCGATTGTACTTGGTATTTCGCTTGTCATTTCGGGAATCATAGCAATTATTTTCAGGAAAAAAGATTTGTTCTAGATGAGGGATTATTATGAATTTGGTTAGCAAATTAGAAAGAAAATTTGGAAAATATGCAATTAAGAACCTTACATTTATTCTTGTCATTGCATATGTCGCAGGTTTTATTATGCAAAGGTTTGCGCCCGGTTTCTTTGAATATCTGACATTGGACCCATATAGAATTGTGCATGGTCAGGTTTGGAGACTGGTGAGCTGGATATTGATACCGCCACCGGAAAAAAACATGTTTTTTGCGGCGATGATGTGCCTTTTCTATCTGTCAATAGGAACAACGCTGGAGAGAACATGGGGAGTCTTCAGGTATAATCTATATCTGTTTTCCGGTATGCTTTGTACTATTATTTCGTCATTTTTAATGATGGCTTATGTATATCTTGCTAAGCCGGAGTTATTATTAATTTCGGAGGAATATGTTTTTTTCTTGTCTTCGATTGCATTTTCGACATATTATGTAAATATGTCCATCTTTCTTGCGTTTGCAACCACCTTCCCGGAGAATCAGGTGCTTATTTTCTTCCTGGTTCCGGTAAAAGTTAAATGGCTGGGAATAGTGTATGCAGGTTTCCTTGTGTATGATATTGTAAGCGGTATTCTTGATTCGGGAATGCTCGGATTCTGTTTTCCTTTTGCAATAGGGGGCTCGCTGTTTAATTTTATAGTTTTCTTTTTTACAACAAGGAGACAGCTCCACAATAACGCAAAGAAAACAAGGGGACAGAAGAATTTTAAGAATTCCATGAAAAGGGAAACCACGAGGGGAAGGCATCACAAATGTTCCGTTTGCGGAATAACGGAAAATGACGATCCGAATATGCAGTTTAGATTCTGCTCAAAGTGTGACGGTAATTACGAATTTTGTGAAAAACATATATATACTCATGTTCATATCGGTAAGAGCAATGTGCAGAATATGGAGTCTAAGTAGTGAATTATGAGAAAAAAATAGTTGCAATATCTTAACACCTGTGGTATTCTTTCATAAGATAAATACATTTACTGGATAAAGAGTGAGCTTTCGAGCCCACTCTTTTGTTATGGTAATAGTATTGTAATTGTCTGGGAAAGGAAGTGATATTATGTCAAAAAGAGCCGATTACGAGGAAAAAGCTACAGAGCTTATTCTTCCTATAGTTGAGCAGAACGGTTTTGAACTTGTGGATGTAGAGTATGTCAAAGAAGGTTCAGATAATTATTTACGTGCATATATTGATAAACCGGGCGGAATTATGATCGAGGATTGTGAAATCGTCAGCAGAGCATTTAGCGATTTGCTGGATGAGAAGGATTTCATCAGCGAATCATATATTCTTGAAGTAAGCTCGCCGGGGCTTGGGAGACCATTTAGAAAAGACAAAGATTTTCAGAGAAACATAGGTGAAGAGGTGGAATTCAAATTGTTTTCCCCTGTGAATCGCAAAAAGGATTATGTAGGTATATTGAAAGCTTTCGATTCCGAAACAATTACAATTGAGTTTGAAAATGGAGAGGAATCTCAGTTTGAAAGAAAGAATCTGGCAATAATTCGCCAAACAGTATATTTCTAAGTAGGAGGATAAAAGAAAAAAATGAACAGTGAATTATTTGAAGCACTTAATGCTTTAGAGAAGGAGAAAAAAATCAGCAAGGCAACAATGATTGAAGCCATTGAAGGTGCATTGATAAAAGCATGTGAAAATCATTTTGGCAAAGCGGATAATTTTGTCTGCAAAATTGACCCTGACAACGGTGATTTTTCAGTGATTGCCGCAAAAGAAGTTGTTGAAACAGTTGAGGATGAGATTTCACAGATTAGTCTTGCGAATGCAAAAATGATTAATGCAAAATATGACATTGGGGACACAGTAAATGTTGATGTGAATTCCGTTGAGCTTGGAAGAATTGCTATAGGTGTTGCCAAAAATGTAATTTTGCAGAAGATTCGTGAAGAAGAGAGAAAGGTTCTTTATGATGAGTATTATACCAAGGAAAAAGACATCGTAACAGGTATTGTCCAGAGATATGTGGGTAAGAATTTAATCATCAATCTGGGCAGAGCTGATGCAATCCTTAACGAAAATGAAATGGTAAAGGGTGAACATTACAAGGCAAATGACAGAATTAAAGTATATATAGTAGAAGTTAAGGATGAAAAAAGAGGACCAAGAATTCTTGTTTCAAGAACACATCCTGAATTTGTTAAAAGATTATTTGAAGCTGAGGTTACAGAGGTCAGGGACGGAACCGTCGAGATTAAAAATGTTGCAAGAGAAGCCGGTTCAAGAACAAAGATTTCCGTATGGTCAAACAATCCTGATGTTGATCCGGTAGGTGCATGCGTTGGTGTTAACGGGGACAGAGTTAATGCAGTAGTTACAGAGCTTAACGGTGAAAAGATTGATATTATCAACTGGAGTGAGAACCCTGCAAATCTTATCGAGAACGCATTAAGTCCTGCAAAGGTTGTTTCTGTAGTGGCAGATGATGACGAAAAAACAGCACAGGTAATTGTTCCGGATTATCAGTTATCACTCGCAATCGGACGCGAGGGACAGAATGCAAGACTTGCAGCAAGACTTACAGGCTTTAAGATTGATATTAAGAGCGAGAGCCAGGCAAGAGAACTCGGTATTTTTGACGAGTTGGGCTATGGCGACGAAGAATACGATGATAATTATTATGATGAATATCAGGATGAGCAGTAATCATGGCAGTTACAAAGAAAATACCACAGAGACAGTGCGTCGGATGTGGAGAGAACAATGAAAAAAGAAATATGATTAGGATTATTAAGAACAACGAAGGCGAAATCTTTTTAGATGAAACCGGTAAAAAAAATGGCCGCGGCGCATATATTTGTAAGAAAACAGAGTGCCTGCAGAAATCCATAAAGAACAAAGGACTTGAGCGTTCGTTAAAGGTTCAAATACCGGAAGACATTTATGAATGCCTTAAAATGGAACTTGATAAGCTTTCATCCGTGAGTAACGGAGGGGAGGCCTGAATGAAGCAGGATAATATTTTATCGATGATAGGCCTTGCAAAGAGAAGCAGAAACATTGTCAGCGGCGAATTTTCAACAGAGAAAGCAATAAAAACAGGCAATGCATATCTTGTTATTGTTGCTGAGGATGCATCCGACAATACCAAAAAGCTATTCACTAACAAATGCACTTTCTACAAGGTTCCGATTTGTTTTTACGGCAATAAGGAAACATTGGGAAATGCAATCGGACTGCAGATGAGAACATCCGTTGCCATTACTGATGAAGGTTTTGCAAAAGCGATTTTAAACAAATTGAATTAATATTCCTATATAACAGGAGGCAAGTTTTAACTAAATGAGAGTTCATGAATTATCAAAAGAAATAGATGTACCAAACAAGGAACTTGTTGCATATTTGTCATCAAAAAACAGTGCAATCAAGAATCATATGAGTTCAGTTTCAGATAATGAGATAGCAGATGCCAAAGCGCATTTCGGAAAGTCTGCATCTGTAAAAGCTGAACCTGCTAAGACTGAGCCGGACAAAAACGAACCGGTTAAGGATGAGCAAAAGAAAGCGGATAAGCCGGCAGAAAAGACAACTGAAGCTGTTGAGCCAAAAAAGGAAAAGAGAATTTTTTCTTCTTTTAATCCGCAGAACAGCGGAAGAAAAGAAGTAAGAAATCAGAGAAAATTTGACGGGCGTCAGGGCAGACCGGGCGACAGAAATAGTAATCAGGAAAAGAAAACTGAAGAAAGAAGACCTATCAGACCACTTGACAGAAGCGGCAGTCAGGGAGACCGTCCGAGCGACAGAGTCAGACCGGACGGAAGCAGAGTTGAGCAGAGTAAACCAATCCGTCCATATGACAGAGATGGCCGTCAGGGAAATCGTCCAAGCGACAGGGTAAGACCGGATGGCAGCAGAGTCGAAAACGGAAAGCCATTCGATAAGAGAAGTGATGACAGAAGAAACAGCGGTGATGGAAGGCTTAACAATGACAGACGTCAGAGTGACAGACCGGGCTTTAACGGAGACAGAAACGGTGGAAAACCGGATTTCAGAAAAGATAATCGCGGAGACGGAAAGTTTAACGGCGACAGACGTCAGGGGGACAGACCGGGCTTTGGCGGAGACAGAAACGGCGGAAAATCCGGAGATGGCAGATTCCGCAAGGATGACAGAAACAGTGGCGCAGGTTTTGACGGCGGCGAAGCAATTAAGGACAGAGAAGCCAAAGAACAAAGAAATCGTGACCGTGAAAATCGCAAAAAGAACAATTCGGCATATGATAAAGCAGAGAAATTAGAGAATACAAAGGCTTTTGAGAAGAATTTTAATAAAGCAAAACAGCAACAGAAGAAGGAAGAAGAGGAAACCATCAAAATGCTGATTCTTCCTGACACTATTACAATTAAAGAACTTGCAGACAAAATGAAGGTTGCACCTTCGGTTGTTGTAAAGAAACTTTTCCTCAAAGGAACTGTTGTTACAATCAACCAGGAAATCGATTTTGATACCGCAGAAGAAATTGCTTTGGAATTCAACTGTATATGCGAGCATGAAGTTAAGGTTGATGTTATTGAAGAACTGCTCAGGGAGGAAGAAGAACCTGAAGAACTGCTCAAACCAAGACCACCGGTAGTCTGCGTTATGGGTCATGTTGATCATGGTAAGACATCCTTGCTTGATGCAATCAGATCTTCAAAGGTAACGGAAAAAGAAGCCGGAGGAATCACCCAGCATATTGGTGCTTACACAGTACAGGCACATGGACAGGATATTACATTCCTTGATACACCGGGTCACGAGGCATTTACCGCGATGCGTCTTAGAGGTGCAAAATCCACAGATATTGCCATTCTTGTTGTTGCTGCTGATGATGGTGTAATGCCTCAGACAATTGAAGCTATTAACCATGCGAAAGCAGCCGGAATTGAAATCGTTGTTGCAATCAACAAGATTGATAAACCAAGTGCAAATATCGAAAGAGTTAAGCAGGAACTTATTGAATACGAATTAATCGCTGAGGACTGGGGTGGCTCAACTATTTTCTGCCCTGTATCTGCTCATACAGGAGAAGGTATTGACAATCTCCTGGATATGCTTTTGCTTACGGCAGAAATACTTGAACTTAAGGCAAACCCTGACAGAAGAGCAAGGGGTCTCGTTATCGAAGGCAGACTTGATAAGGGTAAAGGACCTGTTGCAACAATGCTTGTTCAGAAGGGTAAACTTAAAGTCGGAGATCCTATCGCTGTTGGTTCATGCTATGGTAAAATTCGTGCCATGGTGGATGACAAGGGAAGAAGAATCCATGAGGCAGGACCATCAATTCCTGTTGAGATTCTGGGCCTTAATGATGTGCCAAATGCAGGTGATGTATTTGTATCTCCTGAGACAGAAAAAGAAGCAAGAAACTTTGCTGAGACTTTCATCAGAGAAGGAAGAGTTAAACTTCTTGAAGAAACCAAATCGAAGATGACACTTGATGATTTGTTCTCACAAATTCAGGCAGGTAATCTCAAGGAGCTCAACATCATTGTTAAAGCTGATGTTCAGGGTTCAGTTGAGGCTGTAAAACAGAGTCTTATCAAATTGTCAAATGAAGAAGTTGTGGTTAAGGTAATCCATGCAGGTGTTGGTGCAATCAATGAGTCCGATGTAAGTCTGGCTGCCGCATCGTCTGCTATCATAATTGGATTTAACGTACGTCCGGATAATCAGGCAAGAATGCTTTCAGAAGCTGAAAATGTAGACCTTAGATTGTACAGAGTTATCTATCAGGCAATCGAAGATGTTGAAGCTGCTATGAAGGGTATGCTTGATCCGAAATTTGAAGAGAAAATTATTGGTCATGCTGAGGTTAGACAGACCTATAAGGCATCCGGAGTTGGTGTTATTGCCGGTTCCTATGTTCTTGACGGTGTTATCACAAGAAACAGTTCAATCAGACTTATGCGTGGCGATGATATGATTTATGACGGACCATTAGCATCACTTAAGAGATTTAAGGATGATGCCAAGGAAGTTAAGGAAGGATACGAATGTGGATGCGTTCTTGAGAAATTCAACGACATTCAGGAAGGTGATATTCTTGAGGCATACACAATGGTAGAGATTCCACGCTAGGAGGATTGTGATGCGCAAAAACAGTATTAAATTAACCAGAATCAACAATGAAGTAATGCGTGAATTAAGCAATATTATTCGTGGTGAAATAAAAGATCCAAGAATTAATCCGATGACATCTGTGGTTGCCACAGATGTTGCACCGGACTTAAAGACATGCAAGGCATACATCAGCGTTCTTGGTGATGAGGAATCGCAGAAGAACACAATAAAGGGACTTAAGAGTGCAGAGGGCTACATCAGAATGCAGCTTGCAAAAAATCTTAATCTTAGAAATACTCCCGAGATTATTTTTGTGTTGGACCAGTCGATTGAATACGGAGTCAATATGTCAAAGCTTATTGATGAAGTGAACAAAAATGTGGAGGATGAGCAATGATATCTATCGAAGCAGAACTTTCCGGTGTGAAAACAGTGGGAATTACCGGACATATCAGACCTGACGGCGATTGCACAGGTTCGACTCTGGGACTTTACAATTATATCAAAGATAATATGCCGGAAATCGATGTGGATATCTACCTTGAGCCTGTTGAGGACTGCTATAAGTTCCTCAGATATTCCGATTGTATTAAATCATATAGTGCAAAAAACAGAGAATATGATGTTTTTGTCGTTCTTGACTGTGGCGACATCGAGAGAACTGCCGGATTTGTCAGGGATTTGATTAGGAATGCTAAGAAAACAATATGTATAGACCATCACGAAACTGTGAAAAACTTTGCAACCATCAATCACGTGATTCCAAAAACCGGCTCAGCCAGCGAAGTTCTCTATGAGCTTCTGGATGAAAACAAGGTCAGTAAGGCTGTAGCTGAATGTCTCTATGTGGGAATAATTAATGACACAGGAGTATTCAAATATCAGTCAACCACCAGCAGAACAATGGAAATTGCCGGTAAATTCATGAATCTTGGAATTGATTTTACCAAAATTATCGACGATACATTTTACAGAAGAACGTATATGCAGACCATGCTTGTGGGACATGCACTCAGTTCAAGTGTGCTTACGATGGAAGGCAAACTCATATATTCTTTTGCAACCAAGGCATTGCTTGACAGTCTTGGACTTGTCGGCAGGGATGCCGGGGTTGTGATTGACCAGCTTAGGTTTGTGAAGAATGTTGAGGTTGCGCTGTTCATGTATGAGCTTCCTGACGGACAGATTAAGGGAAGCCTTCGTTCTGTGGACAGGATTGATGTGAATTGTATTGCAAACCAATTGGGAGGTGGCGGACATATGCGTGCCGCCGGATTTACCTCAACACTTTCAGCAGAAGAAATTGTAGCAAAAGTGGAAGAGTTAATGGGTGAACAGTTATAAATTATGATTGATGGAATTATCAATATCTATAAAGAAAAGGGATTTACATCCCATGATGTAGTTGCAAAAATGCGAGGCATACTCAAGCAGAAAAAAATCGGACATACGGGCACACTTGACCCGGATGCAACCGGTGTTTTGCCTGTATGCCTTGGCTCCGGCACAAAGCTTTGTGATATGCTTACGGACAAAAGTAAGGAGTATGAAGCTGTTGTTTTGCTGGGGAAAACAACGGATACAGAGGATGTCTCCGGAGCGGTTATTGAAGAAAAAACTGTTACGGCTTCAGAGGAAGAAATTAAATCTGTAATTATGAGCTTTATGGGGGAATATATGCAGATACCGCCAATGTATTCCGCACTTAAGGTCAATGGCAAAAAGCTTTATGAACTAGCCAGACAGGGCATTGAGGTTGAACGGAAGGCAAGACCGGTGGTAATTTCCGAATTGACCATACTTAGTATGGATTTGCCCAGAGTTACAATAAGAGTTTCATGCTCGAAGGGTACATATATCCGTTCGCTTTGCAGGGATATGGGCGAGAAAATCGGATGCGGTGCCTGCATGGAATCACTTGTGAGAACCAGAGTGGGAAGCTTTCTTTTGAAGGATGCAGTTTCATTAAAGCAACTTGAAGAAAACAGAGAAAAAATTGAGGAGTTTATCACGCCCGTGGATGCGTGTTTTGAAGAATACCGCAAGGTATATGCCGAAGGCAGAAATGCAGTACTGGTGAGCAACGGCAATATGTTTAGGGCTCACATTGCTGACGCAAAGGATGGTGAATTGTTCAGAATATACATCAGTGATGGTGACAACGGACAGTTTGCAGGAGTATACAAATTTTCCGGGGAAAAGAATTGTTTTTTACCTCAAAAAATGTTCCTTAGTGGAGAAAAATAATGATTTGTATCAATGATAAAGATTTCTGTATGGACGGGAATACGGTTGTTACATTTGGCAAATTTGACGGTATTCACAAGGGCCACAGAATGCTTATAGAAAATGCAAAAAGAATAGCGTATGAAAATAATCTGAAGGTTGTGGTTTTTACCTTCAGGGTTGTTGAGGGCAGGCATTATCCGTATATGGATGAGCAGTTCATTAACAGTTTTCATGAGAGGGAGATTCTGTTTGACAGAATGAACGCGGATGTGCTTATTGAATACCCTTTCGATGATGATACTGCCAATATGGAACCGCTTGAATTCATTAAAGAAATCGTCGTAAAAAAACTTCATGCCAAATATGTTCTGGTCGGCGAAGACTGGACTTTCGGCAAGGGCGGGCAGGGTAATTCCGATTTGCTGAAAGCTGCAGGAAAACTGTTTGATTATAATGCTGTTATTTTTGACAAGCTTACTCATGACGATAAGGAAATCGGTTCCACCTGGGTAAAAGAAGAAATCAGGGCAGGAAATATGGCAACAGTCAGCATTCTGTTGAATTATCCGTATACAATAATCGGGAAGGTGGTCAAGGGTAATCAGTTGGGTAGGACAATTGATTTTCCCACTGCAAATATTGAGCCCGATGTGGGCAAAATTCTTCCGCCGTTTGGTGTGTATGCTTCAAGGATATATGTTGCAGGAAGAGCATATTATGGCATAACCAATATTGGAAAAAAACCTACGGTCAGTGTTGATGACACTGTGACAATAGAAAATTATATTTTTGATTTTGAGGGTGATATATACGGTGAAGATATTGAAATCCAGCTTATTTTGTTTGAAAGACCTGAGATGAAGTTTGAAGATATCAACAGTCTGAAGAATCAAATTAAGAAGGATGAGGAGTTTACTAGAGATTTCTTTTTGCTTAAAGGGGGAACATACTAAGTGATAAAATCACTTGATTTATTATCTGCTTTATGGTAGACTAGTCAAGGTAGTAATGCTTAACCGATGCTCAGATACAGGACACTCCGACCTGAATCTTAGTGTACGGTGATAATAATATTTAAGGAGGATTATCGTAATGATATCAAAAGAAAAGAAAGCACAGATTATTGCAGAGTACGGAAGAACTCCTGGTGACACAGGATCTCCAGAGGTACAGGTAGCTTTACTTACAGCCAGAATTGCTGAGCTTACAGAACACCTCAAAGTTAACCAGAAGGACCACCATTCAAGAAGAGGTCTTCTCAAAATGGTAGGTCAGAGAAGAGGATTACTCGAGTACCTTAAGAAGAATGATATCGAAGGATACAGAAGCTTAATCGCTCGTCTTGGAATCAGAAAATAATCTAGTCATTATTGGGCGGAGTCTTTCCGCCCATTTTTGATGAAATGAGCCGGTTTCCGACTTGTTTTCATCAAATAATGTTAGGTGTCAAAGATGTGCGAGACCGCTGAAAAGCATATAATATTCAATATGTGTTTTTCAGTAGTTTCGAGCTCTTATGACGCTTAACATATCAAATTAGCCAATACGGCGGAATAGGAGTCTATTTATGAAAAGTTTTAGTATGGAGCTTGCAGGAAGAACTCTCACAGTAGATGTGGACAGAGTTGCTAAGCAGGCAAATGGTGCAGCATTTATGCATTATGGCGATACTGTTGTTTTATCAACAGCAACAGCATCTGAAAAACCAAGGGATGGAATCGATTTTTTCCCATTAAGCGTAGAATATGAAGAAAAATTATACGCAGTCGGCAAAATTCCGGGAGGATTTAACAAGAGAGAAGGAAAAGCATCAGAGAATGCAATACTTACATCACGTGTTATCGATCGTCCGATGAGACCTTTGTTTCCAAAGGATTACAGAAATGATGTCACACTCAACAATCTTGTAATGTCAGTCGACCCTGATTGCAGTCCTGAACTTACGGCAATGCTGGGTTCCGCGATTGCCGTTGCTATTTCAGACATTCCATTTGATGGACCATGTGCAACAACGCAGGTTGGTCTTATCGATGGAGAATTTATTATCAATCCTAATGATGCACAGATGAAGGTTAGCGATTTAAAGCTTACTGTAGCATCAACACAGGAAAAGGTTATTATGATTGAAGCCGGCGCTAATGAGGTTCCGGAAGCTCAGATGATTGACGCAATCTACAAGGCGCATGAAGTTAATCAGCAGGTTATTGAATTTATCAATAAAATTGTTGCTGAGTGTGGTAAACCAAAACATGAATATACAAGCTGTGCAATTCCTGAGGAGCTTTTTGCAGCAATCAGAGAGATTGTTCCGCCTGCAGAGATGGAAGTGGTTATGTTTGCTCCGGAGAAGCAGGTAAGAGAAGAGAGAATCAGAAATCTTAAGGATACACTTGCTGAAAGCTTTGCAGATAAGGAGGACTGGCTTCCACTTATTGACGAGGCAGTATATCAGTATGAGAAAAAGACAGTTCGTAAGATGATTCTCAAGGATAAAAAGAGACCTGACGGAAGAGAGATTACCCAGATTCGTCCTTTGGCAGCTGAGGTTGATATTATTCCAAGAGTTCATGGTTCAGCAATGTTTACCCGTGGACAAACTCAGATATGTAATGTATGTACTCTTGCACCTCTTTCAGATGCACAGAGAATTGACGGCCTCAATGAACAGGAGACATCAAAGAGATATATGCACCATTACAATTTCCCGGCTTATTCAGTGGGAGAGACAAAGGTTTCAAGAGGACCGGGACGTCGTGAAATTGGCCATGGTGCTTTGGCAGAGAGAGCTCTTCTTCCTGTTCTTCCATCGGAAGAAGAATTCCCATATGCAATCAGAACAGTATCCGAGACCTTTGAATCAAACGGTTCTACTTCAATGGCATCAACATGTTCATCATGTATGTCACTTATGGCGGCCGGCGTTCCAATCAAAAAAATGGTTGCAGGTATTTCATGTGGTCTTGTTACAGGCGAGACAGATGATGATTATGTTCTTTTGACAGATATTCAGGGACTTGAAGATTTCTTCGGAGATATGGATTTCAAGGTTACAGGTACTGAGGACGGTATCACAGCTATTCAGATGGATATCAAGATTCACGGTCTTACAAGACCAATAGTTGAAGGTGCAATCGCAAGATGCCGTGAAGCAAGAATGTTTATCATGGATACATGTATGAAACCGGCTATCAGCGAGCCTCGTAAAGAAGTTGGAAAATATGCTCCAAAGATTGTTCAGATACAGATTGATCCTGCTAAAATTGGTGATGTAGTCGGACAGAGAGGTAAGACAATCAATGCCATAATAGATGAAACAGGCGTAAAGATTGATATTACTGACGACGGTGCTGTTTCTGTATGCGGAACCGATAAGGCAGCAATGGATAAGGCAATCAAGTATATTCAGACAATTGTAACTGACTATGAAGAAGGTCTTGTTCTTGAAGGTGTCGTAACAAGCATTAAAGAATTTGGTGCATTTGTTGAGTTCGCTCCGGGCAAAGAAGGAATGGTGCACATTTCAAAGATTTGCAAGGAAAGAATCGACCATGTTGAGGATGTACTTACACTTGGCGACAAGGTTAAAGTAGTCTGCCTTGGAAAAGACAAGATGGGAAGATACAGCTTCAGTATCAAAGATGTAAAAGAAAACTAGAAAAATATGTCACCGCAGCTCACTTTTATCCATGAGGGATTACCTCGCTCCTTTGAAGGAGTGGTGAAGTGAGCTGTTTCGGGAAGACGCGGAGGTATTATGTCAGGACATTCAAAATTTGCCAATATTAAACATAAAAAAGCAAAAAATGACGCGGCTAAAGGTCGTATTTTTACAAGACTCGGAAAAGAGCTTATGGTCGCAGTAAAAGAGGGCGGACCTGACCCTAATAACAACAGCAAACTCAGGGATGTTATTGCAAAAGCCAAATCAAACAATATGCCTAATGATACAATAGAGAGAAGTATCAAAAAAGCTGCCGGAGATGCGAGTGCGGCTAATTTTACGGCGATCACCTACGAGGGATACGGTCCAAACGGAACAGCCATTATTGTTGAGACTTTGACGGACAATAAGAACAGAACGGCATCCAATGTGCGTAATGCATTTACAAAGGGTGGCGGAAATGTCGGAACTCCGGGATGTGTTTCATTTATGTTCGATAAAAAAGGTCAGATTCTTATCAGCAAGGATGAATGCAAAATGGATGCGGATGACCTTATGATGTTAGCAATTGATGCCGGTGCGGAGGATTTTTCCGATGAGGATGATGATGCATACGAAATCATCACAGAACCTGATAACTGCGGAACTGTCAGAATCGCTCTTGAGGAAGCAGGCGTTCCGTTTTTACAGGCAGAAGTAACCATGATTCCACAAACATGGGTTGACCTTACCGGAGAAGCTGATATCAAACAGATGAACAAAATTCTTGATTTGCTGGATGAGGATGATGATGTACAGGAGGTATATCACAACTGGAATATGCCGGAAGAGGATGAGGAATAATTGAGAGAAGAAGAATTTAAAATGGAGCGCGAGAACCTTGTGAAGGTCGGAGACACAGTCCATATTACGGAAGGTGTATTACCCTCCAGCTGGTATTATACAATTGAACCTGCTGTTGCAATGTCAAGAAATTATAAGTTTTCTGAGAGAATTAAGTCGACAGAGGGAAAGGTGTTAGCAGTCGAGAAGACGGAGAGAGGCTATTTTGTTAAGGTTGCTCTGGATGAATAAAAATAACGCTATGGATTAATGCAGATTTAATTCATAGCGTATTTTTGTTATTTTGCAATTTTGATTATCGGGTAGGTTACCTTGGTTGGCGTATTCAGGTATTTTTTCAGCGCGTTGACGGTGCTTACCGCAAAATCAGAATACTCATTGCCGTCGCAAAGCAGGGTTTCATCGGTGGATAATTGATTGGCGTGATTGATGCTGTAGCTGACCGTGAATGCAGAAAATGCGGATTTTAGCGGCATAACATAGGTCTGATTGAGAGCGGTATCTGCAGAAATAATATAGTCGTACATAAGACCGGAGCTTTCTGCATCCTTAATTATTTTTGAGATATCTTCAGTACCGGAAAGTCTTTTTATTCTGCTCTTGCCCGTATCAATATTGTATTTTGAACAGATTTCGGTAAAAATATCAATCAGTGTTTTACTGTGCCTGTTAAGCTCCTTATATACAAACAGAGGAGATTTGTAGGAAGTTTTGAGGGCAGTTTCAAAAATACTGCGGGTGGTGTGCCTGATGTCATATTCGCAGCAGTAATAATTATCCAGCTCCGTGGTTACTCCCAGCATAATTACGGGACAGCTGAAATTAAAGGGCCTCATATATGCGGTTATATCAGCAGTATATTCAAAAAAGGAAGTTCCGCAGATTATTACGGAAAAATAAGTCTGCTTTGAAATTTTTTCGAGAATATGACTTTTATCCACTGCTTCATTGCCACAGCAATACAGATGAATAGTAAAACCGGCCATTGACAGCCTGTTGCTGATAACCTGCACCGTGTGAGCAGTATTGTCGGATTCCAGATCTGAGCAGATGACGGCGATGTCCTGCGAAGTGTTTTTGGTGGAATGCGAAGGTACATAATTATTCTTGTTGATTGCGCTAATTACCTTCTGCCTTGTGTTTTCGCTGACTTTATCACTGTTGTTCAAAACACGTGAAACAGTGGCGATGGATACGCCGCACTGTTTTGCAATATCATAAATATTCATAAATCGACCTCGGATTTTGTGTCTATTTGTTAATGATTATATTACAGGAAAAAATATTTTGCAAAAATATTGCAAAAAAATTGAAATGATGGTTAACTTCCGTTAATCCTTGTCCGATAAAACTAACATAGGTCTAAGTATGTCTTTTTGGAGGAACATATGAAGTTTAAGAAATTTTTACTAAAACATTGGAAATCATTTACGGCAGTGTTGGCTGTACTGATTGCTACCACGGTAGGTGTAGTTATAGTAAAGGCTGCAACGGTATCGTTGTCCGTTGATGTGCCGCAGATTGTTTTTACCAATACCAGTCAGGTGGTTACGGTCAATGCGCAGGCTACTATTATCGGCGCGACCTCTGTCAGTGGTACATATGTGTGGACCATGGCAGACCAGAATGTTGCGTCAGTTACCTATATGGACGGCGTTGGTACTGTCAAACCATTAAAGGGTGGTAAAACAAAGCTTACCGTAGGTATTCTTGTAGATACCTATTATGATTCAAAAGATATTCCTATTACAGTTCCTCTTACCATAGATACGACACAGGCAAACAGAATATTGAGACCGGGAGACCCGGCAGTTGATGTATCATGTAACGCTGCCAGCTCCAAAAATGTTGAATGGTCTTCTTCAAACAGCAGTATTGCCACTGTTACGGCGAATGGTGTAAATGCAAGCATCACACCGGTGAGTGGCGGAAAGGTAACAATCACTGCACTCATTCCTGAAGACGGTCTGTCAGCATCCTTTGAATTAACTGTCGGAGTATCGATTGATGAGACAGAGGTGACAGTTGAACAGGGAGAAACTGTAATTGTCAACACAAACAGTAATTCTGTAAGTGATGTGTACTGGTGGTCTGAAAACAATGATGTTGCCACCGTTGAAAATGCTGTAATTACAGGTGTTTATGCTGGTTCAGCCAATGTATATGCAAGCTGCCTTCAGAATGATGCAACAACACCGGGAGCCGGTGACAGTGTTCTTGTTACGGTTCCATACAGAATAAAAGTACCTGATACAACTGTTCTTGTGGGTGACCAGCTTGAAATTTCAACCACTGCCAAACCATCAGAAGTAAATTATTCATCAAGCAATAACAATGTCCTTTCGTATGATTCGGCAACCGGCAAATTCACGGCTATGGCGACGGGAACTGCGGATGTCACTGTCAACTGGAACGGACATACCGATATTGTAACCGTAACAGTTATGGACGGCTTCTCTTTGTCCAATACTTCGGTTGCACTTAATATCGGACAGACGGCGAGCATAACAGCCCTTGTTTCAAACGCAGCTTCACCGGTTCACTGGAAGGTTGCAGATCCGACAATGGCTAAAATAGATGTATCGGACGACGGATTAACGGCGACGGTAACAGCCCTTGCGGTGGGAAGTACTTCCTCATCCACATCACTGATTGCAACGCAGGAGATTAATGGCGTTGTTAAAACAGCAACCTGTGAAATTATCGTACTTAAACCGGTACAGAGCCTTGCACTTTTTTATAATGGTAATGAAATCAAAGACACGGTTGCAATTGAGAAGGGCACCGGTATATACATAACAGCTATTTTGAACTTTGGACTTGAGGATGTTCCTGATAATACAAAACTCAGCTGGGTATCCTCCGATGATTCCGTAATATCCCTTGAACCTGTACAGAGTCAGGGACAGCAGCAGCTTTGCAAAGTAACCGGTAAAAAAGGAGGTTCTGCAACCATTACGGTTGTTTCCGAAGACGGATTATTTATTGCGACTGCGGATATATATGTAACAGAAGGAATTAAGAGCATTACTCTCGATAAAACAGAGGTAACTGCGCAGATGGCATTGCAGAGGTACCAGCTTAAGGCAACGATTCTGCCACAGAGTGCCGGTGTTGATACAACAGTTGTATGGGCAACTCTTGACCCGAAAGTATTGACAGTGGACCAGAACGGTCTTGTTACATTTGTGGGTCCGGGCGAGACATATGTAAGTGCTACGGCAAAGGCTGACAGTACCAAGGTTGCATACTGCAAATTTATTATCACACAGCAGGTTGAAGGTGTTAAGATGGATTTTGACCGTGTGACACTCAGCGTTGGTGACGAATACAGACTGACCGCAGTAATTACACCTGATAATGCAACCAATAAAAAAGTAAGCTGGTCAAGTTCAAATACGGATGTTGTCAAGGTTGACGATACCGGGATGCTTACTGCCATTGCAAGCGGAAGTGCAACAATTGTTGTCCAGACTGAAGACGGCGGATATATAGATATGACCAATGTTACTGTTTTACAGCCTGTAACAGGCATTCAGCTTTCCCAGACAGAAGTTTCGGTTAAAAAGGGTACTGTTTTCTGGCTTGATGCTGAAGTTCTTCCTGAAACAGCAGATAATAAGAAGGTAACCTGGAGTTCTTCGGATACTTCAATGGCAACAGTGGATAAAAACGGTAAAGTCACAACGCTCAATGTCGGTACGGTAACCATCGCCTGTGTGAGTGAAGATAACGGTACCGTGGCATATTGTGTAGTAGAAATAACTGAGCCGGTTACAGGTCTTGAGCTTAATGCATACCATCAGGAAATGGTTGCAGGAACAAAATTTGTTATTATTCCGACTGTTTATCCTATTGATGCATTGAATAAAGATGTTACCTTTGAATCAAGTGATCCTGCAATTGCATCAGTGGATGACAAGGGTATAGTAACAGCCAATATCGGCGGAAGATGCGATATTATTGTTACAACCGTAGAGGGCGGACTTAAAAAGACCTGTACAATCAATGTAAAAGAATATGTTGAATCAATTAAAATAACCAATGCTCCAAAACAGATGAATGTCAATCAGGATGTGTATCTAAAGACGGAAGTCAAGACAGATACGGCATCGGATAAGAGCATTTACTGGACATCCAGCAATACATCCGTGGCAAGCGTTGACCAGAATGGACATGTCACTGCACATAAGGCAGGCAATGTTGTAATTACCGCAACAGCTGCTGATGGCGGTGGTGTCAGTGATTCGGCAGTAATAAGAGTGATTATTCCTGTATCGTCAATTAAACTCAGCAAAAACCGTGTTGTAATGTATGTCGGTGATACTGAAAACGTATCGGCTACAATCAATCCGTCAAATGCTTCAATTAAGGGAATTAAGTGGTATTCCGATGATGAGAATATTGCAAAAGTATATCAGGACGGAGATATTGTGGGTATCAACGCAGGAAGAACAATGGTTCATGCAATGTCCACCGACGGCAATAAGGTAATTGCCGACTGTACTGTAATTGTAAAAGAAATAATAAGAGCAAGTTCAATTTCAATCAATTCCCATGAGACGGTAATGCTCAAGGGTAAAACAAGAAAACTGACGGCAAGATTATATCCGCTTAATACCCACGAAGGCGTTAACTGGCTTTCAACGGATACTTCAATAGTTCAGGTTGACCCATATGGGAATATTGTAACAGTTGGAGCCGGTGTATGTGAGGTTATTGCATACAGCTCCGCAGGAACAGTGGAAGACAGATGTAAGATTTACTCACTGGCAATGCATTATACCAATGTTAAAATGGAACAATATGATACATTTAACCTGTATGTGGACGGTGCACCGGAAGCAGTATCCTGGAGAACCTCAAATCCGAGAGTTGCAACTGTCAGCAATAACGGACTTGTAACCGCAAGAATGCCGGGTGAATGTACAATCAATGCAACAGTAAGAGGAAAAACAGTAAGCTGCTACATAAAAGTAGTACCGGTTGACCCGGATAAATTTATAAATGTTAGGAATTAAATTGCATTTTATGCGGTAAATATGTTAAAATCAACTACAATTTGTGTGATATTCTGATATTGGGATAGAATAGCATATAAGTTGTAGTTGTTTTATAAGGAGCATATAAAATGAAAGATAATTTTGATATTGACGAAGAGTTAAAGAAATCAATAGCTGATATAATTGATGAGGAAATTGCCGAAGCCAATAATTATTATTACGACAATCCGGAGATAAACAAACAGAATAAAGAAGTTGAACTCATAGATTTCGGAGAGGATGAGAAAGAAGAAATTCTTCCGGAAATTGAAGAGTATGAGGAAGATACAGAATATGATGATGCACCGGAACCAAAGGATAAAAAACCAAGAAAGGTTATTCTTATTGTATCCCTGGTAATAACAGGATGCATTGTTATCGGTCTTGTTGCCTATATGCTGATAAAAAGGACTATAGACAAATCTCATGGATATGCATATTACAACAATCTTGCCTATGAAAAAATGGACAACAAGGATTATGAGGCGGCAATCACAAACTTCAAGAAAGCTTTATCCTTTGAAGAGTCAAAGTCAAATGTAAAAGAGCGTGCAGACATGATGTTCTGGCTGTATGATTCCTATAAACAGACAGGGAAAACAGAGGAGGGCATACCTTATCTTGAGGAAATCCTTGAACTTGATGATAAAAATGAAACAGCATACGCATATCTGATTGATTACTATGGCACCCTGAATAAGTTTGAAGAGCTTGCCGCATTGTTTGAAAAGGCAAAAGAGACCGGTGATAGTAAAATTATTGAGTTGTTCAGCCGTTATAACGGAACAAAGGTAGAAATATATCCGGCAGCCGGAGATTATGATGACGATATTGAAATCAAGCTGACAACAACCGACCCCAAGGCAAAAATATATTATTCACTAAATAACGGTTCTGACCAGATATATGTATCAGATATTAAGCTGGGAGAAGGGAATAATACACTGAACTATTATTCCATCAATGAATATGGAATAAAGAGTGATATTCTGACTGCGGAATACAATGTGAATTACAAAGCACCATCCGAGCCTGTAATCAGCCCTGAAGCGACGGATATAGCCGGTAATGAAAAGGTTAAGGTAACTATTAGCGGATACGCGGATAATGCAAAAGTATATTATACTCTGGATGGAAGCGAACCTACCGTGTCCAGTAAAGAGTATACAGGAGAATTTGAACTGGAAAGCGGCACAACAACCGTTACTGTGCTTGTAATTAACGAAAGAGGCGCAAAGGTTACCGCAACTAAGACATACAATGTAACATATGCGGATAAATACACATCAGATACAGCGGAAGGCGTAATCTGGAATAAGCTTATTGAAAAAGGACTTGTTGATTCTGAACACAAACAGTCAAGCGATTTGTGCGAACTGAAATATTACAGCAAAAAGACAATCAGCAAAGAGCCATTTCATTTGTTCTATTTTATCGTGGATGATGAGATTAAGGATTATTTTTACGGAGTGAATTCGCAGAACGGCACTGTTTATATTGTGACAAGAAATGGCGACGAGTACTCATTGAGCAAACTATAACCGGAATATATGTCATATTTTGGCATAATAAGGGCAATAACCTCAATTATTTCTTGCATAAACGGAGTTCTTTGTATAAAATAGAATAGACAAAAATTATGGAGGTGCTTTATGTACAAGATACTAAAGGCAGAATTTTTGGCTGAAAACATTTTCCTTATGGAAATTGAGGCTCCAAGAGTTGCAAAATCATGTGAGCCGGGCCAGTTTATTATTGCAAAAACAGATGAAGATGGAGAGAGAATTCCTCTTACAATCTCAGACTATAACAGAGATAAAGGAACAGTTCAGGTAGTAGTTCAGATAATTGGTGCTTCAACCAAGATGATGTCAGAGCTTAAGGCAGGTGATTATCTTCAGGATTTTGTGGGACCATTGGGCTGCCCTTCAGATCTTGTTACGGATGATATCGAAGAAGTTAAGAAGAAAAAAATTCTTTTCGTAGCAGGCGGACTTGGAACCGCACCGGTATATCCACAGGTTAAATGGCTCCACGAGCATGGCATTGATGTTGATGTTATCGTAGGTGCGAAGAATAAGGATCTCGTTATCCTTGAGGAAGAAATGAAAGCAGTATGTGCTAATTTATATATCACAACTGACGATGGAAGCTATGGCAGAAAGGGTATGGTAACAGATACTATCAAATATCTTGTCAATGAGCTTGGCAACCAATACGACCACTGCGTAGCAATCGGACCAATGATTATGATGAAATTTGTATGTTTACTGACAAAAGAACTCGGAATACATACAATCGTTAGTGTCAATCCGATTATGGTTGACGGTACAGGTATGTGTGGCGCATGTCGTGTTCAGGTCGGCGATGAAGTAAAGTTTGCATGTGTTGACGGACCTGAGTTTGACGGACATCTTGTTGATTTTGACCAGGCTATGAAGAGACAGCAGATGTACAAAACACAGGAAGGAAGAGCAATGCTCGCCCTTACTGAAGGAGCAACACATAAGAATGGCGGCTGTGGCTGCGGAGGTGACAAATAATGGACATGATGAAAAAAGTGCCTGTAAGAGAACAGGATCCACAGGTTAGAGCTAAGAATTTTGAAGAGGTTTGTCTTGGATACAATGAAGAGGAAGCTATGGCAGAGGCATCAAGATGTCTCAACTGTAAGAATCCGCTTTGCGTTCAGGGCTGTCCTGTATCAATAAATATTCCTGCATTTATTTCACAGGTAAAGGAAGGCAATTTTGCAGAGGCATACAAAATAATTAGTGAATCATCTGCACTTCCTGCAGTATGCGGAAGAGTATGTCCTCAGGAATCACAGTGTGAAGGAAAATGTATCAGAGGAATCAAGGGCGAGGCAGTTGCAATCGGTAAACTGGAAAGATTTGTTGCTGACTGGGCAAGAGAGAACGGCATCGTTCCTGAAGTTACAGCGCAGAAGAAGAACAAAAAGGTTGCTGTAATAGGTTCGGGCCCTGCAGGACTTACATGTGCGGGAGACCTTGCAAAGCTTGGATATGATGTAACTATTTTTGAAGCATTGCATAAAGCAGGCGGTGTTCTTGTATACGGAATTCCTGAGTTCCGTCTTCCAAAAGAAAAAGTAGTACAGGCAGAAGTTGACAATGTTAAAAAACTTGGTGTAAAAATTGAAACCAATGTTGTTGTAGGAAAAGCCGTAAGAATTGACGAATTGATTAATGAAGGCTTTGAAGCCGTATTTATTGGTTCAGGCGCAGGCCTTCCAAGATTTATGGGAATTCCGGGAGAGAATGCAAACGGTGTATTTTCTGCCAATGAATATTTAACAAGAAATAACCTTATGAAAGCATTTATGGACGGAAGTGCTACACCAATCTGTGCAGGAACAAAGGTTGCTGTCGTAGGCGGTGGTAATGTTGCCATGGATGCTGCAAGAACAGCATTAAGACTTGGTGCAGAAGTTCATATCGTATACAGAAGAAGCGAGGAGGAGCTTCCTGCCAGAGTTGAAGAAGTACATCATGCAAAAGAAGAAGGTATTATCTTTGATTTACTTACCAATCCGACAGAGATTCTTGTTGATGACAACGGTTGGGTTAAAGGTATGAAGTGCATCAGAATGGAGCTTGGTGAACCGGATGCATCAGGAAGAAGAAGACCTGTTGAAGTCGAAGGTTCTGAGTTCGAGATGGAACTTGATACAGTTATCATGTCCCTCGGAACATCTCCAAATCCATTGATTTCATCTACAACAGAGGGTCTTGAAGTCAACAGACATCAATGTATCGTTGCGGATGAGTCAAACGGTCAGACTTCCAAAATCGGTGTTTTCGCAGGCGGAGATGCCGTTACAGGTGCTGCAACAGTTATTCTTGCAATGGGAGCAGGAAAGGCAGCAGCAAAGGGCATTGATGAGTATTTAAGCAATAAGTAGGCTATTTATTCTACCGGGCTGGTATATACCGGTCCGGTATTTTAGGTGAGGGTAATCTTGGTAGTAGCATCAATTTTTAACAGTTTTATTAATATTAACCTGTGCGGATTAATTGTATTCTGTGTCACACTTTGTTTTGTCAGTGTATGGGTTTGTGTAAAATACAAAATTAAGGCAAGGGAAGAGATTTCCAAAACCATGATAAAAGATCCTGTGACAGGAGCGCAGAATTTTATTGGATTTATTGAGGAAGCACAGATAAAATTGAATAACAGTGAATCTAAGGTTGCAATTGGCGTTGTCGATATAAGCAATTTTAAGACAATCAACGATTTTTACGGACGTTCCTTTGGTGATGTGACATTGAAGGCAATTTCCGATAAACTCTGCGATATTGTTTCCCCGGACGGAATTTATTCCAGAATGTTCGCGGACAGATTTGTCTTTCTTATTCCGTATATGGATATTGACGGACTGGCTTATGTCATTGAAACATATTTATCCGGTGTTGATGTTGAATTTGAAACAATCAAAGAGACAATTAATATCGATTGTAATTGCGGTATTTACAAGGTTGAGGATTACAAGGAAGATATCAATGGAATGATTGATAAGGCACTGGTGGCCTTAAAGATTTCCAAGGCAAGTGTAACCAAGATGGTTACAGTGCTGGATATAGATATCGGACATATTATTGAGACCAATCAAAAGCTTACATATAAGATGAATTCAGCCTTGAAAAATCACGAATTTGTGGCATATATTCAGCCAAAAGTCAGCTTCCGCGACGGAAGTATTGTTGGCGGTGAAGCGCTGGCAAGATGGATGTCCCCTGATGAAGGAATGATTGCGCCTAATGACTTTATTCCACTTTTTGAACAGAATGGATTTGTTACCAAGGTTGATTTCTGTATTCTGGAAAAAATATGTTCAATGATTCGCAAGAGAAAAGAATGGGGCAAAAGAGTTGTTCCGATTTCGGTCAACCAGTCGCGAATCCATGTATATGACAAAATGTATATTAATAAGCTTATTACAACCTTTGACAGGTTTGGAATAAGCAAGGATAATATTATCTTTGAGCTCACGGAAAGTGCATTCACGGACAATACGGAGGATATGATTTCCCTCTGTAAAAGAATGAATCAGCTTGGATATATAATATCCATGGATGATTTCGGATGCGGATACTCTTCCCTTAATATGCTTAATATTTTGCCAATCAACGAATTGAAGCTTGATAAGCAATTCCTCAATGATGAATCTGACAAGAGTAGATTTATCATTAAGAGTATAATCAATCTTGCACACGGACTTGGCATGAAGGTTGTATGTGAAGGTGTGGAAACCTTCGAACAGGTTGACTTTTTGAGAAAAAGTGGTTGTGATATTGCGCAGGGATTCTATTATTCAAAGCCGGTTCCTTTGCCGGAATTTGAGAAGCTTTTAGATATTGGAAGAATTGACATACAATGAGAATTACAATAATTTGTGTTGGCAAAATAAAAGAAAAATATTTTACACAGGCTATTGATGAATATGCAAAAAGATTGTCAAGATACTGTAAGCTTGATTTTGTTGAAGTGGCGGATGAAATGACGCCAAACGGCGGCTCCGAAGGAGAAGAAAACCTGATAAAGGCAAAAGAAGGAGACAGGATACTCAAGGCGATTAAGGATGAGATGTATGTAATTAATCTTGCCATCAATGGAAAAAAATATGATTCTCAGGGTTTGTCACAGTATATTGAAAGACTTGGTGTTGATGGCAAAAGCCACCTTGCCTTTGTAATCGGAGGTTCGCTTGGACTGGATGAAAGAGTTATGAGGCGCGGTGATGCCTCAATCAGTTTTTCGGATATGACATTTCCGCACCAATTGATGAGAGTACTTTTGCTTGAGCAGATTTACCGGTCATATAGAATTATGAATAACGAACCATATCATAAGTAATATAGTAACTGAATATATAATGATTTAAAACTTTCTGAGCAATCGGAAAGTTTTTTTTGTTATCTTATCGAACCCGGCCTCATATAAATAGACAAGGAGGTAAGAGGATGTCCTGTTTAAATGATATTATGTCGGTTATTCCGGAACGGATTAGCTCTGCAATTGCTGCGGTTGCAAATCGTTACCGGATAAAGGAATTGCGGCTTCGTGTGGGTAAACCCATTATTTTGAGATCGGATAAGGGAGAAATACTTGTGAATTCAGAAGGAAGAGAATCCGTAGCTTCAAAGGCACTGACAATCACTGAAAAGGAAATCAGGGAAGTGATTGACAGGGTCAGCAGGTTTTCTGTTTATGCTTTTTCTGAGGACCTGAAAAGGGGCTATATTACCATATCCGGCGGACACAGGGTGGGAGTCTGCGGACATGTGGTTACGGAGGACAACCATATTGTATCAATGAGAAATATATCATCCGTCAATATCAGATTTGCACATTCGGTAATCGGTTGTTCCGGAAAAATCATGAGATATATATACCATGGCGATGGAATTAACAACACTCTCATCATATCACCGCCGGGTTGCGGAAAAACAACACTTTTGAGGGATATTGCAGTATGCTTGTCGGATGGTGATGAACAGCATGGGGGATTAAATGTAGGGATTTGCGATGAAAGAAGTGAAATTGCTGCCTGCAAAGAAGGGATACCACAGAATTATGTGGGGCTTAGAACCGATGTTTTGGATGCCTGTCCCAAGGCACTGGGAATGACAATGCTTCTCAGAAGTATGAACCCTGATGTAATTGCAGTGGATGAGCTTGGAGGATTGCAGGATTTGGATGCGGTGCTTATGTTAAATAATTGCGGTTGTGCGATTGTGGCAACCGTCCATGGCGAGAATATAGAAGAAATATTTGAAAAAAAGTGTTTTGAATTGTTATTTGAAAACAAAACATTCAAAAGATATGTAGTTCTGCGGGACGGGAACGAACCTGGCGTGATTGCCGGAGTATATGACGAGAGGGGCAGAGAAATATGAATACATTGCTAAAATTTGCAGGAGCAGGACTGATTATTTTTGCTACTACCGCATACGGATTTATGAAATGCAGAGACCTCAAACTTAGGCTTGAACAGCAAAAAGAAATTGCAAAGATTATTTTTTTACTGAAAGGAGAAATTGAATTCGGACATACGGCGCTGCCGGAGGCTTTCCGTTACATATCTAAAAGATGTCACACGGTCTTTGGCGAAATACTTTCTGGTTTTGCTGACAGCATAAGGGACTGCAGGGATTCCTTTTCCGTAAGCTGGAGAGCTTATATGCAGGAAAAATTAAAATGCACCGGACTGAACAATCAGGAAAAAGAAGCTTTTATTCAGTTGGGAGATGTGTTAGGACTGAATGAGTGCGAGACGCAGATTAACGCACTTTCGGCCTATGAAAAGGAATTGAATATGTCCATTGAGGAACTGACCGGACAACTTCCATCCAGGACAAAGGTGTACAGAAGTCTGGGGATTACTGTGGGAGTAATCATTACAATAATAATTGTCTAAGGAGTAGTAATGGAAGTAGGTTTAATTTTCAAAATTGCAGCTGTAGGAATCCTTGTTTCGGTCATCTATCAGATACTGAAGCACAGCGGCAGGGAGGAACAGGCATTTTTGACCAGTCTGGCAGGGCTGATTCTTGTTTTGTACTGGATAATACCGATAATAAAAGAATTGTTTGAAACTATAAAGTCTATGTTTTCATTATGAGGTTGCTATGGATGTAATAAAAATATCATTGCTTGGAATAGTTGCAGTACTTCCGGCCATCCTGCTCAAAAATATCAAAAATGAATATGCGGTTTTGATGTCCATTGCGGTTATGCTGATTATTTTTGGCTTTGCCGTAGCGCGGATACAGGTGGTTGTGGACACGATAAACAGGCTTCTGGTGGGAATAAATATTGAGACAAGATATGTGGTGATAATTCTTAAAATGCTGGGGATAACCTATGTCGCAGAATTTTCGGCGGCTATCTGCAGGGACGCCGGGTTTGGAGCAGTTGCTTCGCAGATAGAGATTTTTGCAAAAATATCGTTATTGGTAACGGGTATTCCCATTATCAATGCTTTGATATCCATGATTGGAGATACCTTATGAAGAAAATATTGTTTTTCCTGACATTTTCGGTGTTCTTTTTGGTCTGCACCGAGGTAAATGCTGACGAAATCGGGCCGGACAATCCTGATTATTACGATTATTCTGAGATAAATAATGTGCTGAGGGATTATGATAATCTTGATTTTGGTACGATGGTAAAGGAGTTGTCACAAGGGGAAGACGGGGACTTTTTAAAACGGTTGGGGGACAGGCTGATAGCCTATGTACTCAACGAAATCAACGCGGAAAAAGCAATAATTCTACAACTTTTTCTGATTGGAATATGCGCAGCCCTTGTGTCCGGCATAGCCAAGGCTTTTTTTAACAATACAACCTCCGAGGTCAGCTTTTACCTGGTATTGATGCTATTGATGTGCACACTTGCCGCCGGCTACAAAATAGCAGCCCGGATTGTGGTATCAACACTGGAGGTAATTATTGAACTTATGAATGCAATTGTTCCGGTATATGTTGTTTCCGTGGGCTTTGTCGCGGGCAGTAACAGTGCATGTTCGCTTTATCAGATTATTGCCATTGTGATTGCATTTGTGGAAAAATTTATGCGTGATTTTATATTGCCCCTGGTATATGTTTTTACAATAGCAAATTTTGTAAATAATATGAGTGAGGAAAATCTGCTTTCAAAGATGTGCGAACTGATTAAGACAATAATAAGTTGGGTGTTGCGCGCAATAATGTCTCTTATTATCGGAATAAATGTAATCAGGGGAATTTTAAGTCCGGTTATTGATTCGATAAAAGCAACGGCACTTGGACGTACGGCATCAATGCTCCCGGGGGTTGGCAGGATAATATCATCAGTGTCGGATATTGTCCTGGGCTGCGGAACGCTGATTAAGAATTCCATAGGCGTTGCGGCGGCAATAACGATAATGGTCATAAGCATAATTCCCGTGCTGAAAATACTGCTTTCATCCATCGGATACAAGCTGGTGGGGGCGGTTTTGGAGCCGGTTTCGGACAAAAGAATTGTAAATGCGGTCAACGGAATGTATGAAAGCTTTGTTTTACTTGGCAAAATATTGATGTATTCGGTTGCATTTTTTCTCATTACAATCGCAGTAGTATGCTGCAGCACAAATATTCATATTTAGGAGTTCGGATGGATTATCTTATTGAATGGATAAGGGCAATTGCAATATTCCATATAGTTTCAACATTGGTTTTGTCGGTGGTCCCTGACAACAATTACAAAAAATACATAAAACTGTTTGCGGGTCTCATGACGGTTCTTCTGATTTTTAAGCCGGTAATCAGTCTTTGCGGAATGGACAAAAAATTTGAGAAAAATTATCTGTTGGAAAACATCAATGTGATGCAGGAAGATTTGAAAAATCAGATAATAATCGCCGGGGATAAGCAGTATGAACTGATTAGAAAAGAATACGAGGAGCAGATAGCAGAAAATATCAGGGCATATACGGAGAGTATCGGCGCAATTTATGTGGATTCAAATATTGAATTTGGATATCAGGCCGATTTGCCGGAGGAGGAAAAGGGGAGGATTACTTCGCTGAACATCCGCGTAAAAAGAGGGAATGCCTACCATAGTGAATACATAAATTATGAGAGTAACACTGACGAGGAAATGCTTGCGGCAAAAATAAAAAATTATTTTTCAAAATTATATAATATGGACATACGTAATATTCATATACATATATCAGACGAATGATTAAATATGCTGTAATCGGGGACAAAATGAGATGGGAGGTCAACAATGATTAATATTCCGGAAAAATATAAGAATGCAATTAAAAGTATGATGAAAAAGGATAAGCTGCTTATTTTACTCATCATCGGTGTAATTTTTCTTCTTATAAATTTTCCGGCGAAGACAAAGAAAAATACGACTGACACCAAAGAAAACACTACGGGTGAAATTGAAGAAAATTCATATGTGAAAAATATGGAGAAACGGTTAAAGCAGGTACTGTCACAGATTGAGGGGGTTGGCGAAAATGAGGTAGCCATAACAGTAAAAAACAATGGGAAAAGCATTGTTCAAAAGACTAATAAGGATGACTATTCCCAGGATGAGAAGGCTGATGAGACACCTGAAATATGCGGCGTGCTAATAGTGGCTGAAGGTGCTGATGATATAGAAATAAACAGCAAAATAACGAAGGCTACATCAGTTTTGTTCGGAATTTCAATCAATCGAATAAATGTATTGAAAATGGAGGTGTAATTTTGAAAAAAATCTTTAAGAAGAATCAAATCATAATTACTGCCCTCGCATTAATGATAGCAGTGGCAGGATATATCAATTACTCGGATCATGTAAAAAGAAAGAATAACGCATCCGTTAAGGAAGCGGGCAATGAAGTGGATAATAATGATGTGGACGGCAATCTTTCAAAACCGGGTGCAACAGTGCTTACATCCACGGGTTGCTCAAGGTTCGTTACCTCAGCAAGATTAAAGCGAGAACAGACCAGGGCGATGGACAAAGAAAATTATCTGGAAATAATCAACAATGGCAATCTGCCTGAAGATACAAGAAATGCGGCGGTGGCCGGTATGAATGTTCTGACGGATAATTCCGAAAAGGAGTTGGCGGCGGAACTTCTGCTTGAAGCGAAGGGATTTACGAATTCAGTGGTTTCCGTATGTGCCAATGCAGTGGATGTTGTGGTAGAATCCAACGGACTTACCGACACCGAAAAAGCGCAGATAGAGGATATAGTTACGAGAAAAACAAATTGCGATATAAGTCAGCTTACAATCACAACCGTGGAACCTGAAAATGCTGAAAAACCGGCGGAAGGAAACACGGAAGAAGCAACAAGCGAAACAGTGGAAGAAAACACGCAGGAACAGAATTAAATAATTGCAAAATACAGATTATTCGATTATAATGAATAAAAATACAATAAAGTGCATTAAGTGTGTAAAAATAAGCATGATTTGTATATGTTGATGATTTTTTACCCCCATTATTGGGGGTTTTCTATGGTATAATTTTATTGCTAAGGAGACTAACCATGAAAAGAACTTTAGTCAGAGAACATACCTTCAAAATATTATTCAGGTATGATTTTCACGACAAATCAGAATTTGACAGCCAGGTGGAGGCATATTTTGGAGATGAGGAAAATCTTTCTATTGCGGATTTGGACAAGGCCGAAATCGTTTCCCGTGTCAATGACTGCATTGAGCACATATCAGAAATCGATGCATTGATTTCTGAAAAATGCAAGGGATGGACAATTGAAAGAATCGGTAAGGCCGAGCTTTCCATTCTCAGACTGGCGGTTTACGAATTATTGTTTGATGAGATGATTGACAAGGCAGTTGCAATCAATGAAGCAGTTGAGTTGTCCAAAAAATTCTGTGACGAGAAGTCACATTCTTTTGTAAATGGTGTATTGGCAAGGATTGCATAATTATGGCAAAAATATATTCTGTTGAACAGATTAACAATTATATAAAGCAAATGTTTAACACGGATTTTGTTCTCAGTCAGGTAAACGTTCAGGGGGAGGTAAGCAATTGTAAATACCATTCCTCGGGGCATATTTATTTTACCATCAAGGACAATGGCAGCGTCCTCAATGCGATTATGTTCGCGGGCAACCGGACAGGACTAAAGTTCCAGATGAAGGACGGTATGCAGGTGGTGGTGTCCGGCAATATTTCGGTCTATGAAAGGGACGGAAAATACCAGATGTATGCCAAACGAATCGAGCAGACCGGTATGGGGGATTTGTATCAGCGATTCCTTGAGCTGAAAAAAGAACTTGAAGAGATGGGTATGTTTGATGCCCTTTACAAGAAACCCATTCCTAAATATGCAGCAAAAATAGGCATTGTGACAGCTTCGACCGGGGCGGCAATCCAGGATATTATTAATATATCCACCAGGCGCAATCCCTATGTGCAGCTTGTTTTGTATCCTGCCATTGTGCAGGGCGAATTTGCGGTTGACAGCATATGCAGGGGAATTAATAAGCTTGAAGAGTATGGCGTCGATACAATCATCGTCGGCCGTGGAGGCGGTTCCATCGAGGATTTGTGGGCATTTAATGATGTCAAGGTGGCAAATGCCATCTTTGAGTGCAGTATACCTGTAATATCCGCGGTCGGACATGAAACTGATTTTACAATTGCGGATTTTGTGGCAGATATGAGAGCTCCGACCCCGTCTGCGGCGGCAGAACTTGCAGTGTGCAATATTTTTGAGATTCTTGAGAGTCTTGCGGATTGTCAGTCAAAGCTTAATACCGCGATGCGCAACAGGATTGATTTTTCAAGAATGACAATACAGCAATATCAGAAGGTTATCACTAATCTGTCGCCCATCAATATGATTAATACGAGGCGGCAATATCTTGAACATCTTTCCATGCAGCTTAACCACAATATGGAGAATCTGCTTACGCAGAGGCGCAATTACCTGAAAACAATTTGTGCATCGTTGGATTCCCTTTCGCCTTTGGCAAGGCTTTGCTCAGGATATTCCTATGTAAGGGATATAAAGGGCAAAACACTCAACTCCGTGGAGAATATTAATGCAGGGGACAGGCTCCGCATTAGTGTTACGGATGGCGATATATGGACCAAAGTTGAAACAGTAAGCGGGATAAAAAGGAGTTAGTATGAGTATAGAAGAATCTTTTACAGAGCTTAATGATATAATTAAACAGCTTGAGAATAAGGATACACCCCTCGAGGAGGCTTTCAACCGGTATGAACAAGGTATAAATCTTATCAAAAAGTGTAATGATGAATTGGACAGGGTTGAGAAGAAAATTATTGTTTTACAGGATGGGGAACAATAATGATGGGTGCATTTGATGAGAAATTGAAAATAAGAGCCGAGGAGGCGGAGAATATTATTGCAAAATATATTCCAAAGCCGGACGGGCATAATAATCATTTGCTGGATGCAATGAGTTACAGCCTTCTTGCAGGCGGCAAACGTCTCAGACCGATTCTGATGAAAAGCTTTTTCAATCTTTTTTGCGGCAAATCCGATGCCGTTATGCCTTTTATGGCGGCAATGGAAATGCTGCACACTTATTCGCTGGTACATGATGATTTGCCTGCAATTGACAATGATGATTACAGGCGAGGTCTTGAGACCACTCACAAAAAATATGGTGAAGCTGTGGCGGTTTTGGCAGGTGACGGACTGCTTCATTCGGCACATGAGGTGGTTTTGGAAGCCTTCGGGATGACGGAGGATACCAAGGTTATTGACGCGTTAAAAATCTTTTCCCGCAAAACAGGAATTAACGGAATGCTGGGCGGACAGAGCGTGGATGTATTTTCCACGGGTTCTGTGGTATCGGATGATACAATGGCTTATATTTATGAGAAAAAAACCGGTGCTCTTATTGAAGGTTCCATGATGGTGGGCGCAGCCCTTGCCGGTGCTTCCCACGAGGACATAGACAAGGTGGAGCGAATCGGAGCCTGTGTGGGCATGGCATTTCAGATTGAGGATGATATCCTTGATCTTTATGGTGATGCCGCAGTGCTTGGTAAACCCATCAACAGCGATACAAAGAATAATAAAAAAACATATCTTTCCGTGCACGGACTTGAAAAGTCAAGAGCGGATATAATAAAGCTTACAGAAGAGGCCGTGACACTGCTCGATTGTCTGGGCAATAATGATGAGGAAAGAGATTTTATTAAGGATTTATTTGATTATATGGTAATTCGCAGCAAATAAATCTTTTGAGGTATGAAACTATGATACTTGACAAGATTAATAAGGCTAATGATATCAAAAAAGTATCTCCGGAAAAATATGATGAATTAGCTACTGAGTTGAGAAATTATATAATAGATACAGTTGGCAGCAACGGTGGACATCTGTCCTCTAGTCTTGGTGTTGTGGAACTTACCATGGCACTTCATCTTGCTTTGGATTTGCCGAAGGACAAAATCATCTGGGATGTCGGACATCAGTCCTACGCCCATAAAATACTGTCCGGGCGCAAAAATGAATTCAAGACACTTAGACAGTACGGCGGAATAAGCGGTTTTCCTTCCATGAAGGAGAGTAAATATGATTCCTTCGGAACAGGACATGCTTCTACTTCAATTTCCGCCGCAATCGGTATGGCGCAGGCCAGGGAGCTTAGCGGTGAAAATAATACAATTGTTGCAGTTATCGGTGACGGAGCTCTTTCAGGAGGTATGGCTTTTGAAGCACTCAACAACGCTTCCGCAGTCAAGGGCAATCTCATCATCATACTCAATGATAACGATATGTCCATATCAAAAAGTGTGGGAGGAACATCAAGACTGCTGACAAGACTCAGAACTGACAAGATATATAATATTTTCAAAGAAAATATAAAGTCAGGACTTGAAAATATCCCGGGCTGCGGAAGAGGAATCGTCAAACGAATTCACAGAACCAAAAGCTCGATTAAGCAGTTGTTTGTTCCGGGAATGTTTTTTGAAGAACTGGGGATAACCTATCTCGGGCCTGTGGATGGACATAATATTCAGAAGATGATCAGGCTTATCAGACAGGCGCAGAATCTTAATCATGCCGTGCTGATACATGTCAACACCCACAAGGGCAACGGATATTATTTTGCAGAGAAAAATCCATCGCTGTTCCATGGTGTTGAACCCTTCAATACAGATAACGGACAGCTGATTAACAATGAGGATGTAAGAACATATTCGGATGTGTTTTCAGCTGCAATTATGAGAAATGCAAAGCTTGATAAAAAAATCGTAGCAATAACAGCAGCAATGGCGGACGGCACCGGATTAAAGAAATTCCAGAAAGTATTTAAAAACAGATTTTTTGACGTGGGTATTGCTGAAGAACATGCAGTTACTTTTGCGGCAGGTCTGGCGGCGGAAGGCTATAAACCATATGTTGCAATATATTCCTCTTTTTTACAGAGAAGTATTGACCAGATTCTGCATGATGTATGTATTCAGAACCTCCCGGTCAGATTCATTGTCGAGAGAGCGGGAATTGTCGGCAGGGACGGCGTTACACATCAGGGTATTTTTGATTTGTCATACCTTGGAATGATTCCAAACCTTACGATACTTGCACCAAAGAACCGCTATGAATTGAAATCTATGATAGATTATTCCGTGGATTTTGACGGCCCTATTGCGATAAGATTTCCCAGAGGAAAGGCTTCGGAGGTCTATGCCGAACTGAATGCACCAATTGAATACGGCAGAGCAGAGATTGTAGAGGAAGGTAAGGAGGTTGCAATTCTTGCGGTGGGCTCTGAGGTGGAAGATGCCTGCAGGGTGTCTGAAATACTTGCAAAATACGGAATTAGACCAACTGTTGTCAATATGAGATTTGTAAAACCTTTTGATGTTCAATTGGTTGAAAAACTTGCCAATAATAACAGGCTGATTGTCACTATGGAAGAAAATGTTTTGTCGGGTGGTTTTGGTCAAAGCATTCTTACCTTTATCAATGAAAAAGGTATCAATACCGGTGTGCTTATTAAAGCTCTCAGGAATGAATTTATTGAGCATGGCAGAAGTGATGAGCTTAAGGCGAAATATGGTCTGGATGTTAATGAAATAGCACAGGAAATAGTTAGAAGGATCAGAAAATGAAAGAGAGATTGGATGTTCTTTTGGTAAACAGGGGACTTGCTGCCTCAAGAGAAAAAGCCAAAGCCATAATAATGTCCGGAATTGTATATGTGGACGGACAGAAGGAAGATAAGGCAGGAACAAATTTTGATGATAAATGCGTGATTGAGGTAAAAGGCTCCACCTTGAAATATGTAAGTCGTGGCGGACTAAAACTGGAAAAGGCCATGCAGAATTTTGATGTGTCCCTTGATGGCAGTGTCTGTATGGATGTGGGCGCCTCCACAGGCGGATTTACAGACTGCATGCTTATGAACGGTGCAGTAAAGGTTTACAGCGTTGACGTGGGACACGGTCAGTTGGCATGGAAACTGCGTCAGGATGAACGTGTGGTGGTAATGGAGAAAACTAATATTAGATATGTCACCCCGGAGAATATTGATGATGTGCTTGATTTTGCCAGCATTGATGTATCCTTTATTTCGCTGACCAAGGTACTGGTTCCCGTGAAAAATCTTCTTAAGAATGATGGAAAAATAGTATGTCTTATCAAGCCCCAGTTTGAAGCCGGAAGAGAGCTCGTGGGCAAAAAGGGTGTGGTCAGAGACATAAATGTACATAAGGATGTTATTCATATGGTTCTTCGTTTTGCCGTATCCGTCGGGTTCAATGTGCTGAATCTGGATTTTTCGCCAATAAAAGGACCGGAAGGAAATATAGAATATCTTGCCTGCCTTCAAAAGACAATGGAGGAAACCGGCGTGATTGATGCAGGCATTGATGTAGATAAAACTGTGGAACTTTCACATAAAGAGTTGTAAACAATTGAGACCAGCATGGAGATGAAGAATGGATAATTTTTATATCATTGCCAATTCACAAAAAGATACAGATTTTGCTCTGAGTGACCGAATAAGCGATTATATCAGCGCAAAGGGCAAAAAATGCTGTTGCCAGAAAACACCCTTTACCGGCAGTAAGTCATTGAATCTTGCTGATTCCAGCCTGATTCCAAAAGATACAGAGTGCGTTATTGTCCTAGGAGGAGACGGTACGCTTATTCAGGCGGCAAGGGATTTGAGCAATCTGGATATTCTTGTTCTGGGAATTAATATCGGTACTCTGGGCTATCTGATGGAAGTGGGGATGGATGAGGCTTTTGAAGCTGTTGACAGACTTATTGCCGGTGAGTTCTATGTTGAAGAACGCATGCTTTTAGAGGGAAAAGTACTTAGAAACAATGAGCAAATATTTTCCCATATTGCCTTGAACGATATTGTGTTAAACAGATGCGGCTCCCTGAAAATTATTGACTTTGATGTATATGTAAACGGTGAATATCTGATAACATATCCTGCGGACGGTTTGGTAGTATCAACTCCGACAGGCTCCACGGCATACAATCTGTCGGCAGGAGGACCGATTGTCAGGCCTGTAACCAATATTATTCTTATGACGCCGGTTTGCCCGCACACAATCAATAAGAGCAGTGTGGTATTCGGCGGTGATGATACACTTGAGATAAGAATGGTTAAGTCAAGAAGCGATGTTGAAGAACGTGTGGTAAGCTTTGACGGTAATGAAAGCATTGAGTTGAAGACGGACGACAGAATATTAATCAGTAAATCTTCAAAATATGCAAAAATAATAAGGTTTGGACAGCATAATTTTTTGCAGGTATTACGAAATAAATTATCATAATCTGATATGTCATAAATACAGTGAGGGAAAATATGAAAACTGACAGACACAGTAAAATAATCGAGATAGTTTCAAAGAAATGCATAGAGACCCAGGAGGAGCTTGCGGAAGCGCTTAACAATGAGGGCTACAATGTGACACAGGCTACGGTTTCCCGAGATATCAGGGAATTGAAACTCAGCAAGGTTACGGTTGAGGGAAGACAGCGCTATGTTGCGATTAAGCAGGATAATGCCATGCTTGGAGATAAGTTTATGAGAGTTCTGAGAGATGGTTTTTCTTCGATGGATATGGCACAGAATATTCTGGTAATTAAGACTGTTCCGGGAATGGCAAGTGCTGTATGTGCGGCGCTTGATGCTATGAACTGGAATGAAATTGTGGGCACAATAGCCGGCGACGATACGATTATGTGTGCAATCAGAACTGTGGATGATACTATTGTTTTAATGGAAAAAATCAGAAAAATTGTTAATAACTAATTGGATTCGGGGGAAGATAATTAGTTTTACTTTCTGCGGAAAGGATATATTATGTTACTTAATTTGCATGTGAAAAATCTGGCTCTGGTTAAGGAGGCAGAAATTGAATTTGGTAAAGGACTCAATATCCTGACAGGTGAAACAGGTGCAGGAAAGTCGATAATTATCGGCTCGGTTAATCTTGCACTCGGCGCTAAAACCGGTTCGGAGGTTATCGGAAAACATGATGAAAATGCTCTTGTGGAGCTCACATTTGAGAGCCATGATGAAAGATGCATCGGATATCTCACGGAGCAGGCGATTGATACCAACGACGGAATTATCACAATATCAAGGAAAATAATGCCTTCAAGAAGTGTGATTAAAATTAATGGTGAGACAGTAACTGCTTCAATTGTAAAAAAGCTTACAGAGTATCTCATCGATATTCACGGGCAGCATGACCACCAGTCACTTTTGTACAAACACAAGCATCTGGAAATAGTTGATAAGTATGCAAAGGACGACCTTTTGCCGCTGAAGACGGAGCTTAAGCAAGTATTTTCCGAATACAAAGAGGCGGATAAAAAGTTAAAAGAATACAATATTGATGAGGAAGAACGCAATAGAAATATTTCATTCCTCACCTATGAAATCGCCGAGATTGACAATGCTGCAATCAGGGAGGGCGAAGACGAAGAAATTGAAGCTGCTTACAAAAAAATGGCCAATTCCCAGAAAATACGCGTTAACATGGACGAGGCTATGCAGTTATTGAACTCATCCAGGGAAATGAGTGCAGCTGATGCGGTATCGAGAGCCTGCCAGTTGGCAAATGCCTCGTTGCAGTATGATGAGGACATAAAATATATTTCAGATATGCTTTCAGACCTTGACAGCGTCATGAGTGATGTTATTAGGGAAATATCCGATTACGGCAATTCGCTGGATTTTGACGAGAGGGAGTTTGCCGAAACCGAGAAGAGAATGGATTTGATTAACAATCTTAAGGCAAAATACGGACAGAGCTATGAGCAGATATGTCAATACAGAGCCGAAGCTGAAGAAAAGCTTAATTTCTATTCTGAATATGAGGAACGTCTGCTTATGCTTCAGAACAGAGTTAAGGAAAAATATGACAGAACAAAAGAAATTTGCGATAAAATAACTGCGATAAGAACCGAAGCAGCCAATGCACTGGCAAAAGAGGTTGAGAACACTCTTGAAGATCTTAATTTTGAGCAGGTTAAGTTTGAAGTAGTTATCAGAGCCCTCGCGGAGGTTACTGCTGATGGTGCCGACGAGGCTGAATTTATGATTTCTGTAAATCCGGGCGAAGAAATTAAGCCTCTCGCAAAGATAGCATCCGGAGGTGAGTTGTCAAGAATAATGCTCGGAATCAAGGCGGTTCTTGCAAGAAAGGATGATACTGACACACTGATATTTGATGAAATCGACACGGGAATAAGCGGAAGAACGGCCCAGAAAGTTTCTGAAAAAATGGCACTGGTGGCAAAGAATCATCAGGTTTTGTGTATTACCCACCTGCCTCAGATTGCAGCGATGGCGGATACGCATTTTCTTATTGAAAAACACGTTGTGGACAATTCTACCGAAACGGAAATCAGCGAGCTTATGCAGGATGAAATAATCAATGAACTATCGAGAATGCTCGGAGGCAGCGAGATAACCGATGTTGTCAATGAAAATGCAAAACAAATGAAGGAATTGGCAAATAAATACAAAACAAATTAGTTTAAAAGAAAATAATATAACCATAATAAGAGTATGAGAAATCATACTCTTTTTTTTGGGAGGCATTATGAAAAAAATTAGATGGTTATATAGATTTTTGCTTTTATGTCTGATTGCGGGCTGTGGTGCCGGATATATTAATCATGTCAGGAATTCCATACCGGGAATAATGTATATTGATGAAAATGAGCTTGATACGGTGGATTTGGGCGTTCCTTTTGTGGGTACGGTTCAGATTGAAGGAATTGACTGTGACGTCAATATGCTTCGTCCGGTGTCGATTGATGCAGGCTCCCGGAATGTGTATGATATGAATTGCAGGCTTTTCGGATTCATTAACATCAAGCAGGTCAAGGTGGTAGTAGAACAGCGTCCAACAATTACTCCTTGCGGCAATGCGGTGGGGCTGTATGTAATAACCGACGGAGCATATGTCATAGATACAGGGGATATTGACGGACAACAGGCGCCTGCAAAGGATATTATCAAGCGCGGAGATTACATTCTTGAGATTAATGACAATAAAATAAACTCCATATCCGATGTGGTGTGTCAGGTAAATCAAAGCAATGGGCAGCCGGTGGTTATTTTGCTCAGAAGAAATGATGAGGAATTTAAAGTTAAGGTTCAACCGATACTGGCAGAGGACGGCAAATATAAAATCGGTGTATGGGTAAAAGACGACTGCCAGGGTCTCGGAACCATGACATATATTACCGGAGACGGATATTTTGGAACCCTTGGACATGCCATCAGCGAGGCAACCACCGGAAACCTGGTGGAGATTGGCAAGGGACAGCTGTACACGGCAAGAATATGGTCGATTGTCAAAGGAGAGAAGGGTAAACCAGGAGAAATTGTGGGGACAATAAACTACAATTCTGCGGACTATATCGGTGAAATATATAAAAATACGGATTTGGGAGTCTACGGAAAAAGTAAATCCGGAGAAATTAAATCTGTTAAGGGTACGCCCTGCGAAGTAGGATATAAGCAGGAAATCAAAAAAGGCACTGCATATATCAGAAGTGAGATTAGCGGTGAATTGAAGGATTATGAAATAGAAATAACTGACATATCCATGTCGGATTCCAATCAGAATAAGGGCATTGAATTTGTAGTGACGGATGAGGCACTCCTTGATTTGACGGGAGGAATAGTGCAGGGGATGAGCGGTTCACCTATTGTTCAGAATAACAGAATTATAGGTGCGGTGACGCATGTACTTATCAACGACCCAACAAACGGTTATGGAATTTTTATTGAAAATATGCTGCAAAATTCCATAAAGATAAATTGAATACTAACCTCCGATATGTTATAATGTGTTAACTAGATTATTTTTCCTTTTGTGCAGGGCACGGAGGACATATTGGAGGTTTATTTTATGAAGAAACTTATGGCATTGCTGATTGTTTTGGCGATGGTATTTTCTTTGACAGCCTGTGGTAAGAAAGACGATACGAATCAGGAAACAACTGCTGAAGACAATACAAATGATAATATAATTGCGGATGGAAATATTCTTCCGGGAGGAGATTTTAGCGAATCCAACACCCATTGGAATATTTATAAGGAGTCCGGAGGAAGCGGAGATTTTGAAATATCCGACGGAGAACTGAAGGTTAAAATCAAGAATCCGGGCAAGAAATCTCATTCAGTTCAGATATACTGTGATGGTTTTGAACTGCTTCAGAATTCAAAATATAAGCTCACAATGGTAGTATCTTCGGATGTTGAGCGTACTATTGAATGGAGAGCACAGATTAATGGTGGCGATTACCATGCATATGCAGGGGAACAGGAGATATTAATCGGACCGGATAAGAAGACAATTGTGTCTGAATTTGTTATGCAAGAGGGCTCTGACCCTGCACCAAGATTTTGCCTGAATATGGGATTTGATAAGCTGCATCCTGATTTGGCTGAACATAATATTTACATTGAAGAGGCTATTCTTGAGATTGTTGACAGTTCATCGGCAGTCGAAGTTGATACGGACACAGGCGAAGTTGAAATTAATGTTAACCAGCTGGGGTACAAACCTGATGATGTTAAGAAAGCATCCTTCAGAACAGCCGGCAAGGATGATACATTTGAAATAATTGATGCCAATTCCAAGCAGGTTGTATATACCGGCAAGGTTGAAGGTGAGAGATATTCTCCCGGGGCAAGAGAAACTCTTGCATATGCTGATTTTACCGATTTCAAGACTCCCGGTACATACAGAATCAGAGCAAATAACAGCGGAGAATCGTATATTTTTAATATTTCTGAAGATGTTAATGCGGCTGCCTTTAAGGATATTGTGAGAATGCTTTATCTGCAAAGATGCGGAACGGAACTCACAGAGGAACTTGCCGGTGATTTTGCCCATAAGGCGTGTCATACCCAGATTGCTACGGATTATGTTACAGGTGAAAAGGTAAATGTATCCGGTGGATGGCATGATGCAGGCGATTACGGCCGTTATGTTGTATCAGGAGCCAAGACTGTAATAGATTTGCTCAATGCATATGAGATGTATCCTGAAGTGTTTACGGATGATTATGATATACCTGAAAGTGGCAATAAGGTACCTGATATTCTTGATGAAGCACGATATGAACTTGAGTGGATGTTTAAAATGCAGGACTCAAAGAGCGGAGGTGTTCATCATAAGGTAACGGGAAAAGAATTTGAAGGTCAGGTAGTTGCAGACAAAGATGATACGGAATTGTATCTGATGGAATTGTGTAAATGGGATTCAGCGGATTTTGCCGCAGTTATGGCAAGAGCATCCGTTGTATATAAGCAATACGATAAGTCCTTTGCGTCAAAATGTCTGAGTGCCGCCAAGAAGGCATACAAGTATTTCTATGAACACAAGAATGAGACATCCTATAAGAATCCTGAGGATGTATCCACAGGCGAATATCCTGACGGACGTTCCGCTGACGAAGAATTATGGATGTGTGCAGAGCTTTATAAGGCCACAGGGGACCAGACATATCACAAAGTAATCAAAGAATATGTTTTTGATGAAGATATTGATTCAGGACTTGGCTGGGCTACAATGGATTTGTATGGAATATATACATATCTTACAAGCCCTGATACGGATGAAAAGGCTTATGCCAATATGAAGAGCAGATTTAAGGAAGTAATTGATGAAATTGTTACTAATGTTGAAGGTGACGGATACAATGTATCAATTGGCGCTGATTTCTGCTGGGGAAGTAATATGAATGTTGCCAATAATGGTATTCTTCTTCTCTGGGCGGATAAAATACTCGGAGATAAGGATTATACTGCTTATGCAAAACAACAGATGGATTATCTCTTTGGCAACAATGCATTGTCATATTCTTTTGTAACAGGATATGGTGAACATGCGTCAAAGAATCCTCACCACAGACCATCTTTAGCACTTGAAAAGACTATGAAGGGTATGCTTATCGGCGGTCCTAATAAGAATCTTGAGGATCCATATGCCAAGACTGTATTGGCCGGAGTGGTTCCTGCAAAATGCTACAGGGACAGCTCCCAGTCTTTCTCGCTTAATGAGATTACAATTTACTGGAATTCACCACTGATTTGTCTTATGGCAGCATTTGTCTAATGTAGAATATTGAGCACCGGTTTTAGGACCGGTGCTTTGTCATATTTTGTCGAAAAAAATAATTAATTGCTATAATAGAGTATTGAATGTGGAATATTATGAGTAATATAATAAACGTAGTTAGGATATAAGGGGGATTAGTATGTCAAAATTAACCTGTGCCATTGCAGATGACAATGAGCGAATGCGACAGTTACTTGAGGATGTTCTCAACACAGACGGTGAAATAGAGGTTGTGGGTAAAGCCGGAAATGGTGAGGAAGCAATTACAGTAATAAAAGAAAAGGAGCCCGATGTTGTTTTGCTTGATTTGGTTATGCCGAGAATTGACGGTCTGATGGTGATGGAAAAGACAAACAACGATTCCACAATCAAAAAGAAGCCGGCATTTATTGTTGTGACGGCTGTCGGACAGGAAGGAATAACTGAGGATGCATTTAATCTGGGGGCAAATTATTATATAATGAAGCCCTTTGACAATACAACGCTGCTCAACAGAATACGTTTTATCAAATCAAATATGGGAAGGCATCCGGCGGTAAACAAGAATGTCAAGCCATCAGGGCTTGCGAAGGCTGAGGATATCAAGAATAATCTTGAATCTGATGTAACAAGAATAATTCAGGACATAGGCATTCCGGCGCATATTAAGGGTTATCAGTATATCCGTGAAGCAATAATGATGGCGGTGGAGGATATGGATATGCTAAACTGCATAACCAAGGTGCTATATCCTACAATTGCGCAAAAATATCAGTCCACATCCAGCAGAATTGAACGAGCCATAAGGCATGCAATAGAAGTGGCATGGAACAGAGGAAGGATTGATACAATCGATTCTATTTTCGGATATACAATAAGTGATGACAGAGGAAAACCAACCAATTCTGAGTTTATTGCATTGATTGCAGATAAAATAAGATTAGAGTATAAGACGAGATAAGTTAAAAATAGTTTGTTTTATTATTGAAATATGTTATAATTACTGTAATGGTCAAACCATAATGTATTTGGAGGATTATAGCATGAAAAATATTGTATTTATTGCATCAGAGGCAGTACCTTTTATCAAAACGGGAGGTCTTGCAGATGTTGCAGGTACATTACCAAAATATTTTGACAAATCAAAATATGATGTCCGTGTAATTATACCTAATTATAAATGTATTCCACAGAAATATAAGGACCAAATGAAATTCGTAACTAATTTCTATATGGACCTTTCATGGAGAAGTCAGTATGTCGGTATTTTTGAAATGATTTATGACGGGGTTCATTTCTATCTTATTGACAATGAATATTATTTTAACGGTTTTAAGCCATATGGGTACATACATGAGGATATTGAGAAATTTGCATTCTTTAGCAAGGCTGCACTTTCGGCACTGCCTCTTATCGGTTTCAGACCGGACATTGTTCACTGCCATGACTGGCAGACCGGACTTATCCCGGTATATATGAAGGAAAGATTCCATGACGGTGAATTTTTCAGGGATATGAAGTCCATTATGACAATTCATAACCTGAAATTCCAGGGAATATGGGATGTCAAAGCTGTCAAAGACATTACAGGACTTCCAAACAGTTTCTTTACACCGGACAAGCTTGAAGCCTTCGGAGATGCGAATTATCTTAAGGGTGGAATTGTCTATGCTGACAAAGTAACCACCGTAAGTTCAAGCTATGTTGATGAGATTAAAACACCATTTTATGGCGAGAAGCTGGATGGCCTTATGCGTGCCAGATCCAACGACCTTATCGGTATTGTCAATGGTATCGATTACGAAGAATTTGATCCTGAGAAGGACAAGTATATTGTGGCAAATTACAATCAGGTTACATTCCGTAAGGAAAAATACAAGAATAAAGTAGCTTTGCAGAAGGAATTGGGCCTTGAGGTTGATAAGAACAAATTTATGATAGGAATAGTATCACGACTCACCGACCAGAAGGGCTTTGACCTCATTGCTTATGTAATGGACGAGCTTTGTACTGAGGATGTACAGCTTGTAGTTCTTGGTACCGGTGAAGAAAGATACGAGAATATGTTCCGTCATTTTGATTGGAAATATAACAACAGAGTATCCGCTAATATTTATTATTCGGAAGAGATGTCCCACAAGGTATATGCAGCATGTGATGCATTCCTTATGCCATCATTGTTTGAACCATGCGGACTAAGCCAGCTGATGAGTTTGAGATACGGTACAGTTCCTATTGTAAGGGAGACAGGCGGACTCAAGGATACAGTTGAGCCATATAATGAATATGAATCAACCGGAACAGGATTTTCGTTTGCCAACTACAATGCACATGAGATGTTGGGAATCATCAACTATGCAAAGGATGTATATTACAATAAGAAAAGAGAATGGAATAAGATAGTTGACAGAGGTATGAAAGCTGATTTTTCCTGGGGAACATCGGCAGCTGAATATGAAAAATTATATGATGAGATGTAATAATAATCGGTTAGCATTATTGCTAACCGATTTCTTTTATTCCGGATATGTCCGGAGAAATAATCATTGAATAATTCGTATGGTAAATTACAAAACCCGGGGCGGAACCGTTGACTTTTTTAACTGCCTTCTTTTCCACATAATCAATTTCGACTTTTTCCTGATTTTTACCTTTGGAATAATATGCTGCAAGTGCCGCCGCCTCCTCAAAGGTCCGGTCAGGAAGTTCATCACCGCCGGATTTGACAATTACATGGGAACCCGGGATTCCCTTTGCGTGAAACCACCAGTCGTTGCCGTTGGCAAGTTTGAAGGTCAGTTCCTCGTTCTGGATATTGTTTTTACCCACATAGATATCATATCCGTCTGAAGAAAGATAGTGCAGTGGTTTACTCTTAATATGGCGCATCTTGTTGTTGCTCTGACCGGTTTTTCTTGTATAGCCGGAGAGTGCAAGCTCTTCCCTTATTTGCAGCAAATCGTCATAATCCGTAGCAATATCAAGGGAAATAAGAATTGATTCCAGGTGCTCAATTTCTTTACGGGTACCGGTTATCAGTTCTGAAAGCGCCTCGTGGGTTCTCTTGAGTTTGTTGTATTTGTCAAAATACTTCTTGCTGTTTTCATGCGGAGACAAATCCTTATCCAGCGGAACTTCTATTTCCTCATTGTTGTAGTAATTGAGAAGAATGGCACTGGTGGCACCTTCCTCGATATCGTATCCGTACACATTGAGGAGTTCACCGTAGATTTTGTATTTGTCACGCTTTTTTGTGTCCTCCAGCTGCTTCAATTGTAAATCATATTTTTTGTAATCGCGTTCAAGAATTGTATTGATAAGCTGACGCAAATCCGCTGATTTCTGGTGAATTCGGGTGTGATTATTTTTTTCCGCATAATAGGTCTCAAGCATATCACTGGCATCTTCAAAGGATTTGCATTCATATTTTGAAAATATTATGAAGGGCACAACAGAATACTCAAAAGGAATCCGTTTGTCGTCATAGTAGATATTGTAATCAAAATTGCAGGATTTCACATCATCCATAAGGTTGCAAAAAATTGTTCCGAGGTGGAGAAGTTCATCGTCCGATAAATCGGATACAGGGAGCGCTGAATCAATGCCTGCACGCTCACATATTTCTTCGGCAAGCACCGGACTGATACCGGTATAAGTCCGGTAAACGGATTTGCCGATGATACCGCTACCTGATTTTATGTCTGCGACAAAGTCATCTCTGTTAACCTCGAGAGGATTGCGCTTGTTGGTAGTATTCGGGATGAAATAATCCCTTCCGGGAAGTACCTCGCGCACAGAACTTAACCCTGCGTGAATTCTTTTTATGCTGTCCAGAATCACATGGTTTTCATCGGTAAAAATAATATTGCTGTGCTTGCCCATCAGCTCGACAATAAGATATTTTGTGCACAAATCGCCCAGTTCGTCCAGGTGCTCAATCTTTATGCAGATGATTCTTTCGAGACCCGGCTGGGTAATTTCTATGATTCGACCGTTGTTGATATGTTTTCTTAGCAGCATACAGAACATCGGGGCCGTCAAAGGAGCAGGCTTGTTCGAGGATGTAATGTATGCAAGGGGCAAAGTCGGATTGACGGATAAGAGAAGCCTTAGCTGTCCGCCGGGTGCTTTGATGGTGCAAAGTATTTCATCCTTTTCCGTCTGTGCAATCTTGTTCAATCGACCCCCGGAGAGCTTTGTATTGAGCTCGTTCACCAGAGCATGAATTGTAATTCCGTCAAATGCCATAATGCTTTACCACCTTTACAAAAATTACAATAAGTATACCATGTAATCTTGCAATATTGTAGTACAAATGTTAAAATATTATGTAGTTTTTTTGAATACATATATGTGCGGAGGCTTAGCTCATGATTAAGAGTATGACAGGTTTTGGCAGAAGCGAGGTATCGGATTCTGACAGAAAGATAACAATTGAGATGAAATCGGTTAATCACCGCTATTTTGAACCGACAATTAAGATGCCTAAGAAGCTCAGTGTATACGAGGCCGGTATCAGAACCGTTCTTAAAAAATACATCGCAAGGGGCAAGGTTGATATATTTGTAACCTATGAAGATTTTTCAGAAAATAAGTTCTGCCTCAAATATAACGAGGATCTGGCTAATGAATATATGAGTATTTTCAAATATATGTCGGAGCAGTTTGGCATTGAAAACGACATCAAGGTGTCCGGACTGTCAAGATATCCCGAAGTTATTACGATGGAAGAACAGTCAAATGATGAGGATGAGTTGTGGCATCTTCTTGAAAAGGCAGTTGAGAATGCATGCGTCGCCTTTGTTGAAACAAGAATTACAGAGGGCGACAAGCTGAAAAATGATATAACAGACAAACTCAATTATATGCTTAACCTGGTGGACAATATAGAGGAGCGAAGCCCTGAAATTATTGAAGAATATCGCAACAAAATATTGGATAAGGTGCATGAACTTCTGGAGGATTCCACCGTGGATGAAAACAGAATTGCAACAGAGGTTACAATTTTTGCAGATAAGATTTGTGTGGATGAGGAGACAGTAAGACTCAGAAGCCATATTGAAAGTACAATAGATACCCTCAATGAGGGCGGAAGCGTTGGCCGCAAGCTTGATTTTATCGCACAGGAAATGAACCGCGAGGCAAATACAATCCTGTCAAAAGCAAATGATTTGGAGGTATCCAACTGGGCTATCAGCCTCAAGACAGAAATCGAAAAGGTTCGCGAGCAGATTCAGAATATTGAATAGTATGGAAGGAAAATAATATGAGCAGAGGAAAACTTATTGTGGTTTCAGGATTTTCCGGAGCAGGCAAAGGCACTGTCATGAAGGAAATAATGAATTCATATGACAATTATGCGCTTTCTGTTTCGGCAACCACCAGGAGTCCGAGACCCGGCGAGGTGGAGGGTATTTCCTATTTTTTTAAGACGGATGATGAATTCAGGCAGATGATTGAGAAGGACGAACTCATTGAATATGCCGGATATGTGGGACATTATTACGGAACACCAAAGCAATTTGTCGAAAAAAATCTTGACGAGGGTAAGGATGTGTTTTTGGAAATCGAAATCCAAGGAGCCCTTAAAGTAAAAGAAAAATATCCGGATGCAGTGCTTATGTTTATTACCCCTCCGGATGCCAAAACTCTCAGGGAACGCCTCGTCAACAGGGGGACCGAGTCCATGGACGTAATTGAGAAAAGGCTTGCTAGAGCTGCGGAAGAAGCAAACGGAGTGGAGGCCTACGACTACATTGTTATCAACGATAATTTGCAAGAATGTGTAGAAATGGTTGACAGAATCGTAAAATGTGAGCATAATAGAACAAGTGAGCGAATGTCGATTATTAACAGCATTCGCAATGATTTAACCAAATAATCATTTTAGTAAGGAGATATGATAAATGATACATCCATCTTATTCAGAATTAATGGAAGTAATTAATAATGAGGTTGAACAGGGTGAACAGCCACCTGTACAGAGCCGTTATTCATTGGTAATTGCAACATCCAAGAGAGCAAGACAGATAATTGACGGAGCACCAACCTATGTTGACGGCAAGGGCAAGAAGCCTTTATCGGTTGCTGTTGAAGAACTGTATAATAAGAAAGTTACAATTGTTGGAGACGAAGGAGACGACGCCAACTAATAGGTCACATTAATTATAAAACGCAATAGTCCTGGGCGTGGTGAGGGATGCAAAGAGGCATTTCTTATGATGCGCAGGACATCTTTATAATTTGACAGGACATATTTTTAAACTTGGAGGAAAAGAATATGAAGAAATACTCAGAAATGTCAGCGGACGAGCTTAAGAGTGCGTTGGCGGAACTTAACAAAGAATATGATGATGTCAAGGCAAAGGGCCTTAAACTTGATATGTCAAGAGGAAAGCCTTCACCTGCGCAGCTCAATGTTTCAAACGAGATGATGAATATAATTGTAAGTGATTCCGATATGTGTACTGCAAACGGAACTGACTGCAGAAACTACGGCGGACTTGACGGTATCGCTGAAGCTAAAACTCTTATGGCAGATTTGATGGGAACCAAACCTGAAAATATCATTGTCGGCGGTAATGCAAGTCTTAATCTTATGTATGACTGTGTAGCATCATCAATGTTGTTCGGCGTAATGGGTTCAACACCATGGTGCAAGCTTGATAAGGTAAAATTTCTCTGTCCGGTACCGGGATATGACAGACATTTCAGCATCACAGAGCTTATGGGAATCGAGATGATTAATGTTCCGATGACGGCTGAAGGTCCTGATATGGATATTGTTGAAAAGCTTGTATCAGAGGATTCATCAATCAAAGGTATATGGTGTGTACCAAAGTATTCAAATCCACAGGGAGTTGTATATTCGGATGAGACAGTAAAAAGATTTGCAAATCTTAAGCCTGCCGCAAAGGATTTCAGAATATATTGGGACAACGCTTATGCAATTCATTATATTTATGATTCATCAATCGAGATTCCTGATATCATATCCGAATGTGAAAAAGCAGGCAATCCTGATATGGTTTATGAATTTGCTTCAACCTCAAAGGTCAGCTATGCAGGTGGAGGTATTTCCGCAGTTGCATCCTCAAAAGCTAACCTTGACTGGATTAAGAAGAGACTGACGGTTCAGACAATCAGTTATGATAAACTTAATCAGCTCAGACATGCACGCTATTTTAAGGACGCAGCAGGTCTTAAGAAACAGATGGAAAAACATGCCGAAATGCTCAGACCGAAATTTGATGCGGTAATCGAAATCCTTGATGAACTCAAAGAACTGGGCGTGGGTGATTTTGTTAAGCCAATGGGCGGATATTTTATTTGTTTTGAATCAATGGAAGGCTGTGCAAAATCAATCGTAGCAAAATGTAAGGAAGCAGGAGTTGTTTTGACAGGTGCAGGAGCACCATTCCCATACGGAAAGGATCCTAAGGATAACATAATTAGAATTGCTCCTTCCTATCCGACACCGGAAGAACTTAAGCAGGCAGCAGAATTGTTTGCTCTTTGCGTCAAAATAGTTTCAATTGAAAAATTATTAGCTGAATAAACAGGAGGAAGCCATGAATACTTTTGGATTTATCGGAATGGGAAATATGGGACATGCAATGCTCAACGGCGTTATGAGAAGATTTGATTCAAGTCAGATTATTTTCACGGACGCATCCGAGATGGTACGCGTCAAAGTCTCTGAAGAGACGGGAATCAAATGTCTTCCAACCAATATTGAAGTTGCAAATAGCGTAAAATATATTATTTTGGCAGTTAAACCACAGTATTATGATGCCGTAATCAACAATATCAGAAATGTTGTAACGGAGGACAAAATCATTATTTCGCTTGCGCCGGGAATAACAATAGCCGATATTGAAAGTAAATTTGACAGGGATGTCCGTGTAGTAAGATGTATGCCTAATACACCGGCCATGATTGGTGAGGGAATGACGGGCGTATCCTACGAAAACAACAGATATAATCTTGAAGAAACCGATGTTATTGCCCAGTTCTTCGGCTCATTTGGTAAATTCAGAATCGTGGAGGAGAGACTGCTTAATACAGTGACCTGTGTCAGCGGCAGCTCACCGGCATATGTATATATGTTTATTGAAGCGCTTGCCGACAGTGCGGTAAAATACGGAATGAGCAGAGCCGATGCAATCGAATTTGCAGCGATGACGGTAAAAGGTGCTGCTGATATGGTTCTCAATACAAAAGAACATCCGGCAGTATTAAAGGACCGCGTATGCTCACCGGGAGGAACCACCATAGCGGGTGTTGCCGCCCTTGAAGAAAAAGGCTTCAGAAATGCCATCATTTCCGCAACCGACAAATGTTACGAAAAATGTAATGGAGTTGCAAAATAATATGGATGATGTAAAAAGAATTAACCGTGAATTGATGTATGAGGGCGCAATTGTGGATATATATTCGGACACAATGCAGTTTTCCAACGGTAATACCGCAAAATGGGACCTTGTAGCCCACAGAAAAGGCGCCGCCGCCGTGGTTCCCGTACTTGACAATGGCAAAATACTCATGGTAAAGCAGTACAGAAACGCTCTTGACAGATATACCCTTGAAATTCCGGCAGGAGCAAGGGACAGTGTTGACGAGCCAACAGATGTATGTGCCGCCAGAGAGCTTGAGGAAGAGACCGGCTACAGGGCGGGTAAAATTGAAAAACTCATTACAGTTGCCACCACAGTTGCCTTTTGCAATGAAATCATAGATATTTATGTTGCTACGGAGCTTGAAAAAACCGAGCGACATTTGGACGAGAATGAATTTGTTGATGTGGAAGAATATAGTATCGAGGATTTAACGGATATGATTTTTTCAGGCAAAATACAGGATTCAAAAACCCTTGGCGCATTGCTGGCGTACAATAAGAAATATAAGTAATATTAAAACTGCCTTCTTCATAGACTATAATTATGGAGAAGGTATTTTTTATTGATAAACTGAAATTCGGAATAAAAATCATGCTAATTGCGCTGATGATTGGTGCAATTTTAGCCAATCTGTTTTTTGCCAATGTGAAAATTGACTGGCTGCGTAAGACAAGCTTTTGGGGAACCCTGGCAATTGTTGCCAGAAAAAGAACGCCGTATTTCATAATAGCAATTGCATCAACCTACACAAGACTTCGCGAAATCGCGCTTGAGGTTGTTTTTATCGTGTGGGGATTTGCTCTTGGCTTTACTGAAAGCATAATTGCAATGAACTGCGGAGTGACAAGGTATCTGAAAATCGTATTTTTTGTGCTGATTAATATTGTATTGTATCAATTATCACTTTGTGGTATATTTTCAATAGGAAAAAAGGATACCCGTTCCTTATCGGCAATATGCATTTGCCTAACAGTATTCATCATTGGAATATTTGTGGAAAGCAGCACATATTTCTACCTGATATGAATAATCCTTAAGGGAAAGAAAAGGTGACAACATGGATAAAGCTAATTCAAATAATAATAAACAGGCAGCCTCAAAACAGACTGTCAAGAAGAAAAAAAAGAAGAACCGCGGACTTATTATTTTGCTCATTATGACACTAATTGCACTGGCATTGGTGGTGGCACTTATTTTTATAATGCAGAAGGATGGCAACAAGCCGGAAAAGCAGGACACCGATTTTTATCTTGTGACAAAAAGTGTTGAAGTTGAGGCAGGAAAAAACCTTGCAGGACGTCCGATAACGGATTTTGTGGCAGGTAAGGAAAAATATACCGGCTCCGCATCAATCAACACTGATAATGTCAATTTTGACAAGATTGGCAAGTATCAGGCGGAGATAACCAGCGGAGACAAAAAATTATATCTGGATGTAATTGTCAATGATACGGTCGCACCAAGCTTTGAACTTTTGAAGAACAGCATAAGAATCCTTACAGGTAGTAAACTGGATACAAAAGAATTTGTCAACAAGGTGGATGATGTATCCGCATTCAAAATAGGATTTGTTGAAGATGTTAACGCAACGGATCCTGTGCTTGTGATGAAGGATGAGCTGAGTTTTGCATCCATGGGTTCCTATACCGTGGGAGTGATTGTAGTGGATGAGGCGAGAAATTATCTTATGAAGAACATAAGGGTTGTTGTCAATGACAATGACTATACCACTTTTTTGAATTACGGCTCAGAAGTCGAGATAGATGAAAATACTGATATGAACAGTTTTTCAAATCAGGCGATTCCATACGGACTTGCCGAGGGCGTTGACGGAAAGAACCGTCCTGACGGATGCGGATACTACAAAACCAAATACGGAAAATATGCCGCTGATTTCATCCAGCCATACAGCGATTATGTATATCTTACATACAATGAAACAAAGGAAACAGGAAATACATCGAAAATACTTGATACATTGAAGGCGAAGAATGCAAAGGCTGTATTCTTTGTAACTTTGTCCTATGCCCAGGCCAACAACGATCTTATAAAAAGGATGATTGATGAGGGGCATGTGGTGGGCAATCTCACGGCAACCTACAACAAGGCAGGACTTCCAACCATGTCCACGGAGGAAATTACGGAAGAAATTGATGCAGTAACCAGATATATTAAGGAAACCTTTAATTACGATATGTATCTGTTGAGAGTTCCGGAAATTATGTTCAGTGAAAGGGTGCTTGCGATAGCTCAGAAGCTTGGATACAGAACTGTATTCTGGAGTTTTGTATATAATGACAGAACAATAGCCGGGGTGGATGAAAAGACTGCCCTTGCAAATGTAATAAAAAGACTCCACGGAGGCGGAATATATCTGTTCCATGCGGAGTCTGATGCCAATACCAATTTCCTTGCCAAACTGATAGATGCAATCAGAAGTAAAAACATGGAAACCGGATATTACGCAAGAATGGACTAAAATAACAGTCATAATACGAACCATCTGTTTATGAAAGTGGACAGATGGTTTTTATTAAATATTGTGATACTTGCTTTATTTTTTTAAGCAAATCCGTGCAAATTCCTTGTCATAAATTGCTCACTTGATATCTGTTTACAAAGCATCGGT
>JAEDHB010000026.1 GCA_016297265.1 Butyrivibrio sp.
TTCTTGTCCATGCTCCGCTTCCTATCTTGCGATATACATAATATCCGGTTGCTCCGACAGGTTTGGTCCATTTAACGGAAATATATCCATTGCCCTTGGCAACACTTACCACAGGTGATGACAGATATTTAATCTGTTTTGATGCGGTAAATAGAGACGCATAACTTGAATTGTATGCTCTTGCACAATACTGATATACTGTTCCGCTTTTAACCGCTTTATCCGCATATCCCAATGCTGTTGTAGTTGCAATTCTTGTCCATGCTCCGCTTCCTATCTTGCGATATACATAATATCCGGTTGCTCCCGCTATTTTATTCCACTTAACTGAAACATATCCATTGCCATTGGCGGCAGTTGCCGTAGGTGATGCCAAGTACTTAACCTGCTTTGATGCTGTAATACCGGATACTGTCGTTGAATTATATGCTTTTACACAGTATTGATATGTGTACCCACTGCTTACAGCTTTATCTGCATATGACAATGCTGTTGTGGTTGCAATTCTTGTCCATGCACCATTTCCAATTCTATGATATACATAGTATCCGGTGGCCCCGGCTATTTTATTCCAGCTAACAGTAATATTACCATTTTTGATGGATATACCTGATACTGTTGGGGTTGCAAGAGCAGGTGTCTGGCTTCCGCCCATATATTCAATAGTATTACCATTGTTCTTTGCATATGTTTCTGCTGCCGAACCCTTCACGCATATAATGGTGTATGCCGCGCCTGACGGAACAGCATTCTTACCAATACTTGTTACCGAAGCAGGAATTCTGACCTTCTTAAGTGTGCCAAATCCCGCAAATGCATTGGTACCCACATATGTAATTCCGGATGCAACATCAACAAATTGAAGGGACTGACTAACTGTATAACCATCATAATGTCTGATATACGGGTATTCACTGCTATTATCATAATAATAATATACCGAACCGTTATACAAATAATCTGTCATCCTGGTTCCGCTGTCAGGCTTAATAACAAGCTTAACGCCCATTGTAGCCCTCTTTCCGCTTGGTGCATCATAGCAATACCAATATACCGCTCCGGCACTATCACCGCAAAGAGTACTTGATATCTCATAACCGTCATCATCAATCTTCTGTTCTTTTGCTTTTACCTCATTTCCGTTCAGTATGCACAATGCAACAAAGAGCCCCAACATTAACATTACATATTTAACTAATTTGCCTGCTGTTTTATTCACACCCTATTCCTCCTTCCTTCCGTTCAATACTCCAACAATATTATACTATAATATTTCCGTAAAATCAATCAGATAATCCACATCGTTTACATTCTTTTGGTCAACTTCATAACCAAAACAATTCTCCCGATACCGGTTAAATACAAATCTTCCGCCCTCGTCATTTTCAAGGCTAAGAAGTTCGGGTTCCAATTTTGATGAAAATGCCATAGGATTGACATTCTGTCCTTGCACAACAAGACTTCCTGCCGGCTTTCCTGACCCGAGCAGGCCATTCAGAAACCCGTCAATAATATCAAATGTAAGATTAGGCTCGTCCGCCACCATAAAAATATAATATAACTCATCCCCTGCCCTTTCTATACTCTTAAGGGCATTTCGAATTGTATAGGAAGCTCCGAGATAACTGTCAGCACTATGGCACACTTTTATTGAAGGTTCCGCGAGCGTTCTCACATACTCTTCGATTTCATCATACCTCGTGGCAACAATAACCCGGCAATCATTTCTTGTTTTTGCCACATCAGTCAGTACATCAAGCCCGTATCTGAACAATGGTTTCCCGTTGTACTGATACAAAAGTTTGTTGCTGCCAAAACGACTGCTGTTGCCCGCCGCCATATATATTATATTAATTTTCATCAAAAGCCTCCAAAATCCTTGCCGGAGTAAACGGAACCTCCTTAAGCATTACGCCTGTTGCATTGTATATTGCATGCGCAATAGCGGGTACCGGAGTGTCAATTACAAGCTCGCCGATGGATTTTGCCCCAAACGGTCCTGTCTCCTCATAACTGCTTTCAAAATCAACTCTGATTCTGCCCACATCGGTTCTGGCCGGTATTTTGTAATTCATAAAGGAATTTTCAATTATTTTTCCCTTGTCCGTATAGTTTATGTCCTCATACAGAGCCATTCCAATTCCCTGTAAAATACCGCCTTCAGCCTGAATTCTCGCAAGATTCTCATTGATAACCGTTCCGCAGTCGATAACCCCAACATAATCCAAAACCTTGATTTCTCCGGTTTCCCTGTCAATTTCTATTTCCACCATTCCTGCCATATACGGCGGTGGAGAGACAGGCGCAGAATGGCTTGCCGTAACCTGAACAGTCTCGCTGTTTCCGCACATTGATTTGGTTGCAATGTCCAAAAGCGACACCTTCCTGCTTCCGTCCTCAGTCATAATGCCATCAAAAGAATATATGAGGGAATCACTGTCCGCTTCAAGCATATCCGATGCGATATTGCACAGATGCTCTCTGAGTTCAAGACAGGCTTTTTCAACAGCTTTTCCGGTAACATAAGTTGTACTGGAAGCATAGGAACCTGAATCATATGGTGAAATGTCGCTGTCCGCACTGTATACGGTAACATCTTCTATTTCGCAATCCATGCACTCAGCTACCATCTGAGCAAGAATTGTATCACAACCGGTACCCATATCCGCTGCACCGATTGTAAGTGCAAACTGCCCATCCTCGGTAAGTTTTACTGTAGCACCGCCCACATCCACAAAAGATATTCCGGAACCCTGCATTGCAATGGCCATTCCCACGCTTCGTATTTTCCCGTTTCCCATATCACGGCATGGATATTTTTCATCCCAGCCTATCATATTTTTAGCTTTTTCAAGGCATTTGTCTAAAGTACAGCTTGTCGCAATCTCCCCATAGTAGGAATGCATACAGTTACCTTCACGAACCATATTGATTTCGCGAAGTCGTATAGGATTGATCCCAAGCTTTTTTGCAAGAATGTTAACCGCAGATTCCACTGCGTAGATTCCCTGAGGTGCACCGTATCCGCGAAAAGCACCTGCTGACTGGAGATTGGTATATACAACATCATATGTGAATTTGTAAGCCTCAAGGTTATTGCTGTACAACGAAATAGATTTATGTCCTGAAAGGCCTACCGTTGTTGGACCGTGTTCACTGTAAGCGCCGCTGTTGGAAAGTGTATGCACACTGATGGCCTTGATGTGGCCATTCTTATCGGAACCTATTTTGACGCTTACTTCCATCTCGTGACGCGGGGAAGCAATAATCTGTGACTCCTCCCTGGAATATATTATTTTGGATGGTTTTTTAGTCATCCAGGTAACAAAAGCCGGATAAATCTCGGCAACAACACTCTGCTTTGCACCAAAGCCTCCGCCAATTCTCGGCTTTGTCACTCGTATTTGTGATTTGGGAATACCAAGTGCGTTGGATACAATTCTTCTTACATGGAAAACAATCTGGGTGGAGCTGATAATCTGAAGTCTTCCGTAGGTATCAATCTGACAATATGTCCTGAAGGTTTCCATCATTGCCTGGTTGTTAGCTTTACAGTGATATACCCCCTCAACCACTTCATCACATCCGGCAATAACCGCATCAAAATCACCGTGCGAATCTTCTTCGGAGGCTACCAGATTTCTCTTGTTGTCAGCTCCCACATCGGCCAGGGACTGCCAGTTGTCTTCCGGATGAACTATTATGTCAGAATCCTTTGAGCTGTGAAAATCCAGCACCGGCTCCAGCACTTTATATTTTACCTTGATTAGTTTTACCGCCTTATCAACTGCTTCTTCATTCTCCCCTGCAACAATAGCTACAGGGTCGCCCACGCATCTCAATCTTCTGTCAAGAATGAGTCTGTCATAGGGGCTTGGCTCCGGAAAAGTCTGTCCGGCCGTAGTAAATCGGTTATCAGGCACATCCTTGTATGTATAGATTGCCTCAATCCCCGGAACATACATAGCCACAGTGGTATCAATTTCTTCCACAACAGCGCTTGCATATGGACTTCTGAGAAGCTTTACCACAAGACAATCCGAAGGTGTGATATCGTCCACGTACACCGGTTGGCCCGTGAGCAACTGCATCGCATCTTTCTTTCTTATTGGTTTAGTAATAATTCTGAAATCTCTATCTGACATTATTTACTCCGTTTCTGTATTCTATATACGCCCTAATCCCTCTGAGCTGCCCCTCATACCCGGAGCATCTGCAAAGATTTCCTGCAAGATATGCTTTTATTTCATCGTCAGTCGGATTTGCATTTTCCCTGAGCAGGGCAATTGCATTCATCATAAATCCGGGATTACAGAAGCCGCATTGCTCCGCACCCTGGTCAGCAATAAATGCACCAAATTCCTCAGCCTCTTTTTGTAATCCTTCAAGAGTCGTAACATTCCTTCCGTCAACCCTTGCCGCCGGAATACTGCAGCTTAGCACCGGCTTGTCATCCAAAAATACAGTGCACAGTCCGCAATTGGAAGTCTCGCACCCGCGTTTCACACTGTAACATTTGTATTTTCTCAATAAATCCAACAATATGGTATCTGCCCCAATTTCTGTTGCAATTTTCTTTCCGTTAAGTATGAATTTGATTTCCATTTCGCCCTCCTTATAGCTCACTCAGACTTCTTCGGGCAAGAACCAGTGCCACCCTATGCCTGTAATCAGCATCCGCTCTGTTGTTACTTTCCGTAACAAGTTTTTTATCTATCTCATCAAGCATTTCCTGCAATTTTGTATTCCTCTCAAAAGAAAACACAACCGCTCTTGCAGGTCTCGCACCGATGGCAATCCTATAGTCATCCTGCGAGGCTGAAACTCCGCAGGTAATTACAGGGAAATCCGTGCTTTGATTACGGACGGAAGAATACCTTGCTTTTCTGTTTTCTTTTGGAATAATTACATGTAAAAGGATATCATTGTCATATGGCTTTGCAGCAAATTCTTCAATGCTCATAATTCCCTGACCATACAATTCGACTTTGGCATTAAGTGCCATAAGCACCGTCAACACATCCGAAAATCCATATCTGCCGAACACGCTTCCCCCGACTGTCGCAAGATTTCTGAATTGAACTCCCACAATATTTTTCACCGCATCACAGACTGCATTGCCAAAATATTCATTAATTGATTTGTGCGTCTCCATGTCTCTCAAGGTAACCATTGCACCAAGTCTAAACTCAGCATCATTTTCCTCAATCTTATCAAGTCCGAGGCCTGACATGTCAATGGCTGTATTAATAATTCTGTCCTGCATTTTGAGCCATAGCATACCGCCAATAACAATATTATTCTTCTGTTGATTAAGTTCATAAGCCTCCTCTATTGAGGACACTTTAACAAATTGTTTGATTTTAAGCATAAAATCACTCCTACCGGTAAAAAATCTATAATAATTATATTACATTTCTATAAAATTTGAAATATCAGTTGCAATTTGTTTTGGTATATAGTAAGTTACTGTTATTGTCTGAATGCCCAGTGTTCAGACAGAAAAAATAATTTTATAAAGGAGGAGATTGCATGAATAGTTTTTGCAATAAATTTTTCGGAGACAAAAACTTCTACAAAACGGTCCTTAAAATTGCTCTTCCAATAATAATACAGAACGGTATTACAAACTTTGTCAGTCTTCTTGACAATATTATGATTGGAAAGCTCGGTACAGAACCTATGTCCGGTGCTTCAATCGTCAATCAGTTAGTTTTTATATATTATCTATGTATTTTTGGAGCAGTTTCAGGTGCCGGTATTTTTACTGCGCAGTATTACGGAAAAGGAGATTACGAAGGTGTAAAGCACACCTTCAGATACAAATTATGGTTGGGATTGATTCTCTGCATAGCAACAATTTTAGTGTTTATCTATGCACAGACTCCTCTCATCAATGCGTATCTCAAATCTGAGCCGGATGTCAAAAATGCCGAACTGGCATTAAAATATGGTCAGCAATATATGACCATCATTCTGTTCAGTCTGCCTGCGTTCTTCATTACACAAACTTATGCAAGCACACTTAGGGAATGCGGCAAAACCCTTCTTCCAATGATTGCTGCAGCAATTTCGGTATTTACCAATCTGGCATTGAACTATGTGCTCATCTATGGCAAGCTAGGGCTTCCCGCACTCGGAGTTGAGGGTGCCGCAATTGCAACCGTAATTGCCCGTTATATCGAGTTATTAGTCGTAGTAATCTTTACTCATGTGCGCAAAAAGGTATATCCTTTCTGCGTCGGCATATACAGAACACTCAGGGTACCCGCTCATATTGTTAAAGCAATATTTATCAAGGGAACACCTTTGCTTATCAACGAAACACTGTGGGCAACAGGTATGGCACTTATCAACCAGTGCTATGCTACAAGAGGTCTGAATGTTGTTGCCGGGCTCAATATTGCAACCACAATTAATAATGTATTCAACATCGTTTTTGTTGCAATGGGTGACTGTATTGCGATTATTGTGGGACAGCACCTTGGTGCCAATGAGATGAAAAGAGCAAAGGAAACCGCCACAAAGCTCATTACTTTTTCAGTTTTAGTGAGTATATTAATTGCGGTTATTATGTTTTTCACCGCACCGGCTTTTCCTAAGATGTTCAATACCAATGAAGATGCCAGAAACATCGGCCGGATGCTGATTATTTGCTATGCGATTTTTATGCCACAGGCAGCTTTCCTGCACGCATCGTATTTCACATTGCGTTCCGGCGGTAAGACAATTATCACTTTTCTTTTTGACAGTGTTTTCATATTATGTGTAAGTTATGCAGTAGCTTTCATTTTAAGCCGCACAACCGCACTTTCAGCTATCGCTCTGTTTGTCATAGTCCAGGCATGTGATTCAATTAAGAGTATAGTTGGTTTTGTACTGGTCAAAAAGGGAATCTGGCTAAACAATATTGTTTCCGAATAAAATAAGGGCTACAGCCGTTCATCACATTTGAACTGCTGCGGCCCTGTTTTAATATCAGTTGCCCGGTTTAATAAGATTGGTTCCGTCAAACCAGTCCGGAACCTCCACTCCCACTACCGGAAGCGGTCTTACCTTATCAAAAACAGTCTTTACATCAATAATGTCATCCAACAAATGCTGTTCAGGATACATCAGTGCCTTAAACATAAGCTGGCCATCCAGATTTCGTCTTCCCTGTCTGAGATATCCGTCTCCACCGGCGTTTTCATTCATCTGAACAAAATACTGTGAAGAATCAACATTACAGAAATAGTCAAATCCCATTGATTTAAGATACATATATGCATCATTGCTGTCCGTGTACTGTTTCCAGTTGAAAATATCTGCGCCAAAGGCAAATATAATAATGTTGGTATCTCCTACGATGGAACCGACTTCCACATCCCACCAGGTGCTGTCCCTCTTGAACCTGTCATTCTTAATGCGTCCCGAAGAACTATCCACAGAACCGCCCATATTCATATGTCCCCAGGTATGGCTTGCAAATTCCCAGCCGCCTGCCTTGAGTGCATCGGCCACCTGCTTTGCTTTTTTACGGTCCTCTGCAAGATTCGGATTATCATAATAATGAGCACCCTTTGCAAGTGATACTGCTGTGTCGCTGTTATATCCTCCGGCATTAAACAGCTCATCCCACACTGATTTTAAATCCGCCTCCGTTCCATATCCAATGTAGGAGGTTCTGTATCCGAGAATTCCATTGTATCCCGTCAGTGCAAGTATACCCTTCGCTCCATGATAAGAAAAATCAGGATGTTGTTCGACAAACTGATCAAGCAACGGTGCAACATCAAATGCTCCCACTGTTTTAGTTCCGTCCGCATTGTCCTTCTCATTCATTATTTTACCATTCGCATCAACAATCAGTCTCTGTGCAAAGCCGCCATCTTCATTCATATATTCATAGTAGCATACATCATCCTGGGATAATACAAATGGTGTTTTCCCTGCAGGAAGATAAATAGGATTGTATTCCATCTTGCCTGTTGCAGGATTAATTGATGCAATATCCGACAGTTTTACCAAAACATATCCTCTGTCATACATCTGCTGAAGTATGGCATTGAATTCATCAATGGTTGTCATAACCTGATTATAATTATCCTTGGAATTGCTTCCAAATGCCACACTGCAATCCTGAATCAATGTGTGAAAAAATATATGTGTAATCTTTGTATTGTCCGCCCATTTGACAAGCTTTGATTTATTATCCTCACACTGTGCGATAAAAGTATTCACAGCTTCAACAGTGTTCCATTCAGGCAGCTTTTCCTTAACATAGTTAATTGCACCTTCATAATCATACATTGCAGCAGTTATTTCCGCTTCCTTAAGTATTCCCTCATAATCAACATTCGGTGCTGTAGTGCTCTCTTCTTCGCTGCTCGGCTGCTCACTTACGGAAGGTGCGTTTCCGCCCGTCTGAGCATCCTTCTTATCCTTTCTATCCTTCAAAATAAGAAACACAAGTGCTCCAATCAATGCTATTATCAGTATTGCCAGAATTACAATAAGTACTATTTTCTGTCTGTCGTTTTTCTTTTTGCTTTTTCCTTTGTTGGACATTCCTTTACTCCTCTTCTGTGTATTGCTTATTCAGTCTCTTTATTTCCTGCTTTATTTTATCCACGACCTCATCCGGTCCCACTATCTTAACCTGACTGCCGAGACCGATAATCCATCCCAGGAACTGCCTGCTGACAGCAACCTTGACGTTAGTAATAAACCGATTTTCATCCTGTGGTATAATCATAACATTTTTGCCAAATCTGTCAATAATCACGCCCGCCATGGAATTATCACACTCAAGCCTGACAACTGTCTCCTCCCCGTCGTACATTCCAAAAAATTTGCGTGCATACAGCCCCATATCAAATTCTGAGAAATCTTTCTTTCCGACGCGTGGTTCATTAAGAATTTCAATTTTAAGCATTTTATCAACCCTGAAATGTTTTATCTTATTCTCAAATTCATCGAAAGCCACCATGTAATAGTTGTCATCATTGCAGCTTAACGCCCACGGACTCATAATGTATCTTTCACCGTTTCGGCGGATTTCTTCCTTTTTGTAGACATTCCATTGAAAATAATTGAAACTGATCTTAGTGTTGGAGGATATGGCATTATGAATCATATCAACATTGTAATATATGCTCTCATTCATTGTCTTAACTCTCTCAGACACATATACCTGACGCTGTAGCTGCGAAGCCTCATATTTGCTGGCAAGATTCTCTATTTTTTTAATAAGTTCATTGGACTTTTTGGTGGTCAGGAACTTTGCGGACTGCACACAGTCCACGAGAAGTTTTAGTTCCACCAATTCAAAAGGTCTGTCCAGAACCTTGTAATTATAACTTCTTCCTTCCTGCATTCCCTGAATGTCCATTCCGTATTCACGAAGCATTTCAAAATCATCATATAGGCTCTTTCTCTCCGCATTAATTCCACAAGCTTCAAGTGCCTTGATAATCTCACTCATTGTTATCGCATGCGATTCATCAGTATTTTTCAGCAGAATATCTCTCAAATACATGAGTTTTAGTTTCTGATTACCGGATTTAGCCATAATTCTCCTCCTCAGCGTACTAATCGAATTATGGATAGTATAACATAATAATCCAGCCTTGACCATATAATAATATTGGTATAATATTAGTGAGTATTATGAATATTACATATAATCAGTTAGGAGAATTCAACTTATGAAATTCATACTTGATATAATTAAAGGAATGTTTATAGGCGTTGCCAACATTATTCCCGGAGTAAGCGGTGGAACAATGGCTGTATCAATGGGAATATATGATAAGGTGGTGTCTTCTATCAACGGGCTCACCCGTCAATTCAAAAAATCATTTGTCACACTGCTCCCGATTGTTATCGGTATGGCCGCCGGAATAGGTATATTTTCATTCATCATTCCGCATTGTCTTGACAAATATGCCTTCCAGACCTGCATGTGCTTTTGCGGTCTCATTCTCGGAGGTGTGCCTGAATTATTCTTAAATACCAACAAAGCTTTCAAAAAAGAAGAAAAGAAGATTGGACCTTTCCACATTCTTGCCTTCGCCATCTTTCTGGCAATTGCTGTATGGATGGCATTAGCAAGTCCGGAATCAAAGGGTGCCGACTCAATTAATACAAGCTTTGCTTCAATTCTTATTATGCTTGGTCTGGGCATCATCGCCTCAGCAACAATGGTGGTTCCGGGTATCAGCGGCTCACTGATTCTTATGATGCTTGGCTACTATTCCGGAGTTGTTGGCACAGTAAAAAATTTTATTGTTGCACTCAAAAACTTTGACAAAACAGCACTTCTCCACGATATTGCTCTCCTTGTCCCTTTCGGAATCGGATGCATATTGGGATTTCTGCTTATATCAAAATTAATTACCTGGCTATTCAAGAAGTGCGAATCAGTTACCTACTGTGCAATTATCGCCCTGGTACTTGCATCACCATTTGCAATCTTCATGAAAATGGAAAATGCCAGCTTTGATGCCGTATCAATAATTGTCGGAGTTGTACTCCTTGTCGCAGGCACTGTTTTCACATATTTATTCGGTAAAAAAACAAAATCAAAATAATTATCACTTAAATCAATATTGTTAATTATGTACTGCAGAAGTCAAACCTCTTCTGCAGTTTTATTATTTTCTCACAACAAACCATTTGTTATCTTCTTCATAATAGAGATAAGCCTCACAGTTATCTATCTGACAGGTATATCTCATTCCGCAGCCCCCCGCTCTCAGGCTTGCCGCTCTGCGCACATCCTTGATTCTGTCAATATCAAAGATATGCCCGTCTTCCCACACTATTTTCTTGGGAATTAGTTGCCCGTCTCTGGTAAATTCAGCCATAACATCTACATATACTTTGCTATTCATATATCTGCTCCTATACATACTATCCGGATCACATACACAAATTATTGTTGATGGGAATCTGTCTGCATATATTCAGTGTCAGTGCTGCACATCATCGTCCGCTTTGATAGAGCTGTTCATCCTTGAGCGCAAGTCCTCGCTTGATACTGTCATTGCCAAACCGTCTTCTGATATCATCAATTACACTGTCCGTTTTCTGCATTTTCTCCCGTCGGGAGTAATCACAGAATAATTCAAGCTGTTCAGAATAATTCTCATCCACCAGGTCAGTCCCCCTTACACCTATGCTCCTGACCGGTTTATCCCATTTGTAGGATTCTTCGAAAAGTATATATGCCTCTTTGGCAATTTCGCTTGTAATATTGGTCGCTGATGATATTTTGCGTTGCCTGGTATATGTTACCAGTTCATTGTTGCGCACACTTATCTCCACAACCCTGCATCTGAAGCCCTTGGCCCTGAGTCTTGCGCCAACGCTCTCCGCCAGCGAAAATATAACAATCCTGACATCTTCGTTATTAAGTAAATCCCTGCATGTCGTTGTGCTGTTGCCTATGGATTTAACCGGTATGCCGGATTTGTCTCCCACAACCGGAGAATCATCAAGTCCATTGGCAAATATCCACAGTGTATCACCCAGTTTTCCCAAAAAAGAAGTAAGAAGCCTTCTATCTGTCTGCGCAAGGTCTCCGATGGTCCGTATTCCGACGGAATTGAGTTTATTTGCAGTACTCTTACCAACATATAGCAAATCTGACACCGGTAACGGCCATGCCTTATCCTTAAATTCATTCCTCAGCATAGTAGTTATCGCATCCGGTTTCTTATAATCGGAACCCAGCTTCGCCAGCACCTTGTTAAACGAAACACCAATGCTCACCGTTATTCCCAGCTCACTCTTGATACGGCTGTTGATTTCCTTAGCAACTCTTATGCCTTCCTCCTCAGAATCCACACTGTGAGTAATATCCAGCCAGCATTCGTCAATGCCATATGGTTCCTGCAAATCCGTATAATCTGCATATATCTCGTGCGTCATCTCAGAAAATCTGATATACTCATCCATATGAGGGGACTCTATGATCAGCGTCGGACAATGTTTCAACGCCTGTCCCAATGTCATTCCGGTCTTGATGCCATAGGCCTTAGCCCGGTAATTCGCTGTCAGAATAATACCATGTCTGCTTTCTTTGTCACCGCCGACAGCAAGAGGCTTGTTCCTATATTCAGGATGATGAAGCATCTCCACCGAAGCATAGAAACAATTACAATCGCTATGAAGTATCAGTCTGTCCTTCATATATTCCTCCAAAGAGAACATTTGTTCGGTGTATTTATTATATCACGGGTCTATGAAAAATCAATATTTTTTTCAAAAATTTTTAGCATCTCTCTTCAATATTTCAATTTGAAAAATATCATCAAAATTTACCTTTGTATTTACTATCTTAATATACCTGCTTCCGGCATCAATTCTCGATACAAGACCTGTTATTTTCTCATACTCGTCATTGTTGTAAAATACAATTTCCACCATATATCCGTTCTTTATCTCTCTGAGTTTGCGGTCAAGTTCATCTGCACGTTCTTCTGAAAGCTCGGCCTTCGGAACAATTACTTTTTCCATGGCCGCCAAAGCCTCCGGATATCCCTTAAGGGCGGCAAAGGGCATAAATTGTTTTGCACGATTTTCTATGCTCATTTTAGGTCTTTCCACTTCTATGCCCTCCAATCTGCGAATTTCTCTCTATTGTTTTGGCTCCCTTTTCCAGATTCATCCCCTTGAGAACAGCATTTTTGCCGAATTTATTTTTCAAATCAATCATGGCATTCTGGAGCTTTCTTTCTTTCGCTAACTCGGCAGGGTCAGAAAATAAATCATACTGCCTGTAAGCCTCATCCACCAAATTGTTAAAGGATATATTGATTCTGTGCAGCATATAATGATGCTTCATTATTTTTTCATATAGTGATACAACCTTCTCCGTAATCTGTTTGGTGGAACATGTCATTGTGTCCATTTTGCAGGTTCCGTGAGGGGATTTATCGACATTTTTGCAGCCGATATGAAGTGTCACGGAATCCGTAACAAGATTCTTTTCCACAAGTTCAAGGCACATCAAATCAACCATTTCCTTAACCAGCAGCATACCGGTTTGGTAATCTGCATCCGTTCCCAACACCTGTCCGCTGCTTATCGAATTAGTTTTGGGCTTATAGTTTTTGATATCCTTCATGCTGACGGTTTCTCGTCCCCAGGCATGGTCTATCATTAATTCCGCATCCACGCCAAAAACTCTGTACAAAATATCTTCGTCCGTTTTGGCAATATCCTCCATGGTATATATTCCCATTTTGGAAAGTCTGTCGCACATTCCTTTTCCCAGTCTCCAGAAATCCGTCAACGGAGTGTGCTTCCAAAGTGTATCAACAAAACTTTGCTCATCAAGTTCGCCAATATGATCCGGCACATGCTTTGCGGTAATATCCAACGCCACCTTGGCAAGGTACATATTGGTTCCGATGCCGCAGGTTGCAGTTACCCCCGTGGTTTCAAATACATCCTGCATTATCCTGATTCCAAGCTCCTTAGCCGTCATATTGTACATGGAAAGGTAGTCCGTGACATCCATAAAGACCTCATCAATGCTGTACACATGAATATCTTCCGCAGATATATATTTTAGATATACTCCGTATATTTTGGCTGAATAATCAATATATAGCTGCATTCTCGGAGGTGCCATAATATATTTTATGCCCTTAGGAATCTCGAAAACACGACACCTGCCCGGAACGCCCAATGCTTTCATGGCAGGTGTCACTGCGAGACATATTGTTTTCTCCGTGCGCTCCGGATCAGCAACCACCAGATTCGTCGTGAATGGGTCAAGATTGCGCTCTCTGCATTCCACCGAAGCATAAAATGATTTCAAATCAATACATACATAAATTCTGTCTCTCATCATTTCCCCTAGAAATTACTGCCGTTCCATCCCCAATTTGATACAGCTTCATATTTAACATACACATTATCAGGCATTATTCCCAGAACCTCCCTGAAAATATCACATATTTTACCGGTAAGAGTTGAAAATGCTGACGGATTTTCATTTCCGTAAATCTTAACCTCTACAAAGGCCATCGGTTTTGCATTATCACCTTTAAAATACAGATGGCAGTTATCCTCAAAATTGAGCATAAGCCAGCTTTCGCTCTTTCCCGGAATAACGCTAATAGCCTCCCCCAGCCTGCATTTGAGTTCCTTTTCCTTTTCCCCGCTGATGGTCACGCTGACCTTTGAATTAATAAATGGCATATTTCTACCTCCAGAATATTTTCTCAGATAATTATAGTTTCAAAAAAAATTTTTTTCAACAAAACCGCTGATATTTGTCGATGATATTTTGCGGCATTTTTCGTCATATTGTGATAAAATATAACTACAAAAGGATGGTATTTATCCGGGCGTTGACGAAACTTTTCATCGAAAGGGGGAACTATTATGAAAAGATATCAAAGAATACCTCTCGAAGTAACCGCTGAGGAATATGCACCCGGCAAAGGCATAGAAGACGGATTTGAACTCTATTCCAACGTTATTACGCACGGCGGACTGGTACTGGACGGACTTGTCAAAATAACCCGTGAGGACGGGACGATAGTCTGCCCTTATGTGCGCAACCGTCGCGGTCTTGTTTTCATCAAGGAAGGTGATTACATTATCTGCGAGGAGGGCCGTGAAAAGCATGTATGCGGAGGCGACAAATTTCATCAGAGATTCAAACCTATCTAAAATAATCCCACTGGCAGCACACCAGTGGGATTAATATTTTTACAAACCTGATTTTCTAAAATTAATGCGCCGGTATTCTCTCGGGGTAACACCCATATGCTTCTTAAAAATCTGCCCAAAATAGCTCTGGTCGGCAAAGGCGAGAGTGGTGGATATATCTGCGATGGAATAATCCGTATAGACCAGCATATTGGCGGCAGTTTCTATTCTTTTTGCCTGGATATACTGCTTAACTCCCACACCCGCTTCCTTCTTGAAAATTCTGGAAAGATAACATGGATTAAGCTTTGCAACCTCCGCAATGGATTCCAGCGAAATGTCATTGTGAAGATTATCACAAATATAATCCATACATACGGCTACAGGCTTTGAACATATTTTGCGCTTACGGAGTGCCCTCATTCTCTTAGTATAATCTTCGCACATAATAGGATGAAGATCGGTGACTTCCTCAACCGTCTTAAGCTCATCCGCTCTCCTTATGTAATAGTCGCTTAAACTGTACGCAACCGAATGTTCCATTCCGCCCTCAATGCAGTACCTTGCAACAATCGCCGTAGTAATCGTGAAATGATATTTGATATTTCGCAATTTATCCGCCGACAGAACGCCGAGCCCCTCCTTGGTCATCAGAGATTCTGTACAAAGTTCCCTGACTTTGTTGATATTACCATCCCTGATATGGGAGTAAAATTCCAGTTCAGCATTATATTCAGCATGAACCATTACATCTCTCTGCACATATTCACGATAATTGATAATATTTTTCTTCATACCTGCTCCACACCTTCTAAAATGGTATACCGTAATCAGCCTTTTCCAATTAATGCCATTATAAATCAATACAGTAAAAATAACAACAAATATGTAAATCTTTTTATATGATATTTTTACCAAAATTATATAATGATTATATAAAATGTATTAGGAGGTCAGGCAATGAGAAAATATGGAAAATTAGCTATTGCACTGGGACTTTCCCTTGTTATTCTCGGTACCGCCGGATGCGGAAAAAACAAAGACAACAATTCCGACGAAACTGTAGCACCGGAAGAGAACGAAATAATAATGGGAACAGATTTGAACCTTGCAGATTATTCTCTTGTATGGGAAGACAATTTTGATGCTGACAAGTTAAGCACCGCAGATTGGAACTATGAGGTTCATGAACCGGGATGGGTTAACAACGAGTTGCAGGAATATGTAATATCCGACGAAAATGTATTCCTAGAGGACGGCAAGCTCGTAATCAAACCAATCAAAACAACAGAAAACGGCACAGTAAGTTATACATCGGGCAGAGTAAATACACAGGGAAAACACGATTTTACCTATGGTGTATTTGAGGCAAAAATCAAATTCCCTAAGGGACAGGGATTTTTACCTGCTTTCTGGCTTATGGCTTCAGATGAAAATATCTATGGCCAGTGGCCAAGATGTGGTGAAATCGATATAGCTGAGGTTCTTGGTCATGCCACCAAGAAAACCTTCGGTACAATTCACTACGGTAACCCACACAATGAATCACAGGGAACATACACTCTTAAAGACGGAGATTTTTCTGAGGAGTTTCACATTTTCTCAGTTGAATGGAATCCCGGCAATATCAAATGGTTTGTTGACGGCAATCTTATGCACGAAGAATCAGACTGGTATTCAAAGACACAGGGCGTTGGCGAAATTACATATCCTGCCCCATTCGACCAGCCATTTTACATGATTCTCAACCTTGCAGTCGGCGGAAACTGGCCGGGCAATCCGGATTCCTCAACAGATTTCGATGCTGCGCGCATGGAAGTCGATTATGTTAAGGTATATCAGAAATCAGAATATAACGAAGATGTTAAAAAACCTGTCAAAGTAGTAACCTTAAGAGAACCTGATGAGAGCGGCAACTATATCACCAATGGTGATTTTTCAGATGAAACCGAAGACCTGTCAACTGCAAAGGGATGGCAGTTCCTTCTTGCCGACACCGGCGCAGGTGAGGCAAAAATTGCCAACAACACTATGACAATCACTTCAACAAGCGCAGGTGCAGTTGATTACGGCGTACAGCTTGTACAGCCACATATTCCAATGCAGTGCGGAGCAAAATACAAAATCACTTTTGATGCATGGTCCGATGAAGTAAGAACCATGAAAACAGCAGTTACAGCTCCAACCGCAGGCTGGATAAGATATTTCCCTGATACGGAAACGCCTCTTACCACCAAGAAGCAGACCTACACCTTTGAGTTCACAATGAATGAAGAGGACGATGCTAACGGACGACTTGAATTCAACATGGGTAACACTGATTCAACTGCTACAATCTATATTCAGAATGTACGCGTTGAAATGACAGAGGGTCCGGGAAAAGCAGGCAGCTCAGAGAAAACTGTTCTCGCAGACGGAAACTATGTATATAACAGCAAATTTCAGGAAGGTGAGAAACATCTTGGCAGCTGGGAAATTACCAACAAAAACAATGCAACCGTAGAAGTAACTCCTTTCAGCGATTTAAGAAGACTCCATGTGGTATCTGACGGTGATGCAAAAGATGTCATTATCGCACAGAAGGATTTGGGTATGGTAGCAGGTTCAAAATATCTTCTTACCTTCGATGCCGAAGTTAAAGAACCTGTTGATATGAAAGTAACCGTTGCCGGAAAAACCGAAACCTTCAAATTGTCCGGTACCAACACCTACAAATACAATTTTGAAATAAAGGATGCCAAGGCTGCAAAAGATCTTATCATGTATCTTGGCAACACAAAGGATATTTTACTTGACAATGTAAGAATCGTTGAAGATGTAATGATTAAAAACGGAAGCTTCAATGCCAACTTCGCCGGTTATGAGGTATATATTGATTCTTCTGCCAACGCTTCATATGTAGTAGATTCACTCACTGAAGACAATGCAGCAGACTTTTCTATCAAAAACGGCGGTGGCGAAGACTGGAAGATTCAGTTAAAACAGAACAATGTTGAGCTTATCCAGGGACACAAATATCATTTGAAGATTGATGCAAAATCTTCTATCTCAAGAAAAATAAGAGTACTTCTTCAGGGTGGAGAAGATAAAGGCTGGGTAATTTACTCAGGCGAAAACACAATCACTCTTACAGAGAATTTCAAGACATACGAGCTTGATTTCACCATGACAGAGCCAACTGATGCAGCTGCGTTCTTAAGCGTATGCTTAGGAAATGTCGAAGGAGAAGCATTAAGTGAAGCACATCGTGTAGTTATTGATAATATCTCACTCGTAGAAGTTAAATAATAACAAATTCACATACCTAACACAGTACAATCCCCCGGTGCATACAGCACCGGGGGATTGTCATATAAAAAACTAATTAATTACGATTGGATAAATAATACAATTCCTTAAATTCCTGTATCGGTACAGGTCTGGAATAGAAATACCCCTGATGCCAGGTCGCATCGAATTGTCCCAGATATTCTTTAACACTGTCATCCTCCACACCTTCAATACAGGTCTCCAGATTAGTAGTATTGGCAAACTCAACAATTGATTTTACCATAGCCTGATTAACCGGCTTATTTTTAATATCTTTAACAAAGGACATATCGATTTTAAGCTCATCAATAGGAAGATTAAGTGCAACACTCAGGGACGCATTACCTGTTCCGAAGTCATCCATAGCAAGCTTAATTCCTTTGGATTTGAAGAAATTAATCTCTTCACGAAGGAATTTTGTATCAAGTTCCCTGCACCTCTCCGTAAGCTCCATACACAGCTGTTTTGGATTCAGTCCGGATTCCTCAAGAATCTGTGTTACCGACTCTCTGAATTCATGCCTCTCAATCTGGGCAGCGGAAATATTGACATTGATAAAGAATTCAGGGTCTTCGCTGGCAATTTCCTTGGCATCCTCCAATGAACGTCTGAGAATCCAATTGCCCAATTCAAAAATACAAGGGTCTTCCTCAAGCCACTCGATAAATGTTCCCGGAGGAATATTTCCATACGGATCCCTTCTCCATCTCACCAGAGCCTCCATACCCTTAATGCGTCCGTCTTTCGGATTGACAATCGGCTGATAACACATATAAAAGCCTTCACAGCCGTTAAGGGCACACTGATGGATAGTACTGATTAAATCAAGATTATCGTTAATGCCTCCGCATACTTCGTCATTGAATATCACCAAATCACCGTGATGATACTGTTTTGAATGGTTGAGTGCATAAGTAATTCTGCTTCTTACCGCCACCGCATCCTTCATGAAGTTGTCCAAAATAATGGCTCCGGCGGATATTTTGAGAGGAACCTTCTTGCCTTCAACAAAAATTTTGTCCGCAAGCAGGTCTACCAGCTTTCTGTAAAAACTTTTCAAATCCGTTCTGCTCATCGGTCTTAAGCATATTCCGAATTTGACACCGGACAGCCTGTAAACCGTACCGTCATCTCCCGTAAGGCGGGCAATATTCTCGGCAACCTCTCTAATCAGCTTATTGGCATATTCGGCACCATACATAACATTGATGTGACTGAATTTCTCGATGGCAACCTTGAGAATTACATTTCCGATATTATCATCTATTTTCTCGGCAATTCTGCGTGAAAAAGATATTTCGTTATGCAACCCGGTTATCTCATCGATTTCTTCTCGAATTCCGTAATTATGAAGCATAAGCAAAGCGAAATGTGGCTTGCCATCCTTACTGCTAATGACCCTTCCTTTCATTGAAAAGAAATTATATTCACTTGCATTGTTAGGTTTTGCCCTAAATTCAATTACAGCATCCGTTCCCTTTCCTCTGATTATAGTACTAATAAAACCAAGGAAATTGCCGAAATCATCAGGATGGATTGTCGCTAATGTTTTTGTCTGCTCTGCTGTAAAATAGAAATCGTCATGATTAAAAAAGCGGGCTGCACTCTCAGACCACCAGCATTGTCTGGTCCGGACATTACATAAAATGATATATCTTCTGGCAGATAAATCAGCTATCGCTTCAATCATATCTTTTGTATATGAATCCAGTTCATTCCAAAATTCGTCCGAATTTATCAACTTTTCCACCCTCCTATAAAAAATATCTGTACAACGCAAATTTGTACAGATACTATTTTATCATCAATATTTGTATATTTCAACCAAATTTTTACAGAAAAACTATATTTTTTATGTCAATTCTACCAATTCCATGATAGATAAGATGGAGCGTATACACTCCGCTCACTTCTCCGAACTCACAATTGAAGCTCTTCCACTCTCTTCCGGCACAAATATCGATTGACCCGGTAGTTTGACAGTTGAATAAGTGAAAAATCCTTGCAGGCCTTGAAAAGCCTGT
>JAEDHB010000027.1 GCA_016297265.1 Butyrivibrio sp.
CTGTTATGGCGACGAGGAAAATGGACACCGTGCTTGCACGGGTGGCCATTTGACGACCGCTAATCAGAGCGAGCGAAGCTCTGTAACAAATATATACAGAACACAGGGGATAATTATGAAATTTTTGTTGGTAGCAATTAATGCAAAATACATTCATTCTAATCCGGCGGTATACAGCTTGTGTAAATATGCAACGCAGCAGGTGCCGGAGCTTGAAGAAACAATTGAAATAGCAGAATATACCATCAATAACAGCATGGATTCGATTTTGTCTGATTTATATAAATTAAGGCCGGATGTAATAGGGATATCATGCTATATCTGGAACTGGAATATGGTAAAAGATATTGTCAGGGAAATCAAAAAGCTTTTACCGGATATAATTATCTGGCTTGGCGGTCCGGAGGTGACATACAATCCCGAAAATGTATTCTCTGAGGTACCGGATGCGGACGGAATTATGATAGGAGAGGGCGAAGGTACCTTTCTTGACATAATGAAAATGTATTCGGGAATTGATGCCGGCCCGATAAATGCAATTCGTGGAATATGCTATAGGAAGGGTGGCGAAATCCTCCGTACAGAGCCGAGGGAACAATTGAATCTTACAGAACTGCCGTTTTTATATAATAATCCGGAAGACTTCAACAATAGAATTATATACTATGAATCCTCCAGAGGGTGTCCCTTCAGGTGTTCTTATTGTCTTTCTTCAATTGACAAAACTGTGCGCCTTCGGGATACGGAGGTGGTGAAAAGAGAATTGCAGCACTTTTTGGATAATAAGGTAACACAGGTAAAATTCGTAGACAGAACCTTCAATTGCAATCATAATCATGCCATGGAAATATGGAAATATATTAGTGAACATGATAATGGAATTACGAATTTTCATTTCGAGATTGAGGCGGACTTGCTCACAGATGAAGAAATTGAGTTGCTAAACATACTGAGACCGGGAGCGGTCCAGATGGAAATTGGCGTGCAGTCAACCAATGACGCCACACTTAAGGAAATAAGAAGGTATGCAGGTGTTGACAAAATAAGGGAGTCAGTCGCAAAGCTTCAGAGAGGGCAGAATATCCATATTCATCTGGACCTCATTGCAGGATTGCCTTATGAGAGTCTGGATATATTCAAAAAATCCTTCAATGATGTTTTCGCAATGAAACCTGAACAACTGCAATTGGGATTTCTCAAGGTGCTCAAGGGCTCGCATATGTATGATATGGCAAAGGAATACGGGCTGGTATACAAAAGCCTTCCTCCGTATGAGGTGCTCTATACCAAATGGCTTAGCTATGAGGATGTGATTATCCTGAAAAAAGTGGAGGAAATGGTGGAAATCTACTACAATTCAAATCAGTACCGCCATGTTTTGCCAGTATTGCTTTCAAAATTCCCGGATGCGTTTACAATGTTTTATGAGCTTGCAAAATTTTATGACAGAAAAGGATATTGCATAAATACTCCGTCAAGAAGCGGAAAATACGAAGCTTTGCTGGATTTTGCGGACGAAGTATGTATGGGCGAACATGATATTTTTACAGAGTTGATGACTTTTGATTTATATGCAAGGGAAAAAATGAAGTCGCGGTCAGGCTTTATGAATGACATAACAAAGCAGTACGAGGTAATCCGTACATTTTTTGAGGATGAAGAGAATATTGTAAAATACTTGCCCGATTATGCCCGGTACCATTCAAAACAGATAATGAAAATGACACATGCTGAAATCTTTCATTACAGCGTCTGGGATGAACAGGTCAGGGAGGTTGAGCCAACGCTGGTGGTTTTTGATTACAAAATAAGAAATCCATTGACGGGAGAGATTAAATTTTTCTTAATTTCTTTATAGACCCTTGTCAAAAATAATATATAATGTAATAATGATTTAGTAAATAATAATAGAAGAGGAGAATGTTAATGAAATACGGATATTTTGATCTTGCTAACAAGGAATATGTTATTACCCGTCCTGATACTCCGGGACCATGGGCTAACTATCTTGGAGATCCGGAATACGGCGCAATTATTTCAAATAATGCAGGTGGATACAGCTTTGTCAAATCCGGAGCAAACGGAAGAATAATAAGATATCGTTTTAATTCTGTTGCAATGGATCAACCGGGTAGATATATCTACATTAAGGATGCTGAAAATAACGATTTTTGGACAGCTTCCTGGGCACCGGTTTGCAAACCATTGGATTCATTTAAGAGTGAGTGCCGTCACGGAACTGCTTATACGGTTATTTCATCAGAATACAGCAATATTAAATCAGAGGTAACATACTATGTCCCAAGGAATGCTTCATATGAAGTATGGGCAGCAAAGGTGACCAACAACGATACCAAGCCAAGAAAGCTTGCGGTTACAGGATATTGTGAATTTGTTAATGACAACAATTATGAGCAGGATCAGGTTAACCTTCAGTACACACTGTTTATCACAAGAACATATTTCAAGGATAATTTTATTCTTCAAAAACAGAATGAGACACTTAAGAAACCGGAGCTCGACAAATTCCTGGGACTTGCCCGTGCTGATGTTTCTGCATACTGCGGTGACAGAGACAGATTTGTCGGACCATACAGAAGCTATGCTAATCCACAGGGAATTGAAGAGGGACTCAAGGGTCAGCTTAATTACAACACCAACTCATGCGGTGCTTTACAGAGCGACATCGTTCTTCAGCCGGGTGAGACAAAAGAACTCATCTATGTAATGGGTCAGCAACCTGAAGCAGTTGCAAGAGATATAGTTGCAAAATATAACACTCCGGGAATTGTTGAAAAAGAAGTGGAAGAGCTTAAGAATTACTGGCATTCAAAACTCGGTAATTTTGAAGTTAAAACTCCTGATGAGGATTTCAACAATATGGTTAATGTATGGAATGCTTACAACTGTTTCATTACATTTACATGGTCGCGTGCAGCATCCTTCCAGTACTGCGGACTCAGAAACGGATTTGGATATCGTGATACGGTTCAGGATATTCAGGGAATTATTCATCTTGCTCCGGAAATGGCTAAGAAGCAGATCGAATTTATGCTTTCGGCACAGGTAACTAATGGTGCAGGACTTCCTTTGGTAAAATATACACATACACCGGGCAAGGAAAATACTCCTGATGATCCGGAATATGTTAAAGAAACAGGACATCCGTCATACAGAGCTGATGATGCTTTGTGGTTGTTCCCGACAATTTACAAATACATTTCAGAAAGCGGAGATATTGCTTTCCTTGATGAAGAGATACTGTATGCAAATGACGGAGAATCAGGAACTGTATACGACCATTTGAAGAGAGCAATTATGTTCTCAATGAACAATCTGGGCAGCCACGGAATGCCGGCAGGTCTTCATGCTGACTGGAATGACTGCTTAAGACTTGGTAAAAAGGGAGAATCAACCTTCGTTGCCTTCCAGCTTGTATATGCAATTAAGATTCTCAAAGAATATGCAGAACTTAAGAATGATACAGAATACATTGCATACCTTGATGAGATTAAGGCTAAGCTTGACGGTATTCTTTCAGCTTGTTGGAATGAAGACAGATGGATCAGAGGATACAAAGAGGACGGAGAAGTAATCGGTAAGAGAACCGATCCTGAGGCCAATATGTGGCTTAACCCACAGTCATGGTCCGTTATTTCAGGGTTTGCAAGTGAAGAGCAGGCTAAGTTGGCAATGGACAGTGTAGAAAGGGAATTGAATACACCATATGGTGCAATGGTTATGTATCCTGCCTATGACAATCACGGATTTGACGGTGCTTTGATGCTTTGCTTTAACAAGTGTACAAAGGAGAATGCAGGTATTTTCTCACAGCCACAGGGCTGGTTAATTCTTGCAGAAGCACTTATGGGACACGGAAACCGTGCATATAAATACTGGAAAGAGGCGGCTCCTGCAACTTATAATGAAAATGCAGAACACAGATGCCTGGAACCATATGTATACGGACAGTTTGTAGAAGGAAAGGACAGTCCGTTTGCAGGAAGAGCACATGTACACTGGCTGACAGGAACCGCTTCAACAGTGATGGTTGGTACCATAGAAGGAATTCTCGGAATGAGACCAAATGCTGAAGGACTTGTAATTAATCCATCCGTTCCTTCAGAGTGGAAAGAATATGAGATTATCAAGAATTTCCGCGGCAAGAAGCTTAATATGAAATTTATTAATCCAAACGGTGCAGAGTGCGGTGTTAAAGAAATCGTTCTCAATGGAGAGAAGCTTGAGGGCAATCTTGTGCCTGCCGATAAACTATCAGAAGTCAATGATATTGTTGTAACTCTTGGATAAGAGCGAATTACATTTTTGCCGGTGCAAAAGCACCGGCATTTTTTGCATAACGGGGAGCTGTAAACTTGTGAAAATATATATTACGGGCATTGATAAAATACGGATAATATGGTAAGATTTTGTATAGAGAATAGAGTAGCTTAGGAGGAAACAGATTATGGCAGACAACAAAGAGAAAAAAGGCTTGCCTTTGGTGGCAAAGATATTGTTTGTATCGCTTATTCCAATGATTGTGCTTTTTGCAGTGGCAGTAATTATCAGTGTTAAGACATTGGATAAGTCTATTATGGAAGAGTGTTACAAGAATCTTAAAACTGCTGCACAGGCAGTAAAGAGTTCATACAATTACGCATTTGAAGGAGAATTTACATTAGCTTCAAATGGTGATTTGATGAAGGGAAATACTAATGTTTCAGCTAATTTTGATATAGTTGATTCTATTTTTGAGGAAACAGATATAAATACTACTATTTTTTACAGGAATATTCGTAAGGTTACATCCCTTAAAGATGATAATGGTGAGAGAATTATAGGTACAGAGGCGGATCCTGCAATATATGAGAAGGTATATACAAATGGCGATGTATACAAAGGAACTGCAGTGATTACCGACAAGGATTATTATGTGTATTATGAGCCGCTAAAGCTGACATCAGGCGATACTGTAGGTATGGTTTTTGCAGGTAGGGATGCGACAACGGTAAAATCAGATATAAGAACAAAAACCATTAGAATGATCAGCATTCTTATTGTAATATTTGCAGCAGCAGCAATATTGATACCGATTGCAGCATTGTCTATCAGCAGAGCCATCAAAAGGATTACGGACGGAATTTCAACATTGTCCGGCGGCGATTTGACTGTTGTTGTAAATGAAAAAGCTTTAAACAGAAGCGATGAAATCGGTAAAATAGCAAGATCTACAGAAAATCTTATTACTACATATAAGAATCTTATCGGAGATGTTGCAGAGACTGTAGCAGTGGTTAAGACATCAGCTGACAGCGTCAGTGAAATGTCCACCCAATCCAGCCGTACAGTTGAAGATGTAAGCCATGCTGTTGAAGAAATAGCAGTAGGAGCATCATCACAGGCTGATGAAACACAGGCAGCAGCAGAGAATGTCGACAATATAGGACGCCTTATTCAGGGTATTGTTGATGATGTTAAAACATTGTCGGATAATGCCAATATCATGGGTAAAGCGGAGACGGATGCAATGCTCATACTTAATGAACTGGATGAAACGGCAGCCAAGACTAATAATGCGGTTGAAAGAATTGCAGAACAGACTGCTAAGACCAATGAGTCAGCAATGGAAATCAGACAGGCGGTTGAACTTATTACTTCAATTGCAAGTCAGACCAATCTTCTTTCCCTTAATGCGTCTATTGAGGCTGCGAGAGCAGGAGAAGCAGGAAGAGGCTTTGCAGTAGTTGCATCTGAGATTCAGCAGCTTGCAGAACAGTCAAACAGCTCCGCTGTAAAGATAAGTGAAATTATCGGTGAGTTGACAATTCAGTCCGAAAAGACTCTCGATATAATGAAGGATGTTAAATCCGCTGTTGCAGAGCAGGAAGTAAAACTTGGAGATACAAAGAATATTTTTGCCAAGGTTAAGAACGGAGTTGATTCATCTATGGAAAGCATTGATACAATCAATGCAAGGACGGATGAACTTGATGAGATGAGAGGAAAGATTGTTGAGATTATTCAGGATCTTTCGGCTGTATCTGAAGAGAATGCTGCAGCTACACAGGAGACTACAGCATCAACAGAAGAACTTGCTTCAATGATGAACGAATTGGCATCTTCTGCTAATGAACTCAATTCATATGCAGTTAAACTTGAGAATGCAGTATCAATTTTCAAGACCAACTAATGCAGAATAGTAATTAATCGCAGGCCGCGTGCCTGCGATTTTTTAAATTGTACTAATATATATACAATTTAACTATTGAATTATATTTTTACTATGTTATAATACAACATGTACAAGGGAAGATTTGGCAAACTAATTGAAAGATTAGGACGCAAAGCCAGAGGGCCTGAGCATTGATAATGCATGGCAGCCGGTTGCTATCGTAAGATATTTTGTGAGCATCCGGTAGCAGGATGTTTTTTTATTTCCCATTGTCCGGCGACCGCTTATTTATATGATTTGGTGGTCATAAATATATTAAGCTTATTATCATTCAACCAACCTAAATATACTTTTTGCAGATTTCCAGACTTTATGTCTGGAAATTTTGCTTTATATTGGGCTAATCAATTGACTAATGGGAAGAAATGGAATAGAATAATTTTATCTAATATAACGGTTTGGTCGCCGGGATTTGGGGTAGTAATATGAAGATAATCCATTTTGATATATGTTCTTTGTGCATATATTTAATCATTCTGTTCACAATTGTAATAAATCGTAATTTTAAGAGCACAATCAGTAAACTTTATACAGCTTTGGTTGGAGTTTCTTTTGTTGCTGCAATATCCAGCATTCTATCAGAGGTTTTAGTAAATTTTCCGGGGATGGTGCCCGAGAGCATAAAATATCTGGTAAGCTCAATTTATTTGTTTACCAGGAGTGCAACCGGAATAATGTATGTTTTGTATATCATTTTTTTATCGGATATATGGCACCTGTTCTGGAGGCGCAAGGGCTTAATGGTTATATTACTGTCGTGCTTTGTGGTAGTAAGTGTACTGCTTTGCCTGAATCCGTTAAACTACATGATGTTCTATTATGATGAAGCAGGGCATTATGTGCGTGGGGATTTGTATATTGCATTTTATATCTCCGGCGCATTCTATTTTGCACTCGGTATGTTTTTAATAATAAGGTTCGGTAGACTTATTGGAAGACTCAAACAGTTGTCAATACTGGCATTGGGAGTTTTGACAGTGATTGCCGTGACTATTCAGTATTTTACGCCAAAGCTTATGGTTGAAATGTTCGCGAATGCGATTGCACTCCTTATAATAAGGCTTATTGTGCAGAGACCTGAGGACGTTATTGACCCGTCAACCGGATTGAGAAGCTATTATGCATATTATAATGATTTGGCGAAGAACTCCACAACCAACAAGAAGGTATCAATTATCCTGATTGATATTAAGAATTATAATGAAATTGTTGATTTTATGGGCAATACCAATGAACTTGAGCTACTGGGGCGGATTGCAGATGTTTTGGAACTGAGTAATTCCCATATCAGATACAGGGGCGTGGGATACCATCTATACAGAGGCTTTTTCCGCTTTGTATTAGGCGAGAGAAATATGGAATACGAGACTGAGGTTGCTAACAGACTTAACGGTTATCTGTCAAAGACAATCAAGGTGGCAGATTTTGAATTATCGCTGAAGGCTCAGCTTACTATAATCCGTTATCCGGAGGATATTAATGAGTATGCGGAGTTAGCATCTTTTGACAAGGATATTAGCAGTATTGTTCCTTACTCCGGCAATATTGTTAAGTATTCAGAGCTTGATGATATGTCGAAAATAATGTCTTCATACATAATGGAAAAAGTAATTCTTAATGCTTTTGAGAATGATTCTTTCGAGATTATGTATCAGCCGGTATATTCGTTGCGTGAACAGAGGTATGTTGCGGCGGAAGTGATGTTGCGTATCAATGACGAAAAATACGGTACAATTAATCAGGAAACCTTCCTGCCTACCGCAATAAAGCATGGATACATAAGTAAAATAGGCGAATACGTCTTTGATGAGGTTTGCAAATTTATTGCTTCTGAGGACTTTAACAGAATGAAATTTGATTATATTGAAATTCCGTTTTCAGAGGCAAGGTGCTGTACAAGAGAAATAGTCAGACTGGTAATTGATACAGCTAATGTGTATGGTGTGGATTTGTGGAAAATCAATCTCAATATACCGAATAAGCCTGTTAAAATATCTCAGAATGTTCTTTTGGACAATATGTATTTCTTTATCAATAACAATGTTAGAATGACAATGTCTGAATACAAGCTTGGCAACGCAGATATTTTGAAGGCATCAGTTCTTCCGTTTGAGAATGTGAAAATCACCATTGATAATGATGAACAGCGGGAAAGCTACTGGAAACTCATGAAGAAGACGGTTGAGGCGATTAAGGAAATGGGAATCGGAGTCGCAATCAAGGGTGTACGAAATACTGCAGAGTATGACCGGGTAATAAGGCTGGAATGTGATTTGATTCAGGGTTCATACCTGTCAAAGGAACTCAATTCCGATGATTTGGTAAAATTGATATGTGGTAATATGATGATTTAGTCAACAAGGGAGTCGGCGTAAATATGCCGGCTCCTTCTTTTTATGGCGACGAGGTAAATAGGGAACTTGCTATAAAATTGCATAAAATATATTACAAATTTTTAGATAAATAGGTGAAATGTACGATTGATTTTTTGATAATTGAAAATATAATATATTATGAAATATACAAGGAAGTGAATTACTATGTTAGAAAACTTGAGAGATCTTGCAATTATCATTGCTGCAGCGGAAGTGATGGGATTAATTGCAAAAAAAATTAAACTGCCACAGGTTGTGGGACAAATCATTGCCGGATTAATTATTGGTCCATGTCTGTTGAACTGGTCAAATAATACGGATTATATAAAGGTATTTGCCGAAGTCGGGGTTATTCTTCTGATGTTTTCGGCAGGACTTGAAACGAACCTTAAGACATTGATTAAAACCGGACCGGTTGCATTGCTTATGGCAGTTATGGGTGTGTTTGTTCCGTTGGTATTAGGCACGATACTTACCGCGGTATTTTATGGCTGGGACGGATTCGGCACAGTGACATTTTATAAATCGGTTTTTATTGGCGTTATAATGACAGCAACTTCGGTAGGAATTACAGTGCAGACGCTGAAGGAGCTCGGCAAGCTTAAAACAGAGCTGGGAACTACTATTGTGAGTGCGGCGATTATAGATGATGTAATTGGTATTATAGTACTTACTGTTGTTATTGGTATTGCAGGTGGCGGGGATACCGGAATCGGCGAGATTATTCTTAAAACAGTAACATTTTTCCTTCTTGCGGTGGTTGTGGGGTATTTCCTTTACAAAATATTCTCATTCCTCGACAAGAGATATCCTCATATGAGAAGAATTCCTATCTTCAGTATTGCACTTTGTTTTGCTCTTGCATATGTTGCAGAGGAATATTTTGGAATTGCCGACATTACAGGTGCATATGTTGCGGGAGTAATTTTATGCAATATCAAGGATGCAAACTATGTGGACAGAAAAGTTAATATCAGCTCCTATATGTTTTTTGGACCGATTTTCTTTGCAAGTATCGGACTTAAGACCAACATTTCGGGAATGACCTGGGGGCTGTTTGCGTTTTCATTGAGTTTTGTTGCTGTTGCGCTGTTGGCGAAAATAATCGGATGCGGTATTGCCGCAAAACTTACAAAACACACATGGAAAGAGTCCCTGATATGCGGTATAGGAATGATGACCCGAGGAGAAGTGGCATTGATTGTTACGCAGAAGGGACTGGATGCGGGACTGATTTCATCGGATGAATTTACACCTGTCATTTTGCTCATTATTTTCTCATCCGTTCTTGTACCTATTCTTCTAAAACTTCTGTTTAAGAGCAAAAAAGGTCTGAGTGAAACAAAAATGGCGGAAATAGGCAATAATGATTGACAAGATTAGTGAATGTGGTAAAATATAGCGTAAGGTTTAATCTTGAAAAAATAGAGGTGTATTATGAGAAAGATGGTATTATCTCTGCTTGTTCACAACGAGGCGGGAGTTACAAGCCGTATTTCGGGACTTTTTGCGAGACGCGGTTACAATATGAATTGTATTACCGGCGGTGAGACAGAGAATCCGGATATTTCAAGAGTTACTGTTGTAGCCTGCGGCGATGAGGAGATCCTTGAACAGGTTACGAAACAGCTTGCTAAGCTTGAGGATGTAATTGAGATTGAGGAGCTTAAGCCACAGGATTCCGTTTGCAGGGAACTTATTTTGGTCAGAGTTGCGGTTAATGAGATTCAGAGACCTGAAGTGGTTTCTGTTGCAACGATATTCAGAGCGAATGTTGTTGATGTTGCCAAGGATTCAATGATGATTGAACTTACCGGTAACAGCTCAAAGATTGATGCTTTTCTTGAATTGCTTAATGGTTATGAGATTCTTGATATTGCAAGAACGGGAACCACGGGATTATCAAGAGGTAACAAATAGTTATTTTTAGCAAAAGCTATATAAATATAATATAAGTCATTTAAAGGAGGACAATTAGAAATGGCAGCAAAGATTTTCTATCAGGAAGATTGTAATCTTTCATTACTTGAGGGAAAGAAAATTGCAATTATCGGCTATGGCAGTCAGGGACATGCACATGCACTTAACTTAAAGGATTCAGGATGTGATGTAATCATCGGACTTTATGAAGGCAGTAAGTCATGGGCTAAAGCAGAGGCTCAGGGACTTAAAGTTTATACAGCAGCAGAGGCTGCAAAACAGGCTGATATCATTATGATTCTTATCAATGATGAGAAACAGGCAGCAATGTACAAGAAAGACATTGAACCAAACCTTGAGCCGGGCAACATGCTTATGTTCGCACATGGTTTTGCAATTCACTTCGGACAGATCGTTCCACCTGCAGACGTAGATGTTACAATGATCGCTCCAAAGGGACCTGGACATACAGTAAGAAGTGAGTACCTTGAAGGAAAAGGTGTTCCTTGTCTTGTTGCTGTAGAGCAGAATGCTACAGGAAAAGCGCAGGAACTTGCACTTGCATATGCGCTTGGAATTGGTGGAGCAAGAGCCGGCGTTCTTGAGACCACCTTCAGAACAGAGACAGAGACAGACCTTTTCGGTGAGCAGGCAGTACTTTGCGGTGGTGTTTGTAAACTTATGCAGACAGGTTTTGAGGTACTTTGCGAAGCAGGATATGATCCAAGAAATGCATACTTCGAGTGTATCCATGAGATGAAACTTATCGTAGACCTTATCTACCAGTCAGGTTTTGCAGGAATGAGATATTCTATTTCAAACACAGCTGAGTACGGTGATTATATTACCGGACCAAAGATTATCACAGATGAGACAAAGAAAACAATGAAGAAAGTTCTTGCAGATATCCAGGATGGAACATTTGCAAAAGATTTCCTTCTCGATATGTCTCCGGCAGGCGGACAGGCTCACTTTAGAGCACTTAGAAAACTTGCTGCTGAGCATCCTTCTGAAAAAGTTGGTGAGGAAGTTCGTAAACTCTACAGCTGGAATGATGAAAGCGGAAAGCTTATCAACAACTAATTCCTGTTACAGTGAGAATAACATCAAGGGTATCTTCGGATACCCTTTTTTGATAATTTGTTAAAAAGATATGAGGAGTACCTCCCCTTAGTCCGTAGCTGACTAAGGGGAATTTTTGTTTTATCCGAGAATATTGAGTTCCTTATTCCTGATATTTTCTTTGACAAATTTTACAAAATTTTCGCTGTGACTTGTCAGCTTGCGGTCAATGGGGGTTGCCAGATATACAGGACGCTGCTTCATGGTGGGGATGTTTTCCGAATATTCCACCAGATGGCCGGATTGAAGCTCTGATTTGACAAATTCCCTGATAGCGCAGCCGATTCCTATTCCGGCCTTGGTGAAATCAATGAGCAGATTCATATTGTCTATTTCCAAAATATTGTTTTCACTGAAAAGAGTTGTTGGCGCATAGTTTTCGACATACTGTCGTGTGAGATTATCCCTGTCAAGAAGCAAGAGATTGGATTTGGCATGCCTGTCCTTCATACCCTCAATATAAGCCGGAGTCCCCATAAAGGCATCATGAACATAGCCCAGCCTGTGCAGAGTGAGAAAATCCGGTTTCGACGGAACAGAAATAATACCAATATCAATGCTGTGGTCCTTAAGAAGTGCCATCGTTGCTTTTGAGGACTGACATTCAATGGAAATATTGATGTGAGGATGATTGGCAGTGTACACGCTGAGGAAGGGCAAAAGAACATATTTGCACAGGGTGGTGCTGACACCGATTTTGATATGACCGATATCAAGATTGCGACGGGAGGCAAGAATATCCTCGCCGGCTTCAATATATTCAAATGCCGCACTTATTTTTGAATACAGCTGTTTCCCCTCCTCGGTGAGATGGACACCGCGGGAATTGCGGGTAAAGAGCGTGGAATTAAGGTTTTGCTCAAGCTTCTTGATTGCTTTGGTGACGGCAGGCTGACTGATATACAATTGTTCAGAAGCTTTCAAAATGCTGCCGGCTCTGGCAACTGCCAGAAATGCTGAATAAAGCGATAAATTGTCGGTATTCATATACTAACCTTCATATAACCCAGAGTTATAAAAACTATTATTTATATGTATTTCAATTATATCTGATTCTGTGTTACAATTCAATAAAATTATTAATGGAGGTAAAAAAATATGGGAATGACAATGACTCAGAAAATTCTTGCAGCTCATGCCGGATTAGAATCGGTAGTAGCCGGACAGCTTATTGAGGCTAAGCTTGACCTCGTTTTGGGAAATGATATTACATCCCCTGTGGCCATTCATGAAATGGATAAGATGGCAACGGATAAAGTATTCGATAAGGATAAAATAGCATTGGTTCCGGACCATTTTGTACCAAATAAGGATATCAAATCCGCAGAGCATTGCAAATGCGTAAGAGAGTTTGCGGCAAAACATGACATTACAAATTATTTTGAAGTAGGACAGATGGGAATCGAGCATGCGCTCCTTCCGGAAAAAGGACTTACTGTTGCCGGTGATGTTATTATAGGTGCTGATTCCCACACATGTACATATGGTGCACTTGGTGCATTCTCAACAGGTGTTGGTTCAACTGATATGGCAGCAGGTATGGCAACAGGCCTTGCCTGGTTCAAGGTCCCTTCTGCAATCAAATTTGTGCTCACAGGAAAACCTGCCGAGTGGATTAGCGGTAAGGATATCATCCTTCATATCATCGGACTCATCGGTGTTGACGGAGCATTATACAAATCAATGGAATTTGTGGGCGACGGAATCCAGTATCTTTCGATGGATGACAGATTTACTATTGCGAATATGGCAATTGAAGCCGGCGGAAAGAACGGTATTTTCCCGGTTGATGATTTAACAGTTGAATATATGAAGGAACATTCATCAAGAGAGTTTGTAAAATATGAAGCAGACGAGGATGCAGAGTATGATGAGGTATATACAATTGAGCTTGATAAGCTTAAGCCAACTGTTGCTTTCCCTCATCTTCCTGAGAATACTCATACAATTGATGAAATCGACGACATCAAAATTGACCAGGTAGTTATCGGTTCATGTACTAACGGAAGACTCGACGATTTACGAGTTGCTGCCAAGATTCTTGAGGGCAAAAAAGTTAAAGAAGGACTCAGGGTAATCATTATTCCTGCTACACAGAAGATTTATCTTCAGGCTATGGAGGAGGGCTTGCTCAAGACTTTTATCGAAGCCGGAGCAGTTGTAAGCACTCCAACCTGCGGACCATGTCTTGGCGGATACATGGGCATCCTGGCTCAGGGTGAAAGATGTGTTTCCACAACCAACAGAAACTTTGTGGGAAGAATGGGACATGTTGAATCAGAAATTTATCTTGCAAGTCCGGCAGTTGCTGCCGCAAGTGCAATTACAGGTAAAATCAGTTCACCTAAGGAGGTAATGTAATGAAAGCACAGGGTATAGTTTTTAGATACGGAGATAATGTTGATACGGACGTAATCATTCCTGCAAGATATCTCAACTCATCTGATCCTGCTGAGTTAGCAACACATTGTATGGAAGACATCGACAAGGATTTTGTAAAAAATGTCAGCAAGGGAGATATCATTGTTGCAGATAAGAATTTCGGCTGCGGTTCTTCAAGAGAACATGCACCTATCGCAATCAAGGCGGCGGGCGTAAGCTGCGTAATCGCAAAGACCTTTGCACGTATTTTTTACAGAAATGCAATCAATATCGGACTTCCTATTATAGAATGTCCTGAGGCTGCTGAGGGAATCAGTGCCGGCGATGAAGTAATGGTGGATTTTGACAGTGGTATGATTTACAACAAGACAAAGGGAACTGAATTTAAAGGTCAGGCATTCCCTGAGTTTATGCAGAAAATAATTGCTGCAGAAGGACTTGTAAATTATATCAACAATAAGTAGCCTATGTTTATCGGAATTTGTCAGACGGATATAATCCAATGCGATAAGGAACGCAATATCCTTGTCGCTGAGGATTATATTGCAAGGTGCAGTGCAAAAGGCGCAAGGCTTGTTCTTTTTCCCGAAATGAGTTTTACGGGATACGAGAAGGAACCGGAGGTAATCGCGGAGGACTACCATGGAGGTATGCTTTTGGACCGGGTAAGCTCCTATGCACGAAAATATAAAACGCATGTCGGATTCGGTTTTGCAGGTGAAAAAAACGGCAGTTATTTCAATCGTTATGAAATTGTGTCACCTGAGGGCAAAATAATATGTGAGTACAACAAGATTCACCCATTTTCATATGACGGTGAGGATATGTTTTACACTTCGGGGGACTGTATCAGCTTTTGCGAAATAGATGGCATTACAATATGTCCGCTGATTTGTTATGATTTGAGATTTCCTGAGCTTTTTCAGTCGGCCAGTAAATCCGCAGACCTCATACTGGTACCTGCAAATTGGGGTGGTGCAAGAAATGAGCAGTGGAAGCTCCTGATTCGGGCAAGAGCAGTGGAAAACCAGTGTTATGTGGCAGGAATTAACCGCGTAGGCGTTACGGACGATAATTTCTATGTGGGTAATTCCGCAATAATAGAACCAAAGGGAACGGTGAGCGAAGCGTTGGGAGATACCGAAGATTTCGCTGTCGCATGCATTGACAAGACTTTAGTGAAGGAGTTCCGCGAGGAATTTCCTGTGAAAAAAGACAGAAGACCGGATCTGTATTACAAATTAGGGATCTAGTCTTCCGGTTTCAAATTCATTATTTTCTCAGAGATTTTGAGACTGCTGTATATGGAAGCATATTTGCTGGGACTAAGGCTTTCCGGATAATTTTCCGGGAAGCTTTTTTTGAATCCGTTTTTCTTAAGAATGTCCACTGCCTTATTGTAGGCAATCGCTGCCTCGTCCTCGGTGTCATATCTGCCAACGATATAATCCCCGTTGATATGTATTTTTACCTTATATATATCGCGCCCCTTGTCGGTGTAGCGGCTGACACCGTGATAGCGGTTGATGATAATGACGTTGCCGTATCTGAAATCATAGGGATTGCCGTTGGCGAAATAGTAGTCCCTGCCGCGTACTGCATGTTCACGGATACCGTAGCGCGACAAAATATTAACCTGCATTCCGTAGTCTGCCACAAACAGGTGATTCCCCCTCTTCATGATGGAGTGGTTGGAATAGTAGAAAAGATCATCTGCATCAAAATACAGAATGACATCGGGAGAGAGATAGTATGAAAAATATTTCCGGTGAAGATAAATCGGAGTCTTGAAATATATATCATTGTCTCTCAGGTTGAGAATGCTGACGAACTTATTATAAGGAAGAACGCAGTCCTGATTGTAATCATCAAGTCCGATGTCGGAGCGGAAAGCCTTGCCTGCTTCAAGATATGCTTTGTGCGCAAGTTCCATTGTCGGAAAACTCCCCAGGCTGATATGCTTATTGCGAAGGGTGATATTACTTCGAAAATATTCAGTTCCGTCCTTCATTGTGGCTCTGTAGACGCCCGGAAGATTAGCCATGTTTACTCCTTAATCTGTATGATATATGTAATATTATCCCATATTTTGCATATTCCGCAAGATGAAAAATATTACAGGTTAAATGTAAGAAAGTACGATTTCTTACATATTTTGAAAATAATGGTAAAATCATATTTGGTTTTATGTGAAAATATGGGTCTAAGCCCCACTATTATGTATGAAAATAAGTACAAAATGGGTTTCGATTTAATGGAAATGCTCAAATTTTTGTTGTCATATTTTTGATAGAGTTTAAGTATATGTGCAGTTTGTATAGGTGTATGTACATAAATACAATTTGATTATGCAAAATGACGATGGAAAATGTTACGAAAAAGTTACAAAGGTAAAAATATACAAAAATCAGCTTTTCGATTGACAGTTTTCAAAAAAATAGATGATAATCACGTTGTTCGGGGAAAAGCGAGGTAAATATGATTAAAGTAAACAGTAAGCTATCAATGATAATTTTTGCTTCACTGATTTTAAGTGCAGGAATATCAGCTTTGTTCACCTTAAGAAATAATGATAAGAGAGCTGAGACCGCTACGACACAGCAGGTTGCCGAGTCGGCAGCAGAAGATAAGAATTATACGCCATCGATTGTTGTAGAGACGGAAACGGATGTTTTGCAGCAGCTCAATGCACCAAAAGCTGAAAAGGAAACCGAAACAGCAGAAATAAAAGAAAAGACAGCTCCAAAAGAGAAGAAAAAGGCAAGTAATAAGCCAAAGAAAAAGATGGTTATCAACATTTCTGAGGATGATTACTACAATTTAATCAGAATTGTTGAGGCTGAGGCAACAGATTGTGACATCAAGGGAAAAATCCTTGTGGCAAATGTTATTATCAATAGAGTAAAGAGATATGATTTTCCATCCACTGTTACGGATGTTATTTTTCAGGGGGATGGCGAGCAGTTTTCACCAATCAGTGACGGAAGGTTCTATTCGGTAACAGTTACGTCGGAGACAGAACAGGCTGTAAGGCGGGCACTGTACGGAGAAGATTATTCACAGGGTGCTACATATTTTGCTACACTCTATGCGTCAAGACCGGGAACCTGGCATTCTGAATGTCTTGTCAAGCTCTTTGAATATGGTGACCATGCATTTTTTGATACTTAATTATTAAGAGTCCATAAAGAAGTTTATGGACTTTTTATAATTGTATACCTTGAAAATGTGTATTGTACTGTGTTATGATACTTCCTAGCAAGAGGAAAAGGTGGTACAATTATGGATTTATTTTATAGCAGTACAAGGAGTTCAGAGGTTAAAGTCAAGGCTTCGGAGGCCATTTTGAAAGGCCTTGCAGATGATGGAGGTTTGTTTGCACCGGAGAGAATTCCTGCGATGGACAAGAGTCTTAAGGAGCTTGCTGCAATGGACTATAAGCAGGTGGCTTATGAAGTTATGAAACTCTTTCTCACGGATTTTACGGAGGAAGAACTTAGGAGTTGTATTGATAAGGCATATGACAGCAAATTTGATACGGATGAGATTGCTCCGTTAGTAAAAGCAGATGGTGCATATTATCTGGAGCTTTTCCATGGTGCAACAATTGCATTCAAGGATATGGCTCTTTCAATTCTTCCGCATTTACTCACAACCAGTGCGAGGAAGAATAATGTTAAGAATGATATTGTTATTTTGACAGCTACATCAGGAGATACGGGTAAGGCTGCATTGGCAGGTTTTGCTGATGTTCCGGGGACTAAGATTATTGTATTTTATCCGAAGAATGGTGTAAGTCCTATTCAGGAAAAACAGATGGTTACCCAGAAGGGCGACAACACATTCGTTGTTGGAATTAAGGGCAATTTTGATGATGCCCAGACCGGCGTTAAGAATATGTTCAATAATAAGGAACTTGCACAGACTCTTGACGCAGCAGGATTCCAGTTCTCATCAGCGAATTCAATTAATATAGGAAGACTTGTACCTCAGATTGTATATTATGTATATGCATATACAAGACTTCTGGGAGATGGGGAAATTGCTGCAGATGAGACCATCAATGTGGTGGTTCCGACAGGTAATTTTGGTAATATCCTTGCAGCATATTACGCAAAGAATATGGGATTGCCAATCGGTAGGCTTATATGTGCATCTAACGAGAATAAGGTTCTCTATGATTTCTTTGAATCAGGAACCTATGATAAAAACAGGGAATTTGTACTTACAACTTCTCCATCAATGGATATCCTTATCTCAAGCAACCTTGAAAGACTTATCTACAAGATTGCCGGAATGGATGCCAAGGCTAATAAGAAATTCATGGATTCACTTAAGACGGATGGAAAATATTCCATCACTGATGATATGAAGAAAGAACTTGCTGATTTCTATGGAAATTATGCAAGCGAAGCCGAGACAGCCGGTATTATTAAGGCAATCTATGAAGATACAGGATATGTTATTGATACACATACAGCAGTTGCTGCCAAGGTGTACAAGAAATATGTTCAGGATACCAAGGATACAACTAAGGCAGTTATTGCTTCAACGGCAAGTCCGTTCAAATTCACAAGAAGTGTAATGGATGCGATTGATAAGGCAAAATATGATGCGATGTCAGATTTTGAACTTGTTGACGAGTTGAGTAAAATTGCAAATGTTGTGGTTCCGCAGGCGATTGAAGATATCAGAACCGCTCCGGTTCGTCACGACAGAGTATGTGACAAAACAGAGATGGAAGCAACAGTAAGGGATATTTTGGGTGTTTAATTACAAGGTTTTTGTTACTCCCCGCAGAATGAATAATGTTTATTCTGTGGGGATTTTAACAAATAAATACTAACTTGGAGGAAAAAACGGTATTTGCAATTTGCAGGAAGTACCTATAAGGATTATGTAGTAAAAGGAAATACCAACATAACCAAGGTATTCACAAGCCTTGTGAAGAACAAAACCTATAAGATCTATGTGACATCCTACAAGACAGTAAGCGGAGTAAACTATTATTCCGGCTGGAGTGCTGCAAAGATGGTAAAGGTAACAAGATAAAGTGTTTTGAGATGCGTAGCAGTAACAAACGGCTACGCATTTTCTTATTCATCATGAACATGAAACAGCTTGCCATACCATAGAATCAGACAGCTAAAAATTTTTTGGGACCTATTACAATGGCCTTTGGTCAGCATGGAAGTGATCATAAAATTATATTGACTGTATCAGTGTAGAGGCTTTATGTTTACAGTAATTGGAAATTATTGTAAAATAGTAAAAAAATAATTGTACAAATGAAAGGCGAAGAAATGAAAGG
>JAEDHB010000062.1 GCA_016297265.1 Butyrivibrio sp.
TCATCCTCAAATGCGATATCCACTTCAAGACCTTTTTTCCAGTTTTTTATGTAAATCAAATCCAGCAGAAGAAGGATAATGGAAAATACAGCAATAAAGATAATATATATCACTATTTACTCCAATCCTCAGTTGGGACGTGTACCAGCGAAACGGCTGAAGCAACCTTCTCCTCACAAATCTCCCTGCCTGAAAAGCTATCCAAAAGTACGATACGATGTGCCAAAACGGGAATTGCCAGATATTTGATATCCTCAGGGGTTACATAATCCCTGCCCTCCACCAGAGCAAAACTCTGCGCAGCTCTCATCAATGCTATTGCGGCTCTTGGGCTGGCGCCGGCCATAACGCCCTTGTCGTCAGCGATAGCTTTGCAAATATCCGCAATATAAGTGATTAAATCCTTGTGAATAAATACATCCTTTGCTTTCTTTGCCAAATCAAGGATATCTTCTTTTGTACAGACAGCTTCAAGCTCTTCATAGGCCTCGCCCTGCAGTTTTCTCTGAAGCAAAGTTCTGACCTCGTCCGTGGACAACATACCCATGGACAGTCTCATGATAAATCTGTCCATCTGTGCCTCCGGCAGAGCGAATGTACCGGCGCTTTCAATCGGATTCTGCGTTGCCAGTACAAAAAAAGGTCTGTCCAGGACAGTGGTTTTCTTATCCACTGTTATCTGTTTTTCTTCCATACATTCCAAAAGGCTGGCCTGTGTCCTCGGAGTTGCTCTGTTAATTTCATCCGCCAGCAAAATATTGCAAAATACAGGACCAGGATGAAATTCAAATTCTGCTGTCTTCTGGTTATAGATATTAAGACCGGTAATATCTGACGGCAGCATATCTGGAGCGAACTGAATTCTCTTAAAATCAGCGCCAATTGATTTTGCTATGGATTTTGCCAGCATTGTTTTGCCCGTACCCGGCAAATCCTCCAGAAGAACATGTCCTTCTGAGAGAAGTGCCGTGATAACAAGCTTAATCTTGTCACCTTTTCCGACAATAACCTTCTCGACATTGTTGATTAGTTTTTGGATTTTTTCGTCACGCATTTTTTACCTCCCTTGAGCCGTTAAATCCCCCACGAACAACGACTTATTTTATGTGCGTACCTTTGTTCCTTTTCCGTCTCTCTTTGAAAGCTTTAATTTTTTGAGTGAAAGCTCTTTTCCTCTGTAATCAATGGTAATGTCTGCATCTCCCGGAATGAGATATACATCCTCAAGATGGTCACTTGCAGAAAGCTTTATGCCCCTTACTCCGATGGCACCCTTCTTTTTCTCAGGAATCTCGGAAAGCGGGAATTTGATAAAATATCCGTCCGCACTCTGAAGCACGACAATCTGTGAGCTTATTATCTGTTCATTGCCATCCGTTGTTGCGTCGGTTGCGCAGATATTAAGCAGTAAATCATTATCCGCCAGCTTAGTTGAAGCGATGGTCCTCTTTGATGCTTCAAATTCATTGCCGTTGACAAGTTTCATCATACCATTGCGAGATACAAACAGGAACATCTTATGAATAAGGCGTGTTGCCTCGCAAAGATATATGATTTCTTCATCACTGCTGGAATAATTGCTTAAGTTGTCGACAGGAGTTCCCTTGTCCTTCACTCTGGTAAGCGGAATATCCAGAACTTTGATTTGATGAAGATTTCCTTTATCAGTAAAAATACATATTTTGTCAGTATTCATACAGGTGATAACATATTTATTTTCCGCAAAAACAGTTTCGCTGTTTCTCTCAAAAGCTGCTTTGTCGATTGTCTTGGCGTAGCCGAATTTATCCATGATAAATACAACCTCCTGTTCAACAATCTTTGGTTCTTCATATACTGCAGCTTCTGCATCCTCAATAACAGTAAGCCTTGCGATTCCGTACTCTTTCTTGATTGCCTCAAGATCTTTCTTGATGGCCTTTTTCATTGCGCGTTTTGAGCCGAGGATATCTTCATACTGGGCGATTCTTGCCAGAGTCTCTTCGTATTCCTTTTCCAATGCTTCAATTTCCAGGCCAATCAATTTGTATAATCTGAGTTCAAGAATTGCATTTGCCTGATTCTCAGTAAAATGAAGTTTGGCAGCATCCTTTTTGGACTGCTCCGATTTAAATTTGATACCTTCGATATTGCCGGAAATCAGACAATCCTTTGCCTGCTTTTTGCTTGTACATCCTCTGAGAATCTCGATGATAAGGTCTATGATATCACATGCTCTGATGAGACCTTCCTTAATCTCCTTGTTCTCATACTCTTTCTTAAGCAATGTCTGATATTTTCTGGTATTAATCTCATACTGAAAATCGACATTGTGGCGAATTATGTCTTTGAGGCCAAGCACCTCCGGGCGTCCATCCGCAATTGTGAGCATATTTACGCCAAAAGTATCCTCCAGCCTTGTTTTCTTATAAAGCGTATTCTCAATCTTCTTGATATCCGCATTCTTTTTGAGTTCAAGGACTATTCTTATTCCTTCTTTTGAGGACTCGTTGGAAACATCGGTAATATCCTGAAGTTTTTTATTCTCTACAAGGTCAACGACATCGGATATGAATTTACCGATTCCCGCACCAATCATGGTATACGGAATTGATGTTATCACCAGCTTGTCCTTGTCTGTTTTTCTTTTACCCGGTTCAAAAACAACATCTCCGCGGAGCTTTATCTTACCGGTACCGGTGGCATAGATATCCGGCAAATCCGACTTGTTGACTACTCGTCCACCTGTCGAAAAATCAGGTCCCGGCATATATTCCATAAGCTCTTCCGTTGTTATTTTCTCATTGTCCATATATGCTTCAACAGCATTGATAACCTCGATAAGATTGTGAGTCGGAATACTGGTGGTCATACCTACCGCAATTCCTTCCGCACCGTTTATCAGTACATTCGGCACACGAACCGGAAGAACGGAAGGTTCCTTCTCTGTCTCATCAAAGTTTGGCACAAAATCAACAACATTCTTGTCTAGGTCTTTAAGGTACACATCCTGCGTAAATTTTTTGAGCCTTGCCTCCGTATATCGCATAGCAGCAGCGCTGTCACCTTCAATTGAACCGAAGTTGCCGTGTCCGTCGACAAGTGCCATTCCTTTTTTGAAATCCTGTTCCATTACAACCAGCGTCTCATAGATGGAGCTGTCTCCGTGAGGGTGGTATTTACCCATTGCATCACCGACAATACGTGCTGATTTACGATGTGGCTTGTCATAGTTAAGCCCCAGCTGGTCCATGGCATACAGTACTCTTCGCTGAACCGGCTTCAGGCCATCCCTTACATCCGGCACGGCTCTCGCGGTAATTACACTCATGGAATAGTCAATATATGATTTCTGCATTATGTCAGAATATTCTGCTTTAATTATTGTCTCAGCCATGTTACCCTCCTACACATCAAGTTCTGCATCATGTGCATGTTCATGAATAAAATCTCTTCTTGGCGGAACCTCCGTTCCCATAAGCATTGATGTGATGTGAGCCGCCATTTTGGCATCCTCAATCTCGACCTGCTTAAGAATTCTTGTTTCAGGATTGAGGGTGGTCTCCCAAAGCTGGTCATCATCCATCTCACCAAGTCCTTTGTATCTCTGAAGTGTGAAACTCTCGCCCTCATGCGCTTTTCTGTATTTTTCAAGTGCCTTGTCATCATAGAGATACATTCCCTCTCCCTTCTTAGGTACTACCTTGTAGAGAGGCGGGGTCGCAAGATATACATGGCCCTCCTGAATAAGTTCGGGCATAAATCTGTAAAAAAATGTCAGCAGCAGAGTATCGATGTGTGCACCGTCAACATCGGCATCCGTCATAAAAATAATCTTGTCATATCTTAACTTGCTTATATCAAAATCATTTCCGTATCCTTCCGAAAAACCACATCCGAAGGCCGTAATCATTGTTTTAATCTCGGCGTTGCCAAGCACCTTGTC
>JAEDHB010000028.1 GCA_016297265.1 Butyrivibrio sp.
TCATTATCATCATCCATCTTACATTCCATTGCGATAGGGGACTTCACGGAAGGAGTTTTGATGTACACCATCAGCGCCGATTTTTGTCCCTTTTTTAAAAAGAAATCGCCCTTGACATCTATTGTATAGTAACCCGCATTATTTAGCAAACCCTTGGCAACCAAAGTTTTGTTTTGAAAAGAATCCGTGTCCTTATAATTATCAATAAAATACACCTCATACTGTGAGCCTGTGCCCAGAGAGTAGAAGCCCACCGCCCGGAGTTTTTCATCAGATTTCGCCTCGTATACATTTGCAAAATAACCGTTATCGCGCTTATATCCAATCTGACCGGCCTGTCCCGTCAGGTCGCTTTGATATATATTGTCGTAATTGTCAGTGCCCTGCACACATGTGTAAACCACATTATTGGTGCCTATATTGCTGTCATAATATGACACATAAAAATATCCATTGTCGCCATAGTTTTCTCCCCAGCTGTTGGCGCAAATGAATGCACCGTCCCCCATTGGCGCGGTGGTAAAATTATCCGCTTTATAATTATCATCCCAGCCGATGATGGCAACTGCATGGTTCGGTTTTTCAATTCCTATGTAACAGTACGAAGCTGTTTCAGGATTATAAAACTCATTTGCTTCATTTGAAGGTCTGTCCTGAAGCATATAGACTGATGTCTGCACGCCTCCATACAGGAACACAGCTTTTTTGATTTCTTCGATATTCTTATTTTCTATTATCTGTACTTCCTGCACATGCATAACAGGGGAAAGGTCATCCGGGGATTTGCCGTCACCATATGGGTCCTCCGCTTCAAGAACAGGTCCTTTCCATGCAGTAAGATATGCCAGGGCAAGATGTACATATCCACCCATGATATCTGAAGAGTAGCCATTGTGATATGTCATGTGGTCCTCAGAATAATCTGCAGAACACCCCGGCAATACACTGCTCTCCAGTGCTGTCATTGCAGAAAACGCCCAGCAGGTACCGAATTTGCCCTGATTCTTAATCAAAGGAGCTTTGCCCATGGTTCTGTAATCATACATGTATGGATATATCTTTTTATCGGCATGGGTATCGGCAAGACAGATAGTATTGTTCATGGCGTCCCACTCATACTCATAATCCAGATATTTATTAATTAATTCTGCCGAAATAAAAGGAGCTCCTCCCACATATGTGATTGGAGAGACCTCCGGCATTATCTCACCATCCACCTTCACAATATGCTCCGAATCGTATATTTCCAGCTTCGTATTTCTCTTTTCAATCAGTATTTTTCCATCAGGATAAGTATTGACTGCACAGAGCAGGTGGTGTCTCAGAACCTTGAGATTAATATGCGGAATCATATCTTCATCAAAATATACATCCTCCTCAGAAATATCAATGTTTTTCCCATCGATTTTCAAAACAATTTTTTCACTATTGATTGCGCCGTTAATGACATTATCCCATTCATCATCCCGCTCAAACGCAGTATTGTCCGTAATCAGACGAATATTTTGAGACGAAATTACATATTTAATTACAACAATAAGGACAATAATTCCTATTGCGGCAAAATAATATCTCTTCCTGCTTTTCAAAATTAATCCTCTTTCTTCCTTTTCGGTGGTTTTGGTCCAAGGAACTGGTAATAACCGGTTTTAATCATTCCATTATATATTTTACGGACTTTATCCGCCTTTCTGCCGACATATTTTTCCGTATCCTCATAGGAAGTAATCAGATATGCAGACCAGGAATCAAGTGCCATAAAGCGTTCTCCGAATGCAGAATAGATTGCCGGCAAGGTGTCCTTTTCTTCCAATCGTTCACCATATGGCGGATTGGAAATAATAAAGCCGTATTTTCCCCCATGGGATAAATCCTTAACCTCTCTCTGTTGAAAATGAATAAGCTCGTCCACACCTGCTCTTTTGGCGTTTTCCTTAGCGATACGAATAACCTGTCCATCAATATCGTAAGCCTGAATGTCCGTTTTGACATCATAATCTATATTGTCCCTGGCCTCCTCAATATTTTCATCCCACAAAGCAGGCTCGATGAAATTGTCCCACTCCATGGCTGTGAATTTTCTGTTCATACCGGGAGCAATATTGGCAGCAATCATGGCAGCTTCAATCGCAAAAGTTCCGCTGCCGCAGAATGGGTCAACCAGCACTCTGTCCCCATGCCATGGTGTGAGCATAATGAGCGCTGCCGCCAGTGTTTCGGAAATAGGTGCCTTTCCGGCCTGAGTACGGTACCCTCTCTTGTGCAGGGAATCCCCGGTTGTATCCAGACATACCGTAACCTCATCCTTATTGATAAAAATTCTTATCGGGTATGCAACGCCATCCTCCGCAAACCATTCTATATCGTAATGTTGCTTCAGCCTCTCAACCATCGCTTTTTTAGCAATTGACTGGATATCGGATGGAGAAAACAATTTGCTGTTGACTGAGCTCGCCTTGGTTACCCAGAATTTTCCGTTGGCAGGAATAAATTCCTCCCATGGACAAGCCTTAATCGCTTCAAAAAGTTCATCATATGTAACCGCACGGAAACGTCCCACACATATAAGGACGCGTTCAGCCGTGCGAAGAAAAATATTGGTTCTGCAGACTGCATCCGCGTCACCTTCTATTGTAATCCTTCCGTCTTCCACCCGCGTAGTTTCATAACCCAGATCATATAATTCTCTTTTTAAGACCGCCTCAAGTCCAAAATGACATGGCAAAATGATAGGAAATCTTTTCATATGTACCTCTCTTTTCTATGATTAATATTAGTAATATTATGAGCAAGTGTCAAATACTTTGTTTTTGCCACTGTAATCTTCAATTCCGCCAATAAGTGCCTTCACTGTATAACCTCTGTCAAAATATTCCTTTGCCGCCAAAAGTCCGGTGCCTCCGTGTGCACAATAAAATATTAGTATTTTGTTCTGTGGCAGTACAACATGTTTTTTTGATAATTCTTCATAGGGGATGTTTATTGAATTTCTTATATGCACTTTGTCAAAAAGGCATTTTTCTCTTACGTCGATAATCTGCACACAGGGATTATCCAGCAGATAATCAAGTTGTGATGAAGAAATTACCTCAAACCTAAGCATACAAAAGCCTCCTTCTCGCTATTATTATATTCAGAATGACCATTATTTGACACATCTAAACCCGGATTTGCGCAATAAAACAGGCAAAAATCGACAAAATAATATTTTTTTCAAAAAAATCAAAAAAAGTACTTGCATTTATTAAAAAAGTAATATATAATTCAAACATAGAAAGCGAACGGAAATGCTTTCTATTAATAACCCCTTATTAATTATTTATACTCCCCTCATTAATAGTCGATGGTTTTGCCATCGACTATTATCTTTATTTTTTATTTGATAAAGGCGAAACCGCACATTATGCGATTTCGCCTTTATTGATGTTTATCTAATTTTCCTCCGCGTCTCATATCCCTGCCCGCAGGTGCAAGTATCAATATACTTATTAGAAACGGTGCATAATATGTTACAACTCTGTACAGAATCAGACTGGAACCTGCAGCTGTTTTTCCAAATACCGCCGCGAATACCAATGCGTATACTACCTCTAGGGACCCGACTCCTCCCGATGTCGGTATCACGCCCATAATCAGCTGCATTATGGCCGTTGTGGTTATCGCCTGTGATATGGTTACTCCGCCCGGATTGCCGCCTGTTGCATATATTGCAATCACAGGAATAACATACCAGCAGCTCATCTTAATAAAATTGGTAAAAGAAAAAATAATCCACGCTTTAGGATCTTTTACTATATCTTTGGTGCTTTCTCTCAAGTTCGACATAAGATTCTTAATTCCGGCATTGACATTCCTGTGTTTTTCTTTTCTGAAAATACGGTCTGTCAGCTTGGCAAGGAGATTATGAAATTTCTCCGAAGCACCCACGAGAATCATTCCGACAATTACCACCAGGCTGAGTCCCACACCCAGATAGATGTATTTTATTGCGGAAGGAAAACTGTTCTTTACAAAGCTATTGTTAATAATCAAAAGTACAACGGCATATATCACAATCAGTGTCTTGTGGAATACATATGGCATGGTTGTTATTGATATCGCCTTACCCATGTCAACGCCCTTTGTTCTCAGGTACATTACCTGTGCCGGTTTGATACCCGCACCAAATGTCGTCACATTAAAGAATATGCACATATATCCAATTGCCAGACATCTGAAAAATGATATCCTATATCCTTCTTTTCTAAACAGATAGTAATACATAATCGAATCGATTACATAGTAGAGATTTCCCAGCAACAGTAACAACAGAAGTATCTGTATTTTGGCATTAGCCAGTTGCCTGCCTATATCCTTATATGAATCCCTGAACAATCTGTAAAGAATGAAGCCCATAAGTAAGATAAGAACTATTTCCGCCACTATCTTAATTATTTTCTTCTTATTCATTGTCACCTCACAAAAAAAACCTGTCGTAATACACCGACAGGTCATAAAATGCGCCAGAGAGGATTCGAACCCCCGACACCACGGTCCGTAGCCGTGCGCTCTATCCAGCTGAGCTACTAGCGCTTACCATTGCATTAGTTTGCAACAAAACATAGTATACAATGATAGTTTATTATTGTCAAGCACTTATTATAGTCGATAATATGCATTTTGCACTCCTGCCGCTTAAGAAAAGCGGGAAAGCATTTCCTGCTTTACCTTGTAAAGCTCCATTGACAAATCAACATAATGTGTATGAGGATTTTCAAATCTCTGCTCCTCAGGCCAAACGGTTGTATCAAGCTGTTTTTTAACCTTGTCACTGATTTCTTTGAGCGTTGGAAGTTTGTATACCAGCTCACCGTTTTTGAAAATCGTCTTTTTAAGATTCTCACAGGAGAAATTCTCAAATGAACGCCTTTTCCAAGGTTTTATCTCATCCATATATGGGTATGGCTTGCTGTCATCAATTGTCTCATCATGCAGTGTAATTACATCCGCAATTCCGTAGCCGCTTTCCTTGTCATAGATTCTCCAAAGGGATTTAAATCCCGGATTGGTAATCTTCTCAACATTCTCTGAAATTTTTATTTTAGGCTCAAATTCGCCATTGTCTTTCTCCACGGCTGCAAGCTTATATACGCCTCCAAATACCGGCTCGGATTTGGCGGTAATCATTCTCTCACCGACACCGTATGAATCAATTCTTGCACCCTGCTTGTTGAGCGAATTAATGAGATATTCGTCGACACTGTTCGAAACAACGATTGAACAATCCTCGCAGCCTGCCTCATCAAGTATTTTTCTGACTTTTTTTGTCAGATAAGCAAGGTCTCCGCTGTCGATTCTTATACCTTTCAGCCTGTGTCCCATAGGCTCAAGGACCTCTTTTGCAACTTTTATTGCATTTTTGACTCCGCTCTCAAGAACGTTATAAGTATCAATAAGAAGTATACAATTATCGGGATATACTTCAGCATAAGCTTTAAATGCTTCATATTCACTGTCAAAGAACTGTACAAAAGAATGTGCCATTGTTCCCACTGCCTTAACTCCGAACATCTCATCGGATATAGTTGTAGCAGTAGCACCAACACCTCCGATATAGCAGGCTCTCGCACCGTAAATTGCCGCATCACTTCCCTGTGCACGTCTTGCGCCAAATTCCATAACGGATGCCGTTCCGGCGGCTCTGACGATTCGATTGGCTTTGGTAGCGATAAGGGACTGATGATTGATTGTAAGTAAAAGCATTGTCTCAATCAGCTGCGCATCAATAAGAGGTGCCACAACCGTAATTAATGGGGTGTTTGGATATACAACGGTTCCCTCTTCAACGGAATAGATGTCTCCTGAAAATTTGAAGTTGGCAAGGTATTCCAGGAATCCCTCGTCAAACATATTTCTGTTCCTGAGATATTCGATATCTTCCTCGTCAAAAGACAAATTCTGTATATATTCAACTAATTGCTCAAGGCCTGCAAAAATAACAAATCCTCCATTATCAGGATTGCGTCTGTAAAACATATCAAACACAACTCTTTTATCCTTGAGTCCTTTAACAAAGTATCCGTTACTCATCGTTAATTCATAGAAATCCATCAGCATTGTGAGATTTCTTTTATTTTTTGTAAAAGTTGCCATTATTATATTCCCTCTGAAATTATTTTTTTATATCGTAAACCTCTTTATAATTTATGTCAAGAATCTAAGAGTGTTTATGAGGTCAGCAAATTCGGGGAAGGCCTTCTCCAATCAGCTCTCCCACCATTCTTTTTCCTCCGATAGATGTTAGCATAGTAACTCCGGCACCCTCCGTCACATATCCGATTATCTGCGCATTTTCACCGTATTTTCGCCCACGTATAATTTCAAGTGCCCGTTCAGAATCCTTTCCGGGCACTATTGCCACCAGCTTACCCTCGTTGCCCATATGCATAATATCAAGTCCGAGTATCTTTGCAAATGCCCTGACCTGAATATCAACAGGTATTTTTTCCTCTTGGATTTCGATACCTACTCCGCTGCTTCTTGCAAGTTCACAAAGCACGGTTCCGAGTCCTCCTCTCGTCACATCACGCATCGCGTGGATTTCAATCTTATTTTCCAAAAGACCTTCCACCATATCCACCAACGGAGCATTATCGCTTTCAATAGTATTGTCAATATTCATTCTGTGACTCAGTATTGCGGCATGATGGTCCCCTATATTTCCGGATAAAATAACCACATCCTCCGGCTTACAGTTTTTACAGGATATATCAATTCCCTCCTGCATAATCCCGACCCCGGTAGTATTGATGTAAAGTCCACCATCACCCTCAATTACCTTAGTATCCCCTGCCACAATTAGCACACCGGATTCCGAGGCTGTTGCTGCCATACTATCCGCAATTCTTTCAAGCAAATCCGTGTCAGCACCTTCTTCGATAATAAAACCACAGGTAATGTATTTGGGTTTTGCACCCCTTGCCAGCAAATCATTAACAGTTCCGCATATGCATAGTCTGCCAATATCTCCACCGGAATATTCAAGGGGAGTCACTACAAAGCTGTCCGTGGTAATTGCTATTTGGGCGGTTCCCGGAACAACTGCGCAATCCTCCATGGCATCCAGAATTTCATTGGAGAATCTGCCTGCAAATATTTTTTCAATAAGCTCACCCGTAGCTTTGCCACCACTTCCATGTGCCATTGTTATTTTCATCACTTCATCCTCTTAAATTAATATAGTAATTGTGACAGGCGCCCTCAGCGGAAACCATACAGGCTCCCTGCGGATTTTGCGGAGTACATTCTGTGCCGTAATTTGGGCACTGTGTCGGCATTATTTTTCCGGTAATAACTTGTGCACAACAGCATTTGCCGTCCGCTATTTTGTCCTCATACAAACCGCTGCTTCCTGCATCGTATTTATTATATTCACTGCGAAGCACAAGCCCCGAACAAGGAATTATTCCCAATCCGCGCCATGCCGCATCGGACACTTCAAAGTATTTCTTAACAATTTCCTTAGCTTTATTGTTACCCTCATACGAAACAGCGCGGGGGTACATATTTTTCACCACCGGCCGATGGTTGAGTTTCATCAGTGTGTATATTGCCATCATCAGCTGCCGTGCCTCAAATCCTGCCACCACAAAGGGCAGATTATATTTTGCCGCCAGTGATTCATATATTTTGCTTCCGGTTATTACCGATACATGACCGGGGGCGATAAACCCGTCAATTCTCCTGTCTTTGTCGGCACAGATTCTGTCAATCACAGCCGGCATTGTCTTCAATGCGGACAGGATTCGTACATTTCCGATATTCTGCCTGATTGCCTCATCGAGAAGCATTGCATATATCGGGGTGGTTGTCTCAAATCCGACTGCCGCAAAAACATATTTCGTGTCAGGATTCTGCCTTGCCATATCAAGCACCTCAAATGGTGAATATACCATTTGCACCCTGCCACCGTCGCACACAGCCTCTCCCAGACTTTTTTGACTTCCTCGAACCTTCATCATATCTCCGAAACTCACAACCACCGTACCCGGTTCAACGGAGAGCTCAATAAGCCTGTCAATGTATCCGGCAACAGTGACACAGACCGGACATCCCGGACCGGATATCAGCCTTATTCCGGGCGAAAGAAGGGATGGTATTCCATTCTCGGCAATTGCCGCAGTATGTGTTCCGCACACTTCCATAAAACATAATTCTTTGCCGTCATAATTCTTGAGTTCGTCCAATATTCGGGTAAAATCAGCCATCCGCTTCCTCCAACTCTCTAAAAAGCAGTTCCATCTCCTCAGCCTCCGACACGCTGAGAATTTGAAGTATCATTCCGGCATGAACAAGAACCCTGTCGCCGACCTTAACATCAATAATTCCTGTATGTGCATTGACAATATTTCCTTCATAATCAACCTTTGCAATACTGCCTTCAATTGCTATAACTGTTCCCGGTGCTGCTACACACATAATTCGTATCCTCTTTCTTTTGCATATAACTGACCCAAGGCAATTCCGCCATCACCCGCAGGTACTTTTTCATTGAAAAATAATTTTTCGGGAATTTCCTTCAACAGCTCCTCCATAAGCCATGAGTTGTTGAACACACCGCCTGATACCGCAACCGCATCACAGTCTTCCGCAGCAATGATCTCAAGCATCATTTCCTTAACCGCACTGTGAAAAGCATGCGCTATTTCCCCTGTCTTTATGCCGTTTTGGGCAGCGTAATATATATCCCTAATTATACTGTCAAATACTATTATATCATCTTCTATCTCGAATTTTAACTTAAACCCGTCATCCTCAGCAATACTGTTCTCAAGCTTCATTGCACATTCGCCCTCATAACGATTATAGCTGCACACTCCTGCCAGTGCACTAACAACATCAAAAAGCCTTCCCATACTTGAAGTATTGACAAGATTAATATTCGCATCCAATGCCGCAAGTACAAGGGGATTAATATTTTCCCTTATTCCTGCCTGAGCCAGATAGAAACAGGCCAGATTTGCAGCATCCCTTGCGGACTCGTCTCCTGCCGGAATCCTGTAATATTTGAGATGATATTTTCTTGTTATTTTGCCATTATCCGCACAAAATACTTCGCCGCCCCAGACAGCCCTGTCAAGTCCGTATCCGGTGCCGTCAAATGCAAATCCAAGATATCTGTCAAGTCCGTGTTCTGCCGCGACGGAGGCTATGTGTGCCACATGGTGCTGGACCTCAACCACATTACTCGGCATATTCTCTGCAAGACCTCTTGAAAAATAACCCGGGTGCATATCGCATAGTATTTTGTCCGGCATGAACCTGAACAGTTCACAATAATGCTCCAGTTGCATTTTGTATCCGCTAAAGGAGGCGACATCCTCCAAATCCCCCATATGCTGGCTCAAAATCACTCTTTTCCCCGATGCAAGAGCAAAAGAAGCCTTCAAATCACCACCAAGCGCCAGCATCGGCTCCGCATCAAAATTTTCTATATCGAGTGGAAGCGGAGCATAGCCCCTTCCTCGCCGCACAATCATCGTCCGCTCATTCACGATTTTTACAATGGAATCATCCTGGGGCGTAACAATTAACCTGTTGTGAGACAGCACATCCATATCCTTTTGGACCGCAATTTCTGACATCTGTGAGTCATCAGTAATTATTGGCTCCCCGGATATATTTCCGCTTGTCATAATTAAACCTGCAAATTCAGCCGCCAGCATTTCCTGAATCGGATTGCCGGGAAGCATTGCACCCACATATTTGCTGTCATCACAGATTCCTGCGGTCAGAGCTTTTCTTTTTTTCAACAAAACAATGGGTCTTTCACCTGAGCTAAGTGCTTTTTCCTCTGTTAATGTTGGCGTAGCATATTTCTTAACTTCCTCCATCGACGAAAACATAATGGCAAAAGGTTTTGCCTCACGGTTTTTAATATCTCTGAGGCGCTTTATTGTGTCTGAATTATTCGCACTACATACAAAATGATATCCCCCGATATCTTTAACTGCTACAATTCTACCATTCCTTAGCGCTGCTATGACATGTTCCATGGCATTGTCACGGCTACCGTTAAAATATAATTCGGGTCCGCAATCAGGACAGGCAATTGTCTGCGCATGGCATCTGAAATCTCCGGTTGCAGCATATTCTTTTTGACATTTTGGACAGGGTTCAAAGCTGTTCATCGTTGTATTTTTCCTATCGTAGGGAAGGGCATTAATGATGCTGAATCGCGGACCACATCCCGTACAGCTGATAAAAGGATGTCCGTATCTACGGGCATTGCCGTCAAATAATTCTTTTTTGCACTCCTCGCAGATTGCAATATCGGCCGGAACAAAAGACAGTTCCTTATCAAATAGACTGTTGCTTTCACAGATTTGAAAGCCCCTAAACGGCGGACCATCAACTTCTTGAATCTCTATTCTTTCGACAATGGAACCCAATGGTTTTTCCGTTTTTATTCTGCTGACAAATTCACTAATCCTTTCATTATCTGCGTCCACCGTAATACTAACTATTCCGCCCTGATTGCGCACCTGTCCGTCAAGCTTCATAGCGGTGGCGATTCTCTTAATAAACGGGCGGAACCCAACTCCCTGAACCAACCCGTATATTTTTAACAATACTGTCATATTTTCCTCGTGTTATATTGCGAGGGGCACCATAAATCGGTGCCCTCAAATCTCTACATGAATATATTATGCTTCCGCTTCTTCCTTCGTCTGCTGTACAAAACTATCCCTTGTTTTATCCGCAGAAGGTTCACTGTACTGTTGCTCCATCGAAAGACATTTTTTAGGGCAGTTGACCACACAGCTTTCACACTGCACGCATGCCATTCTTTCTATGCTCCAGGTTTTGCCATCCCTGTCAACAGTAATTGCATTGGCAGGACATTTTTTTTGGCAAAGCCCACACATAATGCAATTATCAATATTGATTTTCACGCTTCCCCTGTACCTCTCAGGGTATTTTCTTGGCTCTGCAGGATAGTTGCAGGTGGCAGGTTTGGAAAAAAGATTTTTTATTGCAATTCTTGAAAAATCAAATGACATATTCACACCTACCTTTCCGTACAGCTGATGCAAGGGTCAATTGTCAGTATGAGTATTGGAACATCCGCATACTGGCATCCCTGCAGTGTCTTTATAAGCGGCTGAAGATTGGTGAATGTCGGAGTACGCACTCTGCATCTGTCGAGATACATTGAGCCGTTCGCCTTAATATAATAAATGGCTTCACCTCTTGGCTGTTCAACCCTGTTGAACGCCTCGCCCTTTGGTGCACCCTTAACCTGAACAGCAATCTCCCCGTCCGGGATTTTTGCCACTGCCTGGCGGATAAGATTGAAGGACTGAAAAATCTCTCCGATTCTAACCTGACATCTTGCATAACTGTCACATTCCGTACTAATTACAGGGTCAAGGTCAAGGTCCTTATATGCTTCATATCCCAAAAGTCTTGTATCAATATCAATGCCGCTGGCTCTCATCATTGGTCCAACTGCGCCAAGAGAAACCGCTTCCTCCCTGGTGAGAACGCCAACGCCTCGAAGTCTTGAGTTTACGGTAACATCATTGAGAAACACCTTGGAAAGTGCACTGATACTTTCTTCCATATCGTCAAAAGTTTCAATAAAGGAATTCAGCATATCCCTGCCCATATCCTTTAGCACTCCGCCCACCTTGTTCACTGAGAAAATAACCCGACCGCCCGTCGATGCTTCAAACATATCAAGTATTTTTTCCCTCATTCTCCAGCTCTGCATAAACAGACTTTCAAAACCAAAAGCATCCGCAAGCAGTCCCAGCCAGAGCAGGTGACTGTGAAGCCTTGACATCTCCGCCCAGATTGTTCTAAGGTATTTTGCCCGGTCCGGAATGTCAACATCAAATATTTTCTCCAATGTCTCGCAATAACTCATTCCATGCATAAAGCTGCATATTCCGCAGGTTCTCTCTATCACATACTGGTACTGGTTAAAATCTCTTTTTTCGATTAATTTTTCCAATCCCCTGTGCACAAAACCAACGGAAGGAATTGCCTCTATTACTTTTTCATCCTCCAGCACCAGGTCCAAATGAATTGGTTCGGGAAGAACCGGATGCTGTGGTCCAAATGGAATAACGCTTCTTTTAGCCATATGTCTGTCTCCTATTTAAATGGTGTTTTTTCTTCAATTCTGTATAGCTTGTCATGATAATCCAAATTGATAAATTTGATATTCACACCAAATAATTCCTTCATCTCATTCTCGTACAGCATCGCTGTTGGATATACATCACTGATACTTACAATTTCTGTATCCTCTTCGATTGTTATTTTATAATTGACCATATGATATTCAATGATAAAAGAATACAAAAGCTCATATCCCGTCTCCGTGCGCACTGCGCAAATCTGTCCGAGTCTGTATCCCGCTCTTTTATGCTCAAGCGTTTTAAGGGCAAGATCACCCGGCTGAATATCTATAATTTCATATTTATCTGCCATCTCTTCCTCCTACGCCTTATTCTTCATTTCAGTATTTTTCTTCTCCAGCAAGTCGAGAGCCTTCACCACACCGTCTATGATGGACTCCGGTCTGGCGGCGCAACCCGGAACATAGATATCAACAGGGATAACCTGGTCCACACCGCCCAAAATATTGTAGCACTCCTTGAAAACACCGCCCGTGCATGCGCATATTCCGACTGCAACAACCACCTTAGGATTGGGCATCTGCGAATAAATCTGTTCCACAATCGCCTTGTTCTGGGTGTTTACTCCGCCCGTAATAAGTAAAATATCTGCCTGCTTTGGGTCCCCGGTGTTGATTATTCCGAATCGCTCAATGTCATAAACCGGGGTCAGACAAGCAAGAACCTCTATATCGCAACCATTGCAGCTAGACGCATCGTAATGCATAAGCCATGGTGATTTTGAAACTTTAGCCATAACAAAACCTCCTAAATAAAGTACTCCAACACAAGTATATTGATTCCGCCTGCCACGATGGTAACGCCCCACGCATATTTTATCATTACAGACGCCTTGACTCGTGCGCAGATATTGTCAATGAATATTTCAAGCAAAAAAACAGCAAGCAGCCCGACAATAGTAACAGGAATACATATCAACGAATTATACACAAAAAACAGTGCAACAACTCCGTAGAGAATAATATTTTCATACCAGTGTGTAAGTTCAACAAGCCCCAGCATTTTACCTGACATATCCGTGCTTACACCCATTACAAGCTCCTGATGGGCATGATGTGAAGTGCTTAAATCAAATGGTGATTTTCTGAATTTGATAGTCAAAACAGCGACGAATCCGATGAAAATTCCCGGCAGTTTAACTATCGCCGGCATATCCGAAAAAATAACCTCGCTGATTTTGAAGGAGCCTGTTGCAATATATATTCCCACCGCAACAATAAGAATCATCGGCTCATATGCAAGCATCTGTGCCAGCTCTCTCTGAGCACCCATCGTAGCCACAGGTGAATTGGTGCTTGCACCTGCAAAGACGAAGAACATTGCGGCTGTAGTAAGTGTAAGAAAGACCATGAGTATGTCAAATCCGCCAAAAAACAGCCCTCCCGTGAGCATCATTGTAACAAAAAAGCATACAATATACACATACTGTGTCTTATTGACAATCAATGTCTCCTTGCTGAAAAGCTTTTCCAAATCGTAAAACGGCTGGAGTATCGACGGTCCTTTTCTTCCCTGCATTCTTGCCGTTATTTTTCTATCCAGGCCGGCAATCAAACCGCCTGCCAGAGGTGCCAGAATTAAATATGAAGCAATTGAAATCAACCTAATTGTCCACTCTGCCATTACAGTGCACCTCCTATTGTAATTATCATTCCGATTATCAGTCCTGCCATAGCAATAAGAGTTGCCGGCTTCAGAAATTTATTCGGTCCAAAAATATCAATCAGATACCAGTTTGCCAGATATGTTGTTTTTTCCTGTCCAAAAGAATCTATAAATCGTCTTCCGTTATCACGGTTGATACCCGACATATATGCTGTAGTAGTAACTGATTTACTGTGTTTTGAAATGAGATAAGCCACAAACGGAACCACAAATATTGCGATAACCATGAATGCCATAATAATCATATCAGTTGGTTGCAAAACCTGATTAACCTCATATCCGTACAGCGAATTAAGCATTGGCTGCATAAATGTTTTGGATATAAGCGGATATATAAAAACAAGCACAACCATTATCAATGCATGTCCAATAAGTGAAACCCACTGTCCGCTTGATGTCATATTTTTCTGCTTAACAGTTTTCTCCGACCATGCAAGAATCTTAAGAAGCCATTTGGTCCAATAAAACATAGTAGTGGCACTTCCGAATGCCAGCAAAAGAACAAGTATTGCATTATGCGCATCTACAAAAGCCTTCAACGCAGCCCATTTTGATATGAGCATACCAAATGGCGCAAGAAACATTCCGGCAATACCCACAGTAATAACTATTGCAAGCCTAGGATACCTTTTTATCAATCCGTGCATATCTTCAATATCACGGCTGCCGATTGTATTCTCAACGGCACCAACAGACTGGAACAGCAGAGATTTTGATACCGAATGGAAAATCATCAGGAACACTCCTGCCCATACTGTTTCATCCGTACCCACTCCTGCACATGCAGTGATAAGTCCAAGATTTGATACTGTTGAATATGCAAGTATTTTTTTACCGTCACTGTGTATTATTGCCCTTATACTTGCAACAAAAAATGTAAATCCTCCAACAATTGCCACCGTCATGCCGGCACTAGTACCTCTCATTCCGGGAGCAAGCCTAATCAGAAGATAAACCCCCGCCTTGACCATGGTCGCACTGTGCAAAAGAGCGGAAGTCGGGGTTGGTGCCACCATGGCACCCATTAACCATCTGGAAAAAGGTAATTGTGCAGACTTGGTTAATCCGGCAAACGCCAAAAGCATAATTGGTATAATTACCGTACCTGATTCACAGGTCAGCAAATCGGCCAAATTGATAATATTTAATTTTATAACTGAGAAAATAATGGCGGCAGCAAAGCCAACTCCTCCGAGAAGATTCATCCACAACGCCCTGAAGGAATTATTGACCGCCTCCTCGGTGCGCGTATATCCAATCAGAAGGAAGGACGAAACACTTGTAATCTCCCAGAAAAAATATATCCATATCATATTGCTGGAAAATACAAGTCCAAACATCGAGCCCAGAAATACAAATAACATAGAGAAAAAGAATTTTCTTCTATCAGTAAACTCTTTGTGATGGTGGTGGTAATCTCTCATATAACCGGCCGCGTAGATGCAAATCATTGAACCGATTACACCAATCATAAGTACCATAATTACCGTTAATCTGTCCGCATATATATGATGTAATTCATATTCCTTCATATATCCGGAAAACTCCAGCCACACAATTGCCGCAGTCTGAATGACAGATAAAGCAGCAACATAAAGCTTCTTATATTTTGCGGAAAGCACTATTATCATTATCATCATAAATATCTCGCCAATAAGCATAATGATATCAATGACTTCCGTATCATACAAATATTGAACCGTTTTGCCTGACACAAGGAAATTCACGGCAAAAGCTATCGCCTCTCCTGCCACAATGACAGCCGAAATATAAGTGACCGCCTTACGAACAACATTGTTTTTCACAAAAGCCAGAGCTAATGCAATTATAAATGGAAAAAAAATTAAAAATCCTATTAACTCCATTTCCTGTACCTTCCTGTCTTAGCTAAATTCTCACATCATAAATATATACTTTGCTTGTGTCACTGTCAATAAATCTGTGGAGAAAATAAAAGCATTCGGACAAACCACGGATTATCCAAATGCTTTATTTCTTATTGCTATATATTCATCATTTCATTTCTTTTTTAAGAAATCGAACAGTTTTTTTGATATATTTCTTTTTTGCAGAGTAAATTATAGGTTGACCGATCTCTTTAGAATTTATTCTATATACGCAATCATCAGTAGATATTAGTGCTGAATTTCCATTCATAAAATCTATTTCAATATCATAATTGATGTCTGAATCATTAGTAATGTTCTCAACTCCGGTTCCACCCATTCTGGCCAAATTGGCAATAAACTTATCTCTATCACTGCCGGTAATTTCAATTTCCTTACCATTGTATTTTATTCTTGTAGAATCACTGCCCACATTGAGACTATTACGTGGTCCCTTTGGTACATTTTTGCTCTTATATATCAACACCCCTGCCACTGCACCAAGAATCACCAGTATTACTGATATCAGAATCACTTTCTTTTTCATAGATATCCCTCCGTAACTAAATATACACCACAGTATCGCAAGCCATAAAATTAACATAGATTATCGCATTTTCTTCAGGAACATCCCATCCTATGTTAATCTTGAAAAATGCTGCGTTTTCAAATGATCTCATACCCTTATACAATACATAACCTAATCCTAATGCCCAATGATTTCCTATAGTAGGGCATTTCTTTCCTGAAATACCAATAATGCATGGTCTATCATTATCTATTGTATTCATTATCTTTTGCAAATGAGTTCCATCACTATCTTCTTCAATATATCTGCAAGATTGCTTCAATCCAATTTCTTTTAGATATTTGTTAATACCATTTCTCAATTGTCCACATGTGGTTCCATTACCGTAATCATAACATAACTCAATAAAATGATTAACTAACAACTTCTGATAGGCATAACTATTTCCCATATATGTCTTATCTTTGATATAGGTTTTACTAATATTGTCATAATAATAATATATCATCAATGCTGCGGCTGTGGAACCACAATTATTATTAAAATTATAACAAAATAAGCGTGATTTGCCAGACAGATTTTTTACATATCTAGATTTTAAACCTGTAAAATATGTAAGCTTATAGCTGTAATTGCCATTTTCGTCCTTTATACCGTCGGGATATGTAATATAAACGGCCCCTTTAGCATCTGTTGCTATATTGCTTTTCAATTTCAATTTGAATTTGATGTTATAATTAGCTTCCTTCCTGATTTTTCTCATTTCATCCTTTTTGCTAGTAATATTATGTCGATTTGTTGGCTTATCATATCTCGTCTTTTGATAATAATATGAATAAGCACCATCATAATAGTAGAATTCAGCTTCTTTGGCATATTCTTCAATCACTGCATTATCGGAATACTCCATCAATACGCCATCAATTCCTATAATAGCATAACCGTCATTAACTCCTTTCAAGTAATATGCTATTACCTCTCCATCACCATTTAGTAAATTCTTAAAACTGTCTGTTGATATTTCTAATGTGTCTGTTACATAAAATGTGTCTTGATTTACACATTCTCCTGCATGTGTATTAATTTGCACTGTTCCTGCTAAAATTGTAATGCATAAAATAATTGTTAATATTTTTTTCATCCATTTACCCTCCGTAACTTTTGATAATTATTTAATATTCCTACTATGTGGCTATTCATTTGATAATAAAAATGTTTTACCTCCCCTCCTAAATTTGAACAAACCACATTACCATCTTAATATAGCACTTTTTTTCTTTTTTTATATAAAACTGTAGTGAATGGTAGTAAAATGTGTCATGAACGGTAGTATTTTGTTAAAAAAGCACTAGACAAACTCTTTACCGTAACAAATTATTTACTTACAAATATATGATCGTACACTCAATCTATAGCAATTTTATAGAATTCCAACCAATATCATAGTAGCATAAATGCATTCTGTTGACACCACCCGATACCCCCCAATATCGGGTGGTTTTTTCTCATAAATTCCGATCTAATTACATTCTGATTAGCGGTCGTCAAATGGGCACCCGTGCAAGCACGGTGCCCATTTTCCTCGTCTTAACAGGACCTCGCTCCGCTCGCTCTGATTAGCGGTCGTCAAATGGGCACTCGTGCAAGCACGGTGCCCATTTTCCTCGTCGCCATAACAAAAGGAGCATTACTAAGTAATGCTCCAAAAAAGTGCCGGCGACCGGGGTCGAACCGGTACGGGTATTACTACCCACGGGATTTTAAGTCCCGGGCGTCTGCCTATTCCGCCACGCCGGCACGTTCTGCCTGAACCACCATCAGCTACTATTGCAGAATTATACTGCCACAGAAGCTTATTAGCGCAGAATCTGAAGCCGCGACTTCAGATTCTGCTTATTGGCTCCGAGGGTGGGGCTCGAACCCACAACCTATCGGTTAACAGCCGATTGCTCTACCATTGAGCTACCTCGGAATATAAGGTTTTGTCCCGACGACAAGTGCTATTATACAGCACGTCCTTCGGGACTGTCAACCTGTTTTCACCAATTATTTTTATCAAATTTTGCCGAAAATCCGCTTTACTGTTATGGACTCTGTCCTTCAAAGATTTTGTCATTGAATCGGCACCCGAATTCTCAGAAAATACAGCAGCCGCTGTCATTGCTCAGAGTTGCCTGAAGCTCACAGTTCCTTCGAATGTTGTAAAAAGCAAGAAAAAATCAAAATTGCTTCAAACACTATCCTTCAAGCCCCCGTTTTATCGCCTAAAATTTTACAATTGTTGTAAATCTGATAAGCAATCTTGATTTGCTTCAACAATTTTTGAATTTTGTTGAAGCAAATTTCCCGGAATTTCAAATGCTTCAAAATGACCCTTGAAATGGACCGGTTTTGAGGCTAAAATACTATGATTGTTGAAGCAAATAAGAAAAAACAGCGATTACTTCAACATTTCCGGAGTTCACCGCCATAGATGACCGGAGTTCACCGCCACAGATGACCTGAATTCACTTGAGTGGCAGAAGGTCTGAGTTCATTTGAGTGGCAGATGACCTGAGCTCACTTGAGTGGCAGTCAGCTAGAGTTAACTGTCGCAGCCGCGCAGTATATGACTCGCTATTTTCCCAGCCTCTTGCTGATTTTGCGGCCCTTTGAGTTCTCGGCCTCGTATTCATCAACGTCCTTCGTGTCGAAGCTTTCAGGGTTTGCGATAGGAGCAGGTTCCTCCTCCTCAAGCTTTTTGTTTTCCTTCTTTG
>JAEDHB010000063.1 GCA_016297265.1 Butyrivibrio sp.
CGTTGTCTGTCAAAATCACTTCGAATAATCTCGAAAATTCAAAATCTCCCAACGTCTTCTTAAGATCATTAAATACTTCGTTTACATACTGAACACGTTTGTAAGGAAGCAAATATATGAGCATAAAATTAAAGGTTCTAAACAGTATAGTAAGGAAACATTTACCACCTTTACCGCCACTGGTTCCAATTACAGTGTCCATTTCAACTATGGAAGCTAATGGGTGAAGTTCAAGATAATCTTGAAAGTCATGGTATTGTCTTCCAAGACGATATTGATGGTCGATTTTCTCTCGAGAATAATCGTATTCCTTTTTTACTCTGAAGCGAACTTTACGTTGTAAATCAATGTTTTTAACATCCAGAAGTCCTAAGTCTACATATCTATAGAATGTTGACTTGCTAAAAGGTAACATCTCTGGATGGGATGCAAATACATGGTTAACACTATGATGCTTATGAACCATTAAAGGCGCTATCACATCGTTTATTGCAGCAATCTGATCCTTGGTTACTTTAAGGTTGGCTCGTTGGAGAGATAGTGTCTGACGATATTCATGGTCTGCAATTGCAGCATCGTAAATGAGTTTTGACCTTCGGCATTGCCCAAGCACGTGACAACCATTACATACATATGGTGGTTTTGAGAGTATAGGGCAGTCAATGTCTTTTGACTTGCCGTAAGGCTTAACAAAACGATGTAGCTTAACTTCCTTGGCAACAGTGGTTCGATCTTTATGAATTCGGTTACCAATGGAAGTAAAGGAATAACCATAATTAAGGAATTCATGAATGACAGAACGATCCTTATAGGTAAGGTGTGAATACTTCTTTTCATTTGATTTTTTCATGGTAGCATGTCCTTTCTAATCATGCCCATATCAGATGAAAAGATTATATCATCAGAACATCCCCTTGGATGTTCGCAAGGTAAGTTCCCAATACCTTAAAAATGGGAAGTTAATTTAAAAATTTACAAAAATTTACAATGGATTGTTTTGGCGATGGAAGCAGGCTGGGGGGTCAAAATAGAATACTTCGTGGAAGATACTCCACTTGGTAATGCCGGGGCTCTGTTCAAGCTGAGAGACAGAATTGGCGAGGAACCGTTTCTGCTGCTGAATGCAGATGCCGTGTTTGATGTGGATTTTAACAGAATGGTTGAATTTCATAGGGCACACGGTGGTCTGGTTACACTTTTTACCCATCCTAATTCTCACCCATATGACAGCGGATTAATCATGGCCGATGAGAATAACGAAGTCAATGCGTGGCTTGGTAAGGAGGATGAAAGGCCGGCTTATTATAAAAACAGGGTGAATGCCGGCTTGCATGTCATTGATCCGAAGGCACTTGACATGGCGGGTATTGACGGCAGTCTTGTCGGAACATCTGATGAGATTACGGGTAAGGTTATCAAGGTCGACCTCGACCGACAAATATTGAAACCGCTATGCGGAATGCACGCGATGTTCTGCTATGATTCGTCGGAGTATGTGAAGGATATGGGTACGCCTAAGAGATATCGTTCCGTATGCAGCGATTTTGAAAAAGGCGTTGTTGAAGCTAAGAACCTTAAGAACAAACAGAAGGCGATTTTTTTGGATCGTGACGGTACGATAAATAAATACGTAGGTTTTTTAAGAAGTGAAAAGGAGCTGGAACTTCTTCCGGGTGTGGCAGAAGCAATCAAGCTCATCAATGCTTCGGGTTATCTTGTGATTGTAGTGACAAACCAGCCTGTTATTGCAAGAGGAGAGGTTACGTGGGGAGGCCTTGCAGAAATTCACAACAAATTGGAGACAGAATTAGGGAAGCAGGGTGCATACATTGACGGACTGTATTTCTGCCCGCATCATCCGCATAAAGGGTTTGAAGGTGAAGTGGCGGAATTAAAGATTGAATGCGACTGTCGCAAGCCTAAGCCGGGGTTAATATTAAAGGCGGTTGAAGATTTGAACATTAATCTGGAACAGAGCTGGATGATAGGTGACTCTGATTCTGATGTCCTGGCAGGAGAAGCCGCCGGATGCAGGGCAATTAAAATTGAAGAGGGCGGCTTGTTGGAAGCGGTCGAGACCATCTTGACTTATTAACCGCGGAATTTTAATATTAAGTTGTGTAAATGGGTTTTGACTGAAGCGGTCAGCAGTGCAGGTTATATTCGTTCAGATCTAATTAAGAAATTCAGTTTTCTCAAGCTATTTTCCTGTAAATGAATTGTTCGAAGACAGGAGATGGGCATTCAGTAAGGAAGCACACGGTCACATCCCACAGTATTTCATCGAGGCAGGATGGAATTACGATGACAGGTGGGAAAGTTATGTTGTGGTGTATTAGGGGAATATGGGAAACTTAGTAGGAGAAGTGAGAAGAATAATTAATATAACTCTAGCGGAAATTACCATTGATTATTTCATATTATAACGAGCAAGAGTCAATTCTATATTTCTATGAAGATACTAAAAAAGTAATTTCTACTATGGATATTGATTATGAAAGGATTGGGCAATGAATCATGCTGAAAGTAAAAAAAGACCGTATTATATAGGTCCGGAAACAAATGATGAAAACTGTAAAAAGATTTTAAATAAATACACAGATAAAGTTATGAGAGGAGCCATAATCAATGGCAAAAAAGAAAGTAACTAAAGAAAATATGAAAATATGCCTTGTGGGTTCTTCCGGCGGACATTTAACTCATCTGTACATGTTGAAACCATTTTGGGATAAGCGTGACAGATTTTGGGTGACCTTCGACAAGGAGGACGCCAGGAGTCTTCTTGAAGGTGAAAAGATGTATCCGTGTTATTTTCCGAGTAACAGAAGTATAAAAGCTCTTTTGATTAACACAGTAAAATCGATTCAAATTCTTACAAAAGAAAAACCAGATATTATCATTTCATCCGGTGCTGCTCCAGCCATTCCATTTTTCTGGATTGGAAAGCTTATGGGAGCAAAGACTATTTATATAGAAGTATTCGATAGAATTGACTCTTTCACAATTGCTGGAAAGGTTTGCTATCCGGTTACAGATAAATTTATTGTTGAGTGGGAAGAAATGAAAAATGTTTATCCAAAGGCCGTTAACCTAGGAAGCATTTTCTGAGGTGTGAAAATGATATTTGTTACAGTTGGTACACACGAGCAGCAGTTTAATCGTCTCGTTGAATATATGGACAAGTGGGCTGAAACGCATGAAGAAGAAGTGATTATTCAGACCGGTTTTAGCACCTATGAGCCAAAGTTTGCAAAGTGGCAGAAGTTTTTTGTTTTTAAGGAAATGGATAAGAACGTTAAGGCCGCAAGGATAGTTCTTACTCATGGTGGTCCTTCAAGCTTTATCGCTCCGCTTCAGATAGGGAAGATTCCAATTGTCGTTCCGAGAAGGAAAGAATATGACGAGCATGTTAATAATCACCAGGTTAATTTCTGTCGGGAAGTTGCTAAGAGGCAGAAGAACATCATTGAGGTAGAAGATGTAGAGAAACTTGGTGATGTGCTTGATAAGTATGATGAAACCGTAAGTGGAATGACTAATGGTGTTGAGAGTAACAACAAGAAGTTCTGTGATGAGATTGAGAAGATTGTCGAAGAGATGTTTTAAATTAAC
>JAEDHB010000064.1 GCA_016297265.1 Butyrivibrio sp.
TTGATTGAGCGTTGCGTGATACATGTTGCTATCCATCACACCTGCATAACTGTCGAAAGGTGTCAGACCTTCCTCAACCAAGTTCAGCGAAGATAGGTCAGTATTGTAATTCATATTACCGCTAATATCCAAGGTGCTGGTTATGGGCATAAAACAATGTGAGCTTCTTGACATTGTAATTTGCTTAATCTGAGGATTGGTCTGTGCAGCATCTTGTATCATTTGAAAAGTGTTAAAAGCACCTCCTGGAGCTGCATCAATGCTGAAATTGTTGTTTGATGGTGCAAACAACCAGAATTTGTTTCTATTTCCTATTAAATAGCCCATATCTCCTGGAGTATACATTCCATAAAACACCTCGCAAACGCCAGATGTTGGAAAGAGTTGAATTTTAGAAACCCTAATGTTATACTTAGCATCAAGTTCAATGGCTTCAGAACAGCCTGACCCAAAAGTGATCGAATTCAAACTTCCATTGACTATTGATAGAATTCTGCAATTTATAGGATATTCAAGACTTTCGATAGCTTGATAAAAATGTGTAAAATATGGATGAGGAACGTACTGGTTAATTGTTAATGAACATGTTTGAAAAGGCTGAGCGGGTGCATAGATATTAAATTGGTGTTTTAACATTTGCTTTGCTGCGGGGCAATTGATCACATTGTCCCAAACATATAAAGCTTCCTCATTATTTCCAACAGAACCAAAAAAATACATAAAAGCTTGGGCGCCGAGATTGATGTTTGCACCCTGTTGCGGTGAGTCGAAGGCAATCCACAACCTACAGTTATGGTTTCCAAAATTGGTTGTCGCTGAAGGATTCTTTTCGATATAGGACAATGCATAATGCGTTACAGGCCCTCCCATACTTGGGCCAACGACTATTATTTGTTCTTGGCTCTGGTTTTGCCTCAACATCTTGTTCAGTGTGTCTATGGCTGCCACAAACACCATGGCATTCCGCTCAATGTATTCACCGCCATCGTCATAATCGACAAAGACAATGTCATATCCATATACGCTTATCAACGAGTCTCCCAAATGTTTGTTGTTGTATGCCAACATATTCCAAAGGGACTCTTTTCCATCTTCCCCCGATTCAAAACCTCTGGTGTTTTGTGGGTCAAAACCATCTGATATTATAAGTGGTTTTCTCAGAAGTTTGTCACTATGTGCATAGCATATACACATTTTTCCCGTTGCGCACAACGAAGTATCCCCTTCGTAATCCATAAAAGGGATTTTTGCACGGATTGGAATAATATCTTTGGGATAGGGAATCTCATTTGCTGTTTTCTGAAAACATACTATTTTTGAATAGGCATCATACACGCGGTTATTTGGCAAATATATCCTAAAATGTAAGGTATGTGTACCTGTATCCGGGTAATTCACCGAAATTATCTCATCAACATGCACGTTACGAAATCCACGGCCATCATCAAAATCAATAGTAATTTTCTCTATTTCATCTCCCGTATTGTTAAAGAGATTTGAACCAGCCACTTTATAATACAGCATACCTTTTTCAACTCTGTCAACAAGTGGGGAGGCAAGGAAAATCGTATCCTCCACAAACAAAGAAGCCTCTATGGATTTGTCTTCCCGCAACACACTGTCTTCATCAAAATACAATTTTTGTACGGCTACACCACTGTCTATGACATTATAACGGTAGTGGATAATCCCAATATTAACGAGGTTGGTATCTTTTGTGGTCATATTTCTAAGTTCATTAACTGTGTATGGAGGCCTTCCCGTGGGCACAATTGCTGCATTGTATAATTCAAAATAACCTTGCAAAAAAATGCTTGCATCAATCGTATCCACATTAGGATTTCGATTGGAATTGAATGCCGGCAGGTTAGCAAAAGGTACTACCCGGTCATAAAGTAGCCCTGTTGTTGCATCAGCCATATTGATATTTGCAAAAAGGCTGTCAAATAACCTTGTATAAGACGGACCCGTTTGAGAAAATGCCGTAGAACAACTAATGATTATTAGAAAAGGCAACAAACTCTTTTTCATAAAGCAACAAAATATTATTAACAAACATCAAAATTCATATGAATAACCGACTTCCAGTATTCCTTCAGGGCCGAATCCCAGTTCAATGTTGGCAGCGTTTGTCTTCCCCACGCGCATGCCAAGCAGTGTCAACTGGACTGCTGGTCCCACGAAAAACCGGCGGGTCCATTTATCATTATTCCAGACCGTCTTGACGAACTCATTTATTTCTTTCGCTTCTATTCCAAAAGTGGCGCCCAATCCAACTCCCAAGTAAAAAACAATGTTTGGGAAACTCTTGTATGTGAATCTATATGTTGCATTTAATGTTATGTAAGTGTTAATACCTTTGTAGGTTTTTTCGGATCGAGGAATAGTAACATTCAGCAGCGTCGTGGATAAGACGGCCCCTAAACTATGCTTGCGGGTAATGTTGTAGAAATAATGGAGATTGAAAGCACCGACTTTAAAGGATTGAGAATACGATTCTAACGAAGTTCTGTAATGAAAAAAATCTGGTTCATAGTAAGCAAAAAGACTTGCAGGTCTCCAGAAATTTTCGCTAATAGGCATCATAATTCTGGCTGGCCTCCAATAATCTTCTCCTTCGGGCATTATCCCGATAGAAAAGCCAATTTCATGATGTTTGAAACTCTCATTGAAATTCGAATCTGTTTTCTGCCCTCTCGCCATTCCGCTGCACAGTAGCAACAAAACTAATAAGGGTAAAAGTCTTTTTTTCATAACTTTTTTATTTTAGGGGAACAATGTTATCTTATAATAAAAAATTCTGTGTATGGCGGCGTTTCGTCAAACCAGTCGTCAGGGTCTGCAGGCCCCTTTTGCATAAAAAACGCATTGGGAAAGTTTGCGCGTCGCAACAATAAAATTCGACTCATCAAAAAAGTGCCATCTTGGGAGTAAACTTCCAGTTGGCCTTGACATTCTGGACAAAAAAGGTCATTATCAGAAGGATACTGAGTTATCCTATATTTGTAAAAACCAGGTGACAACGGCCATACCCGCACAAGGTCATATAATTCACTATAAAATGTTATAAAACCATTCTCAAATGGAAAATAATTCACCATCATTGACATATCTGTAACTGGGCAACTTGGATTGGGATATACATAAAAAGTGCTGTCTTGAAAATCGATGTATTCCCATATCAGATGATCAGGGTTGTAATCATCTAAAAAGGCGTTTGTATAAGGAAGAGGTATCGCCACAAGCCGGTGCTTCAGGCTGTTTTCATCCCAATAAAGAGTGTCGGGATAGTTTTCAAATAAACGCCAATACTTGGTTTCTCTCAAACTAGCGACAAAAAGACCGCTCCGCACAGAATCGAGGATATGACTAAGCCACATTGTGTTCGCTATCTTGATTTTGTCCCCCACATTGACATTCTGTTGTGTCTTCATTGCCGGGATGTCCTGTGCAATACCAGCGGAGTTGCTGACCCTCACGGCATCGGAATGTCCCGAGGTGGCAAGGTTCACGATTTTGGCGTGCACGCTCTGCCCGTGCGATGTGGCCCGCAATATGTGGAGGCCGCGCCCCGACAGGGAAACCTCTACCGTATG